>NZ_QRGQ01000002.1:0-570613 GCF_003367205.1 Arthrobacter sp. RT-1
CGTGTGTGAGAGGCCCCCAGCCAGACCACTGGGTTGATAGGCCGGATGTGGAAGCGAGGACTAACGACTCGTGAAGCTGACCGGTACTAATAGGCCAACAACTTACACCACACACCCACCCCGCAAACGAACTTCAAAAGCGTTTGCACCCGGGTTGGGTAAAAAGATACACAAGACTGCTTGCGTCCACTATGTGGTTCCCAAACAACAAACCCGTTTGTTGCAGGGAACACCAAATTGAATAACAACACCACAGCTCTAACACGAGCACGAATGTTGTAACCACCAGGTTTTCCCACCCCCGCGGGGGTGTGGAGCAAGGGTTACGGCGGTCATAGCGTGGGGGAAACGCCCGGTCCCATTCCGAACCCGGAAGCTAAGACCCACAGCGCCGATGGTACTGCACCCGGGAGGGTGTGGGAGAGTAGGTCACCGCCGGACAACCATTAAGGTCGAGGCCCCAACCAGCAATGGTTGGGGCCTCCCGCATTTAAACACCACCGCCCCGGGATGCCCTATCAAATAACGCACCCAAAAACCCCGGATAGCAACCACAACTGACAGAGCAACCCACCCCGGGTCACGCGGCAAGGCACCAAGGCACCGTCCCGCCGTCGGACAATCCGCCCGGGTGATAGGCCGTCCACAGCGAACCCAGGACAAGTGATGCGGCGTTGCCCGGGAACCCGCAACAGCTGATAGAGCGTCGCCCGGGAACCTGCATTAGGTGAGAGAGCGTCCGCTGAGGGCACAATCGGGGCTGAAAACCCCCCAAAATCCGGTGATTAACCTCAAAAAGTGGCGGAAACACGCGGAATTTGCGGACCTCGACCGCCCAAGCTGGTAAGTTTTCGAACAGTGGCTTGTGCGCATGCCGCGTGCAGGCTCCATAAAGATGACCGTCCAGGAGGACATAAATGGCTAAGAACCGTAGTGAACTTGTTGCAGAGGTAGCGGGCAAGGCC
Source organism: Arthrobacter sp. RT-1 (assembly GCF_003367205.1). Classification (NCBI taxonomy): domain Bacteria; kingdom Bacillati; phylum Actinomycetota; class Actinomycetes; order Micrococcales; family Micrococcaceae; genus Arthrobacter; species Arthrobacter sp. RT-1. The sequence continues at coordinate 966 of NZ_QRGQ01000002.1, forward strand.
GGCACCAGCCAGGCAGCCGTCAACTCCGTCCTCGACGCACTGTTCGAGGTTTTCGAGACTTCTGTCGCCGCGGGCGAGAAGATCACCATCCCGGGCTGGCTCGCCGTCGAGCGTACCGACCGTGCAGCACGCACCGGCCGCAACCCGCAGACGGGTGAGACCATCCAGATCGCAGCAGGCCACAGCGTCAAACTGACCGCCGGTTCCAAGCTCAAGGCTGCGGTTTCCAACAAGAAGTAAGCTTCTTCCTCCCCGGCCCAGAGCCGGCGTGGAAAAGGAGCGGTGACCGGGAGGTTGCCGCTCCTTTTGCTTTTAAGGCCGATTCGCGGCCCGGGCAGGCGTAGCGGACAATGGAATGGTGTCTTCTGCCGCAAAACCCCGTTCCACAAACCCCCAGTCCGCTCCCGGCAAGGGAGCGCAGGGGCAGGACAGCGGCGCCTCCGGCATCTCACGCCCCTGGCAGCTTGCCGGACTGGCCGCAGTATTCCTTGGCCTTGTTGCTGCCCTCATCTTCTCCGGTGCTGCGGCAACCCGGGGCGTCGCTGACCCCGGGGCCCTAGTGCGTTGGGGCCTGCCTGCCAGCAAGGCCATCCACAACATTTCCCTGGCAACGGTCATCGGCGGCCTGATCTTTGCCGTCGGAATCCTGCCCAGGAGCCTGGCGCCCCGCAGCAGGGCCAGGGAAGCGTCCGAAGCCGACGGCGGCCCCGAGCACCCCGCCTTCAGCCGTGCTCTGGCTGTGGCAGCCGCCGCCGGCGCAACCTGGACCCTGTCCGCAATCGCCGTCCTGGTACTGACGTACGCGGACGTTGCCGGGCAGTCGCTCTCGGGGGACGCCGAGTTCACGCAGGCCCTGGTGTATTTCATGACGGATATCGAGACGGGGCGCGCCTGGCTGGCCGTCACCATCATCGCCGCCGTAGTCACCACAGCGCTGTTCGGCGTCCGGTCCCTCGGCGGGCTGGCGCTGACCCTGGTCCTGGCGTTCATTGGGCTGGTCCCCACGGCGCTGATTGGCCACTCCTCAAGCTCGTCAGACCACGAGGGTGCCATCAACTCCCTCGGCCTGCACCTGGTGGGCGTCAGCACCTGGGTGGGCGGGATCATCCTGCTGGCCCTGCTCTCCGGCATCCTCACCGGTTCCAAGGCAGGGGCAGCCGGTGACATCACAGAATCCACCCTCCGCCGGTTCTCCTCCCTGGCCGGCTTCGCCTTTGTCCTGGTGTTCGCGTCCGGAGTCATCAATGCCAGCATCCGGATCACCAACTGGGGAGACCTCTTCGGCTCCGCCTACGGTCAACTGATCCTGGCCAAATCCGCAGCCACCCTGGTCCTGGGCGGGATCGGCTTCATGCACCGCCAATGGGTCATCCCGCAGCTGGGCCGCAAGGGCTCCACAATGTCCTCGCGGCGCGTGCTGTGGCAGCTGGTCCTGGCCGAACTCCTGGTGATGGGCCTGACCTCCGGCGTGGCCGTCGCCCTGGGGCGTTCGGCCCCGCCGGAGCCCACAACCTATGCGCCGGACGCGTCGCCGGCCTTCATCCTGACCGGTTACGAACTGCCCCCCGAACTGACGCCGGAGCGCTGGCTGACGGAATGGCGCCTGGACTGGCTTTGGATTGCCGTGGCCCTGTTCGGGCTGGTGTCCTACTTCCTCGGGGTGGCAAAGGTCTATCGCCGGGGCGACACGTGGCAGTGGTTCCGGTCCGTGAACTGGGTGATCGGCCTTCTGGTGCTGACCTACATCACGTCCGGGCCGCCGTCGGTCTATGGCCGCGTCCTGTTCTCCGCGCACATGGTGGACCACATGGCGCTGACCATGGTGGCCCCCATCTTCCTGGTGCTCGGCGCCCCGGTCACGCTCGCCCTGCGCGCCCTGCAACCCCGCGGCGACGGTTCACGCGGAGCCCGGGAGTGGATCCTGGTCTTCGTGCACTCAAAGTTCTCCCAGGTGGTTACCCATCCGCTGTTCGCGGCCGCCAACTTTGCCGGCTCCATTGTGCTGTTCTATTACTCCGACCTGTTCGGGTTCGCGATGCGCGAGCATGTGGGCCATGAGCTGATGATCGTGCACTTCCTGCTCACGGGCTACATCTTCGTGCTGAGCATGATCGGTTCGGACCCGCTGCCGCGCCGGGCGCCGTACCCCATGCGGCTGCTCCTGCTCCTGGCCACCATGGGCTTCCACGCGTTCTTCGGCGTGGCGATCATGGGCGGCACCAACCTCCTGGCCGCCGACTACTTCGGCAACCTGGGCCGGGACTGGGGACAGTCCGCACTGATGGACCAGCAGACCGGCGGCGCAGTGGCCTGGGGCATCGGCGAGGTGCCCACCCTCCTGGTGGCGATCGGCGTCGCCATCATGTGGTCCCGGTCCGATGCGCGGGAAACCAAACGGGTGGATCGGGCGGCCGACAGGAATAACGACGCCGATCTCACCGCTTACAACGATATGTTTGCCAAATTGGCCGAACGCGATGCCAAGCTGGCTGACCGCAACAAGCTGGAAGGACGCTGATGAGCGAAACCGTACGCACCCACCACCGGGTCCGAGCCTCCGAACTGGTGGGCCGTAACTGGTTGAACACCGGCGGCAAGACCCTCGACCTCGAAGCCTTGCGGGGCAAGATCGTGCTGCTGGACTTCTGGACCTTCTGCTGCATCAACTGCCTGCACGTCCTGGACGAGTTGCGCCCACTGGAGGAAGAGTACTCGGACGTCCTGGTCACCGTGGGCGTCCACTCGCCCAAGTTCGAGCACGAGGCGGACCCGGTGGCGCTGGCCGCCGCTGTGGAGCGCTACGAGATCCACCACCCGGTCCTGGACGATCCGGAGCTGGAGACCTGGAAGGCGTACACCGCCCGTGCCTGGCCCACGCTGGTGGTCATCGACCCGGAGGGCTACATCGTGGCGCACCTCTCCGGGGAGGGCCACGCGGACGGCCTGGCCGTGCTGATCCCCGAGCTCATCGCCGAACACGAGGCCAAGGGCACCCTGCACCGCGGCTCCGGCCCGTACGTGGCGCCCGAGCCGACGTCCGGCACCCTGCGGTTCCCGGGCAAGGCGCTCTTCCTTCCCGCAGGCCGTGGTTCCGGCGCAGATGAAGCGTCCGACGGCGGCGCGGCAGCAGGTGCCGCAACGCAGGGTTCATGGCTGGTCACCGACACCGGCCACCACCGCCTCGTGGAGCTCGGCACCGACTTCCAGACCGTCCTGGCCACCTTCGGCTCGGGCACCAAGGGCTACGCCGACGGTCCGGCCGCCGGCGACACCGCGACCGCACAGTTCAACGAACCCCAGGGCCTGGTCCTGCTGCCGGAAGACGTGGCAGCCAAGGTGGGCTACGACGTCGTTATTGCCGACTCCGTCAACCACCGCCTTCGCGGGCTGTCGCTGACAGACGGCAAGGCCTCCACCCTGGCCGGCAACGGCGTCCAGCGTTTGCTCGAAACCGGCCCCGCGCGGGTGGACGAGGACGCTGCCGGGTTCACGGGCCGCCTCAGCGACCACCCCCTGGAAGTCTCGCTGAGCTCGCCCTGGGACTTGGTCTGGTCGCGCAAGCTTAACGCCGTGGTGGTGGCCATGGCCGGGACCCACCAGATCTTCAGCTTCGACCCCGTGTCCGGTGAAGTGGACATTATTGCCGGCAACGGCCTCGAAGGACTGCTGGACGGACCTGCCCACGAGGCCTGGTTCGCCCAGTCCTCGGGCCTGGCCGAGGACGCCGACGGCAGTATCTGGGTGGCCGACTCTGAAACGTCTGCCCTCCGCAAGCTGGCCATTGACGACGACGGCGCCATCACCGTGGAAACCGCCGTCGGCAAGGGTCTGTTCGACTTCGGCTTCCGGGACGGCGCCGCCGAGGAGGCACGCCTGCAGCACCCGCTGGGGGTGACGGTCCTGCCGGACGGCTCAGTGGCTATCGCCGACACCTACAACGGCGCGGTCCGCCGTTACGACCCCGCCACCAAGACCGTCTCCACGCTGGCCCGCGGCCTCGCCGAACCCTCCGACGTGATTGTGGACCACACCAAGGCAGCCGGCTCCGAGCCGCTGCTGGTGGTGGTTGAGGCGAACCAGCACCAGCTGGTGTACGTCCCCATCCCCAAGGAAGCACAGCAAGTGGACGAGGGCGCATCCCAGACGCACCGGCCCAAGAGCCCAGTGGCCCCCGGCCCGCTGGAGCTGACCGTCCGCTTCACCGCCCCCACCGGGCAGAAGCTGGATGACCGATGGGGCGATCCCACGCAGCTGAAGATCTCCTCTACACCCCCGGAGCTGCTGGTATCCGGCGGCGGAACATCGGTGGGGCTTCTCCGGACCCTTGAGCTGTCCCAGGACGTTCCGGAAGGCATCCTGCACATCACCGCGCGCGCGGCCGCCTGCGACGGGCCGGAGACCGAGGACGGCGAGATCCCCGATCACGCCGCCTGCCACCTCTACCAGCAGGACTGGGGCATCCCCGTGCTGCTGCAGGCCGACGGAGACACCGAGCTGGTACTGGACCTCCGCGGCATGGACTGACGCGCCGCCGTCGTCCGCTGAAATGGCCCGGCTTTCAACCCCCTGAGGCCATTTTTGTCTTCGCTGCTGCCAAAAGCGGGCCAGTTCGTTAGCAGGTCAGGCGGCTGGTTTATCCACATAGCCCCGTCGTGGGGCTGCCGGCAGACCGTCGCGGCCGTCACTGTGGCCTTATGAACCCAGCGGAGATTCTCAGGTCGGCTGGCGGAGTGCTGCTGACGCGGGACGTGCTGACTGCCGGTGCCACGGAAGCCCGCCTTCGCCAGGCGGTTCGGAGTGGCGACGTGGTCCGCCTCGAGCGGGGGCTCTTGGCGGTTGCGGACGCTGATCCCGCGTCAGTGGCCGCAGGGCGTGCCCGTGGCTCGTCACATGTGTGTCCGCCGCACCGGCATTCAGCCTCTGGCGGCTTCGTCCCCCCGTTCAGCCACACTACTGGCAAAGTAACGGACGGAAGCCCGCCGGCTGTGTCAGTCATAGGCTTCCACTGACGCAGTCTCCCAGTCACGGGACACTTGCCGCCCTTCCGGATGTCCTTCTGCACGCACTGCTGTGCCTACCGGAACTCGAATCCCTGGTCATGGTCGAGTGTGCCTACAACCGGGGTGACATCGATCTGGCATTCCTTCTCCGCCACCTTCCCGGGAACCGGTGCGGCAAGGCGCGGAACGTGGTGTCCAAGGTTGAACGCGGCGCCGACTCCCTCCTTGAGTCCCTGGCCAGAGTGCTGTTCAGGGACGCTGGTATTAACACCGCCACCCAGGTATGGATTGACGGAATTGGGCGCGTGGACTTTCTCCTGGAAGGATTCCTGATTGTGGAAATTGACGGCATCGCTTTCCACCTGGAGGCACGGCAATTCAAGAAGGACAGGCGCAGGGACAACTCGGCAATACTGCAGGGTCTACCCGTGCTGAGGTTCTTCTACGACGATGTAGTTCACGCGCCCGACTCTGTTCTGGCGCAGGTCCGGGAGGTTCTGGCACGGGGTTCCTTGCGGTGGCCGCAGCCGGACCGGCCCAGCTATCAACCTCATCGGGCCCGTAGCCGCGGCTACCAATAGGGGCCAGGCACCAAAACCGGGCCAGAGCGGCGTGCGCGGCCTAAAAGCTCAGCACCGGGGTGACCCTGACCGCGCCGCCGGAGACGTCCAGGCGGGTGGTGAAGCTGAAGTCCACCTCTTCCTCCAGCGGGTACCAGATCCCGGTGAAGGAGTTCTGCTGCAGCGCTTCCACCTTGGCCTTGCCGTCCAGGGGTGCCACCACCCACCGTCCGTCAAAGGGTTCGATGGCAACGTTTGGGTACTCCGTGACGGTCCACTTGATGGTGCCGTCCTGGACCCTGTTGTTGCTGGCGTAGTAGAACGGGCAGTCCGGCTGGAGCTTCTGCTCCTTGACCGCTTCCGCCGCGCAGCCGTCCAGGAACTCCTTGACCTTGTCCGCCACGTCCTTCTTGAGGCTGGCAGTAGCCTGGGTCAGCAGGTTGAGCGGCGCCACGGGGACGTCCCGGGCGGTGACTGTCGCGCGGGTTGCGGGGGCCGAGAAGTACTGGCCGTTGAGGGCTGCCTCGTACTCACCCGGATAGAACACCGCGAAGGAGTTCCTGCCGTTGGGCATGTTCACCGGCACGCCGTTGACGTTGGCCTCGCTGCCGTTGACCACCGTGACGTCCACCGTGGGCAGCCGTGACGGGACGAACGCCCAGGTGTTGAAGAAGATCCATTCGGTGCCGGTCTTCTGCAGCATGAACTCCGTGCGGAGCCGGCTGCCGTCGATGGTGTATTCCATGGGCACCATGACCTGGTTGCCGGAACGCTCCTCCGGTTCACCGATCTCCACGTTGGCCAGGCGGGACGCGGCGGTCTGCAGCCCTGTTCCGTCGAGCATGGCGGCATTGCTGGGCGGTACAGTGGCGCGCAACAATCCCAGCGCCTTCCCGCCGTCGCCGCTTTGCAGCGCGTCCAGATACTCACGCACCGGCTGCTGCGGACTCGCCACCGTCTTGTTCACCAGGTTCACGGCAACAATGGCTCCGGCCACGGCAAGCATGAGGCCCAGCAGCCATCCGGCCGCTATCCTCACCAACGCTTGACTCATCTGCACGTTCCTTACACTAACGTTAGTGCGAACGCGCACTGAAGTCGGCGTCTACCCTTTGTGGGGGAGAAGCACGGTGTTAAGGCCCGACGACGGCAGCCGGAACTGGCGTCCGCGGCCCCTTCGGAACGGCCCGGGTCAGCGGCGGCGCCGCCGGGACGACGTGCCGAACACGCCCCGCAGCAGTTCACGGCCCAGCTGGGTGCCGATGGACCGGGCCATGCTCTTCAGGCCGCCGCCCAAGGCGCCACCGAGCGCGCCGCCAAGGTCGTCCATCATCCCGCCGCCCGACTCCGGCCGCGAAGACCGGGGCGCCCCGGCCGGCGTGCGGGGAACAGTGTTCCGGCCGGGAGCCGGCCTGCTGCTGGGCTGGCCCAGGATCTCCTCCTCAATCCGGCGGGCCTCGGCGTCCACGTCCGCAGCGTCGCCGGAACCCGGAACCGGCGGCCCGCCCGGCACCGCGGAACCGGTGGGTGCGGCAGCCTTGCCGGTCAGCTTCTCGTAGGCGGAATGGTTATCCACCGCGGTTCCGTACTTGGGCAGGAGTGCCGAGCCGGCCACCGTGCTCCGGACCAGGGCGTCATCGCTGGGTCCCATGACCGACTCGGGCGCCCGCAGCCGGGTGAGTGCCACAGGAGTGGGCGCGCCCCTGTCGTTCATGACCGTCACCACGGCCTCGCCGATCCCTGCGGAGGTCAGGGTTTCCTCCAGGTCGTAGTCGCTGACCGGGAAGGTGGACACGGTGGCCTTGAGCGCCTTGGCGTCCTCCGGGGTGAAGGCGCGCAGGGCGTGCTGCACGCGGTTGGCCAGCTGGCCAAGGACGTCGGCGGGGACGTCCTTGGGAGTCTGGGTGACGAAGAAGATGCCCACGCCCTTGGACCGGATGAGCCGGACGGTGGTGGTGATGGCTTCCAGGAACGCCTTGGACGCACCGTTGAAAAGCAGGTGGGCCTCGTCGAGGAAGAACACGAGCTTCGGCTTGTCCAGGTCCCCTGCTTCCGGGAGGTCCTCAAAGAGATCGGCGAGCAGCCACATGAGGAACGTGGAGAACAGCATCGGTTTGGTCTGGAGCGTGGGCAACTCGAGGCAGGTGACGACGCCGCGGCCGTCCGGCGCGGTCCGCAGCAGCTCCGCGGTATCAAACTCGGGTTCGCCGAAGAACTTTTCCAGCCCCTGCGCCTCGAGGTTCACGAGCTCGCGGAGGATGACACCGGCGGTTGCCTTGGACAGCCCGCCCAGCTCCTCCAGCTGGTCCTTGCCTTTGGCGGAGGTCAGGAACTGGATTACGGCCCGGAGGTCCTTGAGGTCGATGAGTTCCAGGCCGTTCTTGTCCGCGAAGTAGAACACCAGCTGCAGGCTGGATTCCTGCGTGTCGTTCAGTTCCATGATCCGCGAGAGGAGGATGGGCCCGAAGGACGATACCGTGGCCCGCACGGGGACCCCGTTACCGTCGCCGCCCAGGGCCAGGAACTCCACCGGGAACGTCTTCCCCTGCCAGGCCTGTCCAATGCCCTCGGTGCGGGCGGTGAGCTTAGCGCTGCCGGTAGCGGCGGTGGCCAGCCCGGAGAGGTCACCTTTGATGTCCGCCAGGAAGACGGGGACGCCGGCGGTGGAGAGCTGCTCGGCCATCATGTGCAGCGTGACGGTTTTGCCGGTACCGGTGGCACCGGCCACCAGGCCGTGCCGGTTCATCATGGCCAGCGGCAGCCGCACCGGCGCGTTCTTGTGGAGTTCGCCGTCGATGATGGCGGCCCCCAGTTCGATGGTGGCACCGTCCAGCGCGTAGCCCTTCTGGATGGTGGCAAGCTTCTCTGCTGTGGTTTTGTTGGCCATGGCGCCAGCTTAGCGGCGCCCGGTGCCTGCGCGGCGGCACTCCGCCGGTCAGTTCTGCGCGGCCGGAAGTTCCTTGGTGAACGCCAGCGGGCCGATGGTCTCGGGGTCGGCGGCCAGGTCGAACTGCGGCTCATAGCCGGTGGTGAGGTAGAGGTGCTTGGCCTCGGGCTGCCGCGGGCCGGTGGTGAGGTAGAGCCGGGTGTATCCGCGGCGGCCAGCCAGGGCCTCCAGTTCGGCGAGCACCAGGCGGGCAAGGCCCCGACGGCGGTGTGCGGAGTGCGTCCAGATCCGCTTCAGTTCCGCCGTGGCGGCGTCATACCGGCGGAAAGCCCCGCCGGCGATGGATTCACCGTTTTCCTGGATCACCAGGAGCGCACCGCGGGGCTCCTCGAATTCGGCGGCTGGGTAGCGGTTCAGCTCCTCTGCGGCAGCGCCCCGGCCAAAAAGGTCGCCGTAGCGGGTGTCGTATTCGACGGCGAGTTCGTCCAGCAGCGGCCGGACGCGGGGATCGTGCATGGGCAGGTTCAGGACGGCCAGGGCTGCGGGGTCAAGGGGCCTGCGCTTGAGTTCGGGTTCTGCGGTCACGGGTTCAGTACTTTCCGACGGCGGCTGGTTCTGGAGTTATTGTGGCGGAGGTTTCGGCGGACAGGCTGCGGGCAACGGTGAGGATGGTCCGGGCCAGGGCATCGTTCTCCCGGAACGGTGCCGCGTTGGTATTGGGCCGGGCAAACGCTCCCGCACCCCAGCCTGACGTTCCTGGCCCGATGCCGAACACGGTTTGCTGCGGGGTTCCGGCGGCATCCACCAGCTGGTGCCGGGCGGAAACCAGCAGTTTGCCGGTGGAGTGGATGCCGTCGGCCGTGAGCAGCTGCTGCTCCGTGCCCAGCCCGCTGCCATGCAGGGACGCGAGCACGGGATTGAGCGACCGGGTGACCGACGTGGACGGCAGCCGGGCCTCGATGAAGGCGCTGGCCGTGATGGCGGCGGGATGGTGCGGGGACGTGGCCCGGAACAGCCCGGTGGCCTCGTCGGCCGTCACTTCGAGGCCGGGACCCACGAACTGGAGCAGCCCGGCACGGTGCAGGGCCAGCATCTGGCGCAGGCGGTGGGGCGGCGGGCCGGAGTCGACAAAGCTGAAGAACCCGTGCCACCAGCCGTGGACGGTCTGCTGGGACCGTGCATTGAGCCGTTCCGCAGGCACCACGCGCCCCAGTTCCATGTAAACGTGCAGCAGGGCCAGGAAGAGTGCCAGGGTCTCCGGATGGTCCGGGCTGTCCCGCAGCGCGAGGTCCTCTCCGATGTACCCTGCCACGGCGGACTGTACTTCCCCGAGGCCGGCGAAGCGGCGCCCGTCAAAGGGCCGGTCCAGCCGCTCGAGGTCGAGATGCAGGCCGGCATCCGGGACGGCGGCAGCCACGAGTTCGGTGCGCGCGGAGCTGTACCAGTCCAGGCCGGAGTAGCGCGAGGCGAACTCTTCCCAGCCCATGGCGGCCCGCTCCGGGCTGCCGATCAGCAGCTCCCGGTAGTAGCCGTAGCCGGCTTCCTTGGCGATCAGCGGCCAGAGGTGGCTTCGGAAATCCAGTTCGCCGTGCCGCCGGAGCAGGGCCTCGACGGCGTCTGCGGTGAAGAACAGCAGCGGACCGGGTGCCTGGCCGCGGAGGGCAGACGAAATCTTGGAGTGGTACGGCACCCCGCGCCGCGACCCTGCCCACAGCCGGGGTTCCCTGCCGGACGCAAGGTAGCGCAGCCCGCCGTCGGGCGTTTCCTCGAAGCGCCCGCCGCGGCCCTCCATCAGGAGGACCAGCAGGTCGACGAACGCGAGTCCCATGCCGGCGACGATCACGTCCTGCCCGGGGGCGATGGCTGAATAGTCGACGTCGGTGGTGTAGCTGGGCGCCGCATGGAACCCGCCGTGGCGGGCGGCGAAGCGGGACCAGCCGGCGGAGGCGGCGTCCGGGCGGGAGTCGGTGTGGCCCAGCGCGGTGACCAGGATGTCGGCATGCAAAGTCCGCCCGTTGGCCAGTTCCACGGCACGCGCGCCGCCGCCGAGCGGGGCGATGTCCACCGCCGTGGTCCGGTGCACGGTCACGCTCTTGCCGAGGGACCGGGCAGCGCGGCGGAAGAACCATTCGAGGTACTGGCTTTGAAGTTGGCGGGTGGGGAACGAGGAGCCCGTGAGGGAGTGAAGCTGGTCCCGCAGCTGCCGGGGGAAGTCCGGAACGTCGGTAATGGATCCGTCCAATACGCCGTCCGCCCATTCCGCCAGTCCGGGGCCGGACGCCGGGGGACCATCACAGGCGACGGACGCGTCCGTGAACATGGTGACGTCGGCCGCCGTCGAGTTCAGCAGCAGCCCGGGATGCTGGTCGTACCGCCAGATGCGGCCGGATCCTGGAACGTACGGCTCCACCACGTGGATCTGCAGGGCGCCGGCGAAGATCTCCGGCCGGTTGGCGGCAATCCGCTCCAGCACGCCGGCCGCCCGGGGGCCGCCCCCAATGAAGACGACGGCCGGAATGTTCGCTGGCATGGGACTCCTGACGGCGGTGCGGGGCGGACGGGGATGCGGCGGCCTTGGAAGGGCCGCCGGAGTGCCCATGCTAGGCAGCGGTGACGACGGCGGTCGAGCGCCTGGTCACGCCCGTTAACTCCGCGTCACAGCGCGTCAAGCGACGCAAAAAACCGACTCATGACGCCGCACTAAGTCCCGTGACGATATGCAACCTGGCGCCTTGCTGGCCTCTTCCGGCCGGTCCTAGATTTGCAGCCAGCAACCGGGCCAGCCAGGACCGGTACCGGGGCGGTGGCTCCAACCCGATCCGAGAAGCGAGGTGGCGCATGAGTTCAGCAGCAACGAAGGTGGCGCAGTCAGCACAATCACAGCCGGCACAGACGGCAGGCGCGGCTCCGCAGCCTGCGCCACCTGCCCGGGCCGCCACGGACTACTCCGGCTACCCGGTGGTGGCAGCCAGGCATCCCTGGCGCTGGGTGGGGACTGCCGCCGTCGCGCTTGGTGTCCTGGCGGTGGCCTGGTCCCTGGCCACGAACCCGCGCTGGGAATGGGGCGTGGTGGCGCAGTGGTTCACCGCGCAGTCCGTGATCAACGGCTTGCTGGAAACGCTGAAGCTGACAGCCATCTCGGGCCTGCTCGGGTTCGTCCTGGGCTTCATCCTGGCGCTCATGCGGCTGTCCGCCTCACCGCTGCTGGTCTCGGTGTCCTGGACGTTCTCCTGGATCTTCCGGTCCACGCCGCTGCTGGTCCAGATGCTCCTTTGGTACAACCTGGGCTACCTCTACGAAAAGATCAGCCTGGGCATCCCCTTCACCGACGTGAGGTTCTTCGAGGTCCAGACCACCACGCTGATCAGCCAGTTCGCGGCCGCCGTCCTGGGCCTGACCCTGAACCAGGCGGCCTACTCGGCCGAGATCATCCGCGGCGGAATCCTCTCTGTGGACCAGGGGCAGCTGGAGGCCGCGGCGGCCCTGGGCATCCCGGCCTGGCGGCGGTCCACCCGGATTGTGTTGCCGCAGGCGATGCGGGCCATCCTGCCCACCGCCTTCAACGAGATCATCGGCCTGGTCAAGGGCACATCGATCGTCTACGTCCTGGCCTACTCCGAGCTGTTCTACACAGTGCAGGTCATCTACAACCGCACGCAGCAGGTCCTCCCGCTGCTCCTGGTGGCAACGCTCTGGTACGTGGTGATCACCTCGGTCCTCAGCGTCTTCCAGTACTACATCGAACGGCACTACTCCAAGGGTGCGGTGCGGAACCTGCCGCTGACCCCCTTGCAGAAAGCCCGTAAATTCTTCGCCACCCACGCAGTGGCCAACCGGACCAGGAGCCTCTGATGACCGTTACAGCTGCTACAGCCACCCGCGGCCTGGTGGAAATCACCGGCGTGCGCAAGTCCTTCGGGGCCACCGAGGTCCTCAAAGGCGTCAGCCTCACGGTTGAGCCGGGCGGCGTGGCCGTGATCGTCGGCCCGTCCGGCTCGGGAAAGTCCACCCTGCTGCGCACTATCAACCACCTGGAAAAGGTGGACGGCGGCCACATCTCAATCGACGGCACATTGGTGGGCTACGAAGTCCGGGGCGGGCGGCTCCATGAGCTGCGCGAGAAGGACATCCTCAAGCAGCGGACCGAGATCGGCATGGTGTTCCAGAACTTCAACCTGTTCCCGCACCTCACCGCTTTGGAGAACGTGGCCGAAGCGCCCGTCGTGGCGCAGCGTCCCGGAAAAGCACGCCCCTCCAAGGAAGAGGCAAAGCGCCGTGGCCTGGAGCTGCTGGACCGCGTGGGCCTGAAGGACCGCGCGGATGCCTACCCGCGGCAGCTGTCCGGCGGCCAGCAACAGCGCGTGGCGATCGCACGGGCCCTGGCACTGGATCCCAAGATCCTGCTCTTCGACGAGCCCACCTCGGCGCTGGATCCTGAACTGGTCAATGAGGTGCTCGACGTTATCCGGGAGCTCGCCACCTCCGGCACCACCCTGATCATCGTCACCCACGAGATGGGCTTTGCCCGGGACGTGGCGGACACCGTGGTGTTCATGGACCAGGGCCAGATCGTGGAGCAGGGCACCCCGCAGGAGATTTTCACCAACCCCCAGGAACCGCGCACCAGGAGCTTCTTCTCCAAGGTGCTCGAACCGGCTTTCAACATCTAAGGACTTCCCATGTCATTCTCTTCACCTGCCGGCATCCGCACCCCACGCTTCCGCAACAGGCGCACCCTGGCGGCGCTGCCCGCCGTCGTACTCCTCGGAACAGCCGCGCTGTCTGCCTGCGCCGATCCCGGTGCAACAGCTGCGGGCTCTGCCACGGGCGGAGCTGAGACGACGGCGGCACGCAACGGCGTGGTCTACAACGCGTCCCCGGACCAGCAGCGCATCCGGGCGGAGAAGGATCCGGCGCTCGCCGCCAAGGTCCCCGAACTCATTGGCAAGGACGGCAAGCTCACCATCGCCACCACAGCCGGTTCCATTCCGCTGTCCTTCCACGCCACGGACGACAAGACGCCGATCGGATCCGAGCTGGACCTCGCGCAACTGGTGGCGGACAAGCTGGGCCTGGAGCTGGATGTCCAGGTCACCTCCTGGGAAAACTGGCCGCTGAAGACCCAGTCCGGCGACTTCGAGGCTGTGTTCTCCAACGTGGGTGTGAACAAGGACCGCGTGAAGCTCTTCGACTTTGCCAGCTACCGCGCCGCCTTTATGGGTTTCGAGGCGAAGAAGTCCGCCAGCTATGACATCAAGGGCGCGGATGACATCTCCGGGCTGAAGGTATCCGTAGGGTCCGGCACCAACCAGGAGAAGATCCTTCTCGCGTGGAACAAGGAACTCGAGGCCAAGGGCAAGGCGCCCGCCACCCTGCAGTACTACTCGTCCGACGCCGACACCATCCTGGCTCTCTCATCGGGGCGGACAGACCTGAACATCGCCCCCTACCCGTCCACGGTGTACCGGGAAAACACCCGGGACGACCTGAAGGTGGTGGGCAAGGTCAACGCCGGCTGGCCCTCGGAAACCCTGGTGGCAGCCACAACCCTTCGCGGCAACGGACTGGCCCCGGTCATCACCGAGGCCCTGAACTCGGCAATTGAGGACGGTTCGTACGCAGAGGTGCTGGAGCGCTGGGGCCTGTCCGAGGAGGCGCTGCCGGAGTCGAAGACCATCACCGAGGAGACCTTCGCGGCCGCCCAGGCTACAGCCAGTGCCGCTCCTTCCGGGAAGACCTCATGAAGTTCCAGGTCCTGGACATCATCCCGCACCTGAAAAACCCGGTGACCGGGGAGATCGTCTCCACAGCGGACCGCCTCAACCAGGTGGTGGAAACCGCGCGGCGGGCCGAGGAACTGGGGTTCGACAGCTTCTCCGTAGGGGAGCGCCACGCCGGGGAGTTTATCTCCTCCTCGCCCACCACGGTGCTGGCAGCAATCGCCGCCGTGACGGACCGGATCCGGCTGCAGAGCGGCGTCACCGTGCTGTCGGTGCTGGACCCGGTGCGCGTGGCCGAGGATTACGCCACCATCGACCAGCTCAGCCGCGGCCGGCTGGAACTGGTGATCGGCAAGGGCAACGAGGTGCTGCAATACCCGTTGTTCGGGCTGGACCTTGCTGACCAGTGGGACCTGCTGGCCGAAAAGTATGAGCTGCTGCGCCGGTTGTGGCGCGAGGAAGGCGTCACCTGGTCCGGGCGCTTCCGTCCGCCGCTGACGGAACGAACCACCACTACGCCGCGCCCCTTTGACGGTCCGCCCAGGATTTGGCACGGCTCTGCTACAACGCTTACGTCCGCCGCCCTTGCCGGCAAATGGGGTGACCCGCTGTTCACGGCGAACGCCATCCAGCCCCGGGAGAACTACCAGGTGCTGATCGAGCATTACCGGGCGGAGTATGAGCGGCACGGCCACGATCCCCGGCAGCAGTACGTGGGTTCGGGCAGCGGTGCCGGCGGGGTGTTCATCGCGGACACCACCAAGGAGGCCATCCGGCAGTTCGGGCCGGTGTATGAAGCCCTGACGGCGAACCGCAATGTGCCGGGCAACAACTCACCCTTCCGCGACATCCAGCACGCGGTGGCCGAGGGCCCCGCGCTGGTGGGCAGCCCGGAGCAGGTGATCGACAAAATCCTCAGCTACCACTCGCTGTACGGCCACGACCTGCAGTCCATCTCGCTGCCCACCACGCTGCCGTTCGAACAGCAGCTGGAGATCCTGGAGCGGTTCGCGCTGGAGGTCATCCCCGCTGTCCGGGCGGCCGCGCCCACCACGCTCTGGGAAGCCGAAGATCCTTACGGCAACCGCCCCGAATCCGCCCGCACCAGCACCACAAGGAGCCACTTTGTCTACGCACACTGAAACCGCCCTCGAGTCCTTCGACGCCGACTGGCAGGAATGGCACACCGCCCACGAACGCCACCGCGCCCACCCGCACGGCTTCCTCGCCGTCACGCACCTGCACTGGCTGGACTCCTCCGCCAGGCGTCTGGACGGTGTTCCGGGCACGTGGAGTGCAGTGGACGACGCCGTCCGCATCGTCCTGGAGGCAGGCGAAAGCCTGCAGCGGGACGGGCAGGAGTTGAACACCGGCTCCGGTGCCACCATTGAGCTGGGCTCCATCGAGGAGCGCGGCGGGATCAACCTGGCGTCCGGCGATACGGTCATTGAGGTGGCAAAGCGCGGCGGCGAGTACATTGTGCGGCCGCGGAACCCGGAGAACGCACTGCTCCGCGAATACCAGGGCACCCCCGCCTACTCGCCGGACGCTGCCTACGCCGTCCGCGGGACCTTTGTGCCCTTCGAGGCGCCGCGGCCCACCACGGTGGGGGCCGCCGTCGAAGGCATCCGGCATGTCTACGAGGCCCCGGGTGAAATCCGTTTCAAACTGGCAGGCCGGGAACTGGCGCTGACGGCGTTCAACGGCCACGCACCCGGTTCGCTGGCCGTCCTGTTTACGGACCAGACCTCCGGCAAAACCACCTACGCAGCCAACCGTTCGCTCTCCGTGGTGCCGGCCGCGGACGGTTCGGTGGAGCTGGACTTCAACCGGGCCATTAACCTGCCCTGCGCCTACACGGACCTGGCCACCTGCCCGCTGCCGCCGGCCGAAAACCGGCTGCCCGTGGCCATCGAAGCCGGCGAGAAGATCCCCTACGAACGTCAGGACCCGAAGTGAGCCCCAACGAATCAGCCCGCGCCGGGTTCCTGGCGATCGAACTCGACGGCGCCGGGTGGGACGGTGCCGGTTTCGGCAGCCTCACCGAAGCCGTGCTTGCCGCGGAATCCGCCGGGTTCCATGTGGCCACCTTTACCGATGAACCTGCACCCGGGCGTGCCAACGCCCTGCAGCGTGCGGCCTACGCCGGCCCCATCACGCGGACCATCGCCCTGGTGCCGGAGGTGGATACGGTCTACACCGAGCCGTTCCACGTTTCCACGCAGCTCGCGAGCCTGGACTACGTGGCGGGCGGACGCGCCGGATGGATCGCTACCGCAGGGGAATCACCCGAAGCCGCTGCCGCCGTCGGACGCGACTTTGTGAGCGGCGCTGCGCTCGGCCAGGAAGCCGCTGCCTCCATCGAGGTGTCCCGGCGTTTGTGGGACTCGTGGGAGGACGATGCGGTGATCCGTGACGTCGCCACCGGCCGCTACATCGATGTGGACAAGCTGCACTACGCCGACTTTGAAACCCCGGCGGATTTCGCGGGCGCGGCCTATTCGGTCAAGGGCCCATCCATTATTCCCAGGCCGCTCCAGGGGCAGCTGCCGGTGCTGGTTCCGGCGTCCCTGCTGGGCGGGGTTTCAGCGGACGCCGTGGACGGTGTGCTGGTGAACGCGCCGACCCCTGAACTGCTGGCCGCCGAGGTCCGCGACGTCCGCACCCGCGTTGGAGCTTCGGTGGCGGTGGTTGCCGAGCTCGACGTCGTCCTGGATGCCCGGGGGCAGGCTGCGGGGGACCGCGGGGCCGGCGCCGACAGCGGCCGGGCCAGGTACGCCGGCCCGGCGGCAGCCCTCGTTGACCTCCTGGCGCCGCTGCTCGCGGAGGCCGACGGCGTGCGGCTCCACCCGGCGTCGCTCGCGGTGGACCTCGGAGAACTGGCCCGGCTGGTCCTGCCTGAACTGAGGCGGCGCGGTGCCCTCCGTTCTCCCGTCCAGGACGGTACCTTCCGCGACCTGCTGGGCCTCGGGCGTCCGGCCAACCGCTATGCATCCGCCGCTGCCGGCACCGGAAAGTAAGGGAAAAACCATGACGCAGCACAGCCGTGCTACATTCAATGTTTTCACGCCGACAGGGAAGCTGCAGTTCGGCATTTTCTTCCAGGGGGTCAACTCGGGAACCATCTGGAAGGCCACGGAATCCGGCTCGCAGACCGACTTCGAATCGTTCCGCCGCATCGCCCAGACCGCCGAGCGGGGGTTGTTCGCCGCGTTCTTCCTGGGTGAAGGGCTCCGCTTGCGGGAACACCTCGGGCGGCCGCACGCGCTGGACGTGGTTGGCAGGCCGGACGCCCAGACCATGCTTGCGGCGCTGGCTTCGGTCACCAACAACATCGGTCTGGTGGCCACCCAGAACACCACGTACAACGATCCCGCGGATCTGGCCCACCGGCTCGCCTCGCTGGACCTGATCTCCGGCGGCCGGGCGGCATGGAATATCGTCACCACGGACAACGCCTGGACCGGGGCGAACTTCCGCCGCGGCGGCTACCTGGACCACGCAGACCGGTACAAGCACGCCGAAGCGTTCGTGGAGACGGCAAAGCGGATTTGGGACTCCTGGGAGACCCCGAACGGTCCTGCCCGCCGGGTGCTCCATGAGGGGCAGCACTACACCGTGGATGTCACCCCCCGCCTGCCGCGGAGCGCACAGTACCGGCCGGTGCTGTTCCAGGCCGGCGACTCCCCGGAAGGCCGTGATTTCGCAGCCCGGCAGGCCGATGTGATCTTCTCCGCCCACCCCAAGTTCGATGACGCCGTCGAGTTCCGCCAGGACCTCGTGGCGCGCTCGCTGGCTGCCGGCCGCGGGGCCAACGCGGTGCAGATCATGCCGGCCAGCGAATTCATCCTGGCTCCCACCGCCGAAGAGGCGGCGGAGAAGAAGGAGTGGGTCCGCAGCCTGCAGATCGGTCCGCAGCAGGCGGTGGCGTACCTGGAACAGTTCTGGGGCCGTGAGCTGTCCGACTACGATCCCGATGGCCCGCTTCCGGAGATTGATCCCGTGGTGGAGGAAACCTCTGAAACCCGGGGCAGCGGCTTCCACGGCGCGAAGGCACGGCAGTTGGCGGACCAGTGGCGGGCCGAGGCCAAGGACAAGGGGCTCTCCATCCGCCAGTTCGTCACGTCCCGCACCGCGCGCGTGGACTCCACCTTCACGGGTTCCTACGCTGCGGTGGCCGACCAGCTGGCCGAGTACGCCCGCGTGGGCGCGGTGGACGGTTTCAACATCTCACCGTGGCTCATTCCAACGGGGCTGGATGACATCGTGAACCACCTGGTGCCCGAACTCCAGGAACGCGGCGTCTACCCCACCGAATACCGGGGCACCACCCTGCGGGAGAACCTGGGGCTGGAGGCGCCCGTGCGCTCCGCCGAGACGGTCCGCGCCTGATGAATTGGCACCGCGGTGGAAAGGCCGACGACGGCGAGGAGGGTGCCGCCGTCGTCGAGCCTTCCGCTGGGGCTGTGCAGCTGCAGCTGACGGTGTGGGAGCAGCATCTGTAGGGCGTTTGTCAGACCCCGCACCTAGGCTGGAAGCGTCCGGATAAGGAAAACCCGACGTCTCAGGAGGAGGGCAGCGCATGCGGCATCAAACGGCCCCGGAGGCTGATGACGCCTGGGTTCCTGCTGTCGCCTTCGCGGATGGGGATCCGCTTCTGATCGGGACCGTGAGCTTTCCACTCCCTTCCTTCCTCTCGGCTGACCAGGCTCTTCGGCTCGTCGCATCAGCTGACCGGCTCATTGCCTGGGGAACGGCCATGAAAACGCGTGCCCTGGCCCGGGTCGAAGAGGCCGTTGGCGAAGAGACCCCGGTGAGGCGGGAGGAGCAGCCCGTGCGTTTTGGCGGGGACGAGGCCCATGCGCTCGCCGTCACAGAGGTGGCTACCGCCTGCGCCGTCTCCGAAGGTTCAGCCGCACGCTCCTTGAATGAAGCCGCAGAACTGACCACGTCCCAATGGGAAGTTCTTGAAGCGGTTGAAGAAGGAAAGATTTCCAACGGGCACGCACGGATCATCCTCGAACAGGCGCGCTTCCTGCCTGCCGGGCACGCTGAGAAGTTCTCGCGGGTGGCCCTGCAACGGGCGCGGACCCGCCACGGCCGTCTTCGCACGGCCGTCGAACTGCGCAGCTGCCTGCGCAGGCTGCGTGAGCGGCTCCACCCAGAGAGCCTCGCGGCCCGGAAAGCAGCCGCCCACCGCGAACGCGGTGTGTGGTTCTCACCCGAGCCGGACGGGATGTGCACCCTCACCGCCTCCCTTCCTGCAGAGGTTGGCCTGGCCATTTACAACGGGCTCGACCACGACGCACGGCTGATCAAGGCCAAGGTTGCGGAACATAGCCGTGACTCAGGCGCCATTGTTGGGGACGGTGTCCGGTCCGGCTCCAGCACGCTCCCGGAGTTCCGGGCGGATGCACTGGCCCACCGTCTCCTCGGCGGAACTGGGGAGTTAGAGTTCGGGGTGTTCCGGGCCGAGGTGGTAGTGACCATTCCCCTAGGCCTGGCACTCGGGGGCGGCACAGGAAGCGAAGCGACACTGGACTCCGCGGAACTTGCCGGCTACGGGCCCATTGACGGTCCCACCGCCCGACAGTTGGCGGCACTGGCCCCCAACTGGCAGCGGCTTTTCACTGACTGCACCACCGGCAAAGCCCTCGGGGTTGGGCGGACGGCTTACCGTCCGCCGAAGGCATTGCTACGGTACCTGCACAGCCGTGACGGCACCTGCAGGTTCCCGGGCTGTACCCGCCCGGTCTCTGTTTGCGAACCCGACCATACCGTTGAGTGGCAGGACGGGGGGACGACCGACGCCGGAAACCTTGCAATGCTGTGCCGAAGACACCACGCGCTCAAGTCCATAGGGGCCTGGAAGTACAGGCAGTTGCCTGGGTCCGGCAACCTCGAGTGGCAATCACCATTCGGCCGCGTCCACATCAGCGAACCCGTGGAAGTCCATCCGGGGCCTGATCCAGGCAAGCCGCCGGAACCGCCGCCGTTTTAGTTCCTGCGCTCCCGGCGGGACTTCAGTCGTAGGCAGGGCGGTGCCATTCCTGATCAGCGGGCACACGGCCGATGCTCCAGGCGGAGACTTTTCGCAGATCGACCCTGGTTGCCTGCAGGCGGACCTGGCGTCCCCCTGTAACGAGCACGGGGCCAAGAAAATGAACGTACAGATCATCGTTCAATGTCTGTTCGTCCGCGGGTGAGGCAACGGAGGCGAGCGCGTCGGCGATGGCCGGGCTGCCGATCCGGATCTGGTCATCCTGCCGCCGCTCCCAGGCCTGCCTAGACGCGACCGATCCCGAAATGATGGTGCCGTCAACGACGACAGTCAGCTCGATTGTTGCATCAGGGTCGGAGCGGACGGTTGCGGCCAGCAGCTGCGCCAGGCGGCCGTCAATGTCATACTTCCCGTCCGTCATGGCTCGTCCCTTTCATACTTCCGTGGACCTGGATCCGCTCTATCACAGCTTAGTTTCCGGCGGTCACGTCACCAGCGGAACTGGGCACGAAAAATCCCCGCCGGGCTGGTGCCCGGCGGGGATTCCTTCGTCGGCAGGACCTTTACTTCTTGGGCAGGCCTGCCGGGTTCAGCTCGGACTTCTGAATGGCCTCGGATGACAGGCCCCAGCGGTCCAGGATCTTGGCGTAGGTGCCGTTTTCGATCAGTTCGTTCAACGCTGCCTGGGCAGCCACGGCCAGGCCGTTGTCCTTTTTGGTGGTGAAAGCGATTTCCGCCGTCAGCGGCCAGCCGCCGTTGAGCGTGCCCACCTGCTTGCTCTTTCCATCCTGCGCAGCCTTGTAGGCGGCGCCCGCGTTGGGTCCGAAGGTCAGGTCCGCCCGGCCCGACTGCAGGGCAAGCGACGAGGCGGAGTCGTCGTCGTAATACTGGAACTCGACCGGCGCCAGGCCATTCTTCTTGTTTTCCTCGTCCCAGCGCACCAGGATGGCTTCCTGGTTGGTGCCGGAGCCAACGATGACCCGCTTGCCCGCCACGTCCTTGGCCTCCTTGATTGCGCCGATGTTTGAATCGCTCTTTGCGTAGAAGCCCAGCAGGTCATTGCGGTAGGTGGCGAAATCGAACTTTTCCTTGCGGGCCTCGGTGACGGTCACGTTGGACAGCACGGCCTCATACTTGCCGGATTCAACGCCCAGCGGCCAATCAGCCCAGGCCACGGGAAGCGCTTCGACCTCCAGGCCAAGCGTCTCGCCCACCGCGTAGGCGATGTCCACCTCGCTGCCGATCAGGGTCTTGTTGTCGGTCGCGAAAAGGCTCAGCGGAGCAGTGCCTCCGGTGCTTACGATGGTGAGCTTCCCGTCGGCCTTGATGGCCTCCGGGACCAGTGCCGCCGCAGCGGGGTCAACGGTGACCTTGAAGCGGTCCTGCTCCGGGGACAGGTTGAACTGCTTCCCCGCCACTGTGGCGGACGACGACGACGGTGCTGTCGCCGCCGTCGCGCCCGGATCAGCGCAGGCAGCCAGCCCCAGCAATGCTGCTGCTGTCAGGGCCGCGACGGCGGCGGGTTTCGTTCTGGTGATGGCCAAGATTCCCCCTTGGGAAGTAGGTAGCGGTTGCATCGGGTGTGCTCGTTGCAGCAACTATCCGCCAGCGCCGCGAAGGGAATCAAAGGCCGCCGAAACCCGGAGATACAGGGCGTAACGCCGGTTAATCGGGCGACCGCGGCGGTCATATTCGGGCCCTCTGCCGAGTCAAGAACCAAGTAGCGCTCCCGCCGGGTGTCACCCTTTAGCGAGTACCCGGGGCGTAAAGACAGGTGTGGGATTACGCGTGTGCTTAGCAGCTGCCGCAACCTACCGTTGGGCTAGCAGCGGCCAATGGGGGCCGCTCACCGGTCTCAGGAGCACACATGCGCACTTCCCCGTCAAAGCCGTCGGTTCCACGCCGCCTCGCCGCCGCCGTTGTCCTGCCGGGCCTGCTGGCCACCAGCTTGGTGCTGGTGCAGCCGGCCGTCGCCGGGACATCGTCCAACGGATCGATCTGCAATGGCGTGGTGAACCAGCTGGCACACCGGGGGACCGTCCAGGAAAACCTGCTGAAAGCCGCGGCCAAAAAGAACGCCGATGTCATTGCCAGGCTGCAGGCTGAACGTGATGGGCTGGCGGCACAGCAGGCGGCACTCATGGAGCAGAAGGCTGCAGTGAATACGGAGATGGCGGCCCTCGAGGCGGAGGCACAGCAGCTGGCGAAAGACGTCAACACTGCCGACGCCGACATCGCCAGGCTTGACGGGGAGAAAACCGCAACGCTGGCCGCCATTTCAGACACCCGGGAGGCCCTGGCCATCCTGCATGTCGACAAGGCTGGGGTCGAAGCCGAGCTCGCGCCCCTGCTTGAGCAGCAGGCTGCGGCTGAAGCGGCCGCTGCCGGTCTTCGCGCCGAAGCCGCTGCCCTGACCGCGGAAATGGCCGGTGCCCAGCGCGCGATCGATACCGCCGCCGACGAGCTTCTTGTCCTTCAGCAGGCCGCCGGGAACGCGGCCTCTGAACTGGCGGCCACGGAAGCTCACATCGAGGCGGCAGAGGACGATCTAGTAACCCTGACCACCACGGCGCAAGAAGCCGTCGCGGCTGTAGCCACCGCAACGGACGAACTGACCGCAGCCAAAATTGACCTCACGTCATTGGAGACAACAGGCGAAGCCGCTGAGGAAGCCCTGCAGGCGCAGCGGGAGGCCATACGGCTGGCAGAGCAGAAGCTCGCGGAACTGGAGGCAACGGCGGCGGCAGCGGACAAAGCCGTGGCAGATAAGAAAGCTGAGATCGCGGCCGTCGAAGCGGATCTGGAGGTTCGTGAAGCTGCCGCCGGCTCAGCAGCGGCAGCGCTCGCAGCCAAGACCGCCGAGATTGTTGCGGCCGAGGCACGGCTCGTCACCTTGGAGGCGGAGGCAGCGGCAGCTGCGGCCGCGGTGAAAGCCAACAATGACCACATCGCTGCGGCAGAAGCAGACGTAGCGGTATTCCAAGGCCGAATCAGCACCATAAATACCGCCATAGTGGCCATACAGGATGAGCTGGCAACGGCCCAGGCCCAGCTGGGCCAGCTGGAGGCCAACAAGAGCGCCCTTGACGCAGAGATCGCGGCGTTGACGGCGAAAATAGACAAGAACAATGGCAGCGCGAACGGCCTTATTACCCAACGGGCTGAGAAGCTGACACTGCTTGCTGCCGTCAGCGCGCAGATCACCGACAAAGACGCCGAGATTTCCGGACTTCAAGGGGACCTGGCGGCCCTTAACGCGCAGGTGTCATCCTTGAACAGCCAGTTGCTGGCCAGGCAGCAGGAAAGCAGCGCGCTGCAGACGCTGTCCGTGCCGCTGCAGTCGGTCCTGACGATTGCGAATGCGGCCGTCACGGCCAAGGAAGGTGAGATCGCGAAGCTGACGGCCGAACTTCCCGCGCTTGAGGGCGCCGTGGACCAGGCCAACAGAGCCGTCGCTGGGAAGCAGACTGAACTGGACGCTTTGCAACAGCAGCTCACAGTGCTTACGGACACAGCCGCTGTGGCATCAGGCGAGCTCTCGGCCCAGAAGAAGATTCTGGAGGACCTGGAAGCGGCGCTGCCGGCACTCATCGGGAACGTGGCCGCTGCCGAGCAAGCCATTGCCGGCCAGAGGTCCGTGGTGGAGGCAAGGAAGGTGGCTTTGGCGGAGGCCGAGGCGGCCCGTGTTGCAGCGGAATCCGCGGTCGGAGCAAAACAGCTGGAAATCACCGGTCTCAAAGGCGAACTTCCGGCCCTTCAGGCGGCTGTTGATGCAGCGCAGAGCCTGGTTTCCGGCAAGACGAAAGAGATCGAAAGCCTGAACGCGATCATGGACAAGCTGGTGGCTGACCTGGCCCTGAAGAACGCGGAAATCCAGTCCAAGGAAGCGGAGATCCTCGTGCTGCAGGGCAGGGTGACGCCGCTTCTGGCCCAGCTCACCGCTCTGGAAGGTGAGATCACCGCGGCGGAATCAGCGCTCAAGGACCTGCAGCTCCAGCTGAACGCGCTTGACCGGCAGCTGGTGGAAGCCCAGGGTGTGCTGGCCGGCCTGCAGGGCAGGAAGGGGAGCAACAGTAAAACCATCGATGTCCAGAAGGCAGTGGTGCGCAGCTTGCAGGATCAAGTGGGAGCAGTGCAAACGAAGATCAATGCCATCGACACGCAGATCGGGAACGGAGGCTGCGCCGTCTAAGGGCGTGGAAGGCCGGCGCCCAATGACGTGCGCCGCAGCGAAGGGGCCAGGCCGTCAGGCCTGGCCCCTTCGTGTCTGCTCCAGGAGACTACCCAGAGCCTCAACGACTTCCTTCGCCACGTCCTCCCTGGACTGGTGGTTCTGCCCCAGCCTCATCAGCTTGCTGAGTATTCCGAACATCACAGAAATAAGACGGGTACCGCCATGGTTATACCTTTCGTGCCCACCGCGACCCGGCGGGCAAAACTACGCAACGCTTCGAAAGGCCGGCACCTCACGTGACTCTTCCGCTTTCCATCCTTGACCTGGCAACCATCGGCAAAGGCCAGACGGCGGCGGAGAGTTTCGCAGGCAGCGTGGCCATGGCGCAAAGCGCCGAGCGGCTGGGGTACCGGCGGATCTGGTACGCCGAGCACCACAACATGTCCTCCATCGCTTCCTCCGCCACCAGCGTGCTGATCGCCCACGTGGCCGCCCACACGGAAAGCATCCGGCTGGGCGCCGGCGGCATCATGCTGCCCAACCACTCGCCGCTGACCATCGCCGAACAGTTCGGCACCCTGGAAACCCTGCACCCGGGGCGCATCGACCTCGGCCTGGGCCGCGCACCCGGCAGCGACCAGAACACCATGCGTGCGCTGCGGCGGGACCCGATGTCCGCGGACAGCTTTCCGCAGGACGTCCTGGAGCTCCAGGGCTACCTCACCGGCCCCACCCGCATCCAGGGTGTGGAAGCCACCCCGGGCAAGGGCACCAACGTGCCGCTCTACATCCTGGGCTCATCCCTGTTCGGCGCACGGCTGGCCGCCCAGCTGGGACTTCCCTACGCCTTCGCTTCGCACTTTGCGCCCAACGCGCTGCAAGATGCCGTGCCCATCTACCGCCGGGAATTCAAGCCCTCCGCCCAGCTGGATGCGCCGCACGTGATTGCCGGCGTGAATGTTATTGCCGCTGATTCCGCCCCTGAAGCGCAGGCCATGCTGCAGGAGACGAAGCGCGCAAGAGTCTCCCTGTTCTTCGGCGGCGGGCGGGAGTTCACCGACGACGAGGCGGACATGATCCTCGACTCACCGCAGGGCCAGCACGTCTCCCAGATGATGACCTATTCGGCGGTGGGCACGCCCGACGCCGTGATGGAGTATCTCGACAGCTTCGGCCGGCACGCCGACGCCGACGAACTCATCGTGGCCCACCAAAGCACCGGCACCGAGGCCCGGTTGCGGTCCGTCGAGCTGCTTGCCCAGGCGGCCGGCCTGGCCCGGGTGTAGCCGGGGGCGGCCACCCGCGCCGGACTTTTCCACATACGCAGTGCTTTTACACATACGCAATGGTGGGGACTTTCGGCGGAAACCGGCCGGGCGGACCATGAGGGATGTCCCCTCCGGAGTTCCGGCGGACCTCCGGGGAGGGGCACCACCCGATCGCCGCGGGCCATCCCGCGGCTGCCTTACCGGGTGCGTCCTGCCTAAGGGGTGCACGAATGGCGATGCCGCTGAACCAAAGCGTGGCGGATTCCGCGCTGCTTACCAGGTCCCTCCCGCTGGGGCTGCTCCGTTCCTTCATCCAGTCTGACGCGGCCGGCGACGGGCTGACTCCCACCCTGCTGGCGGAACTCAAGGTCCTCGCCCGGGTTCCGGGGCTCCTGGTGGCATGCAATTACGGCGGAACGCTGTGCGATGCCGAGGGGATCTCCACGGAAACCCTCCCCCTGGGAAGCGCTGCCATCGCCCTGCGCGCCCTCGCGGCGCTGCCCAACACCCATGCCGCCGTCATCTCCGGCCGTTCGCTTCGTGACCTGGCTGCCGTATCCCGCCTGCCCGCGGAAGTGCACCTCATCGGCTCACACGGTGCCGAGCCGGACATGCAGTTCGCGCATGTCCAGCCGCTGGCCACCGAAGCGGTCCTGCACAAAGTCAACGCAGCCCTCACTGAGGCTGTTGGCTTCCACAAGGGCATCTGGATCGAGCGCAAGCCTGTGGCCGTTTCGGTCCACACCCGGCCTGCCACCGCGGACGTCGTCGCGGCCGTCACGGAAACCGCCCGGGAGATAGCCCGCAGCCACGGGCTGTTCTTCATCGTGGACGGGTCGGTCCTGGACCTTTCCGTCGTGGAACCGGCGAAGGCCGAGGCGCTGGAAAACCTCCGGTCGCGGCTCGGCGCCAGCGCCGCCATGTACGCAGGCGACGCCTACAGCGACGAGCTGGCCATCGCCACCCTCCGCGGCCCGGACATGGGCCTGCGGGTGGGCCCGGGGGAGACCCGCGCCGCGCACCGGCTCCGCGACCCGGAGTGCTTTGCCCGGGTCCTGGCCATCCTGTTCGAACTGCGCAGGGCGTGGCTGTTCGGCGAGGACGCCGTGGGGCTCGAGCGGCACTCCATGATCGGCAACGGATCCTCCACGGCCCTTGTCACCCCGGACGCCAGGATCTGCTGGATGAGCCATCCGCTCCCGGACTCCGGATCACTCTTTGCCCACATCCTCGGCGGCGACGCGGCAGGGCACTTCTCCATCGAGCCCGTCAAGGCCTCACAGGTGCTGGGCCAGCGCTACGTGGACAGCACCATGATCGTGGAGACCCGCTGGGCGGACGTCACGGTCACGGATTACCTTGAACCGGCCCCGGAAGGCATCACCAGCCTGGTACGGGTCCTGTCCGGAAGCGGTGCGGCCCGGATCGTCTTCGCCCCCCGCCCCGACTACGCCAACGCGCCGTTCAGCATGGAGGCCCGCGGCGACGAACTCCATGTTGCGGGGACCTCGGACCCCATTGTCCTTTACGCCCCGGGCGTGAAGTTCGCCATCGCCTCGGACGGCCGGCACGCCACGGCCACGGCTGCTGTCAACCTGCAGGACGGTCCCGTGGTGCTCAACATGCGGTGCGGCGACACCGAACACCAGCCCGCAGATCCCGGCGGCGAAACGGACCGGCGGGCCGGCGTGGCACTCCACTCGCGCAGCTGGGTGCAGAGCCTGGACCTGCCCGGCGTCAAGCCCTCCCTGGTGCGCCGGTCCGCCCTGGTGCTCCGCGCGCTGGTCCACGAACCCACCGGCGCCGTCCTCGCCGCGCCCACCACGTCCCTGCCCGAAGGGATCGGCGGGACCCGCAACTGGGACTACCGGTACTGCTGGCTGCGGGACGGTTCCATGACCGTCAACGCGCTGGTGGACCTTGGTTCCACGCAGGAAGCGGCCGGTTTCCTGGACTGGCTGGGCCGGATCCTCGAGCACGCCCCCGGCCCGGAATGGCTGCATCCCCTCTACTCCGTGACGGGCGCGCCGCTCTCAACCGAAGCGGTCATCGACAGTCTCCCCGGATATGCCGGCTCCCGGCCGGTCCGGATCGGCAACGCCGCGGACCACCAGGTCCAGCTGGACGTGTTCGGCCCCATCGCGGAACTGATCCATGCCCTGAGCGAAAAGGAATCGGCGCTGACCGACGGCCACTGGGAGCTGATGGTCCAGATGGCTTCCGCGGTGCTGGCCCGCTGGCACGAACCCGACCACGGCATCTGGGAGGCGCGGCGCGCTCCCCGGCACCACGTGTACACCAAAGTGATGTGCTGGGTGACCCTCGACCGGGCGCTGCAAACCGCCGCCCGGCACGGGCGCACCCCCGACCCCTCCTGGGAAGCCACCGCCGCAGCCATCCGGGACGAGGTGCTGCGTGAAGGCTGGAATGAGACAGCATCCTCCTACACCGTGGCCTATGACAGCCCCGATCTGGACGCCGCCGTCCTGCACATCGGGCTGTCAGGCCTGCTGGACGTCTCGGACCAGCGCTTCCTGGATACGGTCACGGCCGTGGAACGGGAACTGCGGGTGGGCCCCACCGTATTCCGCTACAGGTACGACGACGGCCTGCCGGGACTGGAGGGCGGGTTCCACATCTGCACCACCTGGCTGATTGAGGCGTACGTTGCGGTGGGGCGGGTTGAGGAGGCCTGGGACCTTTTCGACCAGCTGGTGAACCTCTTCGGGCCAACCGGCCTGCTGCCCGAAGAATACGATCCCGGCACCGAGACCCACCTGGGGAACCACCCGCAGGCCTACTCCCACCTCGGTTTCATCAAGTGTGCGCGCCTCCTGGACGCCCTGCAGGGCAGAAGGTAGCCGCTTGTCCTGATTGCTGCCTAGAGTGGAAGTTCCGGGTGCCTGCAGCGGACGGTTCCGGCAACGGAGACCAAGGCAGGAAACCCACCATGACAACCACATCCCAGGGCGTAGGATTCCGCTCCGAACGCGGGCCCATCCTCATCGCCCTCATGCTGGCCACGGGGCTCGTCGCGATTGATTCCACCATCGTGGCCACCGCTGTCCCGTCAATCGTGCGGGACGTCGGCGGGTTCTCGTCATTCCCCTGGCTCTTCTCGGCCTACCTGCTGGCCCAGGCCGTCTCCGTGCCCATCTACGGCAAGCTGTCCGACATGGCCGGCCGCAAGCCCATCATCCTGGCCGGCATCGGACTGTTCCTGCTCGGCTCCGTCCTGTGCGGTATCGCCTGGAGCATGCCCTCGCTGATCGCGTTCCGGGCCCTGCAGGGGCTCGGCGCCGGCGCGGTGCTGCCGGTGTCCATCACGATCGCCGGCGACATCTATTCCCTGGAGGAACGCGCCAAGGTGCAGGGCTACCTCGCCAGCGTGTGGGCCGTGTCCTCCGTGGTGGGGCCAAGCCTCGGCGGAATCTTTGCGTCCCTGGGCCTGTGGCGCGGCATTTTCCTGGTCAACGTCCCCCTGTGCCTGCTGGCAGGATGGATGCTGCTCCGGACCCTGCACGAGAACGTGGAGCGGGCCAAACACCGGGTGGACTTCGCCGGGGCGGCGCTGCTGGCAGTTTCCCTGGGACTGCTGATCCTTGGCGCCCTCCAGGGCGGCCAGGCATGGGAGTGGAACTCACCCGCCAGCATCGGCGTCTTTGCGGTGGGCGGCGTGCTCCTGGCCCTCTTCCTCCTGGTGGAGCGGCGGGCAGCGGAGCCCGTCCTGCCGTCCTGGGTGGTGTCCCGCCGCCTTCTTGGCACCACCGCCCTGGTGTCCTTCGGAGTTGGGGCGGTGCTGATCGGGCTGACCTCCTTCGTGCCCACCTTCCTGGAAGGGGCCTTGTCCAGCTCACCCCTGGTGGCCGGGCTGGCCCTGGCCGCGCTGACCGTCGGCTGGCCGATCAGCGCCTCGCAGGCCGGCCGGCTGTACCTGCGGATCGGCTTCAAGGCCACGGCCCTCATCGGCGTCTCCGTGACGGTGGCGGGACTCCTGGTCCTGGCCCTGACGGCAACCGTACCCAACGTGGCGTCCGTGGCCGGCAGCTGCTTCGTGGTGGGACTCGGGCTGGGGCTGGTGGCCACCCCCACCCTGATCGCCGCCCAGTCCAGCGTTCCCTGGAATGAGCGCGGCGTGGTCACCAGCACCAACATGTTCGCCCGGTCCATCGGCAGCGCCCTGGGCGTGGCCGTGTTCGGCGCGGTGGCCAACGCAATCTACGCAGGAACCCCGGGCGGGGACAGCAGCGGGCCGGCGGTGGTGGCCGCTTCCGGTGCCGTCTTCCTGGCCGCGCTGGTGGCCGGTCTGGTCACCGTCGCCGCGGTCCTGGCCATGCCCGCTGTCCGCGCCGGCACCAGCGGAGGGAAGGGGCCGGACCAGGTCCTCGCCGATGCGGAGGACAGCACCCAATAGCGGCAGGGCGGTTTCTCACAGACGCCGCCCAGCAGCTGCAGGTAGAAGTCCGGGCGAGCATGAACAGTGCAGCATGCAACTCCTGCGGGGCGGAAGACAACGAGGGGAGTACATGCAAAATTAGCTGATTCGCATGCCCGGCATCAGGCCTAGACTTGCCTTAGGGCCAACGGCGGCCAATGCAGGGAGGGGGCTTCCCATGGCGGAGAAATTGTCCACCCGAGCCACAGCAGAAATAGGGCGGCAATCTGCAGTAGCCCTCGGCCTCCTCATCCTGTTGATCTCGATATTCTTGGTGGCGGCACCGGCTTCGGCTGCCGTTTCCGTGTCCCGCGCCGAGGTGAGCGGCTCCGACCTCCGCATCGAGGGAACGGCTATTGCCAGCCGCGATATCACCGTGGACGGCGTTGTCATGGGCCGCAGCGCCACGGATGGCCGCTTCCGCATTGAACGCAGCGGTTACACCCCTCCGGGGGACTGCACGGTCGACGTGAATGATGGTTCGGCAACGCCCCGAACGGCAACGCTCTCCGGTTGCTCTGTCAGTTCTCCGCCTCCCAGTACCTTGGCGATCGATGACCGGCCGCTTCCCCCCGGAAATGTCGGAACCGACTACGCCAATTTCGTGACCGGAACCGGTGGCGAAGGTGCGCTTCGCTGGTCAATTGCTGCCGGTGCCCTGCCGGCGGGTTTGGCTCTCACTGACTTCGCTCCCAGTTCGGGGCTGATATCAGGGCGGCCAACTACCGTACAGACTTCCACCTTCACGGTCCGTGCAACTGACCAGGCCGGCAACACTGCCAGCCGGCAGTTCACCATCACCATCAACGCTGCCCGGGCGCTGGTGATCAACAGCCCGAATCAACTCCCGGCGGGCACTGTCGGCACCGCCTATGCCGTCGGCGTCTTTGCCGACGGCGGCACTACTCCCTATAGCTGGAGCCTGGTTGCTGGTGCCCTGCCACCGGGTCTCGCTCTGCAGGCCTCGCCAGGCAGGATCCAGGGCACGCCGACGACGGCAGGGACGTTTAGCTTCACCCTCCGCGTTGTCGACTCCGCCGGCCAGTCCGCAACCGGAACGTTCAGCATCACCATCAACACACCCGCTCCGGCGCCGCAGCCGCCGCAAACAGCGCCCACCCTGCTCAGCCCCGCCAACGGCGCCTCCGTTGAAACACCGTTCACCATCTCCTGGCAGGCGGTGGCGGACAGCCAAGGGATCACCGCGTACAACTGGCAAGTCAGCACATCATCCTCATTTACGGCAACATCCGCGGTAGGCTCCGCCGCCGGCGACGTCACGCAAGCGACGGTCAACAACATCCCGAACGGCAGCTACTTCTGGCGGGTCCAAGCCGTTAATGCCGATGGTGCCGGAGATTATTCAACGGCCCGGACCGTCACCGTTACCGGGACGACCAACGCCCCGGCACTCTCTGGGGTCTCCGTGAACCCCGCCAACATCACGGGCGGCAGCTCAGCCAACGGTGGAGTTTCCCTTACTCTTCCTGCCCCCAGCGGCGGTACAACAATCGCCATTGCCAACGGAGAACCCGGGGTCGCGACCATGCCAGCGTCCGTCACGGTACCCGCCGGCCAAACCAGCGCGACGTTTCTGGTGACGACGCAGCCCGTGACGTCATCGTTCACAGTCGTCATCACTGCCACACTGGGCCCGGACAGCCGATTCGCGTTCCTCTCGGTGGCGCCACCATCATCACCGCCGGCAGCGGACACGGTCGCCATCCAGCGGGCGGAATACGATGCCAGGAAGCGGACGTTGACGGTGGAAGCCACCAGCACTAATCCGTCGGCGGCCCTGCAGGTGTTCAAAACGTCCACTGACGTCCAGATGGGCACCCTGAGCAGCCAGGGCAACGGGCGCTATCGCGCAACCCTCAGCAACATCAGTTCCAACCCCGGGAACATCACGGTGAAAAGCACCCTAGGCGGATCAGCGTCGAGGGCAGTCACGCTGAGATAGCAGACTGCTCCGGCTCTTTTACAGGGGAAACCGCCCAGCGCTTACCGGGAGGCGCGGAAAATCTCCGGTGCCGGGCGGGTGCCGGTGGCAAGGTCGGCAAGGATCCGGCCCACCACCGGCGTGAACTTGAAGCCGTGCCCGGAGAAACCGGCGCCGATCACCACTGGTCCGATCCGGTCCAGGATGAAATCCTCGTCCGGGGTAGTGGTGTAGGTGCAGCTGATTGCCTCGAAGGAATCGGGGTCCACTCCCGGCAGCCAGGTCCGGGCGTAGTCCTGCAGCGCCGCGAGCTGCTTGGGTTCGGGCTGGAAGGACCGCCGGTCCGGGTCCACCACGGGCCCCACGCCGTGCCACCCGGCCTTGATCCCTTCGCCCGGGGTGTGCATTCCGTACACCGGGGAGTACCAGCCCTGGTAGTCCCCGCCGGTACCGGGGTAGTGGTTGAACCCCGGCCACACAGCCTGCCCGTCGGTGATCCGGAAGTGCGCGGGCTGTTCCTGCGTGACGGTGAGCTTCGGGACCCGCAGCTTCGCATTACCAGCGGCACCCAAAAGCTTTTCGGTCCAGCCGCCCGCCGTGACCACCACCTGGGCCGCGGTGACCACCTCAGTGCCCGCTGCGGTCTCGAAACCCAGCCGGACGCCGTCGTCCATCACCTCGAAGTCCACCACCTTCGTGTGGTGCCTGATATCGGCGCCGCGGGCGACGGCAAGCCGCTGGAAGGCGGGCAGTGCAGCCTCCGGATTGAGCTGGCCGCCGTCGGGCATGTGCAGCACCTGCTGGTCGAACCGGATGCCGCCCCACCGCTCGGCAGCCTCGGCCGGGCGAAGGAACTCCGCACGGTTGCCGGCCTGGGTCAGCGCGGCAGCGACGTCGGGAAGCATCGGCTCGGGGCCGTGGTTCACAATGCCGGTCCGGGTGAGCAGCTTCTCGCCGCTGTCCTGCTCGAGTTCGTCCCACAGGGCCAGCCCTTCGGCCAGCATGGCCACGTACTCCGGGCGGTGGTAGCCGGGGTTCAGGTTCCGGGTGGTGCCGTGCGAAGCGCCGATCCGGTGCCCCGGGCCGAACTGTTCCACCAGCGTCACGTGGCGGCCCCGGCGCGAGAGCGCCCACGCGGCAGCCGAGCCCATGGCCCCGCCGCCGATCACCACAGTGTCAAGGATGGTGTGCATGGTTCTCCAATTGCTCTCTCGGTCCGGGTTGTGCAGTCAGTGCGTTCCTACGTGAGCAGCAGCGCGACGCCGATCATCGCAGGCACAGCCACGATGGTGGTAATCAGGACGGTGTCCTTTGCCACTGTAAGTCCGGTTTTGTAACGGCTGGCGGCCACGAAGACGTTCTGCGCGGTTGGCAGCGCCGAGGTCACCACCACCGCGAACAGGGCATGGTCGTCCATCCCCAGGGCAAACCGGGCGAAAAGGTACGCCAGTGCCGGCTGGACGGCCAGCTTGAAGCCGCTCGCGAGCAGGGTGTCCAGGCGCCGGGCCGCCGCGGCCTGCAGTGGCCGGCTGCCGTTAAGGCTCATCCCGAACGCGATCAGCATCGCGGGGATCGCGGCCCCGCCGATCAGGTGGATGGGTTCCATGACCAGCGCCGGAACCTGGAAGCCGGTCCCGGCAACCACCAGCCCCAGCGCCGAACCCACGATCATGGGGTTCCGCAGGATCATCACGATAAAACTGAGGGGAGTGGTGCGGTGCGAGCTGGTGCTCGAATCCAGGATCATCAGGAACAGCGGGGTGAAGAAGGCGAGCTGGAAAATCAGCAGCGGGGCCACATAGCTGGCATCGCCCAGGACGTAGACGGCGATGGGGATGCCGAGGTTGGCCGAGTTGGCCAGCGACGCCGCCATGGAGGACATCAGGGATTCGGGCAGTGAGCGTTTCAGCCAGAACTTGGCGAGGGCAAAAAAGATGACCGCTGTGGACATGGCGGCCACCGCCGTCACCAGCAGTGGTTCGGCGAAGACTTCCTGAAGGCGGGCCTTGCTCAGCGTTTCGAAGAGCAGCGCCGGGCTGGCCACGAAGAAGGTGAGGGAGCTGAGGACCTGGCGGGCGTTGTCTCCGAGGATTTTCCGCCGGCCCACAAACCAGCCCACCAGGATGATGCACCACACCACAAAGAAGCCCGCCAGCACTCCTAGCACGGGGCAACCTGCCGGTCGCGGCGGAGTTGTCTACCGGGGCTCACGCTCCGGGTTAGAGTGCGGCGTTGTTAAGGGCGAACGGCGGACGCATCATCCCGGGGGTAAGCCCCTCGGCGGGGTCGTTGCCCAGCTGGATGACCTTGTTGTTCTCGTCCACGTGGACCACCCGGGGCTCGTACGCCTTGGCTTCCTCGGAGGTCATCTGTGCGTAGGTAATCAGGATGACAATGTCGTTCTCGTGCATAAGGTGCGCCGCTGCACCGTTGATGCCGATGACGCCGGAGCCGCGCTCGCCCGCGATGGTGTACGTCTCCAGGCGGGCGCCGTTGGTGACGTCCACAATGGACACGAGCTCACCGGGAAGGATGTCGGCAGCATCCAGCAGGTCCAGGTCAACGGTGACCGAACCTACATAGTGCAGGTCGGCGTGCGTGACGGTGGCCCGGTGGATTTTGGACTTGAACATTGTTCGATTCATAACGGCACAAGTCTAGCGCCGGGCCCGCTTCCCCGCAGTGACGCAGGGAACACTTCACAGCCCTCGCTGAAGAGACAATGTACGACGGCGGGTGGTTACGCGGCGTCTTCCCGCGCCACGGCCGCCGCAGCCGCCGCCAGGGTTTCGCGGGCTGCGAGGATGGCAGGCCGCTGCGCGCTTGAACGGCGCACCGAGGTGAAAACCGTGCGGTGCGGTTTGCCCGGAAGCTCCAGCAGCTGGGCAGAGGTGCCGCGCCCGGTCCACACCAGGTCCGGCATCAGGGCCACCGCGTTGCCGGACTCAATCAGCCGGATCTGGGCCTGCAGGTCCGCGGTTTCGAAGCGCACGTCCGGTTCGAAACCGGCGCTGCGGCACGCCTGCTCCGCCCAGTGGCGCGACGCGGCACCCCGCGGCTCCATGACCCAGGCGAGTTCCGCGGTGTCCGCCAGCCCACGGATCGCCGGGCCGCCGTCGGACGCCGGGGGAACAGCCAGCCGGATGGCATCCTTGGTCAGGCGTACGCGGTCCAGCTCGGGATAACGTGGCGCGGCGTGCCCCGGGTACTGCTCGGCGATGACCAGGTCGAAGTCCCGTGCCCACGTCTCGTGGAGCGCCGTTTCGGGCTCTCGCTGGATCATCTCGATCCGGACCTCCGGGTATGTGGCGGACATCCGTGTGAGGGTGTCCGGCATCAGCGCCAGCGCTGCCGACTGGAAGACCGCGATCCGCACGGTTCCGGTGACGGTGGTCAGCGACGCCGCCAGGTCCGCCTCGGCCTGTTCCATCGTCTGGAGCAGCTGCTCCGTGTGGGCCACCAGCACTTCAGCCTGCGGCGTCAGCT
The DNA here is from genome assembly GCF_003367205.1 of Arthrobacter sp. RT-1. Taxonomy (NCBI): domain Bacteria; kingdom Bacillati; phylum Actinomycetota; class Actinomycetes; order Micrococcales; family Micrococcaceae; genus Arthrobacter; species Arthrobacter sp. RT-1. The sequence continues at coordinate 36,439 of NZ_QRGQ01000002.1, forward strand.
GCACCCGCCGGCCGGTTTTCCGGAGCAGCTCCACACCCACCTCCTTTTCCAGGAGGGCAAGCTGCTGGGACACTGACGACGGGCTGTACTGCAGTGCGTCCGCCACCTCAGCAAGGGTCCCGCGGATGCTTAATTCCCGGAGCAGCCGAAGCCTGCGGACATCAAGCATGAGGAATTCCTTACCGAAACTAACGAATATAGGTTAGAAGTAGTCACTTTATCTAATGCAAGCATGCTTGCATACTGTTGGGACCGAGTTACCCCCGTCACAGCCGATTTTCGGCGTGCCGCGGCGGGGTCGCACCCCAAGCAGGAGTTCCTGATGAGTACTAGAGATATGAGCCAGTCGGTCATGCGGCGCAAGCCCATCGATGACATTGAGGAAGAGAACAAACACAGTGGCCTCTTCAAGTCACTCGGGCTGTGGCAGCTGACCGCCATTGGCGTAGGCGGCATCATCGGTGTCGGCATCTTCTCCCTCGCGGGGCTGGTGGCCGCCGGAAGTGAAAGCGCACCCGGAGTGGGGCCGGCTGTGCTGATCTCGTTCCTCGTTGCCGGGCTTGCGTCCGCAGCAGCTGCACTGTCCTACGCGGAGTTCGCGGGAATGATCCCCCGCGCCGGCTCCGCCTACACTTACGGCTACGTGGCCCTGGGCGAAATTATCGGCTGGTTCATCGGCTGGGACCTCCTGCTGGAATACATCGCCATCGTGGCCGTGGTGGCCATCGGCATCTCCGGCTACTTCGACGCCTTCCTCTCCGGCATCGGCATCAACATGCCCCTTTGGATGACCTCCACTGCTGACGAGGGCCGGGGCGGTATCGTGAACATCCCGGCCATCGTGGTGTGCCTCCTGGTGACCTGGATCCTTTCCCGCGGTACCAAGGCGTTTGGCCGGTTCGAGCTCGTGGCCGTGGCCATCAAGGTCCTCCTGATCCTCTTCATCATCGGACTGGGCGTCTTCTATATCGACACCAACAACTACAACCCGTTCATGCCCAGCGGCTTCGGCCCCGTCCTGGCCGGCGCAGCCACCGTCTTCTTCGCCGTCTTCGGCTACGACGCCATGAGCACCGCCGCCGAAGAGGCCAAGGACGGCAAGAAGCACATGCCCAAGGCCATCATCCTGTCGCTGATCATTGCCATGCTGCTTTATGTAGCCGCCACGCTGGTGCTGACCGGCATGCAGAACTACAAGGACATCGACCCCACGGCCGGTTTCGCCTCGGCCTTCACGGGTGTGGGCCTGCCGGTGATTGCCACGATCATCTCCGTGTTCGCCGTCCTGTCCATCCTTACCGTGATGCTGACCTTCCTCCTGGGCGTCACCCGTGTCTGGTTCTCCATGAGCCGCGACGGCCTGCTGCCCGGCTGGTTTGCCAAGACCGACCGCCACGGCACCCCGCAGCGCGTCACGTGGATTGCCGGCGTCGCCTCGGCCCTGCTGGCGGGCGTCTTCCCCATCAAGGCTGTTGCTGACCTGACGAACATCGGCATTCTGGCGGCGTTCGTTGTGGTCTGTTTCTCCGTGATCGTGTTCCGCTACAAGAGGCCCGACGCGCCGCGCACCTTCCGCCTGCCGCTGATGCCTGTCATTCCGGCCTTCGGCGTCCTGGCATCGGCCTTCCTGATGTTCCAGCTCCACTGGGAAACCTGGGCACGCTTTGGGGTGTGGCTGGTGGTGGGCCTGGCGATCTACTTCTTCTACGGCAAGAAAAACTCCCTGATGAACCCCGCCAGCCCGCGGCACGAGGAGATCGTGGAGATGCACCGCCCCCTCCGCTGACCGGCCCTCGGGACGCTCTCTCAGCTTCCGCAGGTTTTCACGCGACGCCCTCTCGCATTGGGAGGAAATAAAAGAACCCTTTCCCACAGTCCTGTGGGAAAGGGTTCTTTTAGTTTCCGGGCGGCAGGCCTACTACGCGACGGCGTTCTCACTGCTGGCAGCCATGGAATGCGGAACTGCCAGCAGCGCAACCACGGCGAGGGCGCCGGCCGTAGCAAAGATGTAGAACCCCCAGGGGTAGGCGATACCCGCTGCGACCAGCCCGCCTGTCACGGCAGGTCCGGCGATGGCGCCGATACGGCCCACGCCTGCCGCGAATCCGAGTGCCGTTGCGCGAAGGCGGGCCGGGAACAGCTGGCTGACCCAGGCGTACACGAGCACCTGGGAACTGAAGACAAACACTCCCGTGACGAAGACCAGGGCGTTAAGCAGGATTGCGTTGTCCACCTTGATGCTCAGGAGGGCGAGGCACACCGCCGAAAGGCCGAACCACAGCAGCACGATGGGTTTGGTGCCGTGCTTGTCCGCCAGGACGCCGGCGATGATGAGGCCGGCAACGGCGCCAAGATTCAGGACCAGGAGCAGGGACAGCCCTGCGCTGACGGGGTAACCGGCGGAGGCCATCAGCTGCGGAAGCCAGGTATTCAGGCCATAGACCAGCAGCAGGCCCATGAACGAGGCTGCAGCAATCGCCGCGGCGACCAGGGGGTAGGGCTTTTTGGCCAGATCCCGGAATCCCGTCCGCTCCTCCGTCCTTGCAGTCCGGACGGAGGGCAGGGTCTCGGGAAGTTTGAACCACAGGAACGGCAGGAGAACCAGGCCGGCGATGCCGCCCACCACGAACATGGTGCGCCAGTCCGGGATGACGATCAATGCAAGGAAGGCGGTGGCCACGGCGCCCACGTGGTATCCCGTCATGGTACGGGTTGTGGACTTGCCGGAGGAACCTGCCGGGGCATAGTCGTTCATGTAGGCAAGGGCAGCCGGAAGGCAGGCCCCGAGACCGGCCCCTGCAAGAAGCCGGAAGGCACCAAATACGGCGACGTTCGGTGCCCACACCACCGCGAGGGTGAAAATCGAGAACCAGAGCACGCATGCAATCAGCAGGTTGCGGCGCCCGAAGCGGTCGGAGAGCGGGGCGATGAAGAGTGCTCCCAGGCCTACACCCACGAGGGAGATGGTGGCGACGAACGTTGCGCCTACGGCGTCGAAGCCCAGTTCGCCCGTCTTGATGAGGGTGGGGATGACGGTGCCAAGCACCACGAGGTCAAAACCGTCCAGGACCATTGCCAGCCAGCAGAGCCACACGGGCCACCGTGACGGGGAGGTGGAGGGGGAAGTTGTCATGGAATCCTCATTGATTAGGGACAGATGGGAGCGCAGCCGGCTGAGAGCCCTGACACATAGTGAGGTGACCTGCGGCATGCTTACGGTCAGCCAGAGTACAGCGCGGTTCATTCAACGTACAAATGTTCGAAGAGCGAACTAAAGCAGGCGCGCATAGGTGCCCTTGCGGCCGGAGGGCGGCGCCCTTCAAGAGGCTCCAAAAGCTTCATGTTTTCTAACCTGTATTGCTTAGAAAACATCGCTTTATCTTATGTGACAGCAAGCTCATACTGGTTCTAAGACCTCCTTGAATCCCCAGGAAAGAACGAGAAAAGCCATGACCCACATTGCAATGGAACCGGCAGTTGCAACCGGCCTCGCGCCGCAGACCGTCGATGTCGACGTGCCCCAGGCCAAAGCACTGGCCAACGACGCCGTCGCCCTGGTCCGCCGCTGGCTGACCGAGGCAGCAAAGGTTCCCGTCGACGCCTCTGCCGAGCAGTTGGCCGGCGTCCTGAAGGACCCCAACGGCCTGGAATTCACGGTCGGCTTCGTGGACGGCGTGGTCCGTCCCGAAGACCTGAACGTCGCCGCCCGCAACCTCGCCGCCCTGGCCCCCAAGGTTCCCGCGTTTCTGCCTTGGTACATGCGCAGCGCAGTGCAGCTGGGCGGCACCATGGCACCGGTCCTGCCGCAGGTTGTCATCCCCGTCGCCCGCAAGGTCCTCCGCGAAATGGTGGGCCACCTGATCGTGGACGCCACCGACGCCAAGCTGGGCCCGGCCATCGCCAAGATCCGCAAGGACGGCGTCAAGCTCAACGTCAACCTCCTGGGCGAGGCCGTCCTTGGCGAGCACGAAGCCTCCCGCCGGCTCGAAGGAACGCACACCCTGCTGGCACGCCCCGACGTCGACTACGTCTCCATCAAGGTCTCCTCCACAGTGGCACCGCACTCCGCGTGGGCCTTCGACGAAGCCGTGGAACACGTCGTGGAGAAGCTCACCCCGCTGTTCCAGCGCGCCGCTTCCTTTGCCCGCGACGGCGGGAAGGCCAAGTTCATCAACCTGGACATGGAGGAGTACAAGGACCTGGACATGACGATCGCGGTCTTCACCCGGATCCTGGACAAGCCGGAGTTCAAGAACCTCGAGGCCGGCATCGTGCTCCAGGCCTACCTTCCGGACGCACTCTCCGCCATGATCCGCCTGCAGGACTGGGCGGCCGAACGCCGTGCCAACGGCGGCGCCGGCATCAAGGTCCGCGTGGTCAAGGGCGCCAACCTGCCCATGGAACAGGTGGAATCCTCCCTGCATGACTGGCCGCTGGCCACCTGGGGCACCAAGCAGGACTCCGACACCAGCTACAAGAGCGTCATCAACTACTCCCTGCACCCGGAGCGCATCAAGAACATCCGGATCGGCGTCGCCGGCCACAACCTGTTCGACATCGCCTTCGCCTGGCTCCTGGCAAAGCAGCGCGGCGTTGAATCCGGCATCGAGTTCGAGATGCTGCTGGGCATGGCGCAGGGCCAGGCTGAAGCGGTCAAGAAGGACGTCGGCTCGCTGCTGCTCTACACACCCGTGGTGCACCCGTCCGAGTTCGACGTCGCCATCGCCTACCTGATCCGCCGCCTCGAAGAGGGCGCCAGCCAGGACAACTTCATGTCCGCCGTGTTTGAACTCAGCGAAAACGAAGCCCTCTTCGAACGTGAAAAGCAGCGCTTCCTCTCCTCCCTGGAGGCCCTGGACAACAGCGTTCCCCTGCCGAACCGCCGGCAGGACCGCAACCTGCCGCCGGCCCCGATGCCGCACGAGGGCTTCGACAACACCCCCGACACGGATCCGTCGCTGCCGGCCAACCGCAACTGGGGCCGGGCCATCCTGGAGCGCGTCCCGTCCTCCACCCTCGGCAACGCATCGGTGGCGGCAGCATCCATCAAGGACGAGGCCACACTCAACACCGTCATCCAGACCGCCCTGGACAAGGGCAAGGCCTGGGGCCAGCTCTCCGGCGACGAGCGGGCCCAGATCCTGCACCGCGCCGGCGATGTCCTGGAGGCCCGCCGGGCGGACCTGCTCGAGGTCATGGCCAGCGAGACCGGCAAGACCATCGACCAGGGTGACCCCGAGGTCAGCGAGGCAGTGGACTTTGCCCACTACTACGCCGAGTCGGCCCGCAAGCTGGAAAAGGTCGACGGCGCCACGTTCGTTCCGGCGAAGCTCACCGTGGTGACGCCGCCGTGGAACTTCCCGGTCGCCATTCCGGCCGGCTCCACCCTCGCGGCACTCGCCGCCGGCTCCGCCGTCGTGATCAAGCCTGCCAAGCAGGCCGCCCGCAGCGGCGCCGTCATGGTCGAAGCCCTCTGGGAAGCAGGCGTTCCAAAGGACGTCCTCACCATGGTCCAGCTCGGCGAACGGGAACTCGGCAAGCAGCTGATCTCGCACCCGGCCGTGGACCGCGTGATCCTCACCGGCGGCTATGAAACGGCCGAACTGTTCCGGTCCTTCCGGCAGGACCTGCCGCTGCTGGCCGAGACCAGTGGCAAGAACGCCATCATCGTCACCCCCAGTGCAGACCTGGACCTGGCAGCCAAGGACGTGGCCTACTCCGCGTTCGGCCACGCCGGCCAGAAGTGCTCCGCCGCCTCACTGGTGATCCTGGTGGGCTCCGTGGCCAAGTCCAAGCGGTTCCACAACCAGCTGATCGACGCCGTCACCTCCCTGAAGGTGGGCTACCCGGAGGACCCCACGAGCCAGATGGGGCCCATCATCGAGCCTGCCAACGGCAAGCTCCTGAGCGCCCTCACCACCCTGGGCGACGGCGAAAACTGGGCCGTTGAACCCAAGAAGCTGGACGACACCGGAAAGCTCTGGAGCCCGGGCGTGCGCTACGGCGTCAAGCGCGGTTCCTACTTCCACCTGACCGAATTCTTCGGCCCGGTGCTGGGCGTGATGACGGCCGACACCCTCGAGGAAGCCATCGCCATCCAGAACCAGATCGAGTACGGCCTGACTGCGGGCCTGCACTCCCTGAACCCGGAGGAGCTGGGAATCTGGCTGGACTCCATCCAGGCCGGCAACCTCTACGTCAACCGCGGCATCACCGGTGCCATCGTGCAGCGGCAGCCCTTCGGCGGCTGGAAGAAGTCGGCAGTCGGCGCCGGCACCAAGGCAGGCGGGCCCAACTACCTGGCCGGCCTGGGGGACTGGACCTCCAGCCGCAGCACGGCAACAGCTGCCGTCACCCACCCGGGCGTCCGCCGGATCATCAACGCAGCCGGCGCCGCTCTGGAGCCTGCCGCGCTGGAATCGGTCCAGCGTGCCTTGGCGTCCGACGCCGAGGCCTGGGCCGACGAATTCGGGACCGCAAAGGACGTGTCCGGGCTGAGCGCGGAACGCAACATCTTCCGCTACCGCAGCCTTCCGGTGACCATCCGCTTGTCCGAAGGTGCGCCGCTGGCGCATCTTGTCCGGACCGTAGCAGCCGGCGTTCTGGCGGGCTCGGAGCTGACGGTGTCCACCGCCGTCGAGCTTCCCGCCCAGCTGCGCCCCGTGCTCACCGCGCTGGATATCGACGTGACGGTGGAGTCCGACGCCGGCTGGCTGGCTTCCGCGGGCCGGCTCGCCAAGGCGGGCAGGCTGTCCGGTGCCCGCGTCCGCCTTATCGGCGGCGACGCCACGGCACTCGCCGAAGCAACGGGCGGCCGTCCTGACCTTGCGGTCTACGCCCACCCCGTCACCGAGGCAGGCCGCGTTGAACTCCTGCCGTTCCTGCACGAGCAGGCCGTCAGCATCACTGCCCACCGCTTCGGCACACCGAACCACCTCTCGGACGCTTTGATCCAGGTCCGGGGATGATGCCCTAGGGCAAGCAGAAGGCCGGGCGGCCACCCTTAGGGGGTGGCCGTCCGGCCTTCTTGATGTCATGTGTCCGCGCCGGCTGCGCGGCAGGAGACCTTGGGAAAATTAGCCCAGGTACCACCCCGGAGGTGACCACGTCACCGGGACGCTGTGGGCTGAGAAATCCTCGCAACGCGTGCAGGTGTAGGCGACTTCGCCGAGCGTAGCCACAGACCCGTCACGGCGGTAGGTGGGCGGAATGTAGGACTCGAGGTAGACGAACTCGTCGGTGCGGCACTTGTCGCAGGTTGGCTTACCCACATAACCGGAATCCGTGGTTGCTATTCCGGCGCCGAGGGTGGATTGGCGTGTGGAAGGCCGCGCGGTGGTGTGCGGACGTGCATGGGCCGCATTGAAATGGGTGTTCCTGGCTGTCGTCATTGGCTGCCTGTCCCGGGCGCGTTCACTGTGATTCAGGCGCGCTCGTGTTGCTGAACCGGCCAGCTGCTTGACCTGGAAAACCAGCATAGATTATGCAACGTTCCGACATCAATGGAGAACGGGTTGTCTCGTGTGCTAAGGCCGCCTGTTAGCCCTGGCGGTTGATGGTCCGGCCCACGATCGACTGCGTCAGGGCATCGATCACCTCCGGGTTGGCCAGCGGGTTGCGGATCAGCGTGAAGTCCACGTCCCCGACGGCCGGAAGGTCGAACCGGCGGGTGATGATTTTCAGGTCCTCGGGAACCAGCGACGACGGCATGACGGCCACGCCGATTCCCGCACGGACGGCGGCCAGCACCCCGCTGATCTGGCGGGTGGTGCACGTGATGCGCCAGGTCCTGCCATGCGCCTCGAGGGCGTCGATGGCAAGTTTCCTGCTCAGGCTGGGGGAGGGGTAGGCGATGAGCGGGACTGGATGGCCCGGTTCCAGCGTGGTCTGCTCAAGTCCCACCCAGGAAAAGGAATCGTGCTGCACCACCGTGCCGTCCTTGGCGCCTGCCACCCATTTCACGAACACCAGATCCAGCTGGCCGGCATTCAGCTTGCGGTACAGCTGGTCGCTTTGCCCCACCGTGAGTTCCAGGTTGATCTGGGGATAGATCTGCCGGAACTCCCGCAGGATCCGGGGCAGTCCGGTAATGGCAAGATCATCCGCGGTGCCGAACCGGAGCCGCCCACGCATGGCCGAACCGGAGAAATAGCGTGCCGCAGCGTCATGCGCGGAGAGAATGTTCCGGGCAAAACCGGCCATCGCGTCCCCGTTGTCCGTGAGCCGGACGTCGCGGGTATCCCTGGTGATCAGCACGCGCTTGGCTGCCGTCTCCAGCTTCCGGATGTGCTGGCTGATGGTGGGCTGGGCCAGGCCCAGCCGCTCGGCGGCCTTCGTGAAGCTGAGGGTTTCGGCAACGGCCAGGAAAGAACGCAACTGGGCTGGTTCGAACACGTCGGGCTCCTTCGGCCGGCACTGCCGGATCTCTCATTGTGCTTCGCAATACGAGTTATAGGGAGAATAGGCCTCCATAATCCGTTGGGCCCAGCCTAGCGTTAAGGGCATCCCGGACCGCCCGCAATTTTGAGGACACCACTGTGGCACCCCCACCGCCGTCATCGGCAAGCGTCACCCAGCCCGTCATCGATTCCGCGGGCACCGCTCCGCTGGACAACCAGACCCAGCCGCTGCCGGTTGCCTCGGAACGCCTTCCCTGGCGGCACACCTTCATCTCCCTGAGAGTCCCCAACTTCCGGATTTTCGCGGCAGGGCATTTCATCGCCGTCATCGCGATCTGGATGCAGCGGATCGCCCAGGACTGGATGGTGCTGCAGCTCTCCGGTTCCGTGACTGCCGTGGGAATCACCGTGGCGCTGCAGTTCCTGCCCTCGCTCCTCCTGGGGCCGTGGGGCGGCATGGTGGCCGACCGCTTCGCCAAGCGGAAGATCCTGATCCTCTGCCAAAGCCTTGCCGCGGTGCTGGCTGCAGCGCTCGCAGCCCTCGCGCTCACCGGAAGCGTCCAGGTATGGCACGTCTATGTGATCGCACTGGTGCTGGGCCTGGTCACGGTCCTCGACCAGCCTGCGCGGCAGGTGTTCGTCAACGAGCTGGTGGGACCCACCTACCTGCGCAACGCCATCAGCGTCAACTCCACCACCTTCCAGCTTGGTGGCTTGATCGGCCCGGCACTGGCCGGGCTGCTGCTGACAGCCGTGGGTGCCGGCTGGGCCTTTGCCGCCAACGCCGTGGCCTGCTGCTCAACGGTAGCCATGCTGCTGGTCCTCCGGAAGGACCAGCTCTTCGTGAGCCCGCCGGCGCCCAAGAGCAAGGGGATGCTGCGCGAGGGTCTCCGTTATGCCCTGAGCAAGCCCACCATCTACTGGCCCTGGCTCATGGCCGGTTTCATTGCAGTGTTCGCCATGAGCCTTCCCGTGGTGCTTGCCGCTTTCGCGGACCACGTGTTCAAGGTTGGTGCCGGCGGCTATGGCCTGCTCAATGCACTGGTGGCGCTGGGCGCCCTGGCGGGGGCCGTGGCTTCCACCCGCCGCCGGCAACTCCGGCTCCGGTCAGTAGTGTTCTGCGCAGGAATGTACGGGGCCATGCTGTGCCTCGCCGCCGGGGCGCCCTCCATGGCTTGGTTCGGCGCTGCGATGGTCCTGTCCGGATTCTGGTGCCTGATGTTCCTCACGGGTTCCAACCAACTGGTCCAGGTCAGCTCCAACATGGGTATCCGTGGCCGCGTGATGAGCCTCTACATCATGGTGCTGATCGGCGGCCAGGCCCTCGGCGGACCCATGCTCGGCTGGATCGCTGAACATGCGGACCCGCACGTGGCCCTGCTGGTTTCCGGCGGGGTGCCGGTGCTCGCGGCCCTGACCGTCGCCGTCGTCCTGGCGCGAAAGGGTTCGCTCAAGCTGCAGGTGGACTTCAAGGACCGGAGCCACCCGGTGCGCATCGTGAAAGCGGCCGCGGCTGCGTGAGAATGCAGATGCCGGCACGTTTCAGCGTGCCGGCATCGCTTAACGAAGGTGCGCTTTAAGAGCCGGTTGCACCTGCAGCACACGGTGCGGGTACGCCTCATCGCGCTGCTGGAACTCCAGCACGTCCTGGTTGCGCACCACGCCGTCGCGGATTTCAATGGCACGGGTGATGGTGTCGCTTCCCGCCCAGGAATCGGGCCCGCCCATGACCGCTTCCAGGAACGGCTGCAGGGCCTGGCTGATTTCCCAACTCGAGGAATTCCACAAATACGACGGGCTGTGGTCCACCGCGTAGTAGCTGATGTGGTCCCCGATGGTCACCATCGGCTCGGCAAAGGTGGTGGAACGCGCCCAGCTGAAGCCCATGCCGGGGTCGCAGGACACGTCGATGATGAGGCTGCCCGGGGCGAAGGCGTCCAGGTCCTCGGTCTGCAGATACGTCAGCGGATTGTTCGGGTCCTGCAGGGTGCAGTTGACCACGATGTCGCTTTCGGCGAGGAACGGGGCGAGCGGAACCCGGCCCCGCTCGGTGATGACCTGGCTCAGGAAGGGCGCCTCGTCGTCGTGGTCGAACTGCACGATGTTCACGGAGTGGATGGGGGCGCCAACGGCGGCGACTCCCCTGTTGGTCAGCACCTGCACATCGTGGATCCCATGCGCATTCAGCGCAGTGACGGCGCCACGGGCGGTGGCTCCAAAGCCAATCACCACGGCACTCAGGCGCCGCCCGTAATCTCCCGTTGAACCCGTCAGGGAGAGCGCATGCAGAACCGAGCAGTACCCGGCCAGTTCGTTGTTCTTGTGGAACACGTGCAGGCCGAACCCGCCGTCGCTGGCCCAGTGGTTCATGGCCTCGAAGGCAATCAGCGTGAGCTTCTTGTCGATGGCCAGCTGCGTGATGGCGCGGTCCTGGACGCAGTGGGGCCAGCCCCACAGAACCTGCCCGTCACGCAGTTCGGCGAGATCCTCTGGCTGCGGCTTAGGCAGCAGCACGATGTCCGATTCCGCCAGTAGCTCTTCCCTGCTGGCGATCGTGCCCACAAGGGTGGCGAGGTGCTGGTCCGAAACCCCGAAGCGCTCGCCGTAGCCGTGCTCCAGGATGATCCGCCGCCGCAGGGCCGGGGCAATGCGTTCAAAATGCAGGGGATGAATGGGGAGGCGGAGTTCGTCCGGTTTCCTTGTTGATGCCAGGACTCCCAGGCTCAGTTGGCTCTGGTGGCCGGTCACTTCTTTTTGGGAGCCTTGCCGGACGTGATGTCCAGGGAACTGGCCGGTGCGGAGGCGGCCTTCTTATCTGCGCGTTTTTCCTTGATGGACTTGCCGGACTTTTTTGATGCCGTTTGACGCGGGGACTTGTCAGCCATGATTGCTCCTGTAGCGGAACCGAAAAGGTTCCTGACTACTGACGATACACCTGGGCGCCTAACGGGGCTGCAGGTGCCGCCAAGGGCAAGAGTGGAGCGGCTGACGGGAATCGAACCCGCGTATCAAGCTTGGGAAGCTAGCGCTCTACCATTGAGCTACAGCCGCATTGCCCCCACTCGCGCGGGGCAGAACTTAGCTTAGCGCAGTTGCGGCGGCGTGCCGCCCAACCCGAAAGCCGCGCCGCCGTGTCCCGTTACCCGCGGCGTCATCCAGTAACTCTTCAATAACGTCCCCCTGCCTGGCTAGGTGGGGACACAATGAGCTGGCTAACCTGAACCGGATAGCTGCGGGCGTCAGGGGGAGGCGGCTATTGCGGCAGGCCGACGTCAACCACAGGAAGAATTTCATGGCATTCGCAGAGCACGAGGTCCTCATCCGGCGTGACGCCATGGCTGTGTACCTGTACCTGCTCGACGCCACCAATCTTCCGCTCTGGCGCGAGGGCGTCCGCAGCGTCAAGCTGCTCCAGGGCCCGGCCGGGACCAAGGGCGCCGTGTACCGGCAGATGGTGGCAGGGCGGTCCGGACTGAGCATTCCGGCCGACCTGGAAATCACGCAGGCAAGGCCAGGGGCGGAGATAGAGTTCCAGGTCACCTCCGGCCCCGCCAACCGCACGGGCGGTTACTACCTCAGCACCGAGGGCTCGGGAACCCGCGTCAGGTTCGCGCTGGAAGCATTGCCGGAGGGCTCATTCGGCTTCCTCGACCGGCTCGGCCTCCTGAACCGGATGGTCCAGCGAAGTGTCTGCTCCGAGGTTGCCCAGCTGGACCGGCTCAAGGACGTCCTGGAACTTCAGCCCGCCACCCAGTAGGCGGCCGGCCGCAGCTTGTTGCGCAGCCGCCGCCCGGGTTGGCCTACTGTGCCAGCCGCTGTCCGGACCACGGCCCGGCGATGTTCGACGGCGTGGCAAGGGTTCCACCGGTCAGGTCCCAGTACTGCACCACGTCCGACGCCCGGCGGAGCGCCAGTCCCGTCGAGTTCAGCCCGGTGACGTCCCGCAGCGCCTTGACGCCCGTGACGTCCTGCCACCCCGTGGCGACAGTCGGCCTCGCTTCCGCCCGCAGGGCGATGGTTCCCCAGCCCCGATAGAGCTGCACAGCACCATCGGACCGCACTGCCAGGATGTCCTGGAAGCCGTCGGCGTCGTAATCAACCATGGAGAGCCGGCTGGCCGTGATGCCGCTGGCAATAAGCGTGCGTCCGGAAAGGTCACCGGTGCCCTTGTTGGGGTACAGGTAAAGGCCGCCGGCAGTATCCAGGGCGAGGATCTGGGGCATCCGGTTGTTGGCGCACCAGCCACCCACCGCCAAGGTCAGGGACTGCCATCCCCCCGCTCCCAGCGTGACAGGAGCCTGGAATCCACCGGTGGCGATGCCCCGGTGAAACGTGAGGTTCCCATTGGTCCATTGCGTCAGCAGGTCATACGCGCCGTCACGGTCCCAGTCCGTCACGAAGACCTCCTTGGCGCCGGTGAACCCGGAGCCGATCACCTTGGCCGGAGCGTAGGAGCGCGCGCCCAGCGAGGACCGGTTAAGGAGCTGGCCGGCGGAATCCACGGTTACCAGGTCTGCCGGGCCCTTGATCGCGGCGGCGGACAGGTCAAGCGTGGGCGGCATGTGCCTGACGGGGGCATCGCACATGCTGGCAACCGGCGGCGGGAAGGCGTTGCCTGAGCCTGCGCCGCCGGGGGAATCGGTGGTGCCTGCCGGAAGTGTTGTGTAGCCGAAGAAGTTGACCACGCCCCAGATTTTGTACGTGCTGTCCGTGTACGAGATCCCGGCGCCCATGACATTGAAACGCGGGTCGAGCAGCATGGCGTTGTGGCCCGGGGAACCCTTCCACCATTCCACCAGCTGAGCGGCATCGCGGTCCGTGCGGATGGCGATGACCTCGCCGGCGCCGTTGTTCGGATTCATGGCGCGCGGATCCGTCCAGAAACTGGCGCGGTGCTCAATCACCTCCCGCGAGGCAATGTTGTCGGACCATTCCTGCGCCAACCCGGCAACGGTGGCATGGTATTTCACCGGGTTCAGCTTGTTGGCCACCCTGTATTCATTGATCCGGTTGAACACCGTGAGGACAGCTGCGGCATTGCTGTCCCGGACCAGGCCTTCAGGTGCGGGCATCGCCGTGGCGGACTCGGGGGCCGCCAGGCGGGTGGCCGGGGGTGAGGCCAATTCCTCGTCCGGCGCCCACAGCGGCGGGATCCAGGGGACAGGGTCTGCAGAGCCGGCCGGAGCAGGTTCTCCGGTAACCGCGGGCGTGGGCGCAGGTGCAGCGGGGGCATCTGTGGACGGGCTGACGGCGGGCTCGGTGACCATGCTTGTCGCAGCAGCAGGTGATGCCGGGCGGATGTCCGGTTCCACAGCGGGTTTCAGGATGGACCCGGCGGATCCGCCGTCGGCGGAGGCACCGCCGTCGTTGACCGCAGGCTCCAGTGAGACGCCCAGCGGAGCCGCTGCGCCGGCCGACTGGCTGGCGGGCGCCGGCACGGACAGTGTTCCCGCTGATGATGAGACCAGCGCAAGGGCGCAGAGCACACCAATAAAAGAGGGCGCAACCAATTTATTCACAACATCCCCAGCTCTGTTGGGCCATCCGGGAGACCATCCGGCGCCTGTGCATCTGAGGCAACATTAGCCCCACTAGGCCACAGCAACAACGGGAAAATATAGGTGTGGATAAGGCATACGGTAATTTGGGACGGTGCTGATCTCTGACCGCGATATTCGTGCCGAAATAGACTCCCAACGGATCGTGCTGGAGCCGTACGATTCGGCGATGGTGCAGCCGTCATCCGTGGACGTCCGGATCGATAAGTTCTTCCGGCTTTTCGACAACCACAAGTACGCGCACATCGACCCTGCCCAGGAGCAGCCCGAGCTGACGCGGCTGGTGGAAGTGGAGCAGGACGAAGCCTTTATCCTGCACCCCGGCGAGTTCGTCCTGGGCTCAACCTACGAGACTGTTACGTTGCCGGATGACATCGCGGCGCGCCTGGAAGGCAAGTCCTCCCTGGGGCGGCTGGGGCTCCTGACCCACTCCACCGCGGGGTTCATTGACCCCGGTTTCTCCGGCCATGTGACCCTGGAGCTGTCCAACATGGCCACGCTGCCCATCAAACTGTGGCCGGGCATGAAGATCGGCCAGCTGTGCTTTTTCCGGCTGACGTCCTCCGCTGAGTACCCGTACGGCCATGGCGGGTATGGCAACCGCTACCAGGGCCAGCGCGGGCCCACAGCCAGCCGCAGCCACCTGAACTTCCACCGCACCAGCATTTAGGGCCGGTATCGGAGGCTACGCCTTTGCGGCGACGCCCGGGCTCCCCGTCGCCATCCTGGCGAGCGGTTCAACGTAGCGGGCTGCCAGCGGTCCAACCACGGCCATGATCAGCACGTAGGCGGTGGCCAAGGCAGCGAGTTCCGCGGGAATGGCTCCGGAGGCCACGGCCAGCCCGGCGATAACGATGGAAAATTCCCCGCGCGCAATCAGCGTAGCCCCGGCACGGAACTGGCCGGGACGTGCAATATTTGCCCGCTTCGCCGCCCAGATCCCGGTGGCCATCTTGGTCACGGCCGTGATGACGGCCAGCACCAGGGCCCACCCCAGTACGGGCGGGATGGATGTGGGGTCGGTATTGAGGCCGAACGCCACGAAGAAGATGGCCGCGAACAGGTCACGCAGCGGTTCAAGGATGCGTGTGGCGTTATGGGCGGTGGCTCCGGAAATGGCGATGCCCAGCATAAACGCGCCTACCGCCGCTGAAACCTGCATGGCTGACGCCACCCCGGCTATCAGCAGGGCGGCGCCGAGGACGTTCAGGAGGAAGACCTCGGAGTTCTCGCTGTGGACGGCCTTGGAGACGCTGTGGCCGTGGCGCAGGGCCACCATAAGCACGAGGCTTACCACCGCCAGCGCGATGCCCACCGTTGTGAGGCCGCCCAGGAAGCTGACGCCGGCAAGGATGGCCGTCAGGATGGGCAGGTAGACGGCCATGGCCAGGTCCTCGAACACCAGGATGGACAGCACTACGGGAGTTTCGCGGTTGCCCAGGCGGCCGAGGTCGGTGATGACTTTCGCAGCGATCCCCGACGACGAGATGTAGGTGACGCCGCCCAGCACCATGGCTCCCACCCCGCCCCAGCCCAGGTAATACGCCAGGGCGGCGCCTGGCAGGAAGTTCAGGACGAGGTCGAGGACACCGCCCTGCCATGACCGCTTGAGGCCGGTAAACAGCTCCGCTGCCGTATATTCCAGCCCGAGCATAAGCAGCAGCAGGATGACGCCGATCTCGCCGGAAAGATGTGCGAACTCGTGCATGCCTTCGAGCTTGACGATCCCCCCGGCACCGAAAGCGAGCCCGCCCAGGAGATAGAGCGGGATAGGTGACATTCCAATCCGTCCGGCGAGCCTGGCCAACAGGCCAAGGCAGAACACAACGGCCCCCAGTTCAATGAGGGTCAGGGCCAGCGGATCCATAGGATTTATCCGTGGCGCAGGATGTCGGCCGCCGAGTCGAGGCCTTCCTGGGTTCCGACTGCCACCAGCAGGTCACCCGTGTGAAGCACGACGTCGGGTCCCGGCGACGGGAGCACCTCGCCTTCACGCATGATGGCCACAATGGACACGCCGCACCGGGTGCGGATGCAGGCCTTGCCCATCGGCTGGTTCTGGAACGGGGAGTCCGGAGCGATGGAGAACTGCCGGGTGACGATCCCGGGGACATCCTTGTGCTCCTCCGTCAGCTTCATGGCCAGGTGCTGCCCTCCCAGAAGGTTGCCCAGGGTGGCTGCTTCGTCGCTGGTCAGCGGAATTGAAGCCTGGCAGGTATCGGGATCGTCCCAGGTGGAAACGATAAGTTCCGTCTGGCCCTCCCGCAGCTCCACCACGCCGATCCGGCGCCCGGATGCTGTCATGAAATCCTTCCGCCGGCCCAGGCCCGGAAGGTTGGTCTCATCCACGTTCATGATCCAAGCCTAGTCTCCCGGGACGCACTTGGCGCGGGAGTCATACCACCCGGGAATCATCCCAGGTGGTCAGCCTTCCGCACATGCCGTACCCCTCGCCGGGGCGGCGGCCGGCGGTGGCCACTGCCGCTCCGGCCAACGGCCGCGCCGAGCCGTCCGCCAGGTCCTCCAGCGCCTGCTCCGTTGCGTCAACCTGGCTGCGGACCGTTTCCGACCAGATCTTCTTCCAGCGCTCCACGCGCGGGCGTACCAGGACGGCGGCTGCACGGTGGAAAGCGGCAAGGGCGTCAGGGCCCTCACGCAGGACGGATGTATGCAGCTCGGCGTATCCTTCCACGGCGAGGTCGCGGCGCCTGCGGGCGGCTGCGGCGACGACGGCCTCGTCAGCATCGCGTGGCAGTACCGCGTGCTGCACGTACTTGTCCGGATCCGCCAGGATGGCCCGGGGAAACGTGAGGACAGCGTCCCCTGCCTCGGGCAGCCCGGCGTTGGACATGATCACATTGAGGGTGAGCTGACGGGAATTGACCAGCCGGTGGACTGTCCCGGGGCTGAACCAAAGCAGTGAACCGGCGGCAAGCCCATGTTCCGCGGCTCCCGCCATGGAGATGGTGTGCACCTGGCCGGTGCCGCCCGTCACCACGTAGGCCTCGGTGGAAACGGTATGCAGGTGGGGCGACCCTCCGCACAGCCCGTCAGCGGCCTCCCAGTCATAGACCCGGAGGCCGCTGACCGCGGTCCCGCCCGGAAAGCCGGGAACGCCCGGTAAGCCGGGAACGCCTGCAGTGTTCACTGGCCGTTCCGGCCCTGGGTGGCGGCCAGGAGTTCCCGTGCCGCAAGGGCCAGGGCTTCGGACCGCTGGGCGTCGGACTGCCCGTCGGCGATTACCACCCCGTACCGGTAGTGCAGGGTGGTGCCGGCCTCGAACAGGACTTCCTGGCTGAAAAACGGTGCCGGCCCCATGCAGGCGAATGGCTCCGACCGGGCAAACCACTCCGGCTCGGGGTGTTCACTGCCGGGATCATCCACCATGACCAGAGTGGAGAAGCGGCAGGTCTCATCGTGCTGGCCAACGAAGGAAAGCCAGGGTGCCCGCTGGCCGCGGAGCTCCTCGCCGGTAGCGCCGCCCGGTCCGATGATGGACCCACCGGCAAAGGACCGCGGACCGCGCCAGAACAGGCCGCCGTAGCCGGCGTTCTCCCGTCCCTCGGTAGTGGGCGAGCCGATGTGGATGGGTTCCCCTGAGACGTTGGTCATGGCCGTGTCGAAAACCAGGGTGTAGCTGCTGTCCGTCCCCGGCACCACCTGGAAGGACCGCTCCTCCTCCACCACAAGGGAGCCCTGCTGCGTGACCCACTGCAGGGAATGGGCAAAACGGAACGTGCCGTCGTCGTCCGTTGCCTGGCCAAGCTCGCGGTGCCGCATGGCGCCGTTGTTCGGCAGCCACCGGTAGTCCTGCCCCCGCCGGTAACTGGGCCCGCCCCAGAAATTGTCCGGGCCAAGGTGCGGCAGTGACCAGGCGATGCCCTTGTGCCACACATGGTCGTGCGGGCGGTAGGCGCTCACCAGGTCCCCCGTCCTGGTCCGGACGGGGTGGAAGTACGGCCGCGGGGACTCCTCCTGCGGGTCATTGGCGGCATACGTATACGTCAGGACCTGGACGCCGTCGAGGGTGACGGTGACGGCTGCGCCGTCGTCCGTCCAGCTGAACGGGCCGCCGGTGGTGGAGGTGCCGGCGGCGGGGGCGGTGGTGGTGCTCATGCATTGCTCTTTTCGAGTTTCCAGGGTTCCAGCCGGCCGTCGGCACGGTCGAAGAACGGGTTTCCTTCAGTGATGTCGCCGCGGCGCACCGTCTTGCCGGTGATGGCGGAGGCGTAGATGGCGGCGGCGAGCTCCATGGTGGGGTAGGCCTCGGCGAGGGTGACCGGCGGGACGGCTCCGGAGCCGATGGCCTCCACAATGTGCGAGTACTGGGCGGGGTGCCCGCTGGGGACGGCGGCGGAACCGTCTGCCCATAGGCCGGCAAGGTGCTCCTGTCCAGGCGCGGGGGTAAAACGCCAGTGGGAGTCGTCGTAGCCGTAGAGGTGCTCGAGCTCAACGGTGGCGTTCTCGTAGTCGAACCTGAGCTGAGACGTCTCCCGGGGGGAGATGACGGAGTTGATGACGGTGCTCAGGGCGCCGGATTCGAACCGTACGATGGCCGTGGACACATCCTCCGTTTCCGTGCGCCGGGCAAGCCGGCCCGCGAACGCGGTGACTTCCTGCCAGGGGCCCCACAGGTGGAGCAGCATGTCGAACTGGTGAATGCCGTGCCCCATGGTGGGCCCGCCGCCCTCAACATCCCACAGGCCGCGCCATGGAACGTCAAAGTACTCCTGGTTGCGGAACCACAGCGTGTTGCAGAAGCCGGTGAGCGGGTTGCCGAGGACCCCCGATTCCTGCAGCGCTGCCAGTTTGCGCGCGCCCGTGCCAAAGCGGTGCTGGAAGATGCAGCTCACGTGTTTGCCCGATGCCCGCTCCGCCGCCTGCAGTTCAACCATTTGCCGCAGCGACAACGCGGGCGGCTTTTCAAGCACCACGTTCAGGCCCAGGGCGAGTGCCTCCAGGGCAAGGGAAGCGTGCGACGACGGCGGCGTGCAGATTGCCACCACGTCCAGCGTGGCGTCGGCGGCCGCAGCCAGGCTTGGCGCGGTCTGCGCGAACCCGGTCTCTGCCGCAAAGGCGGCGGCCCGGTCAGGGTCGATGTCCACGGCAACCACCAGCTCTGCCCCGGCCAGCTTGAGGGCTTCAGCGTGGGCGTGGGCTATCCCGCCGGTACCGATGATTCCGGCCCGGGGGCGTGGAGGGGTCCGTTGCATGGGCAGTGCTCCTCGTCATTGAAAGCATTCAAAATGTTATCACCTCCCAGTATGTGATCGATAACAAAAGGAGTCAATGCTTCCGGTAAGGAATCCGGATGCTTTTCCTGCTCTGCCGCAGGCAGGCTGCTCCGTCCGGTCAGGCGGCCGGAACAACCGCGATGGACGCCTTCCCCGGAGACTTCACGGGCAGCAGGACAAGGAGCCCGGCGAGGAGGACCACCATGATGCCCAGGATTCCCCAGCGTTGCGCCTGGCCGGATGCCACCATCGGCGTGGCCACCGCAATGCAGAGCGTGAACAGGGCCGGCGCCAGGAAGCTGACGGCCCGGCCGGTGGTGGCGTACAGGCCGAAGAGCTCGCCCGATTCGCCATGCGGGGCAAGCCGGGCCAGGTAAGCCCGCGAGGAGGACTGGGCCGGCCCCACGAACAGGCAAAGGAAGAGGCCGAACACCCAGAAGGTGGTGCTGCCGGCCCAGTCCATGCCGAAGAAGACGTAGTCGCCGTTGCCGAGGACCAGGATGACCGTGCCGGCAATCAGCAGGCCTACCAGGGAGCCGATGATCACTGCCTTGGGTCCCACCCGGTCATCAAGGAATCCGCCGATCATCGCGCCAACGGCCGCCACCACGTTTCCGAAGATGGCGAAGAAGATGACCTGTGACAGCTCAAAGCCGAAGGTGCCGGCGGCGATGATTCCACCGAACGTGAAGACCGCCGCCAGGCCGTCGCGGAACACCGCACTGGCCAGCAGGAAGTAGATGGTGTGGGGGCTGGTGGCGTAGATCGCCTTGATCCGCCGGGCCAGCAGTCCGTAGCTGGCCAGGAAGCCCAGCCGCGCCGCCTGGCCGGTCCTCGGCAGTTCGGGGACCGCAAACAGCACAGGCAGGGCGAAAATGAAGAACCACAGGGCCG
This sequence comes from Arthrobacter sp. RT-1, assembly GCF_003367205.1. NCBI lineage: Bacteria > Bacillati > Actinomycetota > Actinomycetes > Micrococcales > Micrococcaceae > Arthrobacter > Arthrobacter sp. RT-1. Next base: position 56,524 of record NZ_QRGQ01000002.1, read on the forward strand.
AAAAGAGAGCAACCAGCCGGATATTCAGGCTGTCCTCGGTGGAGGCGCCGAACCATTCGAAGCTGGGCTGGACGAACAGCTGCAGGACCACCAGCAGCGCCACGATGCCGCCCAGGTATCCCGCGCCCCAGCCAAACCCGCTGACCTTGCCAATGTTCCGGGGTGTTGAGATCTGGGCGAGCATGGCGTTGTAGTTGACGCCGGCGAATTCGAAAAAGACGTTTCCGAGGGCGATCAGGGATACTCCGAGGAGAAGGAATTCAGGACGCGGGAACACAAAAAAGCACAGGGCTGTCAGGATGGCGACGGCAGCCGTGTTGATTCCCAGCCACAGCTTCCGCCGGCCGCCGGCGTCGGAGCGCTGCCCGGTGACGGGGGCCAGCACTGCGATGGCGAAGCCCGCCACGGCCAGGGCGCCGCCCAGGACCGCCGATGCCTGGTCCTCCCCGCCGAAGGCGTTGGACGTCAGGTAGACGGTGAACACGAACGTGGTCATCACGGCGTTGAAGGCGGCGGAGCCCCAGTCCCAGGAAGCCCAGGCCAGGATCCGGCCCTTGCTGGACGCGTGGTGCCCGGATTCAAGTTCCGAGGCCGGCTGCATGGCCCCGGGAGCGCTGGCGGTGTTCATACGATGCATCGTATCCGCCGGTGGCGAACATCCAGCGGACGCGGCCCCCGGGCCTCCGGGGGAGGACGGCGTCAGCGGCTGCCAAGCCGACAGAACGGGTACAAGGACTTGATAAACTGTCCACTCCCGAACCTTACTTTTTGCCGCCTGCTCCAACTTTTGACAATCGAATCCCTGACGTTGCGGAGATACCAGTGATCACAGTCCTTGCCGTGCACTTTACGGTGGCTGTGCTGGCGCCCTTACTGTTCAGGACGTGGGGCCGCAACGCGTTTTACGCACTGGCAGCGGTGCCGGCCGCCTCCTTCGCCTGGCTCCTCTTCCAGCACACCCCGGTCTACTCGGCCCAGGGGGCAGTTGCGGAGGTCATTCCCTGGATTCCCGGCCTCCACCTGGAGCTTGCCTTCCGCATGGATGCGCTGGCGTGGGTGATGTCCCTCCTGGTGCTGGGCGTCGGCTCCCTGGTGCTGGTCTACTGTGCACGGTACTTCAAGGCAGGCGACCAGGACCTGGGCGCCTTCGGGGCGCAGCTCCTGGCTTTCGCGGGTGCCATGTTCGGCCTGGTGGTGGCCGATGACCTCCTGCTCCTTTTCATCTTCTGGGAACTGACCACCATCCTGTCCTACCTGCTCATCGGCTACGCCCGGACCAGGCTGGCAGCCCGGCGCTCGGCGCTGCAGGCACTGATGGTCACCACCGCAGGCGGCCTGGCCATGCTCGTGGGCCTGATCATGCTGGGCCACGCCGCCGGAACCTACCGTATCTCCGTCATCCTTGAACAGGCACCCGCGCTGGTTGGCGGTGCATCCGGCACCATGGTGAGTGCCGCCGTCGTGCTCATCCTGGTTGGTGCGATCACCAAATCAGCGCTGGTCCCGTTCCACTTCTGGCTGCCGGGCGCCATGGCTGCGCCCACCCCGGTGAGCGCCTACCTGCACGCCGCCGCGATGGTCAAGGCCGGCATCTATCTGGTGGCCAGGCTGGCGCCGGGCTTTTCCGAGACCGCGTACTGGCAGCCTGTGGTCCTGGGCCTGGGGCTGGCCACCATGCTGGTTGGCGGCTACCGGGCGCTGCGGCAGACGGACATCAAACTCATCCTGGCTTACGGCACGGTGAGCCAGCTGGGCTTCCTCACCATGGTGGTGGGGCTGGGCACGCCTGACGCGGCGCTCGCCGGCCTCGCGATGCTCCTGGCGCACGGGCTGTTCAAAGCAACCCTGTTCCTGGTGGTGGGCATCATCGACCACCAGTCCGGAACCCGCGACTTCCGCAAGCTCTCCGGAGTCTTCCGCTCCTCCCGCGCCCTGGGCATTGTGGCCGGCATCGGTGCCGCATCCATGGCGGGGTTTCCGCTGCTTGCCGGCTTCGTCGCCAAGGAATCCGTGCTGGAAGCCTTTGTGCACCATGCCGCGGATCCCGGCGCAGGGCCGTGGGGAACGGTCGTCCTGGCCGGCCTGGTCCTGGGGTCCGTCCTTACCTTCGCCTACAGCGCCCGCTTCATGTGGGGTGCCTTTGCCGCCAAGCCCGGCGTGGAGCCTACTCCGTTCAAGGCCATCAAGCCTTCCTTCCTCGCCGCGCCCGCCATCCTCAGCATCCTCACCATTGCCTACGGCGTGTGGCCTGTCCCCGTGGATGCCTGGATCCAGCCGTACGCGGCGCTGTTTGCCTCCACCGCGTCCGACGCCGGGACGCCGGCTGAACAGGCAGGGCACCTTGCGCTGTGGCACGGTTTCACGCCGGCGCTTGGCCTGACTGCCGTCACGTTCGCCCTGGGGCTTGCCATGTACTTTGGCCGGAACGCGGTGGCCCGGCTGCAGTCCTTGGTGCCGCCGTGGGTGGACGCCGACCGCGCCTACCAGCTGACCATCGGCGCGCTGGACGACGTCGCCGTCTGGGTTACCGGGCGTACCCAGCGCGGTTCGCTGTACTACTACCTGGCCGTCATCCTCAGCGTCGCCTTCGTGCTGCCCCTGGCGGTGATCCTGCTCGCCGGAAAGCCGCTGCCCGAGGGCATCTACCTGGTGGATCCGGGCTCCCCGCTCCAGCTTGTGGTGGGGGCCGGGATCGTGATCGGCGCCCTGGCAGCCGTGAAGGCAAACAAGCGCTTCCTGGCCGTCCTGATGGTCTCCGTCACCGGTTACGGCATCGCGCTGATGTTCGCCCTCCAGGGTGCCCCTGACCTCGCCCTGACCCAGATGCTGGTGGAAACCATCATCCTGGTGGCGTTCGTCCTGGCGATGCGAAGCCTGCCTGCCGAGCTCCGCGACCGCACCGGCGGGAAATACCGGGTGGTGCGCGTAATCATCGGCCTGGGCTTCGGCGTCACTATGGTGTTCGCCGCGATCTTCGCCATGGGTGCACGGATCGCCACCCCCGTGTCGCTGGAGTTCCCGCTCCTGGCCTACGAGGGCGGCGGCGGACTGAACATCGTCAACGTGACGCTGGTGGACATCCGTGCCTGGGACACCTTCGGCGAAATTACCGTCCTTGCCCTGGCCGCCACCGGAGTGGCCAGCCTCATTTTTGTTCGCGGCCGCGGCGACCGGATCCGGACCTCCGCCAGCATCGCCGAGGGCACGGTGGGCCGGCACCACGGGGTGGACCCCGGTTCCCGCGACGGCGCCGCTTTGGCCATCAGCCGCAAATTCGCAGCCTCTGCCCGTGACGCCTGGCTGGTTGCCGGACGGACCCTGGCGCCGGAACGCCGCTCCATCATCTTCGAAGTGGTCACCCGGCTGGTTTTCCACTCCCTGGTGATCTTCTCCCTGTACCTCCTGCTGGCCGGGCACAACCTTCCGGGCGGCGGCTTCGCCGGCGGCCTGACAGCCGGCCTGGCCCTGACCATCCGCTACCTGGCCGGCGGCCGGTTCGAACTCCGTGAGGCCACGCCGGTCAGCGCCGGCGCGCTGCTGGGCATCGGCCTGGCCGTGGCCGCAGCCTCCGGCGCGGTGCCCCTGCTCCTGGGCGGCCAGGTGTTCCAGACCGCCATCATCGAGTTCTGGCTGCCGGTGTTCGGAGACATCAAGTTCGTCACGTCCACCATCTTCGACATCGGCGTCTACATCGTGGTGGTGGGCCTGGTGCTGGACGTGCTGCGGAGCCTCGGCGCCGAGATTGATGAACACTTCGAGGAACGGTCCGCGGCACCCGCCGAAGACCAGGAGCCGGACGGCATTCCTGCAGAAACCACCGCAAAGGGCAAAGCATGAGCGTCAACCTGACCCTGCTGATCGTCATGGGGGCCCTGTACGCCTGCGGAATCTACCTGATCCTGGAACGCAGCCTGACCCGTGTCCTGTTGGGCCTGATGCTCCTGGCCAACGCCACCAACCTGCTGATCCTGGCAACGGGCGGCTATGCGGGCCTGGCTCCCCTGTACTCCAAGGACATCGCGGCCGGGGACTATAACGATCCCCTGCCGCAGGCCCTGATCCTGACGTCAATCGTCATCTCCTTCGCGGTGACGGCCTTCATGCTCGGCATCATCTACCGCACCTGGGTGCTGGCCCGCCGCGACGAAATCCAGGATGACGTGGAAGACCTCCGCGTTGCCGAAACCCCCAGCTTCGATGCTGAGGACGATGCCGAGATTCCCGCCGAGACCTCCGAGTTCCCGCTCACCATGCTGGGCGGCAACGGACGCGACATCTCGGACCACAGGCCGTCCGGCGACGGGGGATCTGCCACTGCCACCCTCGTGGCGGGCGGCCGCGAAATGCTTGCCGAACATGCCGCCGCGGAAGAAAAGCCCGGCTCCCAAAACATCGCCCCCGGCCCGGAAGGAGGCGGAAAGTGAACATCGCAAGCTTTGCCCCGCTCGCCGTCGTACTTCCCATCCTGGGCGCTGCCCTCACTTTCCTGCTGATCCGGCATTCCCGCGCGCAGCGGGCGGTCAGCATCGGCCTGCTGTCCCTGACGCTGCTGCTCGAATGCCTCCTGCTGGCCCATGTGTGGACCGCCGGCACGGCGGCAGTGACCATCGGCGGGTGGTTGCCGCCGTGGGGCATCGTGATGGTGGTGGACCAGTTTTCCTCGCTGATGCTGGTGGTTTCGTCGGCGGTGAGCCTGGCCGTGCTGGTGTACGCCACAGGGCAGGGCATGGCCGACGGCGACCATGACGCACCGGTTTCGATCTTCCACCCCACCTACCTGATCCTGGTGGCCGGGGTGTCCAACGCGTTCCTCTCCGGCGACCTCTTCAACCTTTACGTGGGCTTCGAAATCCTGCTGACCGCAAGCTACGTGCTGATGACGCTGGGCGGAACCGGGCCGCGCATCCGCGCCGGCGTCACCTATGTGGTGGTCTCCGTGGTGTCCTCGGTGCTGTTCCTGATCTCCATCGCCATGGTGTACGGCGCAACCGGAACAGTGAACATGGCCGACCTTGCCATCAAGCTGGGCGAACTGGACCAGGGCACCAAAACCCTCCTGCACGTCATGCTGCTGGTCGCGTTCGGCATCAAGGCGGCCGTCTTCCCGCTGTCCTTCTGGCTTCCCGACTCCTATCCCACCGCGCCGGCCCCGGTCACCGCGGTGTTCGCCGGCCTGCTGACCAAGGTGGGCGTCTATGCCATGGTCCGCACGGAAACCCTGCTCTTCCCCGGCGACTCGCTGAACACACCATTGATGGTGGCGGCGCTGCTGACCATGGTGGTGGGAATCCTCGGTGCGCTGGCGCAAAGCGATATCAAGCGTCTTCTCTCTTTCACCCTGGTCAGCCACATCGGGTACATGGTGTTCGGGCTCGCGATGTCCTCCGTGGCGGGGCTGGGCGCTGCCGTGTTCTACGTGGCCCACCACATCACCATCCAGACCAGCCTCTTCCTGGTCACCGGGCTTATCGAACGCCGCGGCGGCAGCTCGTCGGTGGACCGGCTGGGCGGGCTGGCCAAACTCTCGCCCCTCCTGGCGATTCTGTTCTTCATCCCCGGCATGAACCTTGCCGGCATTCCTCCCTTCTCCGGATTCCTGGGCAAGGTGGGGCTCATGCAGGCCGGTGTCGAGCTCGGGACGCCCTTGGCCTACGCCCTGGTCATCGGCGGAGTTCTCACCAGCCTGCTGACCCTGCTGGCAATCGCCAGGGTCTGGAACCGGGCGTTCTGGCGCCGGCCATCTGACGCCGAGCACCCGGACCCGGTGCTGCTGGCGGTTCCCGAAGAAGCGGACCGGGCAGAGGACGCGGTCCAGCGCGCCGGCAGCCGGACCGGCATCATGCTTGCTGCGCGCACCGGCGTCCAGCGGCTCGCCGGCGCCTCGCCGCGCGCCGGGGCCTCCCGTCCCGCCACACTCCTGCCCAGGACCATGGTGGGGTCCACCCTGGGCCTTGTGGCGCTGGGCGTGGCCCTCACCGTTTTCGCGGGGCCCCTGTTCGGACTGTCCGACCGCGCCGCCGCCGACATGCTGGACCGGTCCCCCTACATCCAGGCCGTGATGGGTGAGGACACCGTTGTTCCGGCGGTCAGCACCAGGGGAGGAGGGCAATGAGCCGCCAACGAATTTCACTGCGCCAGGAACTGCCGCTCCTGGTGTGGCTGGTGATCGTCTGGGGCGCCCTCTGGCAGGACTTCAGCCCCGGCAACCTGCTGTTCGGGGCGCTGCTGGCAATAGCAGTGGCCAGGCTGTTCTACCTCCCGCCCGTGGAGCTCAGCGGCCGCTTCAACATCCTGTACGCCATCCCGTTCGCCCTGGTGTTCCTGGCCAAGGTGGTGATCGCCAGTGCCCAGATCCTGTACCTGGCCATCGCCAGGGGACCCGCGGTGACCAATGCTGTGGTGGCAGTAACCCTGCGGAGCCACCAGGACCTGATGGTCACCGCCACCGGGCACGTCATTTCCCTGATTCCCGGGTCCCTGGTGGTGGAGGTGGACCGTTCCACGTCCACCCTGTACCTGCACGCCATCAACATCAGCTCCCCGCAGGACGTGGAAAACCTGCGCAATGAGGTGCGCTCCATCGAGGCCGGCCTGATCCGCATCATGGGCACTGCCGAAGAGCTGGAAGCCGTCCGATCGGAGGCAGCCGCATGATGCAGGCCGTCCTGGCCATCACGGCCGTGATCTTCTCGCTCGCCGCCGGTGGCGCAATCATCCGCATCGCCCGGGGCCCGTCACTGCTTGACCGGGTGCTCGCGGCGGACGTGCTGCTCGCGATCCTGGGCGGGGCGCTGTGCATCGACATGGCCGTGAACCGGCACCTCAACAACCTGATGCTGGTGGTGGCCATTTCGGTCATCGGCTTCATCGGGTCCGTGACGGTGGCCAGGTTCGTGGCAGACCGGAGGGAACAGCCCCATGAACCCTAATGTTGCCAACCCTGATGTGTCCGGCGTGGACGGCTGGATCGACCTGGTTTCCGCCGTCTTTATGGTGGTGGGTGCACTCATGTCCCTGGGCGCTGCGGTCGGCCTGCTGCGCTTCCCGGACCTGCTGAGCCGCATGCACGCCGCCACCAAGCCGCAGGTACTGGGCCTGTTCCTGCTGCTGGCATCGATCGGGCTGCAGATGCGCACCTGGTGGGTATGGCCGGTACTGCTGGTGGCGTGGATTTTCCAGCTCCTCACCGTGCCCGTCTCCGCGCACATGGTGGGCAGGGCCGGTTACCGCACCAAGCACCTCCACCGGGAGCTGCTGACCTCGGACGAGCTGGAAGCCGTCGTCTTGAAGGCAGCTGGCCAAAAGGCAGCCGTGCAAGAAGCCGCCGCCAAAGCCGCCCAGGAGGACGGTTCCGGCGACGGCTCAACGCGCTAAAGCCAGGCACGTGCCTGGCCGCCAAACTAAGTCCTTGGCTTAGACAATGTCCTGGCTCTTGGCAAAGCGGGTGATGGCACGCTGGGTGCCGCGGTTTGCCAGCACCTGGATGATGGTGCTCACGGACGCTGAGATCAGCGCGAACGTCAGGGCCGAGTGGAGGCTCGTGGGGACGTCCTCGTCCTTGCCGGTGGGCGGCTTCCGGCCGGTGGTCTTTTCCCAGATGGCATTGACCAGTTTGGTGCCGACCAGGCCGGCGCCGAGGCTCACACCGGTGCCGAGCAGCTTGATGAAGAGGTTCATTCCTAGTACTCCTTGCGGGCGGAAAACGGGCTGTACCCAGCCTAACCGTCCCTGTGCCGCTATCGGGGCAGGCTGAACTACGGTGCCGGGACCAGTCCTTCCCAGGCAACTGTCCAATCGGCGGGGAACCCCGGGGCGTGCCGGTCCGGTCCGCCATCCCAGCCTGCCGCCATCAGCGCCACGGCCGCGAGCAGCCCGCCGTTGCCGGGCAGGTACAGCGGCAGCGAGTCGGTCTGCCGGTTGTGCCCGTTGGGCAGCACCAGGTTTTTGGGCGCGTCCTGCAGGAGCGCCGCCACGGCGGTCTCCGGGTCCTCCAGCCTGGCCGCGGTCATGGCCATCACCGGGTAGTCCCACCCCCACGTGCTGTCCCAGTCCCAGCCGGCCATCAGGTCTGCCAGGGTGGCCCGCATGATGGCGGGGTCGATAATGTCCGTCTGCGGCAGCACGCCCAGGGCGCAGAGCATGGAGGGATGGTCGGTGCGGATGGTGAAGGGTTCGACGCCGATCGCCGCATAGACGCCGTCCACCACCTTGGGCCGGACCATGCCGTCGGCCACGGCAAGCCATGTATCCCGGGGCGGCAACCCCAGGCGTTTCCGCCACTTGCAGGCGACACGCAGCGCCCACTGCCAGTAGGCGAGCTCGAAGGTTGGGTTGCTGACCGTGCCCCTGATCGATTCGTAGCTTTCCTGGGCCGGAACCAGAGGCGGGCCCAATTCGAATCCGCGGGCGGTGGGGTGCGCGAAACTGGCCATGAAATCCGCGCTCTCGAACACGATCTCCGCGAACTCCTCCAGCAGTTCACGCGAGGGTTCGGCCCGGTACGCGAGTTCGGCGAGGTGGATGGGATGCGGCTGCTGCCAGACCAGGAAAGTGCCGATGGGGCTGGGGCTCTCGCGCCCGTCCGGTCCTGACTGCTTGGGCCAGCGGACGCCGTCGAACCCCTGTGCCTTGGCAGTCTGCCGTGCCGGTTCCAGGATGGAGGCGTACCAGCGCAGCGCCGGGAGCAGGAGCGGAGTGCGGTTCCAGGCGGCGAAGTGGGCAGCGTGCCACCAGTGCATCTCGAGGTGGAACCGCCCGCGCCAGGAGTTGCAGACCAGCCCGGTCTCCTGGGGCGGCAGGGACCCGGAGCAGTTGATGGCGGTGAGGTACTGCGAGAGGACCACCCGGCGTTCGAGTTCCTTCGCGCGTGGGTCTTCCGTCGCGGAGAGTTCGACGGCGGCGCCTGACGTCCAGAAGTCCGGCCAGGCGGTGCGGGACGCCTCGATCACCGCAGTACCCGGTTCAGGTGCCTGATCCTTGCCGGTGGCACTGGCACTGGCACTGGCACTGGCGAAGCCGATGCCTCCCGATCCGCGCAGCAGGCAGTCGCCCTGGCCGGTGCTGATGAAGTGCACGCTGAAGTCCAGGACCTCCGCGCCGTTGGCTGCCCTAAGGATCACCCCGTGCCGGCTGGTTTGTTCCAGTTCCAGCCCGGCGCCGGCAACGGTGACCTGGTATCCGGAATTGTCCAGGTAACGGGAGATCAGCCACTCCCGTCCCTTGCCGATAGCAGGCACCTCTTCCACCCGGGTGCTGTGGGCCTCGGGACGGGTCCAGTCCGCGGCGTTATGCCAGGCCTCGGAGCCGTAAGGGAACGACAGGGAGATGGCCAGGCCCTGCTGCAGCGCGGTGGATTCAATGCGGAAGCCGAGTTCGTCGCGGTGCGGATGGCACGCGGTGGTGACCCCGACGGGCTGGCCGTGCAGGGTGAAGCGGCTGGTGGCCGTGCCGGTCCACAGGTCCAGCACCTGCCGCGGGTGGGCAACGTCTTCCGGGGCCAGCCCCGGGCTGTCCCGTCCCGGCAGGGCGAAGGCGATCCGGCCCAGGTCCAGCCGGTGCGGGTTGGCCCGCAACCAGGTTTCAGCGCGGGAGGACTCCGTTTCGCGGCCGTCCACGAGCCCGCCCGCCATGTCCACGTACGGGACCGGGCCGCGGGGAGAGTCGTAGAGGACGGTGGAACCGGCCAGGGTGTAATCCTGCTCCGGAGGGATGGAATGCCAGCCCCACTGCGCCTGCGTTCCGAGCAGGGTGCCGGCCGGCAGCTCGCCGCGGGCGCCCACCGGGTATTCCGCCGGAAGGGACTGCAGGCCGGTGAGGTCCATCGTGAAGCAGAATTCCCCGTTCCCCACCGACACCGGACTCCGGGGGTCGAGGCTGTCCTGTTCCACTGCGTGGCGGCGGACCAGGGCCTTGCGGTCGATGGCTGTCGGCCGGCTGTACACAGCGCTGGCCCTCCTCGGTCAGAAAACGCTTTCCAAGGTCCCATCCTTGTTGGCACACCTCCGGCTGTCAACCGGCCCGGACCTGTCGGCCGGCCGGCAGGCGCGGGCGCAGGAGGTGCTCAGGAGGCGGGCGGCTCCGTGCGGAACTTGATCATCTTGTGGGTCCCGTCGCAGTACGGCTTGATGGCCGAGGCCCCGCACCGGCACAGAGCCACCGTTTTCCGGTCGCGCGGCACGGGGACGCCCGACGGCGTGACGATCTCAAAGTCACCCCTGATGATCAACGGTCCGTCGGGGCAGACCACAATGGAGCTCTCGGCCGGTTCCTGGTTCATATCCGCTCCTTCGTAGCTGCTGCTGTTCTGGTTGTTTGTTGCTGCCGGAATGCATGCAGCTTGCCTTGATGGCGGCGCCTAAGCTCAGCTTCGGTGTGGGCCGCCGTCCGTAGCCTCGCGCCCGCGTACGGCACGCCGCCGGCCAGTCGAAAAGCCACTGCCCACCAGATGCAGACGGCCCGTTCCATGGCCCAGAGCGGCGCGAACCACACGGCGCGCAATGGAAAGACGTCCGTTCCGTTGAGCCGCCGCCGTCCGATCCCTGCTACGGCCGTCGCGGCGGCCACCAGTGACAGGAAAACCGTGAGGCGCGCCCTTCTGGGGAGAAGGGTGCCCCCGAGGATGGCCGGGAGCAGGGCAAGTTCCGCGGCCAGGCGCCGGGGCTGCGCGAAGTCGTCGTACGCCTGCCGGACGCGCTGCTTCAGGAAATGCCTGGCGCGGGGCGGCCGGCGCGCCACGAACAGGTCCGGAACGATCTTTTCCCGTCCGCCTGCGGCTGTCACCGTCCGGATCAGCTCAAGGTTTTCGAACAGGACGGGTTCGTAGCCGTCCGTGGCCAGCAGGGCGCTTCGGCGCAGGGCCAGCGTGCCGGGAAAGTCGGCGGACCAGGCCCGGTTGATCAGCGTCCGGGACGTGTCCCAGCACGCGTGCCAGGGCAGGGGGTCGAAATAGTTTTGCGGGCGCACCACGTCCGCCGTCCCCAGGTGACCCACGACGGCGGCGAGGGACGCGCGCGTGTACCGGACGTCGTCGTCGGCGATCACCAGAATCTCTGCCGTGGCGGCGCGGATGCCTGTCATCACCCCTGCCACCTTGCCGTTGCCGTGCTGCCCGCCGTCATTTCCCGGTCCCGCCGGGTGATCGGGGCGGATGTGGCGGACCTCCGGCGGGAACTGCTCCCGGTGGCGGGCGAACAGGTCCGGGGCTGAACCGTCCACCACAATGACCGGTATCCAGGTGGCCAGGCGTTGCAGGTAGGCCACCAGGTCAGGAAGGCCGGAGTCGTCGGCCCAGCGCAGGGGAAGGATGTACTCGGCCGCGTCGAGGCCTTGCTCCATGGCCCGGGACGTCATGCTGCCGCCGGCACTGCCGCCCTGAGCGAAGACCGGCCATGTTCCCAGGACGCCAAAAGGTGGGCGGACAGCCTGGTGTCGATCGCCATCACCGCCGTGGCGCCGAAAATGACGTCATCCAGCAACCCGGGCTCGGCCTCCACGAGGCCGCCTGCCAGGTCCCGGCCGGCGATCTGCTCGTGCACGGCATCTGCCTCCACGTGCTCGTCGAAATAGTGGGTGACGTCCGCATCAAAGCCGTGCCGGCGGAAGCCGTTGCCGTACAGGCGGTTGGGCTGGGAGGACGTCATTTCATAGATGGCGAGGTGCCCGGTGATGGCGCCGCGGAGCCGCCGGTTCAGTCCGCAGAGGGACATCAGGTTCACGGCGGCCAGGGAGATGGCCGGGACGGCGTTCACGTACGCACCGTAGTGGTCGTCCATCCCCAGGCCGCGCATGGTCCGGGCGAACAGTGCGCTGTGCATCCGGTCCGGCCGGCCGCCGCCATACTCGTCTGCCTGGATTTCCACCAGGGCGGCTTTCGCCCGGCCGCTCAGCCGTGGAATGGCCCAGGTGTGCGGATCCGCTTCCTTGAGCTGGTAGATGGATTTGTGGATCAGGAACTCTTTGAGCTGCCCGAGGCTTGCCTTCTTTGCCACGAACCGGGAGACGCTGGGGCCGGTGTCGCGGGCCGCCAGGCCGAACAGGACGTCGGCAACTGCGTCGCTGGTCAGGTCGGAGCCGGCCGGAAGGTCCAGATCCCCGCCGGCCTCCCGGGCGGCGAGGCGCAGGGCTTCCTCGAAGGGCTTCTCCAGCATTTGCCGCACCTGGATCAGGCCGGGCTCCCACTCCCACTCGTCCGGCACACCTTCCAGGCCGGAGTAATGCAGCTCGTAGAGGCAGAAGAGGGCCAGCTGGACATCATCGTCGCCGATGATGTCCGTGACCCCGGCCAGCTTCCCGCCGACCAGCCTGCGCAGCCCGGAAAGGGACTCGCCGGCGCTGCAGGGGTGTCCTGCCAAAACCCCCAACAGGGCGCTGCTGATGGGGCCTCTCGGTTCCGGAAGTTTCATGGTGCTCCTTGGGTTCGGGCGGTGTGCCGGTGCGGTGCCGTCTGCAGTGACGGCCCGTCAAGAAAGGTCAGTTGCCGCGGCCGGCGGCGGGAGTGCGCGGGGACAGCATGATGGCCAGGGCAATCATGGCCAGGCCCAGGACGAGGTGCAGCCAGTTGTCCGCACCGTTCTCCGGGATGAAGTTTGCCGGCGTGTTGTCTCCTATGAGGAGGCCATACAGCCAGAGCACCAGGTAGATGACCCCGCCGTACGTGAAGAAGTTCCTGGCCTGGCGGTGGGTCCGCGCCATGAGCAGGCCGGCGGCGCCGAAGAGGCAGTGGACAAGGTTGTGGAGAATGGATACCTGGAACACACCCAGCAGCAGCGCCCCTGAACCGGGCCCTGCGAAACCGAGGGAATCATAGTTTTGGGTAACTCCGGGGACGAATCCCAGGATGCCAACGAGCAGGAATACGACGCCGGCGGCAACGGCAGACCACTGCAGGGCGGTTCGGACGCCCGGTGGGCGGGTGCTGACTGCCATGTCCTGTACTCCTCTCACGCCTGAAACAATATAGTAAGCATGATTACTAATAAAAGCTAAGCAGGCTTTGTTTCTGCGTTGAGGGATGCGGAAACATTCCCCGTTCCGGCCTTTTCTTACGCCGGACCGGTCCAGGTGTAGGGGTTGGGGTGCTGCCCGCCGCTGCGGCCCTGCTCGTACCCCTGTTGCCAGGCCTTGCCGACGGCGGACACCAGTTCGGCCAGCAGCGGATAGTAGGGATGGTCCGGGCCGATGAAGATCATCTCGTCCTCGGCTTTGTCCAGTGCCGCCCGGACGGCATTGTCAGCGGCCCTGCCGGTCATGCCGGGCCGTCTGCCCCTGCCGGGCGCAGCACCTCACGCATGGCCTCCACCACCAGGTCATGGTCCTGCATCTGCGGGAGCCCGGAAACGGTGACGGTGGCCACCGCGCCCACACCGGAGACATAGACCGGGAAGGACCCGCCGTGCGCGGCGTACAGGGTTTGGTCGAACCAGCCCTGGTCCTCGATCCGGCCGCCCCGGAGCCGGCCGCGAAGCCCCACCAGCAGCGAGGGAACCTCATACCGGGCGGCGGTGCGCTGCTTCGCCCGGATCCAGTGTTCGTTGTCCGGGGTGGCGCCGGGCAGGGCCACATGGAACAGGACCTGATCGCCCTTGGTGATGTCGATCGCGATGGGCAGGCCACGCTCCTTCCCCAGTTCCACAAGGAGAAGTCCAAGGTTCAGCGAGTCGTCCAGGGAGAAGCCGGGGAACTGGAGCTCATGGATCTCCCCCTCGATGCGGCCGATGAGGGCCTGCAGCGATCCTTCCGGCTGCGCGGCGTCAGAGTCCGGATCGAAGTCGGTCACATGCGGCTGATTAGCAGTCATGGCCCACAATCTACCCCTGTCCCGGTGTAAACTGGACTCCGCCCAGCAGGGCAGTTCTACCCAAGCATCATTCCATTCAGAGCATTACCTAACGACAGGGGAGCGCCGCCGTCGGGCACTGGCCAAAGGCCGGGAACCGGAGGTGGGCGCTGAGAGTGCGGACAGCCGCAGACCCTCGAACCTGATCCGGTTAGTACCGGCGCAAGGGAGTCGAGTTCTCGAAGTCCGGCAACGGCAGTAGCCGCTTGCCGTGCTTTCCCCTCCTGTTTCCCAGGAGGATCACATGAGCACTGCAGCAATCAAGAAGACCACCAGCAAGTCCTGGCGCGTCGTGGACATCGTGGTGGCAGCCCTGATCGCCATCGCCGGCGGCGTCATCTTCTGGGCCTGGTCCCAGGGTGCGGCCGCGGTTTCCGCGCCGATGAACGCCGTTTACCCGCCCCTGACCGGCCTGATCGCCGGCGGCTGGATGATCCCGGCGGTGCTGGGCATGCTCATCATCCGCAAGCCCGGCGCGGCATTGTTCTGCGAAACCGTCGCGGCCACCGGTGAGCTCCTGATGGGATCGCAGTATGGCGCCTCCGTGCTGTTCTCCGGCTTCGTCCAGGGCCTCGGCGCGGAGATCATCTTCGCCATCTTCGTGTACAAAAAGTTCAACCTGCCCGTTTCCCTGCTGGCCGGCGCGGCGGCGGGCCTCTTCTGCGGCCTGAATGACTCCTTCGCGCCGTGGGGCTGGAACATCGCCTACTCGGGCGGCGACAAGCTGGCCTACATCATCTTCACCGCGATTTCCGGAGCGGTCATCGCCGGTGCATTGTCCTGGATCGCCACCCGGGGACTGGCGAAGACCGGGGTGCTGAGCTCCTTCGCCTCGCGCAGGGCCGCCACGGAGCCCGTCCTCTCCTGATGCAGGCACCTTCGCACCAGGCCGGGCCCGGAGCTGTGCGGCCGGCGGCCGTCACGGCCCGCGGCTGGGGGTGGCGGCATGCCGGCCGCCCCAAGCCCGCGGTCCACGGCCTTGACCTCGACATCGCGCCGGGGGAGCGGGTGCTCCTGCTCGGCCCTTCCGGTGCCGGCAAATCCACCCTCCTGCATGCCCTTGCCGGGGTTCTGGGCGACGCGAACGACGACGGCGAGGCGGGCGATTCGGACGAGTCAGGTTCGCTGCTCGTCGACGGCGCGTCCCCCCGCGGGCAGCGCGGCCATGCCGGGCTGATGCAGCAGGACCCCGAAACACAGGTGGTCCTCTCCCGCGTGGGCGACGACGTCGCCTTCGGCGCCGAAAACCTTGCCGTGCCCCGTGATGCCATCTGGACCCGCGTGCACGAGGCGCTTGACGACGTCGGCCTGTCCCACCTGCCGCTGGACCATCCGACGTCGGCCCTGTCCGGCGGCCAAAAGCAGCGCCTCGCGCTGGCGGGCATCCTTGCGATGCGGCCCGGGCTGATCCTTTTGGATGAGCCCACCGCCAACCTGGACCCGGCGGGTGTGCTGGAGGTCCGCGACGCCGTGGCCCGGTGCCTGGACAAGACCGGCGCAACGCTGGTGGTGGTGGAGCACCGGGTGTCGGTCTGGAAGGACCTGGTGGACCGGATTGTGGTCCTGCAGCCCGGCTCGGCCTCTGATCCTGCGGTACTGCTGGACGGCCCTCCGGACCAGGTGCTGAGTGACGCGCGGACCATGCTGATGGCCGCCGGGGTATGGGTGCCCGGTTATGTGCCCGCCACCCGTGCCCGTGCTGCCGTGCCGGCCGCGGGGACGGGAAATCTCCTGCTCGCCGCCGAAAAGCTGGCAGTGTCCCGGGAACGTCCGCGCCGCAGCGGGTTCCGCAGGATCCCGCCAGTCCCGGTGCAGGAAGACATCACCGCGCAGGTGCGGGCCGGCCGGGCGCTGGCAGTGGTGGGCTCCAACGGTGCGGGAAAATCCACGTTCGCCCTGACCCTCGCGGGGCTCCTGGAGCCGGTTGCCGGCAAGGTTTCCGCCACCACCGACTTGAGCCGGGGAGCCGGAATCGACCCCTACAAGTGGAAAGCCGAGCAGCTGATCGAGCGGGTGGGGACGGTGTTCCAGGAACCCGAGCACCAGTTCGTTACCGGCAATGTGCTCGATGAACTGCTGTTCGGGCCCCGGCACCTGGGGCACGGCGAGGATCGCGTTGACGAACTGCTGGAACGGCTGCGGCTCACCGCGCTGGTGGACGCCAACCCGTACACACTTTCCGGCGGGGAGAAGCGGCGGCTCTCCGTGGCTACGGTCCTTGCAGCGAGCCCGCAGGTCCTGGTGCTGGACGAGCCGACGTTCGGCCAGGACGCCAACACGTGGGCGGAACTGGCGTCCTTCCTCTCCGAACTCCTGGACGCGGGCACCGCAGTGGTGACGGTGACCCACGATGCCGAGTTCACCGCCGCGCTGGGCGGGACGGAGTTGCGGATGGCTGCAGCGGAACGGGTGGCACCATGAGGCAGCAGCTGAACCTGCGTGGCAACCATGCCCTCCTCACCCGTGCCAATCCGCTCAGCAAAGTGGCCGCCGTCGTCCTCATCACGGTGGTGCTGGCACTGTCCATCGACTGGGTCTCGGCCTCGGTGGCGCTGTTTTTTGAGTTCCTGCTGTTTCCGCTTGCCGGCCTGACCCTGACGCTGCTGTGGCAGCGTGGCTGGCCGCTCATTCTCGCCGCTGCCGTGGGCGGCTGGAGCACCTCCATCCTTGCCGCGGACAGCGGACGGACCCTGATCGACGTCGGCATCTGGACCATGAGCGAGGGTTCCCTGGAGACGGGAATCGGGTTCATGCTGCGGGGCCTGGCCATTGCCCTGCCGGCGGTGCTGCTCATGAGCTGCACGGATCCAACCGACCTCGCGGATGCACTGGCGCAGAAGGCCCGGTTGCCCCACCGTTTTGTGCTGGGCACGCTGGCCGCGATGCGGCTGGTGGGCCTGATGGCTGAGGAATGGCAGACCATCGGCATGGCGCGCCGGGCGCGGGGCGTGGGCTCGCGGGGCACAATTGTGCAGCGCGTGAAAGCGACGCTGGGGCAGAGCTTCGGCCTCCTGGTGCAGGCGATCCGTCGCGCGTCAAGGCTGGCTGTCACCATGGAAGCGCGGGGCTTCGGCGGCGGAAGCCGGACGTGGGCCCGCAAGTCCACCTACAGTCTCCTGGACGCCTGGGTGCTGGCGGGAGGCCTGCTCGTGGCGGGCCTGGCCGTTGCCGCGGCTCTCTCTGCGGGAACGTGGAACATGGTGTGGCTGGGAAGCTAGGGTTCCTGCTTGCAGGGATGGTTGTAGTCGAAGCCCCGCGCCACGAACTGCGTCAGGACCACCGTGCCGCCGCCCGTTAGCGGAGCCTTTGAGCAAGCGCCTGCCGCCCGGTAGGCGTTGCGGGAGCCCGCCAGCCAGCTCGGCAGCGGGTAGAGGTTGCTGGAGCTGCTGACGCTGCCCACGATCCGGCCCCACTGCAATCCGGTGGAGTAGAGGCCCACGCCTTCCACCCCAATGCTGTGGAAGAAGTCCGTCATGCCTTCCAGGACAGCCCGGTTGGCGTCCTTGTCGCTGGACCAGGTGTTTTCAGTCTCCACGTCCAGCCACCAGACATAGTCCGCCGGGTTGCTGATTCCGCGGATGTAGGCGTCGTCGTAGGCTTTGGCATAGCCGTACATGTAGGCGCAGGCCGTGCCGTAGTCCCCTTCTTCGCAGGGTCCGTAGGGGTTGTGGACGTGCCGCCCGATGGGGTACTCGTCGCTGACCGGCCACCAGGATCCTGCGCTGCCGGGGTTGGCAGTGTTGACGTACAGCGACACGGCCGGTTGGGTCGGGAGGCCCGGAGACGTCTCTGCCCACTCGAGCTGCTCCTCCAGGCACGGGTTGGTGTTGTTGGCCAGGCCGTTGTTGACGCCCACGATGCCGAAGGCCTGGCCCTTAGGCAGTTCCTTTTTGCACTGCGGCCAGGAGATGTCGTTGCCGAGGAGTGATTGGTTTCCCTCACCCGGTGACGGCGCGGCGGACGCGGGACCTGCAAGAACCAGAATCAGGGCTGCTGCCAGTATCCACGCAAGCCGGATGGCGGGCAGAAGGGCTGGCGTCCGGGGCATGTAGGCTCCGTTAGTTGGTCGAAAAGATAGTTCCCCTCCAGTTTCCTCCGGACTTCGGGGTGGGACAAGGAGCGGGCCGGGCCCATTTCTATCGCATGTAGCGGGTAAGCGGTCTCCGAATCAAGCTGAAACCCCAATATTTCGCCAGCTGTAACTCATGAATGATATATTTGCTCCATGACTCAGGAAACCGCTGAACACGTTGCCGCCATGCTGCGGGACGCCCGCAACGAGAAGGGCTGGACCCAGGGCCAGTTGGCCGCCGAACTCGGAACCAGCCAGAGTGCGGTGGCACGGATGGAGCAGGGGAAGCAGAACCTGAGCCTGAAAATGATCCAGCGCCTGGAAGCCATCTTCGACCGGAGCATCGTCAACGTCGGCAAACCGCAGATGACGCACCTTCGGGTGGAGGGCGGACGGACCCTGTCGGGCGCGGTGGACGTGAACAGCAGCAAGAACGCCGGCGTCGCCCTGCTCTGTGCAAGCCTGATCAACAGGGGAACAACAGTGCTCCGCCGGTTGGCGCGGATCGAGGAAGTCAACAGGATTGTCGAGGTGCTGAGCAGCATCGGCGTGGAGTGCACCTGGCTCAACGACACGGACCTCCGGCTCCGCCGCCCGGCCGTTTTGAACCTGGAAGCCATGGACGTTGACGCCGCGCGCCGGACGCGCAGCGTGATCATGCTGCTGGGTCCGCTGCTGGATGAGTCGGAGGAATACCGGCTTCCCTACGCCGGAGGCTGCGACCTTGGCACGCGTACAGTTGAGCCGCATATGCAGGCACTGCGCCAGTTCGGACTTTCGGTGGAAGCCACCGCCGGCTTCTACACGGTGCAGGCGCCGTCCGCAGACAGGCAGGACCGTTCCTTCGTCCTGACCGAGCGCGGGGATACCGTCACCGAGAACGCCATCATGGCGGCCGCCCACCGCGAGGGCACCACCGTCATCCGTAACGCCAGCCCCAACTACATGGTCCAGGATCTCTGCTTCTACCTGGAGATGCTGGGGGTGACCATTGAGGGCGTGGGCACCACCACCTTGAAGATCACCGGGCGCCCGCAGATTGACGCCGAGATTGAATACTTCCCGTCCGAGGACCCCATTGAGGCCATGAGCCTCATCACCGCCGGCATCGTCACCAACTCCGAGGTCACGGTCCGCCGCGTCCCCATCGAGTTCATGGAGATCGAATTGGCAACGCTTGGCCAGATGGGCCAGCAGCTGGAGATTTCCGGCGAATACATGGCACGCAACGGCCGCACGCGGCTGGTGGACGTCACCACCAAACCGTCGGAGCTTCGAGCACCCGAAGACAAGATCCATCCCATGCCGTTCCCCGGCCTCAACATCGATAACCTGCCCTTCTTCGCCGTCATTGCAGCGAACGCCAGCGGCCAGACCATGATCCACGACTGGGTCTACGAAAACCGGGCCATCTACCTCACCGAGCTCAACCGGCTGGGGGCGCAGGTGCAGCTGCTGGATCCACACCGGATCTACGTCAACGGGCCCACACGGTGGCGTGCAGCGGAAGTGGGCTGCCCGCCGGCGCTGCGGCCTGCCGCCTGCCTGCTGCTGGCGATGCTGGCCGCGCGCGGCGTCTCCGAATTGCGGAACATCTACGTGATCGAACGTGGGTACGAGGACCTGGCAGAGCGGCTGAATACCATCGGCGCCAAAATCGAGTACTTCCAGGACTGAGCTTTCACGGTTCGTCATGAAGGGCCAGGTCCCGTTAAATATCCCGTGACTGCCGCAGAATGTGAGTATGCGTACTTTCGGCGTCGAGGAAGAACTCCTGATCGTTGATCCGGAGACCGGGGAACCGCTTGCCCTGGCCGACGCGCTGCTGTCCGGGCGGCGCATGGCAGCCGATGATTCCCCGCGGGATCCGCACGCCCTCGAGACTGAAGACACCACCGTCTATGACGACGACGAGATGGGCCTGAGTGCCGAGCTTAAGCTTGAGCAGATCGAGACCCAGACCAGGCCGTGCCTGGACTACGGCACCTTGCTTGAACAGATCCGGGCGGGACGGGCACTGGCTGACCAGGCCGCCCGGAAGAACGATGCGCGGGTGGCAGCCCTGGCAACCTCGCCATTGGCTTCGACCACCCACACCACCCCGGATCCGCGCTATGCCAGGATGCTGGAGCGCTTTGGACTCACTGCCCAGGAGCAGCTGACCTGCGGCTTCCACGTCCACACCTACGTGGAGTCGCCCGAGGAGGGTGTTGCGGTGCTGGACCGCATCCGCGACAAACTCGCCGTGCTGACGGCGCTGAGTGCCAACTCGCCGTTCTGGAACGGTCTTCAAACGGGCTTCGAGAGCTACCGCACGCAGGCGTGGAACCGGTGGCCCACGGCCGGTCCTGCAGGTATCTACGGAACCTATCCGGCCTACCGTCGGGTGGTCACGCGGCTGCTGGACAGCGGCGTGATGCTGGATGAAGGGATGCTGTACTTCGACGCCCGGCTCTCACGGAATCACCCCACCGTGGAAGTCCGGGTGGCCGACGTCTGCCTGCGTGCCGAGGATGCTGCCCTCATCGCCCTGCTTGTGCGTGCACTTGTCGAGTCGGCCAGCAGGGAGTGGCATGCCGGCGTCGAGCCGGCCCCCGTACCTACGGTGCTTCTTCGGATGGCGTCGTGGCAGGCGAGCAGCGCCGGGCTCAGCGGTGACCTCCTGGACTTCGGGAACTTCCGGCCAAAGCGTGCGGCCGACGTGGTGCGCTCCCTGGTGGACTACCTCGCTCCGGTTCTGGACGAACAGGGAGAGCTCGGCCTGGTCCGGCAAAGCGTGGAAGACATCATTGCCCGGGGGACCGGAGCAGCCCAACAGCGCCGCGTGCGGGACAAGGTCCTGGCAGGACCACCGCCTGAAGACATGGGCTTCGGCGCAGTGGTCAGGCACGCCGTGAACATCACTATGAGCGGAGCCGCGGATTTACCGGAGGCTGATGCGGTTCCGGAGCTGCTGCGGGTGCGGCAATCCTAGGGGAAGCAGTTTCCGGTCCCGCTGCATAGCGCATCAGCCTGATTCCTGCGGCGAGTTCCACGGCGTAGAAAACAAAAGGCGGGAGGTCTTTGTAGCGCAGGAGCATGGCGGCGAAAAGCGGGGCACTCGCGGCTGCGCCTGTGGCCGTGGGCCCTTTGAGCGGTGAAAGCAGGAGGGCTCCGCCCAGCGCGCCAATGCCGAAGGTCTGCAGGCCCGCATAGCTGAGGAATGGCCAGGCCGGGCCGCGCCGGTAAGCGAAACGTTCGATGTCAGCGGCCCGTCCGGCGAGGGTCACGACGAACATGGGACTGCCCGCCAGGAATGCAGCGGCCGACGCAGTGGCCAGCTTTTGCGCTGGTCCGGGTCCGGCTCCGGAGTCCTTCACCGGGCCGGACTGGTGCTGTTGGGCCCGCCCGAGCTGTTGGGCAAACCTGGCGAAGCCCAGGGGGGCCGCGGCGGTGCCGGCAGCGGCCAGGAACTGGCCCAGAATCCAGAGGCCGCGGTGGCGTTCCAGGGTAGACAGCCTGACGGCAGGGTCATGGATGGCGTGGACATTGCCAACCATGGCGATTCCCAGCCCCCAGCACACGCTCGCAGCGGTGATAACGGCTCCTGCCCGGCGGTACGGTTTCAGCTGGCTCACAACCCGACTCCTTTCACTCCCGCCCTGGCCGTGGAAAGAAGCACTGGTATCGGCCAGATGAGGCCGAAGCTACTCCTTGCTCGATATTGGGTCAACGGTCCTGTGACCTGCCGGCACAGGCACAGGCACCCAGGAGGGTAGGAGTTCCCAGTCTCTGCAGGGGTCCTCAGGCAGGACAACGGGCATGGTGTAGAACTCCTCCCACAGTGGATCGTCGGGTGGCAGTTCGTCGATGTCCAGGAGGTTGTCGCCAGGTGGTTCCTCCAATGGAGGTGCCGGGTACATCAAAACCCGGAGCGGGTCCTCCGGCAGGACAAGGGGCATGGCGTAGAACTCCTCCAACAGTGGATCGTCGGGTGGCAGTTCGTCGATGTCCAGGAAGTTGTCGCCGGATGGTTCCTCTGGTGGAGGTGCCGGATACATCAGATCCCCGAGCGGGGGAAGATCTTTGACCGGCAAGTCCTGCGGAACCCGCGGCTGAGGCATGCCACCCTGCAGGTCGTCGCCCCCTTCCCGCCAGAACCCTTCGGGCCAAAACCCTTCCGGCCATTGTGGTGGTTCCCAGTCCTGGTGTTCGCTCTTATAGCGACGGCCTGATGGTGAGATCCAGCCGGGTGGTTCGTTTTTGGTGGCCGGGGTGGGTGTCCAGCCGCTGGTGTGCCTGAGGCGGTGGTGTTTGCGGCAGGGCTGACCCAGATTGGATATTCCGGTGGTCCCACCGTGATGCCACGCCAGCAAATGGTCTGCTTCGTTGTCCAACGAGTTGTTGGAACAGCCCGGGAACGGGCACTTCCCGTCCCTCAAGCGCAGCCACCGGCGGATGGCCTTGGTGACCCGGTAGCTGGTGCGGCCGATTTCCAGGGGCGCCCCGTCCCGCGGGTCCACCAGCACCCGGTAAAACGAGCCGGCCCCGTCCGCGACCAGCTTCCGGGCCATCGACGCCGGGATGGGTCCGTGGCCGTCGAGCATCGCCGGTTCATCCGTCAGCCCCATGAGCGAGAACACGGGCACCGTCACCAGGACCTCCGCGTGCGGTGCGCGGACCTCCGCAACCGTACCGCCGGAATCCTGCACGGTCTGCCCGTTGCGCCCGTCCTGTCCGTTGCTGAGGACGGCGTCGGCGAAGATGTCGGCGCAGAGCTGGGGCAGGGTGCGGGACTCGTCCGGGCCCTGCAGTCCCCGGGCCAGGGCGGTGGTGCGGTTCCACATCGCCGACGCGGTGTCGGCAGGCAGGTAGGCGTGGAACCAGGCCATCCCGTCCAGGTCCGGACGGTGTTCCACCCGCCGCTCCGCGACACTCCTGGCGTGGCGCTTCTCGAGGGATTCGGGGTGGTGGCGTTCGCGCCAGGTCCGGGCTTTGTGCCGGAACCGGTGCGGCACCAACTCACCCGGCCCCGCACACCCGGTGGCCGGGTTCGGTGCGTCCGGGCCCAGGAAGTGCGCCTCCAGCGCGGCGGCCCCGGCCCGATCCAGGGTGGCGGTTTCCTCCACCATCGCCTTCGCGTGCGCCCACGACAGGCTCCCGTCCTGCAACCCCGCCAGGGTCAACGGCAAAACATTGGCCAGCACCTGCGACTCGTTCAACAGCACACCGGCAGCCCGCGTACCAATGGTGAGCACACCGGCGACTTCGGCGACCATTGACGCTTCCTGCGCCATCGCCCCGCACGGCACCATGGCCCGCGACGCCACAGCCTTGGCAGCTTCTGCATACCCTGCCGCCAGATGCACCTTCAACGCCGCGGTCCCGGCCTCAATCCGGGCGACCCCGGCGAGCCCGTCCAGGCTCCGATCAGCCTGCTCCCGCAACGGATCAAAGCCCTCACCGGTCCCACGCAGCACAGCACCCAGCTCAGCAAGGGACGCCTCAAGGACCTCCAACGCTTCCAATGCCGCCCTGCCCGCCATAGGAAAACTATGACAGGGGGGTCTGACAAAGCATGGGGCAGCCCATCCAGCCCGGTGGTCAGGGTAACCGGTGTCTGGCCGTTAACTGGCAGGGCCGCCGGTCGTAGCGCGCCGCCAAAGCGACGTGGCATACTCAGGCGCGTGACGCCGTCGTACGAATTCCACGCCGAGGTATGGCTCAATCCCGGCGAAGCGGGCTGGCATTTCGTCACCCTGCCTGCGGACGTGGCGGATGACATCAAGGAGCGGACCGCTGCCAGCAGCAGGGCCTTCGGAGCGGTGAAGGTGACAGCCGATATCGGAGGCCACTCCTGGCAGACCTCGCTGTTCCCCGACACCAAACGCGGCACCTATCTTCTGCCGGTCAAGAAGACCGTCAGGGACAAAGCCGGGATCGGCGCCGGGGACACCGTGGAAGTCCGGCTCGACTTCCAGCCGGACCATGCTCCACAGAACTAGATCTGTTTGAGGGCCTGTTCCAGGTCCCGGATCAGGTCATCGGCGTCCTCAAGCCCCACGGACAGCCGCACCACGCCGTCGCTCAGGCCGATGGCGGCACGGCCTTCCGGCCCCATGGCGCGGTGCGTGGTGGTGGCAGGGTGCGTTATCAGGGACTTGGAATCGCCAAGGTTGTTGGAGATGTCGATGATGCGCAGCCCGTCCAGCAGCGCAAAGGCGGCTTCCTTGCCCGAGCGGCCGCCGGACGGAGCAAGCTCCAAAGTGAGCACCGTACCGCCGGCGCGCATCTGCTTGGCCGCAAGCTCATACTGCGGGTGGGACTTCAGGAGCGGGTACTTCACCCAGCTCACGGCGGGCTGCTGCTCCAACCACTCGGCGAGGCGCAGGGCGGTTGCGGAAGAGTGGTTGACGCGCAGGGACATGGTCTCCAGGCCCTTGGTGAGGACCCACGCGTTGAACGCGGACAGCGACGGCCCGGTGTGGCGCATCAGCTGCTTGACGGGCCCGTCAATGAATTCCTTGGTGCCCAGGATGGCGCCGCCCAGAACCCTGCCCTGGCCGTCAATGTGTTTGGTGCCGGAGTAGACGATAACGTCCGCACCGAGCTGGCCACAGCGCTGCAGCAGGGGAGTGGCAAAGACATTGTCGACGACGACGGTGGCACCCGCGGCGTGCGCGAGTTCGCTGACCGCGGCGATGTCCACGATCTCCTGCATCGGGTTGGACGGCGATTCGAAGAAGACGGCGGTGGTGGGCTGGGACAGGGCCTCACGCCACTGCTCCAGGTCCGGCCCGTCCACGAAGACCGTCTCCACGCCCCAGCGGGGCAGGATTTCGTTCAAAATCACGAAGCAGGACCCGAACAGCGAACGGGCGGCAACAACGCGGTCGCCGGCAGCCAGCAACGCGCCGAGGGCGGTAAAGACGGCGGACATGCCCGACGCCGTCGCAAAGCACGCCTCGGTGCCCTCGAGCAGGCGGAGCCGCTCCTGGAATGTGGCCACCGAGGGGTTGCCGTACCGGGAGTAGACGAAGCGCTCGTCCTCACCCGTGAATGCCCGCTCGGCGGCGGCAGCGGATTCGTACACGAAGCCCGAGTTCAGGAACACGGCCTCGCTGGTTTCCTGGAAGTTGGTGCGGTCCAGCCCACCGCGGACGGCCTGGGTGTCAGGGCTCCAGCCGGCGGCGTCGTTATTGAAGGTCACTTAGTTCTTTCCCAGGTTGGTTGGCAGGCCGCGGTTCTTCCAGCCGTTGACGGTGCGTTCGCCGTAGCGGTCCGGCTCACCCTCGAAGCCCTCCAGGACGTTGTACGAGGTGAAACCGGCCTGGGTGGCGGCGATGGCCGCGGAGATGGAGCGCTGGCCGGAGCGGCAGATGAACAGCAGCTCGGTCCCGTTGTCCTCCGGCGCCTGCTGGCTCAGGTCTTTGATGAAATCGGGGTTGGGAATGCCGCCCGGGAACGTCCACTGGATGAACAGGGGATCATTGTCAGTGGCCTTGGTGTCCGGAATGCCGATGTGGGCCCATTCGCCCTCGGTGCGCACATCCACCAGGATGGCGCCCTGCTCCAGCTTGGCCCAGGCCTCCTCAGGCGTCAGGTCTCCTGCGTAGCTCATGCGTGGCCCTCGCCGTCGAACTCGAGGTCCTCGGTGCCTGACTCCAGGTTGTCAACAGCAGTGGCGACGGCGGCATCAGCCGAAGCGATGGCCGCCGGCAGGACCAGGGCCTGGGCAACGATGACGCTGCTGCCATTGAACGTTGCTGCCGGGCTGCCGTGCAGGACATAGCCCTCGGCCAGGGCGGTGGAAATCCGTTCACAGAAAGACCTGTCATCCGGGCCGGTGACAAGCCGGTACGACAGTCTCTCTTCAGGGGCAGGTGCGTCAGACACGACGGATCTCCTTCTCTCACGCTTGCAGCTCGAATCGGTCGATATGCCGAGTATTCACCTGAGGCACCCCGCCGCGAAAGGGAGGGTTGCCGACCGGCCAGTCAGGGCTTGGCGCCGGTACTCATTACTCCCCAAAAACGTAACATCTGGCACGCGGAGCCGCACCGCCGCCGTCGTCATGTTCCGTAACTGAACGGTCCGGGCCGTGGTGGGCGACGATGCGCACCTCAGCAAGGGAACGTCCGACGGCGGCATCGCCGCAGGTGGGCGGGCGTTCCTTACCGTCCGCCAGGCCTGCGTCCGGATAGAGTTCACGTGGGGCATCGCCCCGTCACCAGGTCATCAGCAGGGGGTCCCATCAGCATGCGTACAGCCGTGCCTCGAGTCCGCGCCGGGTCATCCACCGTGCCCCTCCACCGGAAAACGCTGGCACTCCTCGCCGTGGTGCTGATGGCCCTCATCGCCGTAGTGCTCCCCGCCGGGCCCGCGCAGGCCGCACGGAGCTTTCCGGAAGAGGGGAAGCCGCTGCTGGGCGCAGTCCTTGAATGGGGCGAGGATACCGCCGCCGATTTTGCGGGCCGCTTGGGTGCGTCACCGGCCGTTTTTGGCCATGACATCACCTTTCCCTACCGTCCATCCGAGCAGGACGACATTGAGGGCTTCCTGGAGCAGTCCTCGCTGCAGGGCGCCCACGCGATGCTCACGGTGAAACCGACGGTGCCGCTGGATCAGATTGACGGCGCGGCCGCGAAAGCCTTCGCCGGCGAGGTGCGGGAGCTTGCTTCCACCTTCAAGGGCCAGCTGCTGATCCGGTTTGCCCCGGACATGAACGCAAGCTGGGTTGAATGGGGACAGCAGCCCGCTGCCTACCGCGCAGCGTTCCAGGCCGTGACGGCGGCGTTCCGGGAGGCTGACGGCGGCACGGTGATGGTCTGGGAACCGTACCTGGGCACGGACTATCCGTTCGGCCGGAACCGGAACGCGCCTGCGCAGGGAAGTGAAGGGTTCGCGCTGCTTGACACCAACGGTGACGGCCAGTGGGACGGCGGAGACTCAGCCTACGCCCCCTACTATCCCGGGGACGATGCCGTGGATTGGGTGGGCCTGACGGCCTATCACGACGACACAGCCGGCGGTGCGGCGGTCAATACCGTCCCCCGCGCGGGGGAGCTGCAGGAGATGCTGACGGCCTCCGGCGGGGAAAACTTCTACGCCACCTATTCGGAGGGGCGCGACAAGCCGTTCCTCCTGCAGACCGCCGCGTTTTACAGCCCGGCTTCCGGTGGAGCCCCGGAAGCGGACATCAAAACGAGCTGGTGGGACCAGGTGGTGGGGACGGCCACTGATGCCGGGTTCCGCATGACAGGGGCGGTGGTGTGGGATGAGCGGACCAGTACCCGGGATACCGGAGTGGCAAGCATCGACTGGCTGCTCACCGGAAACCCGGGCATCGCCAAGGCCGCCCTGGGCAGGCTGGAAGCGTCCCCCATTGTCACCGGCCCCGTCACCGAGGTCAGCTCCGGCAGTGCGTTCGTGCGGGCCAACACCCTCACCGGGGCGGCTGCGTGGACAGTGGGGGCGGCGCTCCTCATCCTCCTGGTCGCCCTGTGGCAGATTCCCCGCCGGGTCAATGCCGCAACGGCGTGGGGATACTCAGACCCGTCCAGCAGGGATTCCCGGGTGGATATGCTGCGCGGCCTGGCCATTGTTTTTGTGGTCGTCAACCACCTGGGCATGACCTCGCTGTTCCAGTTGCTCACGCAGGAAGCGGTGGGGTTCGTCTCAGGCGCCGAGTTGTTCGTCCTGTTCTCCGGCCTGGTGGTGGGCATGGTGTACGGGCCCTGGGCCAAGGACGACTTCGGAACGGTGGTGGACCTCACCTCGCGGAGGGCGGGCAAGCTCTACCTGACCGCGCTGATAGTCCTCATCGGCGTCTTCCTGGCCTCGCTGCTGCCGATCTTCCGGACCGACGCCCTGACCACCTTCGTGGACCAGGGAACCGGCGGCGCGGGGCACGACGGCGCCGGGCGCACCTATTACCTCTACGCGGGCATGGAGTCCCTGTTCCAGTTCCCGGTGCCGCCACAGGTGCTCCCTGCCATCCTGCTGCTGCAATTTGGCCCGTGGCAGTTCAACGTGATGGGACTTTACGTGGTGCTGCTTCTGGTCAGCCCGCTGATCCTCGCGGCGCTCAACCGCGGCAAAGCCGTTTGGGTGCTGGCCGCCGCCCTGGCGGTTTACGCCGTAGGCTCGCTGACCCGTTTCCGGCTCCTGCCGTCACAGTTCGAGGACTCGTTCCCGCTGCTCGTATGGCAAGTGCTGTTCGTGATCGGACTGGTGGCGGGGTACCACCGGCGCAGCATCGTCGCCTGGCTCTCGGCGAGGCTCTGGGTGGTGGCCGCGTGCACCGCCGTCGCACTGCTGTTTGCGTTCCTCTCCTGGGGCAACCCCTACCTGGCCAACGGCTTTGACGTCCGGCTCGCCATCATCCCGGACACCCTGTACCGGTCGCTCTATGATCTGCTGTTCTCCCGGACGTACCTTGCGCCGGGACGGCTGCTCAACGTCCTGGTCCTGGTGGTGGCGGCCTACGCCTTCCTCACGGCGTACTGGAAACCCGTGCGGCGCGCGCTCGGCTGGTTCCTGATTCCGCTGGGCCGCGCCACCCTCTACGTGTTCATCATGCACGTGGTGCTGATCGCCGTCGTTGCCAATATCCCGGCCCTGCAGCAGGAGAACGTGCTGCTTAACACTGCCGCTTACGCCGCGGTACTGGGACTCCTGTGGGTCATGGTCCGGACCAGGTTCCTCTTCCGGATCATTCCCACGTAGGTGGGCCCTAACAAACTGAAAGGGCGTGAATCGCCGGCCAGGTGCCGGCGGTTCACGCCCTTTTGTGTGGGCTCTTAGACGAGTCCGGGGTAGCTGGTCATGATGTAGTCCGCAGCGGCGGGCCCCTTCATGCGCAGGCCGTTGTGCCCCGGCGTGATCCTGTTTTTCATGGCCGCCCAGAATTTTGACTCCGGACCGGGGGCCTGCTGGTTGATGAAGCACCAGCTGGTGTAGAGGCCGTAAAGGCGGTCCTGGTCCAGCGTTGAGTCGGAGGATTGGTCGATGTAGGTGGCTTCATGGAGGAAAAGGTCGAACTGCGAATTAGCCATGACGGCGTCCCTTCGCTAAGTGCGTGGCGCCGCCGTTCGGCTACAGCAGCAAGCCTCAACTGCCGTGCACGGGGCAATGGAGTGTGAGGTGGGCCCCGAAAGAAATGAGGTCCGGATGCGGCGTAAACACTGCATCTACAATGTAGACTTTACTCGTAGACTACAAATACGGCAAGCGTCTGGAATTACCGCTGGACCCTGCACCGCCCCTCCCAGGATGGAACCAATGGCTTCCCCGAAAAGCGCTCCGGCCGCCGACCGCAAGGCCAGGCTGAGCCGGGAACTGGTGTTGGCCACGGCCCTGGAACTCGTGGACGCCGAAGGCCTGGACGCGCTGACCATGCGCCGCCTCGGCCAGGAACTTGGCCGGGACCCCATGAGCCTTTACCGCTACGCCGAGAACCGGGCCGCACTGCTGGACGGGGTCTCCGAACTGGTACTCAACGAACTCCCTGTCCACGAAGAAGACCCGGACTGGAAAGCCCAGCTCCGGCAGATTGCCCACAATCTTCGGCTGCTGGCGCTGCAGCACCCGAACGTGGTGCCGCTGCTGGTGACCCGGCCGCTGTCCACGCCGCTGGGCCTCCGGCCGCTCGGCACCCTGCGTCCGCTCGAACAGATCCTCGCGTTGCTGGTGGGGGCAGGATTTTCGCCGCCGGACGCGTTGCACGTCTACCGCGCGTACTACGGCTTTCTGTATGGGCACATCCTGAACGAGCTGCAGGAATTCGTGGTGGACCCGGAGGAGAACGAGGTACTGCTGCGGCTGGGACTCCATCGGTTGCCTGCCAAGGAATTCCCTCTGCTCCGCGCGCTGGCGCCGGCACTCGCGGAGTACGACGGCTCGGCCGAACTTGACCAGGGGCTCACTATCCTGCTGTCCGGGCTGGAATCCCAGCTCTCGCTGCAGCCTGCGCATTCCCCGGCTTAGGTGCCCGGCCTGTGAACCACCTGCGCACCTACTCGAACGAGGCCCGTCTCCGGTCCTGAACCCGCGTGTTCCAGACATCCGGCCGGTTGACCTTGAAACGCCGGCCGGTGAGTGCGCGTGCTGAAAGCCGGATGTAGTGGACCTTCTCGCCCGGCTGCCATGGCTCCAGCCCCAGGCTGTCCACGGCGTTCTTGTCAGCCTGGTCCTCAATGATCCCTGTGCCGCCGCGCGCCACCACGCTCCAGGCCTCTTCGGCGTGGGGGTCGTAACCGTCGATTTCGAGGGCAGCGGGCCGCTCCTCCTTTGCGTTCCAGAGCTTGGTGACTCCGGAGGTGCGGAAGACGATGCTCCGGCGGTGGACTACGTAGTTGACCGGGAAGATCTCGGGGTGGCCGTCCACCACAACGGCCAGGCGGCCAAGGGTGTCACTGTCCAGCAAGTCCCAGCACTCATCAAAGGTCAGATTCCCGGTGGGCTGCTCGTGAGTAGTCATGACCACACCCTACGGCCCTGGAAATCGTTATTGAATACCGGCGAACAATTCGTTCAGCTCCGCGGTCAGCTCCTTCTGGAGCGAAGGCGTGCCGATCTCCTTGCCGTCTATCCGGTTCACTGGGGCAAGCATGCGGATACTCGAGATGAGCCAGACGGCGTCAGCGTCGAGGAGGTCCTGGGGTTCCAGCGGGCCGTAACCCAGTTCCCAGCCCGCGGCCTTGGCGGCGTTGAACAGGGCACCCTGGGATGTCCCGGCCAGGATGCCGCTGTCCAACTGGGGCGTGATGAGGCGCTTAACGGAAGCCCCGCCGTCGGACTTTTCCACATGGGCCAGCAGCACGGTGGACGTGGGGCCTTCCAGGACCCGACCATCGGAGGAGAAGAAAATGACGTCGTCGGCGCCCTGCTTATGGGCGTGGCGCAGGGCCGCCATGTTCACGGCGTAGGAGAGGGTTTTGGCACCGAGGAGAAGCCAGGGGGCACGTTCGGCGGCGTCGCTGTCGTAGCCGCGGTCAAGGAGGATGACATCGATGCCCGTTTCGCGCTGCCGGCGCCCCGCCGCTCCCACGGGTGACACCTGCACCCAGGCGGTGGGGTTGGGGGCACCTTCGACGCCCCGGGTTACCACCAGCTTGACCACCAGCTCATCCTCGGAGGCAGAGGCCGCCGGGTGCTGGGACCGGTGCTCGGCGAGGCCGGTCGCGATGGCACGCCGCCATGCGTCCTGGTCCGGGATCCTGAGGTCCATCGCCTCGGCGGAACCGCCAAGCCGGTCAAGGTGTGCCTGCAGCTTGCGGACCGTCCCACCCACGGCCAGCATGGTTTCGAAGATACCGTCACCCCGTGTGGCGCCCTGGTCCGTGACCATCAGCTGCGGCTTGGACGCGTCGGCGAGCCGGCCGTCGGGGAAAGCGGGGTCGAGGAAAACGAGAACCACGGAAGCTGGAGAGGTCATGGCTCCAGCTTAGTGCGGCGCCGCGCGGATAAGCTGGGCGGAGTGCCCCGGCCGGAAACCGCCCGCCGGGAGCCCATGTTCCGGGGGTTTTCTCGTGTTGTGGCCATTTTCGCTTGCCGGCTCGGCGCCGATGTGGGTAGTGGTGCTGCTTGCCGTCGCCGATCTGGCGATCAGGGTGCTTGCCCTGGGAATTATTCCGGGAAACCGGCGCCCCACCACCGCCATGGCGTGGCTGCTTGGCATCTTTTTCGTGCCCTTTGTGGGCATCGTCCTGTTCCTGCTCTTCGGCAATTTCAAGCTGTCCAGCCGCCGCCGGGAGCAGCAGCAGCAGGTCAATGACCGGGTGCGCGCTGGCATTTCCTCCCTCGCCGACGTCGAAAGCGTCTACCCCGGCCCTGAATGGGTGAAGTCTGCGGCCGAGCTGAACCGCAGGCTGGGGTCCCTGCCCATGGTGGACGGCAACGCGGTGGACCTCATTCCCGGCTACCCGGACTCCATCCTGGCCATGACGGAGGCAGTTCGGAAGGCGAAGAAGTTCGTCAACGCCGAGTTCTACATCATGAGCACGGACCACATCACCAATGACCTGCTCACCGCTTTGGAGGAAGCGGCCGAGCGCGGGGTGGAGGTGCGGGTGCTCTTCGACCACATCGGCACCCTCCGGGTCCAGGGGTACAGGAACCTCCTCAAACGCCTCAAGGCTGGCAAAATCCAGTGGAAGCGGATGCTGCCGCTCATGCCCATCCATGGCCAGTGGCGCCGGCCCGATCTCCGGAACCACCGCAAGATCATGGTGATCGACGGCGAGATCGCCTTCACGGGCTCGCAGAACCTCATCGAGCCCTCCTACAACAACCCCCGGCACCGCAAGGCGGGCCGTGAGTGGGTGGAGCTGATGGCGTGCCTGCGCGGCCCCATCGTCACCACCCTGAACGTTGTTTTCGCCACCGACTGGCTCAGTGAAACGGACGAGTCCCTGGAGCACCAGCTGCAGCTCCCGGCGAATCCCCATCCGGGGGAGGTCACGGCGCAGGTGGTCCCCAGCGGCCCCGGCTTCATTACCGAAAACAACCTGCGGCTGTTCAATACCCTGATTTACTCGGCCCAGCACCGCATCTCCATCTGCAGCCCTTACTTCGTGCCGGACGATTCGCTGCTCTACGCCATCACGACGGCCGCCCAGCGCGGCGTGGACGTGGAACTGTTTGTTTCCGAGAAAGGCGACCAGTTCCTGGTCCACCACGCCCAGCGCTCCTACTACGAGGCGCTGCTGGAGGCGGGCGTGCGCATCTTCCTCTACAAGGCACCGTTTGTGCTGCACGCCAAGCACTTCACCATCGACGACGAAGTGGCGGTGCTGGGCTCCAGCAACATGGATATGCGCTCGTTCTCGCTCAACCTTGAGGTGTCCGTGATGCTGCTGGGTGACGACATCGTGGCAAAGATGCGCGCTGTGGAGGACACCTACCGGGACATTTCGCATGAACTACGGCTGGCGGACTGGCTCAACCGTCCGCTGGCGGCGCGGTACGTGGACAACGTGGCCCGGCTGACGGCAACAGTGCAGTAATAAAGACAGTGCAGTAGGAAAACGGTGCAGTAGGAAAACGGCGCAGTAGAAGAGGTGCTAATCGTCGGCAGCGACGCGTTCGTTGCCGGTGCGGGCCGCGTGGTCGGGCCAGCCGCCCTTCCGGTAGGCGGGGGTCCCGGCGGCAAGCACAATCACGGTCAGGACACAGGTCCCGATCATGACTCCCACCATCGACAGCGCATTTCCGCCCAGGAGTCCCACCAAGGGACTGACAAGTCCCGCCACGCCGGACTGGAGGGCTCCGATGACGGCCGCCGCGGTCCCGGCCATGTGTCCATAGTTGTGCAGGGCCAATACCGAGGCATTGGCTGGAATCATTCCCTGCACCCCGAGGACAAGCCAGAGGCCAGCCATCAGGCCAAAAGCGCCGCCGGTGCCTGTGGACACCGCCGCGAGCAGCAGCAGGGCCAGGCCCAGCTGGACAATGACTGCCGTGCGCAGCAGGCGGACAGGCGGGACTTTGCGGACCAGTGCGGCATTGAGCTGGGCGGAGAGCACCAGCGCGGCACCATTCAACGCGAAGGCCAGGGCGAACTGCTGCCCGGTGAAGCCATACTCGTCCTGGAAGACGAAGGGCGACCCCACCACGTAGCTCATGATCAGTCCCAGTCCCAGCCCCGGGATGACGGCCAGCGCCATAAAGTGCTTGTCCCGCAGGAGCGACCAGTAGGCGCTGGCAACGTGCCGCGGGCTGCCGGGGCTGCGTCTGTCCTCCGGCAGGGTTTCGGGCATGAACTTCCAGACGATGGCCACCAGGACCACGCCGATGAGTGCCAGGGCGTAAAAGACGCCACGCCAGTGTGAGATTCCGGCGATTGCCTGGCCTATGGTCGGGGCAAAGAGGGGCGCGACGCCGATCACCAGCATTAGGCGGGACAGCAGCCGCGCGGCGGCGGCGCCCACGAATCGGTCACGGATGACGGCAATGGCCACCACCGCTGCGGCGGCGTTGAAGAAGCCCTGGAGCACGCGCAGTCCCACGAGCGTTTCGATGTTCGGCGTGATGGAGCACAGCATGGAGATCACCACATGCAGAGAGATGCCGATGACCAGCGGCAGGCGCCGTCCAAACCGGTCCGAGAACGGGCCCATGACCAGTTGGCCTATTCCGCCGCCCAGGAGCATTCCGGAGAGCGTGAGCTGGGCTGCTGCCTGGGTGGTGTCAAGATCGGCCACCACGGCGGGCAGGGACGGCAGGTACATGTCGGTGGTCACGGCCGGGAGGGCGGCCAGGGCGCCGAGCATCAGGACGTACTTGACGGTACGGGGTGGCCTGGGATGCGGGGCAGGGGATCGGGCGGTGTCCGTCACGCGGCTAACCTAACTATTTTTGAAGGACTGATGGCCGCCGCATGTCTTGAGCGTTTCAGTTGGCGGAGTCCAGCAGCTGCACGGATTCCCACGTCTGCCCGTAAGGGACGTGGTCGCTCAGTTCCACCGTGAACTGGCCGGCACCCCGCTTGGTCACGAGGATACCCCTCGTCGGGTTTTCCTTGGCGAGGTCCAGGAGCTGCCGTACGGAGGAATTGAGCTTCTCGTCGGCCTCGGAGCTGGTGGTTGCGGAGATTGTCACGCAATGGTCGGTGGTCATGGCATGTCCTTTCAGCCTTGTCCGGTTGTGCCAGGGTGGTCGGGGAGCAGGGCTGCGGGTGGCCGGGGCACCGGAAGGGCGCCCCGGCCACCTTGCCGTCAGGCGGAGGGTGTAACCGTGACTCCGCAGTGCAGCCGGCGGGTGTGGTCCACCGTCCGGGGCGCACCGGTGAGGGTGACCGTTGCCTGCAGGCGGATGTCCCCGCTTGAGGCGCCGAAGCCGAGTTCCAGGTCACCGGGCTCCACGATGCGCCGTCCGTCGCGGCCGGTAAAGGATGCGACGTCGGCGGGGACCGTGAAGGCAACGCGGGCCGAGGCTCCCGGTTCCAGGGGGACGCGGGCATATCCCACGAGCCGCTGCTCCGGGCGGACTACCGATGCCACCGGATCGTGCAGGTACAGCTGGACCAGTTCCGTTCCTGCCCTGTCGCCCGTGTTGGTGACCGTGATGCTGGCCTTGGCCTCGCCGTCCACCGGTACAGCGGTGGCGCCGTCAACAGTCAGGCCGTTCCACTCAAAGGTGGTGTAGCTCAGGCCGTGGCCGAACGGGTAGGCCGCGGCGGGATCAATGTTGGAGACGCTGCTGGCGCGGGCCAGCCGGGACGCCAGATAGGTCGAGGGCTGCGCCCCCGGCCGGGCGGGAATGCTCACGGGCAGCCGGCCGCTGGGATTGACGCGGCCGCTGAGGATCTTTGCAACAGCAGGGCCCCCTTCCTCTCCGGGGAAGAACGCCTGCACAATCGCTGCGGCGTTCTCGACGGCCGAGCCCACAGCGTACGGGCGACCTGTAAGGAGCACCACCACCACCGGCACGCCGGTTTCGATCAGCCGGTCCAGCAGTTGCTGCTGGACTCCCGGAAGCACCAGGGATTCCACGTCGCAGCCTTCGCCGCTGGTTCCGCGGCCGAAAAGTCCGGCGCGGTCGCCCAGGACGGCGATGACGACATCCGCGGAGGAAGCGGCAGCAACGGCTTCGTCGAATCCTTCGCTGGAATCGCCGTCGATGGAGCAGCCGGCGGTGACGGAGAAGGAGCTGTCAGGGAACTCCGACCGGAGGGCCTCGGCCACGGTGGGCAGTTCGATGCCGACCGGAACGTCCGGGTGCTGTCCACCAACGTGGGCGGGGAAGGAGTAGCAGCCCAGGAACGCCTGGGTGTTGTCGGCGTTGGGTCCGACGACGGCGATGCGGCCGGGCGTGCGCAGCGGCAGGATGCCGTTGTTGCTGGCGAGGATGATCGATTCCTCGGCAATCCTGGCTGCGAGTTTCCGGTTGGCCTCAGTGTCCAGGGTGATGCTGCCTTCAAGGCCGGCGGTATCCTGCAGATTGGCGTCTTGCAGGGCAGGCGGAACCGCCGACCAGTCAGTATCCAGCAGGCCCAGTTCGATCTTCTGCACAAGGACGCGGCGCAGGGCGCGGTCCACCATGCTGACGGGGAGGCGGCCCGCTTCAATTTCGGCGATAAGGTGCTCGCCGAAGGCGTGCACGGTGGGAAGTTCGACGTCGACTCCCGCGGACAGTGCCGCGGCTGCAGCTTCACCGAGGGACCCTGCGATGCCATGCAGTTCCTTGAGGAAAGCAATACCAAAGTAGTCGGCCACAACCGTGCCGCTGAATCCCCAGGTGTCGCGGAGGAGCCCAGTGAGCAGGGAAGCATCGGCGGCGGTGGGGACGCTGTCCATGTCCGTGTAGGCATGCATGACCGAGCGGACGCCCGATTCCCGGATGGCCATCTCGAACGGCGGCAGCAGGACGTCGGCCTGCTCACGCGCGCCGACGGACACAGGTGCCAGGTTCCGGCCGGCCTTGGACGCCGAGTAGCCCACGAAGTGCTTGAGCGTGGCGATGATGCCGCTGCTTTCCAGGCCCTGGATGTAGGCGGTGGCCAGGGTCCCGATGAGGTAAGGGTCCTCGCCGATGGTTTCCTCCACCCGGCCCCAGCGGGCGTCGCGCACGACGTCAAGGACGGGGGCAAGGCCCTGGTGCACACCTACGGAGCGCATGTCGGTGCCGATCGCGGCACCCATGGTGCGGATGAGGTCTGCGTTGAAGGTGGCTCCCCAGGCAAGGGGAACCGGGTAGGCCGTGGCCTGCCAGGTGGCGAAGCCGGCCAGGCATTCCTCGTGGACCAGGGCGGGGATGCCGAAGCGGTTGGCCGCGGCAATGCGCTGCTGGGTCCGCTGGAGCGACAAGGCGCCCAGGGCCGGGTCCACGGGTGCGGTCCCGAACGGCCTGGTGAGTTGTCCGAGGCCGTTCGGCAGGATGTCGTCCAGGTCGACGGGAGGGTTCATCTCGTTCTGGTGCGGGGCCACTTCGCCCCCTTCGGTGGAGGCGCCCACCCAGACCCCGAAGAGCTGGCCCGTCTTCTCCCGAAGGGTCATGGCTGCGATGAGGCTTTCGGCACGTTCCTGCGGTGTGGCGTCGGTGTCGCGCCAAGGCGCGTTGTGAGTTGCGGTTTCGGTCATGATTACTTTCCGCCAGCGCCCATCAGGCCCTGGACAAGTGCGCGGCGCGCGAAGAGGTAGACAAGAAGTACCGGCACCATGGACAGTGTCACGGCGGCCAGGAGCCCGGGAATGTTGATGCCGAACTGGGTTTGGAAGTTGAACAGGCCCAGCGTGACCACACGGGTGGACTCGGACTGGGTCAGGATCAGCGGGAAGAGGAAGCCGTTCCAGGCCTGGAGGGCCGAGAATACGGCGATGGTGGACAGGCCGCCCTTGGACAGCGGCAGCACCAGGCGCAGGAAGGACTTGGCCGGGGTAGCGCCGTCCATGGCCATGGCCTCGTACAGCTCGGGGGTGATATCCCGCATGGTTCCGCTGAGGATGATGGTGCAGATGGGCAGGGCGAAGGCCGCGGTGGGGAGGATGACGCCCAGCAGGTTGTCGTAAAGGCCTACGGTGTTGATGAGGTAGAACACGGGGACAATGACGGCCTGGGCGGGGATCGCGAGGCCCAGCAGGAACAAGCGGAAGATGGCCGAGGCGGCGCGGCTCTGGCTCCGCACGATCGCGTAGCTCAATGGCGGCACCAGGAGCAGGACCAGGCCCACGACTCCGACGGTAACGATGATGGTGTTCAGGAAGTACCGGCCAAAGCCGCTGGTCACGGCATCCACGTAGTTCTGCAGCGTAAAGCTGGTCGGCAGGGACAGCGGCCCGTTGTCGCCGAACTCGGCACGGGTCTGGAACGTCGCGGACAGCATGACGTAGAGCGGAACAGCCACGATGGCCAGCCAGATGAAGGCTCCGATGCCGGCGAGGTAATTCGGGCGTGTTTTCATTTAGAGCCCCTCCAGCGAACTGCGCATCTTGTCGTACCCGGACAGGCGGACCACGGCGAAGGAAATGGCCGTGGAGATGACCACGAGGACCAGCGCGATGGCACTGCCGGTGCCGAAATCGAACCGCCGGAACGCTTCCTGGTACATGTGGAAAGCGGTGATGGTGGTACCTGTGCCCGGTCCGCCGTTGGTCAGGATGAGGACGGTTTCAAAAGTGGTCAGGCCGCCGACCACCATCAGGATCACTGACGTGATGATGCTGTTCTTCAGCTGCGGCAGGGTGATGCTGAAGAACTGCCGGACGGTGCCGGCGCCGTCGATTGACGCGGCCTGGTACAGGACGGGCGGGATCTGCCGGGCGGCGCCTTGGTAGATCAGCGTGTGGAAGGGCGTGAACTGCCACATGCCCACGAAGATCAGCACCGCGATGGCGCCGGGCTGCGTGCCAAGAATGTTGCCGTCCCCGAACAGCCAGGACATCTGGCCGGGAATGCCGAAGTTGGGGTCAAGAAGTGCCCGCCACAGCACGGAGATGGCGGCCGAGGAGAGCAGCAGCGGCACGAAGTAGACAGCGCTCAGGATGGCGCGGTTCTTCTGGTTGCCGGCTGCCCAGACGCCGAGCAGGATGCTGAGCGGAGTCTGTGTGACGATGCCGAGCACAATGAACAGCAGGCTGAGCCAGAGGCTCTGGAGCATGACCGGGTCTGCGAAGAGGGCTTCCCAGTTCTTGAGCCCGACGAACTTCGGGTCGCCAAGGCCGCTCCAGGTGGTGAAGGAGAGCACGGCCACCGCGAGGAGCGGGACAAGTGCGAAAAGGGCAAAGAATATGCTGGCAGGAAGGGCCCAGACAAAGCCGGGGCGGCCCACGTTGGAGCTGCCCCGGCCTGCCGGGCGGCCCTTGGCGGGGCCGCCCGGATGTGCCGGGCGCCTGCGTTGTGCAAGCGTCGTCGTCATTGTTGTTTCCTAGAGGCTCTGCATGGCCTTGATGAAGCCGTCTTCGTCGATCTGTCCGCTGAAGAACTGGGCGACGGCGGTGTGGATGGTGACAGTTGCTTCCGGCGGGTACGCCTGGTCCCAGGAGAGCTGGAAGGAAGGTGCTTCCTTGACCAGGTTGAACTGGTACTTGGCGTATTCCGGATCTGCTGCCTTGTCGAGGAACTTCTCGGTGTTCGTGGTGGTGGGCAGGTTTCCGATGCCCACCTGCTCCTGCACGAACTGATCGGAGTACATGAGCTTCAGGAAGTCGCGGGCGGCTTCCGGGTAGCGCGTGTTTTTGTGGATCGAGTAGAAGTTGTTGGTGTTGCCCACCAGGTTGTCCTCGTCGCCGAGGCCCCCTTCAACCTTGGGGAACTCGCTGTAGCCCAGGACCTCGGCGGCGAACTGCGGGTCGCTGCTCTGCTGGGTGGCGTATTCCCATGAGCCCATCAGCTCAAAGCCCGCCTTGCCGCTGGCGAGGAGGGCGGGGGAGCCGCCGTCCGTGAACTTCACGGAATCGAAATTGGTGCCGAAGGCACCGGCGTCAACCAGTTCGCGGAGCATGCCCAGGGCCTTGCGGCTCTCTTCCGATTCCCAGACGCTGGTGTCTCCCTCCAGGGCCTTCTTGAACAGCCCTTCGCCTGCAACGCGGTCGTAGACGTACTCCACCCACATCAGGGTGGGCCACTTGTCTGCGCCACCCAGGGCGATGGGGGTGATGCCCTTGTCCTTCAGGATCTTGACGTCTTCAAGGAGTTCATCCCACGTTGCGGGAGGATTGGAAATGCCTGCGTCCGCGAGGACCTTGGAGTTGTTGAACAGCATGACGGGCTGGGTGCCCCGCATGGGGATCCCGTATGCCTTGTCATCGATGACTGCAGTCTCGAACACGGACGGCAGGAAGGCGTCCTTCAGCTGCGGGTCCTCCTTGATGAAGTCGTCAAGGGGGAGCAGGAGGTCGGCATCCACGAAGTTCTTGATGCTGCCCCCGCCCCAGTTGAAGAAGATGTCCGGAGCCGTGGGCGTGTCGATGATGGTCTGGAGCTTGGACTGGTACTCCGCGCCCGGGATCTTGTCCAGGACAACCTTGACGTCGGATGTTGCATTGAAGGTGTCGATCATTTTCTGTTCGACGGTGTTCCCCGCATCGCCGTACATGGCGACGTGAATTTCATTTTCGGGCCGGCTTGCTGCGCCGGACCCTCCTGAGCAGCCGGCCATTGTCAGGCCAAGGGCCAGAGCCGCGCTGCCGGCAATCGTGCGGGCCACCCAACCGTGGTGGTTCATCTTTGAACGCCTCTCGAAAGTTTCGATACTAGGACCGAAAGTTGTTTGATGGATCACAGTCTAGGCGCGGCCATTCACCGGCGCAAGAGGTTCGCAAATTTGCGGCACAAAAACCGAAAGTATCGCTATGCTGTTTCTCATGACGAGCCCTGCTTCTTCTTCCGACGTGCGCGTTACTCTCGCCCAGCTGGCGGAGGAGGCGGGCGTTTCGCTGTCGACAATTTCGAAGGTCCTCAACGGCCGCGCCGACGTTTCCCGCAAAACCAGGACGAAAGTTGAGGAGCTCCTGGAGGAGCATGGGTACAAACGGCGAAAGGCATCGACCAAGTCGGCGCTCCTGGAGCTGGTCTTCCCGGAACTCGAAAGCGCCTGGGCGCTGGAGATTATCCGCGGCGTCGAAAATGTCGCCAAGGCGAACGGCATGAGCGTCATCCTCACCGAAAGCGGCACCAGGCATGCGCCGGGCGCAGGCTGGGTGGAGGGCGTGATGGCGCGGCAGCCCGCCGGGGTTGTCCTCGTTTTCTCCGACCTGCCGCTGGAATACCGGCAGCAGCTGGAGGCCCGCTCCATTCCCTTTGCCATCATTGATCCCGCGGGTGACCCCGCCCCCGGTGTTCCCTCCGTTGGCTCCGCCAACTGGGCCGGAGGCATGATGGCGACCCGCCACCTCATCGAACTCGGCCACACACGAATAGCCGCCATCTCCGGCCCGGAGGACATGATGTGCTCCCTGGCGCGGATCGACGGCTACAGCTCAGCCCTGAATACAGCCGGTATTCCCATCGACCGCTCCTTGATCAGGTACGGCGACTTCCACGTGGACGGCGGACGCGCCCATGCCCTGGAGCTGCTGGCCCTCGAGGAAAGGCCCACCGCCATCTTCGCGGGCAGTGACCTGCAGGCCCTCGGCGTGCTCGATGCCGCCCGCCAACTGGGCCTGTCCGTTCCCGGGGACCTGTCCATCGTGGGATACGACGACCTTCAGGTGGCACGCTGGTCCAGCCCGGCCCTCACCACCGTGCACCAGCCCCTGATCGAGATGGCCGAAGAGGCTGCCCGGATGGTTCTGCGCCTGCGGGAGGGCGAGCGGCCCAACAACCTGCGCCTGGATCTCGCGACGTCACTCGTTGTCCGCCAAAGCACTGCACCTCCAAGCCGGATCTGATCCTGGCCCCGCCTCCCGAAAGGAACCTCATGTCATCCATCGTCAACGCCAAC
This sequence comes from Arthrobacter sp. RT-1, assembly GCF_003367205.1. Taxonomy (NCBI): domain Bacteria; kingdom Bacillati; phylum Actinomycetota; class Actinomycetes; order Micrococcales; family Micrococcaceae; genus Arthrobacter; species Arthrobacter sp. RT-1. Next base: position 97,792 of record NZ_QRGQ01000002.1, read on the forward strand.
GGTGAGCTCATTACGCTTGAGGCGGGGGACTACACGGCAGTTGTCACCACTGTGGGGGCCGGGCTGCACAGCCTGGCTTTCCGCGGCCAGGACCTGGTCCTGCCCTACCCTGCCGACGAACTGCCCCCCGCCTTCGCAGGCAAGACGCTCATGCCCTGGCCGAACCGGGTGAACGGCGGTGCGTACTCCTTCGGTGGGCAGCGTTATGAGCTGCCGGTCAACGAGGCGGCCACCGGGAGCGCGCTGCACGGGCTTGCGCTGTGGAGCGAATGGCGGGTGGAGCAGCGCTCGCAGGCCGAAGCGACCCTGGCGCACCTGCTGCACGGCGAGCCCGGGTACCCCTTTCCGCTTGCGCTCTCGGCAACCTACGCGCTGGACGCGGCCACGGGGCTGCGAATCGAGCTCAGTGCCCTCAACTGCGGCCCGGCACCAGTGCCTTACGGCTGCGGCTCCCATCCCTACCTCACGGTGGGCGGCGGGGACATCTCCACCTGCGAGTTGAGTTTCCGGGCAGGCAAGGTGCTCCTGACGGACGACAAGCTGCAGCCTACGGACCTTGTTGATACCAAGGGCACGGACTTTGACTTCTCGGACGCCCGCAGGATTGCCTCGCAGTCGCTGGACCATGCCTTCACCAACCTCCCTGAGGGGGAGTGGGACGTCATCCTCCGCAACCCTGCCCTGCAGCTTGCGGCGGTGCTGCAATCAACGGGGGACCAGGCACCCTGGCTGCAGCTCTATTCAGGAGAATTGCGCGGCCGCAAGGGGCTGGCGGTTGAACCAATGACCTGCCCGCCCGATGCTTTTAACTCCGGCCAGGACCTTGTTGTCCTGGAACCTGGCCAGTCGCACACGCTCGCGTTCACGATCCACGCCCTGGAGGGTTAGGGATCAAACCTGTCGGCGGATCAGGACAGCCGGCACTGGGCAGTAGCTGGAGCACAAAGCGGCCCGGAACCCTTCGGTTCCGGGCCGCTTTGCCGGCAATTGCCGCTTTCGCCAGGATTTACTGCGGCAGTGGCTACTGCTGGTGGGCCGGGTGGTGGGCCAGGCGCTGCTCTCCGCCCGGGGTTGCTGCGGCCAGGGTGGACTGCAGCGCGTAGTACGAGGGCTTGCGGGTGTAGTCCTCCCACATCACCGTTGCCTCGCCCTCGCCGCTGAAGAAGACAGGCACCCAGGAGTACTTGTCGTTGAATCCCCAGATGGTGAAGGACTTGCATCCCTCAATGTTCAGGCAGGCTTCCAACGCACGCTGGTAGTAGCTGGCCTGCTTGGCCAGCTGTTCGGTGGTCGGCTTGGTCCCGGCCGGAACGTCCATGCGGACGTCGATCTCCGTGACGGCGGTTTCCAGGCCAAGGTCTTCGAAACGCTGAAGGTTCGCCTGGAGGTCGCCGGGGAAGCCATAGCGGGTGCTCAGGTGGCCCTGCACAGCAAAGCCGTCCACCTTCACGCCCTCTTTCTGGAGCTTCGAAATGAGGCTGACGTAGGCCGTGCTCTTGGGATTGATGCTTTCAACGCCGTAGTCGTTGAAGAAGAGCTTGGCCTTCGGATCTGCTTCGTGCGCCCAGCGGAACGCGTCAGCGATGATCTCCGGACCCAGTTCGCGGATCCAGATGTTATCGGTGGTGCGCAGGGTGCCGTCATCCTTGAAGATCTCGTTGGCAACATCCCACTGCTGGATCTTTCCGGCGTAGCGTCCCACCACGGTGGTGATGTGGTCCTTCAGGATGGAACGGAGCTCCTCCTTGCTGAAGTTGCCCTGCTCCAGCCAGGCGGGGTTCTGGCTATGCCAGAACAGGGTGTGGCCGCGGACCACCTGTCCGTGCTGCTGGGCGAACTCGACGATGGCGTCCATCTCAGCAAAGCGGTACTGGTCCCGCTGGGGGTGGATGAACTCCCACTTCGCCTGGTTTTCGGGGGATACGGAGCTGAACTCGGCAGCCAGGACGTCCCGGTACTGCGCGTCGGAACTGAACGGGTTGGCGTAGGGCATGGTGTCATGATGGCCGCCGCCGGCAACCGCGGTGCCGATCCGGACGTCGTTGGGTGCGGCCCAGCGCAGGGTGTCCTGCTTGGCAAGTCCCGGGGGCTTCGGCTGGTCGTTTTGGCCGGCCATTGCGGGCAGTGCCGTGGGGAGGACAAACGTCGACGCCAGCACGGCGGCGGCGACTAGTTGGGCAACCTTCATTAAATGCTCTCCTTTGAGGTGCTGAATCGATCGGTCCCGGAGGGTCGATGGCGACCGACTTCCGGAAGTTTCCGGAAGTCGGTCGTTGTAGATTAGGAATATTCCGGAGAGTGCGTCAAGGGTTTCGGCAAAACTTTTGAAACCGCCCCGCCGGGCGAGGGCCTATACTTGCAGCGGACCAGGAGGAATGCGTGCAGGAGAGTCCCCGCAGGGCAGTCACAATTTCGGCCATCGCCGCCGAAGCGGGAGTATCGGTGCCCACTGTCTCCAGGGTGCTCAACGGCCGCAGCGACGTCGCCCCGCAAACCCGGGAACGCGTGGAAACGCTGCTCCGGGACTACGGGTATCAACGCCGGGGCGCGCGCCCGGAAGTACGGTCCGGCCTTATCGACCTCGTGTTCAATGACCTGGACAGCCCGTGGGCAGTGGAGATCATCCGCGGGGTGGAGGAAGCCGCCAACGAAGCCGGTGCCTCCACCGTGGTCTCCGCCATTCATCGCCAGAGCAGCCCCGCGTCCACCCGGCAGTGGCTGGACAACGTCAGTGCCAGGGCAAGTGACGGGGCCATCCTGGTCACCACCGACCTCGATTCCTTCCTCCGCGCCGAACTGCAGCGCCTCCACGTGCCGGCAGTCGTGGTGGACCCGGCCGGCGTTCCGGACCTGGATGTGCCCACGATTGGCGCCACCAACTGGACTGGAGCAGTGGGTGCCACCGAGCACCTGACCGGAATCGGCCACAGCCGCATCGGCTTTGTGGCCGGAACGCCGGGGTTATGGTGCAGCAGGGCCCGGCTGGACGGCTACCGGGCAGGCCTGGACGCGGCGGGCATTTCCTTCGATCCCGAACTCGTTATCGAGGGGGACTTCGACTACCAGTCCGGCTTCCGCGCCGGTTGCCGCCTGCTCGAGTTAGCCGAGCCGCCGTCCGCCGTCTTCGCAGCCAGCGACCAGATGGCCCTTGGCGTCTACGAAGCGGTCCGCAAGAAGGGACTCCGGGTGCCCGAGGACATCAGCGTTGTGGGCTTCGATGATCTTCCCGAGGCCCAGTGGGCCTCACCTCCGCTCACCACAGTCCGGCAGCCGCTGGCCGAGATGGGCAAACTTGCCGCCCGCACGGTACTTCGGATGCTGCAGGGCGAAGGCGTGGAGAGCCCGCGGGTGGAACTTTCCACGCGGCTGATGGTCCGGGAGAGCACGGCTCCGCCGGCCGGCCGCTGACCTCCGGAAGCCGCTGCCTCCCCGCAACTACACCAGGGCCGGATAACCCTTGACGGCGCTCGCGGCGTGGACCTACGCTGAGCAAGTTCCGGAACTTACCGGAAAACTTCCATGATCCTCCCCGCCAGCCACGCGGCTCTGTGGTCCGCAAAGCAGCGGTCTTTCGTGCTTTCACGACGTGCGGCGTGCCGGCGAGGTTCATGACGACAGGAAGGAAAACAATGCACCTCCCGACGTACAACCCGGTTTCCCTGCGCAGGGCCGCACTGCCACTCGCGGCGGCTGTCCTTGCCCTCGGTGCCTCCGTCCCGGCAGGCCTCGCCGGAGCAACCCCCGCGCAGGCGGACCAGGCAACCCCGGCCATTGTCGATTCGACCCGGCATGAGGGCAAATACCTCAGCCTGACGTTCGATGACGGTCCCGACCCCGTAAGTACCCCCAAACTGCTGGCCGTCCTGGAGAAACACCACGTCAAGGCCACCTTCTGCCTGTGGGGTGACCATGTGAAGCAGTACCCCGACATCGTGCGGCAGATTGCCGCCGCCGGCCACCTGCTCTGCAACCACACCATGCACCACGACAACATGGCCACCTGGGGCCCGGAAGCCATCAAGGCTGATCTGCTGGAAACCAGCGCCGTTATCCGGGAAGCGGTGCCGGACGCAAAGATCGACTACTTCCGCGCCCCGTACGGCAGTTGGGGACAAACGCCTGAAGTGGCCGCCGAACTGGGCATGCAGCCGCTGGGCTGGCAGCTGACCATCGGCGACTGGGAGCCGCCGGGGACGCCGGAACTGGTCCGCCGTATCCGTGAGGGAATCCGGCCTGGCGGTGTTGTGCTCCTGCACGACGGCGGCGGTGACAGGACCCAGACCGTGGAAGCCGTTGACCAGGTCATCCCGGAGCTCAAGTCCGAGGGCTGGAAGTTCGACAGGCCCGCCCGCCGCGGCTGACCTGTCGCGCGGGCGGCACGGCAACGGCCCGCGCGGCGCATCAGGTGTCCGGGAATTCCGCACCCAGCGTGGACAGCACTCCATATGCCTTGGTGCGGATCTCCTCGTACTCCTCGTCCGGCACCGAGTCGGCGGTGATGGCACCGCCGACGCCGAGCGTCAGTTCCGCGGTTCCGTTCCCGTCTGTGCTGATCACCAGGGTCCGGATGGCGACGGCGAGGTCCGTTGCGCCGTTCAGCGAGAAGTATCCGATGGCGCCGGAATAGAGGCCCCGCGCTTCGCCTTCCAGCTGGTCGAGGATGGCCATGGTGCTGATTTTGGGCGCGCCGGTCATCGAGCCCGCCGGGAAGCAGGCGGCAACTGCCTCCGCCCGGGACGATCCGGGCAGGAGGCGGGCGTCAATGGTGCTGACCATCTGGTGCACGGTGGCGTAGCTCTCGATGGCGCAGAGCCGGCTTACCGTGACGGAACCTGGGACGGCGAAATGGCTGAGGTCGTTCCGCAGCAGGTCGACAATCATGATGTTCTCCGCGCGGTCCTTCAATGACGTGGCCAGATCGGTGCGCAGCTGTGCATCCTCGGCCGGATCAGCAGCCCGGCGCCTGGTGCCCTTGATCGGTTCGGCGCGCATGCCGCCGTCGGACGCTATCTTGAGGAACCGCTCGGGGGAGGTGCTCGCCACCGTGACGCTGCCCAGCCGGAGGAAGCTCGCGAAGGGTGCGGGGTTCCTCCGGCGAAGCGCCAGGTACGTGCTCCAGGGGTCCAAGGTGTCGGCCGGCACGCGGGCTGACAGTGTTGTGGTCAGACAGACCTCGTAGGTGTTTCCCTCGGCGATCTCGTGTTGGGCAGCGGCAATCTTTTCCCGATATTCCGCGCCTGTGTCGCGGCTTTGAAAGGCAGGCGCTGCAGGGAGTACGACGCCGGTGCTGCCGCCGGGAGGGGTTTCTTCTTGCCGTTGCGCCGCGTCTTCGACGGCCGCTGCCGCGGCGTCCAGCCAGGCCTCCGCGTCCGGAGCCTCCAGGGCGAGGAGCCAGGCCGTGCCCTCGGCGTGGTCCAGGACCACGGCCCTGCCTGCGAAGATCAGCGCGGCGTCAGGGGTGGGTGCAGGCAGGTCGGCGCCGCCGGTTTCGCGCTTGAGCTCATAGCCCAGGCACCCCAGCCAGCCCAGTGTGAAGTGGCCCGGGTAGCCTTCGGGCGCGCGGACCGCCCGGCGGCCCCACACGGTGTCGAGCCACCGGAAGAACGGCCCGTTCACCCGGACTGCCGCGGAGCCCGTGCTGATCAGGCTTTCCCCGGAGCGGTGGGTCACTGCCTGGCCGAAAGTGCCGCCGTCGTCCGCCATGATGCTGAAGCGGCTGCGCCCGGCGGCTGTCTTTCCGGTCAGGTCCTCCCCGCCTGGTTGGAAACCAGCGGCAGCGGCGTTGGACGAGTCCAGCCAGACGGCGTTGGCCGAGCCGCCATAGAGGGAGCGGAACAGGGCCGGGGCGTCCGGGAGCCGGTCCAGCCGCCTTGCCCTGAGGGTGAGGCCGCGGCGGGCGGACAGTTCGGGTGCCAGGACCGGGGCCAGTGGCGGGAGGTAGGGGAGGAGTTGCAGCAGGTCGGTCACCGCGGAACCGTCTGCGAGATTGTTGACGCGGACATCCGCGTGCCGCGGGACGTCATCGCCCGCCAGCCATTCCTCTTCCTGCGCCGCCCACTGGTCCCAGTAGGGTTCATAGGTGTCGCCGTCGCGGTTCAGTGCCCGGGTCCGCCGCACGTCGTCCGGCGACTCGGCCCAGATCACGGCGCTCAGGAGCGGACGCGCTTCCGCCGCTGCCGCCCCCACTCCCTCCACGATGACGATCTCTGCGGGGAGCGTTACCTTGGGGTCGCCGTCGTAATGTTTCTCCCAGTCCCAGCTGATCCATGTTGCCGCCTCCCCCCGGCTCAGCGGGCCGAGGACGGTGGAGACGTAGCGTTCGACGCCGGCCGCGAGGCCGTTCCAGCCGGGGTAGATGTCTTCGAGGTGGAAGAGGGAGACCTTGTGGTGGACGCGCAGGCGGGCCGCCAGTTCGACGGCGAGTGTGGTCTTCCCTGCGCCCGAGCGCCCGTCGACGGCGATGATGACGGGGGCTGGGCTCATGGATTAGAGCGTACCGTTATCCCTGCCGCGCTTTCATCCGGGGGTTCTTCTTGTTAATGACAAAGGTCCTGCCGCGGCGGCGGACAATTTGTGCCCCCGGGATCTTCTTCAGTGCCCGTAATGAATTGCGTACCTTCATGGTGTTCTTCCTTTGTTTGTTTTTTGGGGGTGACTTGTCTGGATGCTAGCTGGCAGGCCGGAGGCCGAAGGGGTCGTGCAGGCCCTCGCTGGATGCCAGTTCCTCATCGGTGAGCTCGCAGTTCCGCAGGAGCCGCTCGAACTCCTCCGGATCCAGGTCCTCTCCCGTTGCGGCAATCACGGTGGCGGCGGCAGGGGCCAGTGCGCGCACCGCGGGCTGTTTCCCCGGCCGCCCCTCCGGCCAGCCGCCCACGTTTTCGAGCCAGACCCGCGGGCCGATGCCTTGGATGGCTATCCGGCATTCGGGCGCGGAGGCGACCCACAGTTGGCCCCGCAGGACGCAGCAGCCCTGGGCGAGGATGCCCAGCGCCTGGCGGAAACGTCCGGGATGGAGGGGGCGCTCAACATGCTGGAACACGGTGGTGAACGGCGAGCCGGCGCCGTTGCCGTCCGGGCGGGGCTCCTGGATGGTCCCCGGAGCTGTCCTTGCCACGGCCTCTGCATACCGGTGCAGGCCGGGTCGGACAGCTGCGGCCCCTGGTGCAATGTCTGCGTGCGGGGCCACTTCCCGGATCAGGTGCAGGCCACGTTTCCGCCCCACGGGATCAGCCGGAACGATATCCGGTTCTGCCGGCAGGACGGTGTCCACAAACGCGAGTTCGCCGAGCAGGAATTCACCGGGTGTGCGCTCGTCATCGGCCACCGGAGTAAACCCGGACTCGAACAGCGTGTGCGGGTCCCAGATGTGGTCCTCCACCGCGTCCGGGGCGCAGGCAAGGATGGCCGAGGAAACCCGGGCCGGGCTCCTGAGGCCCCGGTCTAATGCGGAAACGGCGACCGACGCAGGCACGGCCGGAGGCAGGCCGATGATGATCGGCTGGCCCTGGTTTTCCTCGATCAACCGGTCGACGGCCGGGACCAGGTCCAGGCGGACCGCACAACTGAGGCAGCCATGCTCCAACATGGTCTCGTCCCGTTCCAGCATTATGGAGCCGCTGTACACGCGGCGGATGACGAGTCCGTTTTCCAAAAGGTCGTGGAGGACCACCAGGCTTCCCGGGTGGGCTGCAGCCAGGCCCTCGCAGGCCTGCTGGCGGCAGAGGGCATCAAGGGAACTGACAACGATCAGGTGCATGCAAGCAAGAGTAGTTGAGAATCATTCTCAATTACAAACGCTGCTGCACCAGCCCGGCACGCGGTGTTGTGCCTGCGTGTGGAGGCGCTCCACCGGCCGGAACGTCAGAGGCTCTGTTTTTGCCGTTGGGCGTCCCGGAGCGCTGCCGTCCTGATGTGGTCCACGATGCCTGGCAGGGCGCCGCTGATCTGGCGCCATACAGTGTCGAAATCGGCCTGCCCGCCGTACCAGGGGTCCTCAATCCCCTGATCCAGCATGTCCCGGCCGGCCACTTTGGGGTCGAAGCTGCGCAGCATGCGGATCTTTTCCAGTGACTCGCGGTCCGGGGCCGCCTCGCTCAGCCAGGCGTAGTGGTCAACGTCCAGCGCCAGGATCAGGTCCCGTTCGCGGAACCAGTCGGGAATCCATTCCCGGGCAATGTGAAGTTCGGAAGCCAGGTGGGCAACCGCCAGTTTGCGGGCAGCGCGGGGATCGATGGGCCGGCCCGCCTCATAACCTGTGGTTCCGGCCGAGTCCACGGCCACCATTCTGTCCAGCCCTTCGCGCTCCAGAGCCGCCCTCAGCATAAGTTCAGCCATGGGGGAGCGGCAGATGTTGCCGGTACAGACGGCAATGACGCGGTATGGGCTCGACGCTGAGTTCATGAAAGTAAGCATGCGCGCTAATTAGCCCTGTTGGCTAGGGCCCGATTCATAAATGTTGACAGGCTTGTAAAGAACGATGACTATCCGTGCCATTCCCGCACTTTTGAGCCGTCGTTGAGCCGCCCGGACCGGCTAGTGGATCAGGGCTAGCAGGATTCCGACGGCCACAAACAGCACGCCAAACACTTTGCTGAGGAGCAACTGTCCACGGCTGGTCTGGGTAAAACGCTGGAAGGACCTGGCTGTGGCGGCGAAGAAGAACCACATCACCAGGATGTCGATGCCCACAATGGTGGCGGTGAGCACCGCGTACTGCGCGAAGAGGGGCTGTTCGGGCCGGATGAACTGCGGCATGAACGCGAGGAAGAAGACGATGGCCTTCGGGTTGAGCAGGTTGACCCACAACCCGCGCCGGAAGATCGACCAGGCCGGCTCGTTCCGCAGGGCCTCAGCCTTGTCCTCTTCAATGTCCGGCTTGCTGAGGAACTGCCGGACCCCCAGGTACACGAGGTACGCGGCGCCTGCATAGCGGATCACGTTGAAAGCGACCGGGGAGCTGGCAACCAGCACGCCCACCCCCAGGGCCACGATCACCACGTGGACCACCAGGGCTGCCTGCTGCCCAAGGATTCCCCACATCGAGCGCCGGAAACCGGCGTTCAGCGAGTTGCTCATGGTGTTGATGGCCCCCGCGCCCGGGGTGAAGCTGATCAGGGCGCCGGCGCCGGCCAGAGCCAGCCAAAGGGAAAATTGCACCTCACAATCCTACTCGGCACACGTGCGGCGACAGCCGTCACCACAATGTGGTCGTTTGGAGGCGCGGTTTTCCATGTGGGTCACCCGAAAGGTCAGCCGCATTTCCCGTGCTTTGAATGCACCCAATGGTCCATTGTGCACGGCAGGCCCAGGCGATAGCGGTCAAAATAGTAGTGGGGTCCGTTCGACATGTACCCGGCATCATCGAGGCCGAAATGTCCGATCATGACGAATCCACGGTGAAGGGCCAGTTCCCGCAATTCCTCCGCTTCTACGAGGACCGGTTCATGGATGTCAGCGCACTCCGGCCAGCACCCGGCATGTGCGATCGCAAAGTACCGCGTCGAGTCCTGATCCAAATGACCCAGGATGGTGTCGTAATGGGGTTTGAGCCTCCCGTCGAATTGGCAGCTGACAAGCGCAATGTCTCCAAACTGCATGTCGGCGTCCAGCTCAATCAGGACGAGCCGGGGTAGGAGTTCGCCAGCGGGAGCTATCAGCAGACGTGCAAGGAACTCGAGGTCGAAGCCTGCTTGGATGATCATGCTTCGATGCTATGGACCCGGAGTTGCAGGCGGGAGTACAAGCACAGGCTATGTGGACAAGGACTTATGCCCGGGCGATGACCTCGCCGTTGGGGATCAGGAACCAGCCGTCATCCGTGGAGCCCCAGCGGTGCCAGCCCGCCGAAATGCGGGCCAGGTCTGCAGCGTTCGCGAAGCCGTACTCCAGCGCCTGCTCGGCGAAGGCGGAGTGAAGTACCCGCTCGCCCCAGACGCGCGCCTGCCAGCGGCGCTGCTGGCCAGTGGCGTAAAGCCAGTTGCTGCTGGTAGGGGCGACGTCCGTGAAGCCCGCCGCCTGGGCCCAGCTGACCAGCCGCCGCCCGGCGTCGGGCTCTGCTCCGTTTCGCCGCGCGATGCGCTGGTACAGGTCCATCCACTCGTCCAGTTCAGGAATGGCGGGATACCAGCTCATGCCGTGGAAATCGGCGTCCCGCACGGCAACGATGCCGCCCGGCTTGGCCACGCGGCGCATCTCCCGGAGTGCCTCAACCGGATCTGTAAGATGCTGCAGCACCTGGTGGGCGTGGACCACGTCGAAGGTCTCGTCCTCGAAGTCCAGGTCATAGATGTTTCCGGCCACGAACTCCACGTTGGGCACCTCGCGCTCGACGGCGAGGGCCTGCGCCTGGGCGATGATGTCCGGTGAGCGGTCCAGGCCGGTGACTTTTCCGGGGCTGACAAGGGTGGCGAAATCGCAGGTGATGGTGCCCGGGCCGCAGCCGACGTCCAGGACGTCCGAGCCCGGCGTCAGGTGCGGCAGGACAAACGCGGCGGAATTCTCTGCGGTCCTGGCGGCATGGGCGCGGACCACCGATTCGTGGTGTCCGTGCGTGTAAATGTCGTCTTCAGGCTGCTGGGCACTCATAACCAAACGCTACCCCCAACCGGGCTGCATTTAACGTCGCGAAAAGCGCGTTTGTCGCTACTCGCTGGATGTCTCGTCCCGCGCCGCCACCGTTGCTTCCACCATCGCCGTCATGAACCGGGAAACGGTCTCCAGTTCATCCTCGGAGAAGCTGGCCATGGCCGTCCCCATGTGGCGTGCGAGCGGGCCGAAGATGGCGCCGCCCTCCTGGTATGCCTTGGGCGTCATCTTGAGCTGGACCTGCCTCCGGTCCGAGGTGCCGCGCTCGCGGACCACGTGGCCCGAGCTGTCCAGCCTGTCGATCAAGGCGGTGGTGGCCGGCGAGCTGAGGTGCAGCTCCTTGCGGAGGATCCCGGGCGTGACCACGCTGCCCTTGGCCGTGTGCCGCATGATGACGGCCAGGGCGTTCAGGTCCGTCCGGTGCATGTCTTTCCGGCCCCCGGCCGCATCCACGTACCGGTTGGCTTCGATCGTGAAGTCCTGCAGGAGCCGGACCAGGGGGTGGGGGCCGCCATTGGGTACGGGGCCTGCGGGAGGAGCCTGTACGCCGGAGGGTTCCTTGCCTGCCATGTCCACCTCCTCCATTCTTCTTCACTCACCCGCACCGGATCTGCCGGAACGTCCTGACGGATATTACTTCAGCAGCCCAGCGACCCGCGTACCGGTGAAGCACAAAACAAAAGCTTGACTGGCACTTATCTCCATTATGGAGATACTCTGTTGTGGAACAAGTCTACGCCCCTGTCCCCTCCGGAAGGCATCATGAAACATCACACCGCTGGCAAGGAACGCGTCCCGTTCTGGCTGCGCTGGCTCCTCCCTGTCATCCTGGTGCTCACCTGGCTTGCGATCGCCGGCGTGGGCGGACCCACCTTTGGGCGGCTGGAGGAAGTGTCCTCGAATGACCAGGCCTCGTTCCTTCCGGCAAGTGCCGAGGCAACGGCTGCGCAGGACTGGCAGGCAAGGTTCCGGGATTCGGACGAGGTTCCCGGCGTCATCGTTATTGAAAGCGGCGCACCTTTCACCCCGGCCCAGTTGGGCGAAGTGGCCGGACTCCGGACGGAACTGGAAGAGTTGAAACTGGGCAGCGCCGCCGTCGGGCCTATTCCGTCCGACGACGGCAAAGCGGTCCAGTTCATCGTCCCGGTCAATGAATCGACGGAAATCAAGGAAGCCGTCCAGGAGCTGCGGGACGCGGTGGCTGAAGCGGCGCCTGCCGGGATGCAGACCTTCGTCACCGGCCCCGCAGGCCTGGCGGCCGACCTCACCGCTGCCTTCGCCGGCATTGACGGGATCCTGCTGCTGGTGGCGCTGGCCGCAGTGTTCGTGATCCTTTTGGTGGTTTACCGGTCCCTGCTCCTGCCCATCATGGTCCTCCTGACGTCCGTCTTTGCGCTGTGCGCCGCCATCCTCCTGGTATTCGGAATGGCCAAGGCCGGCTGGATCCAGCTGAACGGCCAGAGCCAGGGCATCCTCTCCATCCTGGTGATCGGCGCCGCTACGGACTATGCCCTGCTGTATGTGGCGCGCTTCCGCGAGGCGCTGACACACACCACCAACCGCACCGGGGCCGTCCTGACAGCCTGGAAAGCATCCTTCGAGCCCATCCTGGCCTCGGGCGCCACCGTGATCATTGCCCTGCTGTGCCTCCTCTTCTCGGACCTCAACTCCAACAAGGCGCTCGGTCCCGTGGCCGCGGCGGGCATCCTCTGCTCGCTGTTCGCCGCGCTGACCCTCCTGCCCGCCCTGATGGCGCTCCTGGGCCGCGCAGCCTTCTGGCCCTTCCGCCCCAAGCTGGTGCCCGCCGAGGAGCGTGAACCGGAACTGGTCACGGGGCTGGAAGGCCAAAAGGGGCTGTGGCGCGCCACCGGCTCCCTGGTGTCGCGGAGGCCGCGGACTATCTGGGTTGCCTCGGTCCTGTTGCTCGTGGCGGCCTCGGCCGGCGTCCTGCAGCTCAAGGCCAACGGCGTGCCGCAGACGGACGTCATCCTCTCCGCCTCCAATGCTGTTGACGGCCAGGACGCCCTGGCGCGCCACTTCGACGCCGGCAGCGGCAGCCCCGCCGTCGTGGTGGCGGACCAGGGCAAGGCCCAGGAGGTCCTCAACAGCGTGAAAGCGGCCGACGGCGTGGGCGAGGCCTATCTGTTGGCTGAGGGCAGTGTGCCCATCACCGGGGCCCCGGGCACTCCCAGCGAGCCGGACGTCCGCGAGGGCAGGGTGCTGATCAATGCCACCCTGAGCTCTGCCGCTGATTCACTGGAAGCCGAGGAAGCCGTCAAGGCCCTCCGCAACGACGTTAAGGCCGTGGACCCCGGGGCGCTGGTGGGTGGCGTCACGGCCACCGCATTGGACACCAACACCACCGCCCAGCGTGACCTGGTGATCATCATCCCGGTGGTCCTGGTGGTGATCCTCTTCATCCTGATGCTGCTGCTGCGCTCGGTGGTGGCCCCGGTCCTGCTGGTGCTCTCCGTGGTGCTGTCCTACGCCGCGGCCATGGGCGTGTCAGCGTTGGTCTTCAACAACATCCTGGGCTTCCCCGGCGCCGACGCCACCGTTCCGCTGTTCGGTTTTGTGTTCCTGGTGGCGCTGGGCGTGGACTACAACATCTTCCTGATGAGCCGGGTCCGCGAGGAGTCCCTGAAGCACGGCACCCGCCCCGGCATCCTCCGCGGCCTGGGCGTCACCGGCGGGGTCATCACCTCGGCCGGTGTGGTGCTGGCCGCGACGTTCGCCGCGCTGGGGGTCATCCCCATCATGTTCCTGGTGCAGCTGGCCTTCATTGTGGCTTTTGGCGTGCTGCTGGACACCGTGCTGGTGCGCTCGCTGCTGGTACCTGCCCTGGCCTACGACATCGGCCCGAAGATCTGGTGGCCGAGCAAGCTGGGACGGCCTGAGGCGGATACTGCTGCGCGCTCCGGCGCCGGCACCAGCCCGGAGACGGACCTGGAAGGTGCTGGCCGCCGGTGAACCCGCGGGGCTGCCGACGGCCGTATCCGGGCCCTGTTGACCGGATTCGCTGCTCGATAAACTGCGAGTGTGCCCGTACGGACGCGGAACTCAAAGGAGAGATGCCACATGAGTGAATATGACGCCTATGAGGAGCCCCGCCAGGGCGGCCCTGCCCCGGGCCTGGAAGGCGAAGGCGGGGACTACAGCGATACCGGCTCCGTGGAAAGCCCCACTGAGAACCTTGCGGACGGAGAATATCCGGACGGGGATTACGGACCTGCAGGTACCGTGGGCTCCGCACGCCAGGAGGATTCCATCCGGGAGCGGCTCACGGACGGCCAGGTCAACACCACGGCCGAAGAGCGTGGCCCCCTGCACGGCGACGGAAACGTCGAAAGGTAACCCCTGGTGCACTGACGCCCGCCGACAGCAGCCCGGCGGTGGTTCTCCCGTAGCGAAACCGGAGAGCCGCCGTCGGCCTTTTTTGAGCGTAAAACCGCGGCATTCCAAGGAATGCAAAGACGCTCCGCCCTCCTGCAAGAACGGAAGTTGAGCGTACTCCACTCAACTTTGGTTGACATCGGAAGCGCCCTGAGTAAAGTTGAGTGCAGAACGCTCAATATCAGGGCGCCAGCAAGTTTCCAAGGAAAGAAGGAAGCAACACATGTCACGTGCAGTAGGTATCGACCTCGGAACCACAAACTCCGTCGTCTCCGTTCTTGAAGGTGGCGAGCCCACCGTTATTGCCAACGCCGAGGGTGGCCGCACCACGCCGTCCGTCGTTGCATTCTCCAAGTCCGGCGAGGTTCTGGTCGGCGAAATCGCCAAGCGCCAGGCCGTCAACAACATCGACCGCACCATCGCCTCGGTCAAGCGCCACATGGGCACTGACTGGAAGGTGGACATCGACGGCAAGAAGTACACCCCGCAGGAAATCTCCGCGCGTACGCTCATGAAGCTGAAGAACGACGCCGAGTCCTACCTGGGCGAAAAGGTCACCGACGCTGTGATCACCGTTCCCGCGTACTTCAACGACGCCGAGCGCCAGGCCACCAAGGAAGCCGGCGAAATCGCAGGCCTGAACGTCCTGCGCATCGTCAACGAGCCCACCGCCGCAGCACTCGCCTACGGCCTGGACAAGGGCAAGGAAGACGAACTCATCCTGGTCTTCGACCTCGGCGGCGGCACCTTCGACGTCTCCCTGCTCGAAGTCGGCAAGGACGAGGACAACTTCTCTACCATCCAGGTCCGTGCCACCGCCGGTGACAACCGGCTGGGCGGCGACGACTGGGACAACCGCGTCGTTGAGTACCTGCTGAACCAGCTGAAGGTCAAGGGCATCGACCTCTCCAAGGACAAGATCGCCCTGCAGCGCCTCCGTGAAGCTGCCGAGCAGGCCAAGAAGGAACTGTCTTCCTCCACCAGCACCAACGTCTCCCTCCAGTACCTGTCCGTCACCCCCGACGGCCCGGTCCACCTGGACGAGCAGCTGACCCGCGCCAAGTTCCAGGACCTCACCAAGGACCTGCTGGAGCGCACCAAGAAGCCGTTCCACGACGTGATCAAGGAAGCCGGCATCAAGCTCTCCGACATCAACCACATCGTGCTCGTGGGTGGCTCCACCCGTATGCCCGCAGTCTCCGAGCTGGTCAAGGAACTCGCCGGCGGCAAGGAGCCCAACAAGGGTGTGAACCCGGATGAGGTTGTGGCCGTTGGCGCAGCCCTGCAGGCCGGCGTGCTGAAGGGTGAGCGCAAGGACGTCCTGCTGATCGACGTCACCCCGCTGTCCCTCGGTATTGAAACAAAGGGTGGCGTGATGACGCACCTGATCGAGCGCAACACCGCGATCCCCACCAAGCGGTCCGAGACCTTCACCACCGCTGACGACAACCAGCCGTCCGTGGCCATCCAGGTCTTCCAGGGCGAGCGTGAGTTCACCCGCGACAACAAGCCGCTGGGCACGTTCGAGCTGACCGGCATCGCGCCGGCTCCGCGCGGCGTCCCGCAGGTTGAGGTCACCTTCGACATCGACGCCAACGGCATCGTCCACGTCTCCGCGAAGGACAAGGGCACCGGCAAGGAACAGTCCATGACCATCACCGGCGGCACCGCGCTCTCCAAGGAGGACATCGACCGCATGGTCCGTGACGCCGAGGAGCACGCAGCCGAGGACAAGGCCCGCCGCGAGGCAACCGACACCCGCAACAGCGCCGAGCAGCTCGCCTACTCCGTGGACAAGCTGATCGCCGACAACGCCGACAAGCTGCCCGAAGAGGTCAAGACCGAGGTCCAGGGCGACGTCGACGACCTCAAGAAGGCCCTCGAAGGCACCGACGACGCCGCAGTGAAGTCCGCTTTCGAGAAGCTGCAGGCTTCGCAGGGCAAGCTGGGCGAGGCCATCTACGCCCAGGCCGGTTCGCCGGACGGCGCCACCGGTGCCGCAGGCGCCGAAGGTGCAGCCGGTTCCGAAGGTTCCAAGGCTGACGAGGACATCGTCGACGCCGAGATCATCGACGAAGACGAAGCGAAGAAGTAGCCATGCCGCACCACGGTAACGAGGAAGAGCACAACTCATCCACAAACCAGGAGCGCATGGGCCAGCAGGGCAACGCACAGGAACCGGTCATCCGGGACAACCGCAAGGTTGACCCGGTGACCGGCCAGGCCCGACACCCGGAGGGCGGCCAGTCCGCCGGCGGCGCTTCGGCGGGTGAAACGGATTCCGACGGCGACGCGCTCGCCCAGGCCGAGGAGATCCTCAACGGCATCGACGTGCCGGCCGAGGAATCCGTGGCGCAGGGGGTTCCGGCAGGCTCAGCCACCGCCGAGGCCGCCGAGCTGAAGAACGACCTCCTCCGCCTGCAGGCCGAGTACGTCAACTACCGCAAGCGCGTTGAACGCGACCGTGCCGTGGCAGGGGAGATGGCCGTCATCGGCGTCCTGAATTCCCTGCTTCCGGTCCTGGACGACGTCGACGCCGCCCGGCAGCACGGCGACCTCACCGACGGGCCCTTCGCCGCGATCGCCACCAAGCTGGAGAACGCGCTGAAGACCTACGGCCTGGTCCGCATCGACGAGACCGGCGTGGAGTTCGATCCCACGATCCACGAGGCCCTGATCCAGCAGCCCGGCGACGACATCGAGGTTGACACCGTCAGCCAGGTGCTCCGCTCAGGCTACAAGTCAGGCGAACGCGTCCTCCGCGCAGCACAGGTGATCGTCGCAGTACCTGCGTAGTACTACTTCGGTGGTTGAGCTTGTCGAAACCAGATTTCGGTAAGCTCAACCACCGACCCATAACTTTTGAAAGGAAACGCCATTGGCTAGCCAGGATTGGGTGGACAAGGACTTTTACAAGATCCTTGGTGTTGCCAAGGACGCTTCCGACGCCGATATCAAGAAGGCTTACCGGAAGCTGGCCCGCGAGCACCACCCTGATACCAACTCGGGGAACACTGCTTCCGAGAAGAAGTTCAAAGACATCTCCGAGGCCTATTCGGTGCTCTCGGATCCCGACGAGCGCCAGCAGTACGATGCCATCCGCGCCATGGGCGGCGGTGCACGCTTCGCTCCCGGCGGTGCCGGCGGCGGCAACGGCGGGTTCGAGGACATGTTCGGCGGCCTGTTCACCGGCAACACCGGCCGGCACGCGGGCGGGTTCAACCCCTCCGCCGGCGGCATCCCGCCCGAGTTCGCGGACCTGTTCGGCGGCGGCTTCGGCCAGACCGGCTTCCAGCGGGCGCCTTCCAAGGGTGCCGACCGTACCGCGTCCACGAGCATCTCGTTCTCGGGCGCCATCCGCGGCACCACCATCGGCCTGCGGGAACCCAGCGGCGAGGTTATTGATGTCCGCGTGCCCGCCGGCATCAAGGACGGCCAGAAGATCCGCGTCCGCGGCAAGGGCCAGCCCGGCCCGGCCGGCAACGGTGACCTGGTTGTTACCGTGTCCGTCAAGCCGCACGAGTTTTACACGCGCGACGGCGACAACCTCCGCATCCACGTCCCCGTCACCTTCCCGGAGGCTGCCCTGGGCGCCGACATCGAGGTGCCCACCATCGACGGCGAAAAGGTGCGGGTCCGCGTTCCGGCCGGGACGCCGTCGGGCCGTACCCTGCGGGTCAAGGGCAAAGGCGTGAAGACGTCCAAGGCCACCGGCGACCTGCTGGTGACCATCGACGTCGCCGTTCCGAAGAACCTGAATAAGGAAGCCGAAGCTGCGGTCAAGGCGTTTGCCGAAGCCACGGCCGGTGCCGACGTCCGAGAGGGCCTGGCCGCCAAGGCCCGGTTGTAGGAGCGGAGGTGTTGCGTGGAGATCAATGCTGACCAGCCAATCTTCGTGATTTCGGTGGCAGCTGAGCTTGCGGACATGCACCCCCAGACGCTCCGGCAGTACGACCGGCTGGGCATCGTCTCGCCCAGCCGTGCACCCGGGAAGTCCCGCCGCTACTCGCAGCGGGACGTCAACATGCTCCGGGAGGTGCAGCGGCTGTCGCAGGAAGGCGTCTCGCTGGAAGGGATCAAGCGCATCCTGGAACTCGAAAACCAGGTGGCCGCCCTCCAGCGGCGCGTCTCCGAACTTACGGAGGAACTCACGCGCCGCCCGCAGTCCTTCGATTCCCGCATCTTCGCTGCAGGCGCGGCCGGCGATGTGGTGAGCCTGGCCCGCGGCCAGCGTCCGCGGCCCCGCTCCCAGGCAGTGGTGCTCTGGCGGCCCCGGGCCATCGGGCAATAACTGGGCACAGGGCAATAAGTACCTGATATTGGTCGCGGGTCGAAAGTAGAGTACCCACTACTCGTGACCCTTCCACCCCCGGAAACTTCAATGGAACCACCGCTGGATCAGCAGTGGTTCCAAGTTTCTGGGGGTTTTCCATGTGTGGTTCCAACAAGGCCCGGCCATGAGCCCGGGGATGGAGGCGGTGTCCGCGTTCAGCGGCTCGGTCCCCGGCCAGCTCCTGCTCGCCATTGGGCAAACGATCGTGGTGGTGTGCGTCTGCTTCGACATGGTGCGGGCGCTGTCCGTCCCGAGGTCGCACCGGCGCTATGTAGCCAGCACCGTTTTCCGGACCCTGGCCATCCCGTCCATCATCGCCAACGGCCTGACGGTCCTCATCGCACTGGTGGTGGCATCCTGGATCGATGTGGTCATGGGCATGTTCGTGCTCATGGCCATCATCTTCCGGCTGCACCACGACAAGGACGAGGACAACTGGTGGAAGGGCAAGGGCAAGAAGCTCGCCCGCTGGGCCCGGCGGCAGTTTGCCGGCCGGACCGCCGCCGCCCCGGCGATGGGGTAATCCCGTCGCCAGGGCAGCACGCCGGTAATTGGCTTAGCCGTTGATGACCTGGGGTACGCCGAGGGCCTTCAGGCCTTCGACCCCGAACTCGAGGCCGTAGCCGGACTGCTTGGCGCCGCCGAAGGGGATGCGGGGGTCCACAGCGCCGTGTTTGTTGATCCAGACGGTGCCGGCCTGGATCCGGCCTGCGACCTCGCGTGCCGCTGCAAGGTCCGAGGACCAGACGGAGGCGCCGAGGCCGACGTCGAGCCCGTTGGCTTTTTCCACTGCTTCGTCGATGGTGCTGTAGCGGATGATGGGCAGGGCGGGGCCGAATTGTTCTTCGGCGACGAGCGGGTTGTTGTTGTCGATGTCCGCCACCAGGGTGGTGGGGTAGAAGTAGCCGGGCTGGTCCGTGTCCGGGTTTCCGCCCAGGAGTACGCGGGCGCCGGAGTCCTTGGCGGCCTCCACGAGGTTCGCGACGACGTCGTACTGTGCTTTGTTTTGCAGGGGGCCGAGGACGTTGTTCTCGTCGAGGCCGTTGCCCATGGGCATGGCTTTGGCGACGGCGGTGAGTTCTTCGCAGACGGCGTCGTAGATGTCGTTGTGGACGTAGAGGCGTTTGAGGGCGGCGCAGGTTTGGCCGGTGTTGAGGAAGGCGCCCCAGAAGATGTCTTCGGCGATGGCTTTGGGGTCGGCATCGGGCAGGACGATGCCGGCGTCGTTGCCGCCCAGTTCCAGGGTGAGGCGTTTGACGGTGTCGGCAGAGGATTTGATGATGGCGCGGCCGGCGGTGGTGGAGCCGGTGAACATGATTTTGCCGATGGCGGGGTGGTTGGTGAGGCGGGCGCCGACTTCCCGGCCGCAGGAGACTACCGACATTATGCCGTCGGGGAGTTCTTCGTTGAGGACCTTGACCAGGGCCAGGACGGAGAGCGGAGTGTTGCCGGAGGGCTTGACGACCACGGTGTTGCCCATCCGCAAAGCGGGGGCGATTTGCCAGATGGCGATCATCATGGGCCAGTTCCACGGGCCGATCGCGCCGACAACGCCGATGGGCTTGTAGTGCAGCTCCGCGTAGGTCTGGCCGTCATCAACAAGAGTTTCAGGCTCAAGGGGCAGGCAGGCCGTGGCGCGCAGCCACGCGACGCAGGCGCCCACCTCGAAGCGGGCGTTGGGGCCATTCAGCGGCTTGCCCTGCTCACGGGAGAGCAGCTGGGCGAGTTCCTCGGCGGAGCGTTCGACGGCGTCGGCGGCCTTGAGGAGCGCGGCGGAACGGGCGTCGTGGCCCAACGCAGCCCATGCCGGCTGCGTCTCGACGGCGGTGGCGACGGCCTGCTCGAGGTATTCGAGGCTGTGGATGGGGGCCTCACCTACCGCCTCACCCGTGGCCGGGTCCAGGATGGTCCGGGTGGGGCCGGACGTGGGGGTGATGGACGCTAGGAGTGCATCGTAGGTTTCCAAGGTTTACTCCACTTCGAGTAGGCAAGGGCGCCGGCCGGGCGGCGTGGCGGGTTACCCCCCAGTCTGGCCGAGCTTGCCGCGCGTCTCTTGTCTATGTGTGCAGGACCGTTGACGTTGAAGGAACGGTCACGCGCGTTGCTCAGCACCTGCGTCACGCAGGGCACCGTTTTGCGGGACGACCGACGGCGGGTCCCCGGTTTCCCGGGGGTCCCGCGATTGTGGTGCATCAAAAGCGTGCCGTGCGTGACGTCGTGTTTGCGTTGTCCGTGGTCAGCCGGCGTAGGGGTTGGCGATACCGATGTATTGGGTGGTGGTGTATTCGGCGATGCCCTCTGATCCGCCTTCCCGTCCCTGGCCGGATTGCTTGACGCCGCCGAAGGGTGCTGCGGCGTTGGAGATGACGCCGGCGTTGAACCCGACCATGCCGAACTCGATCTGCTCGGCCACCCGCAGCAGCTTATTGAAGTCGCGGCTGTAGAGGTAGGAAGCGAGGCCGTACTCGGAGGCGTTGGCCAACTTAATGGCATCTTCCTCGGTGGCGAAGGTGGTAACGGGGGCGACGGGGCCGAAGATTTCCTGGCCCAGAATCGCCGCACCGTTGGGGACGTTGGCGAGGACAGTGGGCTGGTAAAAGTAGCCGGGCCCGTCCACGGGTGCCCCGCCGGTGACGGCTACTGCTCCGGCGTCGACGGCGGCAGCCACCAGGGCGTGCACGTCGTCGCGGGCACCGGCGTCGATCAGCGGACCCACCTGTGTTGAAGCTTCCGTGCCGCGGCCGGTGGCCAGGGCGCCCATGGCCGCGGCGAACTTCTGCGTGAACTCGGCGGCGACGGTTTCGTGGACGAGGAATCGGTTGGCTGCGGTGCAGGCTTCGCCCATGTTCCGCATCTTCGCGGCCATGGCGCCTTCGACGGCGGCGTCCAGGTCGGCGTCTTCGAAGACGATGAAGGGGGCGTTCCCGCCGAGTTCCATCGAGGTCCGGAGTACGTTCTGGGCGGCGTCTGCCATGAGGCGCTTGCCGACCGGGGTGGAGCCCGTGAAGGAGACCTTCCGGAGGCGGGAGTCCTTCAGCAGCGGCCCGGAGATCCCGGACGCGGAGGAGGAGGCGACGACGTTCAGGACGCCGGCGGGCAGACCGGCGTCGAGCATGGTCTGCGCGAACAATTGGGACGTCAGCGGGGTGAGTTTGGCGGGTTTGAGGACCATGGTGCAGCCCGCAGCAATTGCGGGTGCGACTTTGCGGGTGGCCATCGCCAGGGGGAAGTTCCACGGCGTGATGAGCAGGCAGGGCCCGACGGGTTTGTGCTGGACCAGGATCTTGTTCTTCCCCTCCGGCGACGTCAGGTAGCGGCCGTAGTCCCGGACGGTTTCTTCGGAGAACCAGCGCAGGAACTCGGCCCCGTAGGTGACCTCGCCGCGAGCTTCGGCCAGGGGTTTGCCCATCTCCAGGGTCATCAGCAGGGCGAAGTCCTCGGCACGCTCGGTGACCAGGTCAAAGGCGCGGCGAAGGATCTCGGCCCGCACCCGCGGTGCTGTCCGGGCCCACGACGACTGGGCGGCGTCGGCGGCGTCCAGTGCAGCGATCGCGTCCTCGCTCGTGGCGGAGGCGAGGGTGGCGAGGACCTCCCCGGTGGCGGGATCGTGCACGTCAAACGTGCCGCCGTCGGACGCGTCGCGCCACTGCCCGCCAATCAAAAGGCCGGTTGGAACGGACGCAAGGAGTGCGGCTTCGCGCTCCTGTGAGATGGCAGGGGAAAGTGCGGGAGAAAGAGTCATGGTGCTCCTAGGGAAGTTCAGGGTTTCGACAGGCTCAACCACCGGTGGCGGGGTTACGGGTTCAACCACCGTTAGTAGCTGGCCGGGGTGTCGCCGTCGGCCTTCTGGACGTACTGCTTGGCGAGGGCTTCGGAGCCTCTTGCCAGGAGGGCGACGTCGGCGCCGACCAGGATGAAGTCTGCGCCGTGGTCCAGGTAGTGGCGGGCCGTGTCCGGGTTGAAGGCATTCACCCCGGCCGGCTTTCCGGCGGCTTTCGCGGCGGCGAGGCAGTGTTCGACGGCGGCGCGCACCTCAGGGTGTTCCTGCTGTCCCAGCAGGCCCATGGAGGCGGCGAGGTCGGAGGGCCCGACGAAGACGGCGTCCACGCCATCGACTTTCAGGATGTCCGCCACAGAGTCCGCTGCCGCCGTCGACTCAATCTGGACGGTGACGCTGATGGTCTCGCCGGCCCGGGCCAGGTAATCCGGCACCCGGTTCCAACGGGCAGCCCTGGCCAGCGCCGAACCGACACCGCGAACGCCCAGCGGCGGGTAGCGGGTGGCCGCCACGGCGGCCTCGGCCTCGGCGACGGAGTTGACCATGGGGATGAGCAGGTTCTGCACGCCGAGGTCCAGGTACTGCTTGATGATCACGGTGTCATTCACGGGCGGCCGGACCAGGGTGTGGACCGGGTAGCCGTGGATGGCCTGGAGCTGGGCGAGGACGGACTCGAGCCCGTTGGGGCTGTGCTCGGCGTCCACCAGCAGCCAGTCCAGGCCGGACCCCGCGCACAGTTCGGCAACCAGGGGGCTGCCGGAGCAGACCCACATCCCGGCCAGCGGGCGCTTGGCCTCACCCAAAGCGGACCGGAAGGTGTCCTCTATTCGAAGCGGCATGTGACACTCCCCAAAGGTCCGTAGTCAGCGTGAACGGTGTCGCCCTTGTAGACCCAGAGCGGGCGGGTGAAGGAACCGGCGAGGATGATGTCACCGGCCTTCAGCGAATCGCCGTGGGCGGCAATCTTGTTGGCCAGCCAGTGCACTCCGTTAGCGGGGTGGTCCAGGACTCCGGCGGCCACGCCGGTCTCCTCCACGGTCTGGTTCTTATACAGGATGGCCGAGACCCACCGGAGGTCCACGGCGTCCGGCTTCACCGGGTTGCCGCCGATCACCATGGCGCCCATGGCTGCGTTGTCGGAGATGGTGTCCACGATGGTCCGGCCCTCCATCTCGATCCTGGAATCGAGGATTTCCAGGGCCGGAACCACGTAGTCGGTGGCCTTCAGGACGTCGAAGATGGTGATACCGGGGCCTTTGAGCCCGTCCTTGAGCACGAAGGCGAGTTCCACCTCCACCCGGGGGTGGGTGTATTTGTCCCATTCGACCGAGCATCCGGTCTCCAGCACCATGTCATCAAAAATGGCGCCATAGTCCGGCTCGGTGATGCCCGTGGCCGCCTGCATGGCCTTGGACGTGAGGCCGATCTTGCGCCCCACCAAGGTCCGGCCGGCCTCCTCGTTGCGGCGGCGCCACAACTGCTGGACGGCGTAGGAGTCCTCCACGGTCATCTCCGGGTACCGGGCAGTGAGCCGCGGTACGGGGGTGCGGGTGCGGCCGGCTTCCACCAGCTCGTCCGCGATGGCCTCGATCGTCCTGTCATCCAGCATGGCTACAGCTGCGCTCCCAGCTTGAAGCCCTCAGCCCCGGCTGCTTCGCTGGGCCGGGTGTAGGAGAAGCCGTCGGCGCCCACGGTGACGGCCATTTCGCTTTTTTCCTCACGGACGATGACCGGCTGGGGGTTGCCGTCCAGGTCCAGGACCAGGGATGCTTCGGTGTACCAGGACGGGACCACGGGGTTGCCCCACCAGTCGCGGCGCTGGTTGTCGTGGACGTCCCAGGTGATGGTGGGATTATCGGGGTCGCCGGTGTAGTAGTCCTGGGTGTAGATCTCGATGCGGTGGCCGTCCGGGTCCAGGATGTAGAGGTAGAAGGCGTTGGACACGCCGTGCCGGCCGGGACCGCGTTCGATCCGGTCGCTGATCCGCAGGGCGCCCATCTTGTCGCAGATCTGGATGATGTTGTGCTTCTCGTGGGTGGCGAACGCGACGTGGTGCATGCGCGGTCCGTTCCCGCCGGTCAGGGCGGTGTCGTGCACGGTCTGCTTGCGGTGCATCCACGCGGCGTAGGTGACGCCGTCGGAGTCCTTGATGTCCTCGGAGACGCGGAAGCCGAGGTCTTCGAGGTAGGCGCGGCCGCGGGGGACGTCGGGGGTGACCTGGTTGAAGTGGTCCAGGCGGACCAGTTCACCGGCGGAGTAGAGGTCGTAGCGCTGGGTGAGGCGCTCGACGTGCTCCACGTCGTAGAAGAACTCGTAGGGGAAGCCCAACGGGTCCTCGACGCGGACGGAGTCGCCGATGCCCTTGGTGAAGCCGTCCTTGCGCCGCTCAACGCGGCAGCCCAGCTCGCGGTAGTAGGCCTCGGCGGCGTCCACTTCGGCGGGGGACTTCACCCGGTAGGCGAACGCGGCGACGGCGGCGATGGGTCCCTTGCGGAGCACCAGGTTGTGGTGGATGAACTCCTCGAGGGAGCGCAGGTAAATGGCGTTCTCGTCTTCCTCGGTGACGTGCAGGCCCAGGACGTCAACGTAGAACTCGCGGGACTTGGCGAGGTCGGTGACCACGATTTCCATGTAGGCGCAGCGGACGATGTCCGGTGCCGGGACGGAAGGGGTGGGGACGAAGTTGGTCATGATGGTCTCTCTTCTTTGAGCAGGTTCTTCAGTAATTAAGGGGTTTAGCCCTCGTTGGCCGCGGAGGTTTCGATGCTGCCGAACTTGGGAGTGTGGACGGTGCCGAGGGTGATGTGCACGGCCTGCTGGTCGGTGTAGAAATCGATGGAGCGGTAGCCGCCCTCGTGGCCCAGGCCCGAGGCTTTGACGCCGCCGAACGGGGTGCGGAGGTCGCGGACGTTGTGGCTGTTCAGCCACACCATGCCGGCTTCGACGTTCTGCGAGAAGTTGTGGGCCCGGGTGAGGTTCTGGGTCCAGATGTAGGCGGCGAGGCCGTATTTGGTGTTGTTGGCCAGGGCGAGGGCCTCGTCGTCGTTTTCGAACGGGGTGATGGCCACGACGGGTCCGAAGATTTCCTCCTGGAAGATCCGGGCGTCGGGCGCGACGTCGGCGAACACGGTGGGTGCGATGTAGTTGCCTTCGGGCAGGTGGCCGGGGCGGCCGCCGCCGGCCAGGAGCCGGCCTTCGGACTTGCCGATCTCCACGTAGGAGGCCACCTTTTCGTAGTGCTCCGGGTGGACCAGGGCGCCCACCTGGGTCTTGGGGTCGTGCGGGTCGCCCACCACGATGTTCTTGGCGCGGGCGGCGTACTTTTCGCAGAACTCGTCATAGATGGCGCGCTCGACAAGGATGCGGGAGCCGGCCGTGCAGCGTTCGCCGTTGAGGGAGAAGACCCCGAACAGCGCCGAATCGATCGCGGCGTCCAGGTCGGCATCGGCGAACACGACACACGGGGACTTGCCGCCGAGCTCCATGGACAGGCCCTTGAGGTTGGCGGCCGCGTTCCGGAAGATCGTCTGGCCGGTGGTGGTCTCGCCGGTGAACGAGATCAGCGGCACGTCCGGGTGCTTGACCAGGGCGTCGCCGGCTTCCTCGCCCAGGCCGTTGACCAGGTTGAACACGCCGTCAGGGAGCCCGGCGTCCTTGAAGATGGTGGCCCACAGCGAGGCCGAGAGCGGGGTGAACTCGGCGGGCTTGAGGACCACGGTGTTGCCGGTGGCCAGGGCCGGGGCGAGCTTCCAGGATTCCAGCATGAAGGGGGTGTTCCACGGGGTGATCAGGCCGGCGACGCCGATCGGCTTGCGGTTCACGTAGTTGATCTGCGAGCCGGGGACCTTCATGGCGTCGTCGAACTGGGCCACGATCAGGTCCGCGAAGAAGCGGAAGTTCTCGGCAGCACGCAGGGCCTGGCCCTTGGCCTGGGTGATGGGCAGGCCGGTGTCGAAGGTTTCGAGTTCGGCGAGCCGGGCTTCCTGCGCCTCGACCGCGTCCGCGATCCTGTTCAGGATGCGGGCGCGTTCGCGGGGCTTCATCTTCGGCCAGGGGCCGTTCACGAACGCTTCGCGTGCGGCGTCAACGGCGAGGTCGATGTCCTCTTTCTGGCCGGCGGCGGCGGTGGCGTAGTTCCGGTTGGAGACCGGGTCCAGCACATCGAAGGTCTTGCCGCCCACGGAGTCAACGAACTGGCCGTTGATGTAGTGCTGGATGTGGGTGGGCAGATCCTGGGGCACGTAATGGGCGGTTGTTTCTGCTGCAGTGAACGTCATTGTTGTTTCCTTACTGCTTCTGAACGGGTGGGAAGTGTCAGATGGTTTTGGCCTGGGCGAGGTAGGCGTCCAGGGTGGCGGAGCGGTGGAGCCGGGCGGCTTTTTCGATGTTGTCGGCATCAGCGCCGGTTTCGATCAGCTTCAGGAGTGCCTCGTGTTCGTCCACGGAATCGCGGGCGCGGCCGGGGACGAAACGGAAGGTGGAGGACCGCAGTGCTGCAAGCCGGTTCCAGCCGCGGTGGACGAGGTCCAGGATGTGCGGGTTGGGGCAGTGCTCAAACAGGACGCTGTGGAATTCCTGGTTGAGCTGGGTGAAGCGGACGGGGTCGAAGTGGTCCAGGCATTCGCGCATCTGCTCGTTCACGGCTCGGGCCCTGGCTATGGCCACAGCATCGATCAGGGGAGCGGACAATGCGGTGGCGGCGCCTTCCACGATGCTCAAGGTCTGCATGGTGTAGAGGTATTCGGTGGGGTCGATCCCGGCCACCGTGGCACCCACGTTGCGTTCGAACGTCACCAGGCCTTCAGCCTCCAGCCGGCGGATGGCTTCGCGGACCGGAACCACGCTGAACCCGAGGTCCTTGGCGATGGCGCCCAGGACCAGCCGGTAGCCGGGGGTGTAGGTGCCTTCCACAATGCGTGCCTTGACGGCCTGGTAGGCCTGTTCGGACTTGCTGCCGGCAGGGGCCGCAGCGGAAAACTCAGCCAATGTTTCAGTCATTCGCCTCGCCTGCCTTCCATTCCTCGTACCGGGCCTGCCACTCGGCGTTCATCGGGTAGAGGCCGTCCACGCTGTTGCCCTGCTTGACCATCTCGAAGATAAACGCTTCTTCCTGCTCCTGGGCGATGCAGTCGTCCACGAGTTCTTCGGCGATGGCCGGCGGGATCACCAGGATGCCGTCGGAATCGGCCACGATGATATCGCCGGGCTGGACGGTGGCGCCGCCGCAGGCGATGGTGATGTCCGTGTCCCACGGGATGTGGCGGCGTCCCAGCACAGCCGGGTGCGGGTTGGCGAAGTAGGTGGGCATGTCCAGGCCGGCCACGGCGGTGTAGTCGCGGACGCCGCCGTCGGTGATGATGGCAGTGGCGCCGCGGACCTGGGCGCGCAGGGCGAGGATGTCGCCCACGGTGCCGGTGCCCTTTTCACCGCGGGCTTCCATGACCAGGATTTCGCCCTCGTTCACGGAATCGATGGCTTTCTTTTGGGCGTTGAACCCGCCACCGTGGGTTTTGAACAGGTCCTCACGGTTGGGCACGTACCGCAGGGTGCGGGCCAGTCCCACCACCCGGCGGTCCGGCCGGGTGGCCTGCAGGCCGTCGATGCTCACGTTGTTAAGGCCGCGCTTGCGCATCTGGGAGGACAGGGTGGCCGTGGCCACGCTCTCCAGCTTGGCCTTCAGCTCAGGGGTGAGGGTGCTGGCAGGGGCAGGAAGGCCAGCAGCCTCGCGTGAGCCCCACGCCTCCTCACGCTGCACGTCGTCAACCTTCGGTCCGGCACCAAAGTCAGCGAACGGCGTCGTGCCTTCCTCCACCCGGGTGACCAGGCGACCGGTGGTGAGGCCGCCGGCGGATACTTCCACTTCGAGGACGTCGCCGGGTTTGGCGACGGACGCGCCGGCGGGGGTGCCGGTGAGGATGATGTCCCCCTCCTCGAGTGTCAGGAGCTGGGACAGGTCCGCCACCAGCCGGGCAAACGGGAAGAGCAGGTCCTCCGTGGTGTCGTCCTGGACCAGCTGGCCGTTGTGCCAGGTCCGGATGCGCAGCTGGGCGGGGTCGACGGCGTCTGCCGAAATGAGTGCCGGGCCAACGGGCGTGAAGCCGTCGCCGCCCTTGGACCGGAGGTTGGATCCCTTGTCCGCGTAGCGCAGGTCGTAGACGCCGAGGTCATTGCTGGCGGTGACGGCGGCAACGTGGCTCCAGGCGTCGTCGATGCCTACCCGGCGTGCGGCCTTGCCGATGAGCAGCGCAATCTCGCCCTCATAGCCCAGCAGTTCACAGCCCGCGGGGCGTTCGACGGCGCTCCCCGTCAGGGACAGCGACGACGACGGCTTGAGGAAGTAGGAGGGCTGCGCCGGCGTGCGTCCCCGCTGGGCAGCACGGCTTGGGTAGTTGATGTGCACCGCGATCACCTTGCGTGCCGCCGCCAGGGTGTCGCCGTTGACCTGCTCCAAAACAGTCTCCCTTATCAGGTACGAAATCGTATACGATCACTTTCGCTCGATACCCGGCAGTTGTCAACCCCTGCATTCCGGCCTCTTCCGGCACTCTTGTCGTCTGCATCACAGGTGGCGTACAGTGATGCTCCAACAGCAGGTTTTCTCATATGGAAACCCCAGTTCTATTATCGAACAGCTCTTGGCTTCCCAGCCACACAACGAAGTGAGGACATCCCGTGCAGTTTCACCATCACGGTTACGTATCCGGAGACCCGCGGGTAAAGCCGGCCGCCGGCGTCGGACTCAACCGCCCCGATGAACTTCCGGACGAGGTTGACGTGCTGATTGTCGGCACAGGTCCTGCGGGAATGCTCGCCGCCGCGCAGCTGTCCATGTTCCCGAATGTCACCACGCGGATTATTGAGCGCCGTCCCGGGCGGCTCGCGATCGGCCAGGCCGACGGTATCCAGGCGCGCAGCGTCGAGACTTTCCAGGCCTTCGGTTTTGCCGAACGGATCATCGCGGAGGCATACAGGATCACCGAGATGGCGTTCTGGAAGCCGGACCCCACCAACCGCTCGAATATCATCCGGACGGCCCGCGCCGTGGATGATGAGATGGGCATCAGCGAGTTCCCGCACCTCATCGTCAACCAGGCCCGCGTGCTGGACTACTTCGCCGAATTCGCGACCAACTCGCCTACGCGCCTGAAGCCCGACTACGGCTACGAGTTCCAGGGCCTGGAGGTTACGGAGCAGGGCGAGTACCCCGTGGCCGTGACGCTGCTCCACACCGCGGGCCCAAACGAAGGCCGGGAGCGGGTTGTCCGCGCCAAGTACGTGGTGGGGGCCGACGGCGCCAGGAGCAAAGTGCGCGCGGCAATCGGCTGCACCCTCGCCGGCGACCAGGCCAACCACGCCTGGGGCGTGATGGACACCCTCGCCGTGACCGACTTCCCCGATATCCGCACCAAATGCGCCATCCAGGGCGAAAAAGGCAGCATCCTGCTGATCCCCCGGGAAGGCGGCCACCTGTTCCGCATGTATGTGGACCTTGGCGAGGTGGACCCGGCCACGCACCACGCCGTGCGCAACACCAGCATCGAACAGATCATCGACAAAGCCAACGAGATCCTCCACCCCTACACCCTGGACGTGCGGAACGTGGCGTGGCACAGCGTCTACGAGGTTGGGCACCGGCTTACAG
Source organism: Arthrobacter sp. RT-1 (assembly GCF_003367205.1). Lineage (NCBI taxonomy): Bacteria > Bacillati > Actinomycetota > Actinomycetes > Micrococcales > Micrococcaceae > Arthrobacter > Arthrobacter sp. RT-1. Next base: position 127,522 of record NZ_QRGQ01000002.1, read on the forward strand.
ACAGGTTCGACGACGTCCTGCCGGAGGACCGCGGCACCCGCACGCCGCGCGTCTTCATTACCGGCGACGCCTGCCATACCCACAGCGCAAAAGCCGGCCAGGGCATGAACGTGTCCATGCAGGACGGCTTCAACATCGCCTGGAAACTGGGGCACGTCCTCGAAGGCCGCAGCCCGGAGAGCCTGCTGTCCACCTACTCGGCGGAGCGCCAGGTGGTGGCCAAGAACCTGATCGACTTCGACAAGGAATGGTCCACCATGATGGCCAAAAAGCCCGAGGAGTTCGAAAACCCCTCGGACCTCGAGGACTTCTACGTGCGCACTGCCGAATTCCCGGCCGGCTTCATGACCGAATACGCGCCGTCCATGCTGGTGGCACCTGCCACGCACCAGGGCCTGGCCACCGGCTTTCCTGTAGGCAAGCGCTTCAAGTCCGCGCCCGTGGTCCGCGTCGGTGATACCAACCCGCTCCACCTCGGCCACCACGCCACAGCCGACGGCCGCTGGCGCATCTACGTCTTCGCTGACGCAGCGCCGGCAGGCGGGCAATCAGGTGTGGCGGACTTCGCCGAGTGGATCGCCAACTCGCCGGACTCACCGCTGGCCGCAACGCCGTCGGGCGCTGACCCCGACGCCTGGTTCGACGTGAAGGTGATCTACCAGCAGCCGCACACGGCCGTGGACATCGGGCAGGTTCCCGCCGTCTTCAAACCGCAGGTGGGCCCGTTCAAACTGACCGATTACGAGAAGGTGTACGCCACCGATCCGTCCGCGGACATCTTTGAGCTGCGCGGCCTGGACCGCAACGGCGTGGTGGTGGTGGTCCGCCCGGACCAATACGTGGCCAACGTCCTGCCGCTGACGGCGACGGCCGAACTCGGCGCGTTCTGCGCCCAGTTCCTGAAAACGCCGCTGGCGAAGCCGCGTCAGGCCGCCGCTGTCTGAGCCGTCCGGTACTCCGCGGCTGCGTACACGCCGAGGATCCGCACCTCGGTGGTGAAGAAGTCCAGTTCCTCGAGGGCCAGCTTCAGCGGCAGGTCCTCGGGGTGGCCTTCGACGTCCGCCATGAACATGGTGGCAGCGAATTCGTTGCCCACCATGTAGCTTTCCAGCCTCGTCATGTTCACGCCGTTGGTCGCGAAGCCGCCCAGCGCCTTGTAAAGGGCGGAGGGGACGTTGCGGACGCGGAACACAAAGCTCGTGACTGCCGGTCCGGGAAGTTCATCCCGGGCCGGCAGTTCCTTTTCGCGGGCCAGGACCACAAAGCGGGTGGTGTTGGATGGGTCGTCCTCAACCCGTGAAGCAAGCACTTCCAGGCCGTAGATCTGGGCAGCCAGCGGGGGAGCGAGGGAGAGTTTCCGGGGATCGTTCCATTCGCTCACTTCGCGGGCCGAGCCTGCGGTGTCCCCGGCAATGACCGGCTTGAGCCCATGCTCGCGGATCAGCTTCCGGCACTGGCCCAAAGCGTGGATGTGGCTGTGGACCTCGGTGGCGTCCTCGATGGTGCTGCCGGGGATGCCCAGCAGGTCGAAGTGGATGGGCAGGAAGAACTCGCCCACGATCTGCAGGTTGGACTGTGGCAGCAGGATGTGGATGTCTGCCACGCGGCCGGCAATCGAGTTCTCGATGGGGATCATGGCCAGGTCCGCCTCGCCGCTGGCCACCAGTTCGAAGGCGTCCTCAAAGCTGGCGCACGGGACGCTTTCCAGTTCGGGGAACATCTGCTTGCACGCGATATTGGAGTTGGCGCCGGGCTCACCCTGGTACGCAATCTTCTGGGCCATGATCCGTATGGTTTCACGCCCCGCGCCCGAGGACCCAACTGGGTAGCGCTAAGTGTCGTTATGGGCTGTCAAAACGACACTTAGCGCTACCCAGTTGGGGAGGGTGCGTCACACCGGGGTGACGCGAAGCCAGACGTATTGCCGGGGGAGGAGCATGACGCCTTCGTTCAGGTGCAGGCGGGCTTCCGAGAGAAGGTCGACGGCGGCGGGCAGGAACCCGCCGAAGGTTTCCGCGGGCAGGGACTGGGGAACGTCGCTGAAGTTCGCAAGTGCCAGGATGCGGGTTCCGCCCGTAGTCACGCCGCCCGGCCGCTGGTAGGCCAGGACTCCCCGGTTGTGGGTCTGGAAATCGATCAATGTGGTCCCGGCAAACTCAGGAGTGTTCGCGCGGACCTCGGTCATCCGCTGCAGGCCCGCGTAAACGGCACCTCCGGGTGTGGCCGGATCAGTGCGCCGGGCGTACTGCGCGGCCGGGTAGTGCGGCCGGTGTACCCAGCGGCTGTCATCCCCGTGGCCGGGTTCATCCGCGTAACCGTAATCATTGACCTGGCCCACCTCGTCGCCCAAGTACAGGAGCGGGATGCCGCCGGTGCTGAAGGCAACCGAGTGGGCCAGGAGGATCCGTTCCACCGCCTCGGCCGGGTTGACCTCCATGCCGCACAGCGACGCCGTCGTACCTGAAATACGGCAGTCTCCGGTGCGCGGGTTGTCCTGGAAGGGGACGCCGCGGGCAAAGCTGCCGGGGAAGCGGTTGACGTAGAAGGAGTTGAGGAAGCGGCGGTGGTCGAAGCCGTTGATGCCCAGTTCCGCGGCGTCCTCGTCCGCGAAGGTCCAGCCGATGTCGTCATGGCTTCGGACGTAGTTGACCCAGGACGTCCCCTCGGGGATGTTGTGCCGGCGCTTCAGGGCCTGGGCCAGGAGCGAGACATCCCGGGTAGCCAGGGACTCCCAGATGAGCGCCATCTGCAGGGGATTATAGGAAATCTGGCATTCGGCGGGGTCGATGTAGAGCGCCACCTCGTCCGGATGCACGATGGCCTCCGACTTGAACAGCAGCGACGGAGCCGCCAGCCGGCACACCGCGTTGAAGGCCCGGAGCAGGGTGTGCGCCTCGGGAAGGTTCTCGCAGGGGGTGCCCAGCTGTTTCCAGATGAAGGCCACGGCGTCCATGCGCAGGATGTCCACGCCCTGGTTGGCCAGGAACAGCATTTCGCCTGCCATGGCACGGAAGACAGCAGGGTTGGAGTAGTTAAGGTCCCACTGGTACGTGTGGAACGTTGCCCAGACCCACCTCCCGTCCTCAATCTGGATGAACGAGCCTGAATGGTTCTCCGGGAAAATCTCCCGGACATTCTGCTCGAAGGCGTCCGGCATGGTCCGGTCCGGGAAAATCCAGTAGTAATCGCTGTACTCCGGGTCCCCTGCGGCCGCCTTCCGGGCCCACTCATGCTCGTCAGAGGTGTGGTTGAAGATGAAATCCACCACCAGGCTGATCCCGTTGCTGCGGAGTTCGGCCGCCAGCGAGCGAAGCTGCTCCATGGTGCCCAGCTTCGGGTTGACCTCACGGTAGCTGGACACCGCGTAGCCGCCGTCGGAGTGCGGTTCGGGGGCCAGGAACAGCGGCATCAGGTGCAGGTAGGTGAGTCCGAGCTCCTTGAAGTAGGGAATGCGTGCCCGCACTCCCTCCAGGCTCTCCGCGTAGCGGTCCACGTAACAGACCCCGCCCAGCATGGTGTTGGACTGGAACCAGCCGCTGTTGCCTTCCCGCTCCGCGTCCAGCTCCTTGAGTTGAGCCGGGCGCTCCTGCCAGGACCGGGCGCTCTGGACCACCAAGGCTGCCAGCTGTTCCTGCCAGTCCGGCCGGGAACCGTACAGGGAGCCAAACAGTTCCGTCAGCTGTGGGAGTTGCCGGTCCAGCCTTCGGTCAAAGACCGGGTCCGGGCTGAGCCCGGCCGTCCGTTCGCGGAAAAGCGCCGTGAGGACATGCTGCCGGGTCATTTCGTCCGCACTAACGGATTCCTGCATGCCCACGGCCCTTTCCCACTTCCGCCAGCGGTTCCGGCAGCACCTGTAGGGAAGTATTCCACGCCACACTTCCGCGCGTTGACCTGGACCTATACATGGACCTGGACCTGGACCAGGACGCGGCAGCGGTCACGGGAGGTTTCACCGGCTACGCCTGGAGCCAGGCAGTGGTTGCCCCGGGCAGGGAACCTGCCATGAGCGGCGAACTGGAGACCAGGACCTCGCCGTCGGGCAGTCCGAAGGCTTCCGTCCCGAAGTTGGTGACGGAGATCCAGCCGTTAGGGCGCCGGAAGGCCAGGACGTCGGTCCTCCCGGTTTCCAGCCATTCCAGCGCTTCGGCGGTTTGCAGCTGTGACCGCAGGGCCAATGCGCGGCGGTAGAGGGACAGGGTTGAGTCCTTCTGCAACTCCTGGGCTTCCACCGAGTAGCCGGCGAACCATTCGGGCTGCGGCAGGTGCGCGCCGCCGGTCCCGAAACCGAACGAGGTGCCGGAGGCTGTCCATGGCAACGGGACGCGGCAGCCGTCGCGGCCGATTTCCACGCCTTTGTTGCGGAAGAAGGCCGGGTCCTGGCGCTGGGAGTCGGGGATTTCGCTGCCCACTTCCTGCAGGCCCAGTTCCTCGCCCTGGTACAGGTATGCAGAGCCCGGAAGGGCGAACATCAGCAAGGATGCGGCGCGGGCGCGGCGCAGGCCGAGTTCGGCGTCGACGTCTTCCTGCTTGCCGCCGGCGAGCAACCATTGCTTGCCGGCCTCGCCGGCCATGATCCCGCCCTCGGCCGAGGGCCCTGACACGGGGAGCCCGTAGCGGGTGGCGTGCCGGACGACGTCGTGGTTGGAAAACACCCACGTGGAGGAAGCGCCGGACGCCTCGGCCTCGACGAGGTTCTTGGTGATGATCTTCCGGAACTGGGCGCCGTCGAAGTCTGCTTGCAGCAGGTCGAAGTTGAAGGCCTGGCCCAGCCCCTCCGGGCTGGCATAACGGGCACGGCGGTCCGCGTGCACCCAGGCTTCGGCGACGGCGGTGCGCGGCGGGCTGTATTCGTTGAAGACCTTGCGCCACTCGGCGTAGATCCCGTGGACTTCGTCACGGTCCCAGTACGGATGTGATCCGGCAAGGTAAAGCGCCTCGCCCTGGGCTTCAAGGTCTGCCTTGCTGGGGAGGGACTCTTCGAGGTTCTTGGTCAGGGCATGGGCGACGTCGATGCGGAAGCCGTCCACGCCCCGGTCCGACCAGAAGCGCAGGGTGGTGAGGAAGTCTTCGCGGACCTCGGGGTTGTCCCAGTTGAAGTCAGGCTGTTCCTTGGCGAAGATGTGCATGTACCACTGGCCGGGCGTCCCGTCAGGTTCTGTGATGCGCTCCCATGCGGGACCGCCGAACACGGAGTCCCAGTCTGACGGCGGCAGTTCGCCGTTGTCGCCCAGTCCGTCGCGGAAGATGTAGCGGTCGCGGGCCGGGGACCCCTTGGGCGAGGCCAGGGCTTCCTGGAACCACTGGTGGCGGTTTGAGGAGTGGTTGGGGACGATGTCCACGATCAGCTTGATGCCTGCGGCGTGCAGGGCGGATGCCATATGGCTGAAGTCCTCGAGGGTGCCGAGCCGCGGGTCAACATTACGGTAATCGTCCACGTCATAGCCGCCGTCGGCGAGGGCTGAAGGGTAGAACGGGCTCAGCCAGACGGCGTCGACCCCCAGGTCCTTCAGATACGGGACCTTGGCGGTGATGCCGTTGATGTCGCCGATGCCGTCACCGTTGGAGTCAGAGAAGCTGCGGGGGTAGATCTGGTAGACCGAGGCCTGGCGCCACCAGTTGGGGTCGGCCATGGTTTTGGGTTCGGTGCTGGTTGCCGTGGTGGCGATGGAGGGCAAGGCTGGGTCCTTTGCGTTTTTCGTGGAGGTCGGGTTCGCGGCCGGGATCATTTCACGGCGCCCTGGGTGAGTCCGGACATGACCCAGCGCTGGGTAAACAGGTAGACGACGATCGCGGGCGCCATCGCCATCAGGTAGGAGGCGAAGGCGACGTTGTAGCTGTTGCTGAACTGGGTCTGGAAGATCTTCTGCAGCACCGGGATGGTCTGCAGTTCCGGGTCGGAGATGATGAGCGACGGCATCATGAAGTCGTTCCATGAGGCGATGAAAGCGAAGATGCCGACAGTGGCGCTCATGGGTGCGAGCAGGGGGAAGATGAGCTTCCAGAACACCTGCCAGGTGCCGGCGCCGTCGATGCGCATGCTTTCTTCCAGCTCCAGCGGGATGGAGCGCAGGAACGCGGTAAACAGCATGGTGTTGAACGCCAGGGCAAAGACGATGTGCAGGATCGCGACGCCGAGCGGGTTGTCCAGACCGGCGAGGCCGGTGAGCTGGATCTGCGGCAGTGCCACCACGGGGAACGGGATGAACATTGCCGCGAGCAGGTAGAAGAAGGACCAGCGGAAGAGCCGGCGGTCCCAGTTGCGGACGATTGCGTAGGCTGCCAGCGCCGAGACGATGATTTCCCCCGCTACGGCGGTTACGGACACGAACACGGAGATCGCGAAGCCGCGGGGGAAGTTCGTGAGCGTCCATGCCTGGACGAAACTGTCGAAGGTCAGCGGGCTTGGCAGCGAGAAGGCGTTGCCGTCCACCGCCTGGCCGGTGGTTTTGAACGCCATGCTGGTGGTGACGTAGAGCGGCACGAGCACGCTGAGCGTGCAGACGATCAGGACGATGGTGGCAGGCCAGTTGCTGCGTTCATGGCCGGCGCGGATCCTTTGCTTCTTTCCGGCGGCGGCGGGTCCTGCTGGGATGGTGCTGGGTGCGCTGCTCATGCGGCGATCCCTCCTTTGCCACGTGTGAAGCGAAGCTGGATGAGTGCGATGACGATGCTGATGAGGAAGAAGATCACGGCGTTGGCCATCTGGTAGGCATAGTCGCCGCCTTCGAAGCCGCGGAAGATCGACATGGCGACGCTGCGTGTAGCGACGCCCGGGCCGCCGTCGGTAAGGCCCACGATGATGTCGTAGGCGTTGAGGTAGTTCTTGAAACCAAGGACCATATTGATCACTGCATACCCGGCGACGAGCGGCAAAGTGATGTGCCGCAGGTTGTGCCAGGGCGTTGCTCCGTCGATGGAGCTTGCCTCGTAAACCTCGGCGGGAACCGTGAGGAGCCCAGCGATGTAAATCAGCATCGCGCTCGGGATCGACTGCCACGCCGTGACGAAGACGATGGCCAGCCACGCGAGTTCGGGGTTGGCCAGGATGCTCGTCGCCAGCGGTTCGATTCCCATGCCTTGGCCCAGGAGCGGCAGCGAGTTCGAGAAGAGGTATTGGAAGACGAACGCGATGACGATGCCTGAGATCACCATGGGGATAACGAATACCGTGCGCAGCGCGGCGCGGAAGCGGACACGGGACGTGAGTCCCAGAGCCAGGAAAAAGGCCACGGCGTTGACCACGATGACGGTCACGAGCGCAAAGGCAAGGGTGAAGCCGTAGGCGCTGAGGACCCCCTCATCCTGGAACACCGCTATGAAGTTTCGGATGCCGATGAAATCGAAGTCGCCGAAGCCAACCGAGTTCGTGAAGCTGTAGATGAAGCCGAGTATGGCCGGCAGCGTGACGGCGAGCGTGAAAATTACGAGCGAAGGAAACAGGAAAAAGTAGTACAGCGGATCGATGCGGCTCTTGCGCGCACTTGCCGCTCTCACCGCTGCCGGGGCCGTCACCACCGCTCGAGGGGAAGGCTTAGTCGTCGATGACATGAATGGTCCTCGTTTCGTGCGTTGGAAGTGTGATCACGCGCGGAAAGCCAGGCGCGCCCAGTCGGCGTCCATACGGCGGAGCGTGCTCTCGGCGTCGGCACCGCCGATGATCGACTGGAGGTAGTTGGCGGCGGGAATCGAGTTTGGAATGAACTGTGAGGCACCCATGTAGAAACGGCCCTCGTCGTAGTACTTCTGCATCTCAACGATTCGGGGGTCGGTGACCGCTGGTGCGTCCTTACCCGTGCCGAATCCCAGGAATTCGGCATTGTAGGAGTTCTGGATTTCCGGCTGCATGAGGTACTGGAGGAAGGCGCGGGCCCCCTCCTGAGCGTTGCCGGCTTCGGGAACCCAAAGCGAAAGGTCGATGTTAACGCGGACTTTCAGGTCGGCGGGATTGCTGGTCATTGGCAGTGGGAAGGTGCCCAGATCCACATCGGTCCCCGCCTTTTCAATTTCTCCGAAGGCCCACGGCCCCTGGAAGTACATGGCCGCCTGTCCCTGCGCCATGGCAGTGTTGCCGTCACCGTAGCCTCGGCTCGACGCATCGGGGTTGACGTAGGACGTCAGCTGGACCATGCGCTGCACTGGCTCGAGCATCGTTTTCTGGAACGACACTTCGGAATCCGGGCCGACATTCTCGCCAATCCCATGCATTGCTTTATAGAAGTCGCGCACGTTGACCATGCCGCCCACCGTGTAGTCGAACAGGCCCTGCGCGATGGTCCAGGGGTCGCGGAAAGTGCCGTAAATGGGTGTGATGCCGGCGGCCTTTAACACTTCACATACTTCAATCAGTCCGTCCCAGGTTGTGGGAACGGCCAGCCCGTTCTGCTCAAAGATGCGGCGGTTGTAGATGACCGAGGCGGCCATGACCGAGTAGGGGATGACGCTCGTACGGCCCGGGTAGGTGGGGTACCAGTTCGTGAGGGCCAGAACGTCGTTCCGGATGGAAGCTGCTGCCGGGAGATCGGAAAGGTCGGAGAGGGCGCCGCGCTCCATGAACCGGGCCATTTCAAGGTTGTAGTTGAGGCAACCGAGGTCCGGCGGACTGCTGCGCACAAAGCTGGCAGAGAGATTTGTCGCCATGTCATGAAGGACGCGGACGCGGTCCTGCGACGCGGTGAACTTCGCCGCGAGATCGCGGAAGTATGGCACGGCCTCCGGTTTTGACTGGTGGAACGTGATGGTGGGACGGGTTCCTCCCGGAGCACACCCTGCCAGGCCGAAAGCGGCCAGTGTGCCCCCGGCAGCGGCAAGGAAGGTGCGTCGGGAGACTCGCGTCCCTCTGGACGGCAAAGGTGGCAACATCGGCTCCTCAGGGTCTCACAGAGTTTATTTGGATCTTATATTTAAGTCCTATACGAGGATGAGGCATCGTGGGGATATCGTCAAGGGATGAAGGAGACCACCGCGAGTTCGACGCAATTGTTGCGGCAGATCAATTCCGATGCGTTGCTGCGGTTTGCCCTGCAGGAGCAAGTGTTCACAGCCGGGGAAGCCATGGCGGTGACGGGGTTGACCCGCGCGACGGTGCTCGGCGTTTGCCATGCCCTGGTCGACGCCGGCTGGCTGGAGGAAGTGGATGACAGTCCTGCCGCGGCCCGCACCAACAAAGGCAGGCCGGCGCGCCGCTACCAATTGCGTGAGGCTGCCGGTGTGGTTGTTGGACTGGACGCCGGGGAAAGCTACTTCACCACCATCGTGGCGGATCTGCGGGGCCGTGAGCTGGGTTTGCGCCGCCAGAACGTTGACTCGAAGATGCTCGGGCGCTCCGGCCGCTGCGCGGCTGCGCGGGAGCTGATCGGCCTGGCCCTCCACGACAGCGGACACGAGGTGGACGACGTTTTACTTACGGTTGTCGGCGTTCCCGCGCCGATCGACGCCCATGGCAATTCTCCTGACGGAGAATTCTGGCATCTGATGAATTCCGGATTCGCCTCGCACCTTCACGGCAAGGTGGTTGTCGAAAATGACGCCAACCTCGCCGCCATTGCCGAACGTGCACACAATCCGTCAGCCAACCTGGCCACACTGCTGACAGGGGAGCGGTTCGGCGCCGGCCTGATCGTCGATGGTCGCCTGCTGCGGGGACCGCGGGGCGGCGCCGGCGAGATGAGGTTCCTCGACACTATTACCGCCGGCAAGTTCGTGCCCGACGAAGGCAGCACGGACGGGTTTGGGGCACTGGCACGCAAGTGGGCGCGCTCGCGGATCCACTCCCACGGCGGACAATCCACACTGCGCCACATACCCGAGGGGGAGATCAACGCCGAGGATGTGTTCCAGGCAGCCCGGGAGGGGGATCCGTTCGCAGGGGACATCATCGCCCGGCTCGGCGCCAGGCTGGCGCGTATTGCTGTTGTGCTTTCCAGCCTCCTGGACATTGAACGCGTCATCATCGCGGGCGGGATCTCCCGGGCCATCGAACCTGTCCTGGAACAGGCACGCTGCCTGCTGCCCACCGATTCCGGCGTGCCCCTCCCGGACCTGGTTGCAAGCACCTTCGGAGCGGAGGTGGTGGTCAAAGGTGCCATCGAGTCGGCCCTGACGCAGGTCAGGCGCGAACCTGGCGCATTCCTCCCGCGGGCCCCCCGAACCTAGACTGGCTCTCATGTCATGCCGAATCAGCGAACTGGTCCTGAACTGCGCCGACCCCGAACTGCTGGCAAAGTTCTGGAGTGACGTCCTTGGCTATGTCGAACTGGACCGGGAGGACGGTGCCATCGAAATCGGCCCGCCCGCCGGCTTTGGCGGCCTGCAGCCCACCATCATCCTGAGTCCGAGCAGCAATCCGCGGACCGGACGGCTTCCCCTGCACATCGACGTCAATCCCGTGGACCGGGACCAGGCCGCCGAGCTGGAACGGCTGCTCGCCCTCGGCGCCAGGCCGGCTGACGTAGGGCAGAGCGGCGACGAACAGTGGCACGTTTTGGAAGACCCGGAGGGCAACGAGTTCTGCCTCCTCCGCAGGCGGCTTGACCCCTGACGCAGCGGCGGGCGGTTAACCGCTGAAGGTTCCTTAGAGGACTGCGCGGATGGCGTGTTCGAAGCTGGTGACGTGTTCCAGGGCGAGCTTGCCGGACCGGTCGGCGTCGCCGTCGGCAATGGCTTCCAGCAGCTCCACATGCTCCGAGATGTGCTCGGACACCGCGGGCACCTTCTCCAGCACCATGCACCAGATCCGGGTGGCCAGGTTGTCGTAGCGGATCAGGACATCTTCCAGGTGGGCGTTGGCTGCCGCACGGTAGATAAGGCGGTGGACCTTGATGTCATACCGCATCAGGTCATACGGGTCCTCGGCGGCGGCCATCCGGGCAATCGCCGCTGCGGTTTCGCGCAGCTCGGTGCGCACTGCGGGTGTGGCGAGCTTGGCTGCCCGCCGCGCGGCAAGGGGCTCCAGCGATTCCCGGAGCTCCGAAACATCGGCCAGCTCGGTGATGTCCACAACGGTGGCGAAGGTGCCCCGGCGCGGGTAGGAGATCACCAGGTGGTCGCTTTCCAGGCGCTTCAAGGCTTCCCGGACAGGGGTGCGTCCGATGCCCATTTCGGCTGCGAGCTTAGCGTCGTTGATGGCTTCGCCGGGCCGGATGTCCAGCATGATGAGCCGGTCCCGGAGATGCCGGTAGGCCCGCTCGGCCAGCGAGAGATCCCCGCCGCCCTCCAGATGGTTCTCTAGCGTCAGGCTCATTAAGAGGCTCTCCATGGTTCCTATTGACTCCTGCGTGATGTGGAACATACTATTACGTCAGTTCTAATATATCAGTTACAGGTCAGTTGTTGATCAGTAACCCGAAGGGCCTCTGAAGGAGAAACATGCAGAACGTACTCAACGCCTCGCTCGCCCAGGTGGACTCCGATGTTGCCGCCGCTGTAGCAAAGGAGCTGGAGCGGCAGCAGAACACCCTCGAGATGATCGCCTCGGAGAACTTCGCTCCGGCGTCGGTCATGGAGGCGCAGGGTTCGGTCCTGACCAACAAGTACGCAGAGGGCTACCCCGGGAAGCGCTACTACGGCGGCTGCGAGCACGTGGACGTTGTGGAGCAGCTCGCCATCGACCGGGTCAAGGCCCTGTTCGGTGCGGAATTCGCCAACGTGCAGCCGCACTCCGGCGCGCAGGCCAATGCTGCCGCCATGTTCGCCCTGCTGAACCCGGGCGACACCATCCTTGGCCTTTCCCTGGCCCACGGCGGCCACCTCACCCACGGCATGAAGATCAACTTCTCCGGCAAGCTCTACAACGTGGTTCCCTACCACGTCCGTGAATCCGACCTCCGGGTGGACATGGCCGAGGTGGAAGCCCTGGCCCTGGAGCACAAGCCCAAGCTCATCGTCGCCGGCTGGTCCGCCTACTCCCGCCAGCTGGACTTCGCCGAGTTCCGCCGCATCGCCGACCTCGTTGGCGCCTACCTGATGGTGGACATGGCCCACTTCGCCGGCCTCGTTGCCGCCGGACTGCACCCGAACCCGGTCCCGTTCGCGGACGTGGTCACCACCACCACCCACAAGACCCTGGGCGGACCGCGCGGCGGCGTCATCCTGGCCAAGGAGGAGTACGCCAAGAAGATCAACAGCGCTGTGTTCCCCGGCCAGCAGGGCGGCCCGCTGGAGCACGTCATTGCAGCCAAGGCCGTGGCCTTCAAGCTCGCCGGATCGCCCGAATTCAAGGAACGCCAGGAGCGGGTCCTGCAGGGTGCCAAGCTGCTGGCCGAGCGTCTCCTCCAGTCCGACGTCGAAGCCGCAGGCATCTCCGTGGTCAACGGCGGCACGGACGTCCACCTGGTCCTCGTGGACCTGCGGAACTCGGAGCTCGACGGCCAGCAGGCCGAAGACGCCCTCCACCGGATCGGCATCACCGTCAACCGCAACGCAGTACCCTTCGACCCCCGCCCGCCGATGGTTTCCTCCGGCCTCCGGATCGGCACCCCTGCCCTGGCCACGCGCGGATTCGGGGCCGCGGAATTCACCGAGGTCGCGGACATCATCGCCACCGCCCTGATCGCGGCAGCCGGCAGCGGCAGCCTGGCCGAGGACACCGCCGTCGAACTCCGCAGCCGCGTCACCGCCCTTGCCGACCAGTTCCCCCTTTACCCCCACCTCAACGACGATGCCGCCCTGGCCGGTGTTGAAGCAGACCTGATTGGAGCCGCCCAGTGAGCACCCAGCAGCTTCCGGAGCACCCGGACTTCCTCTGGCGGAACCCCGAGCCCAAGTCCTCCTACGACGCCGTGATCGTCGGCGGCGGCGGGCACGGCCTGGCCACCGCGTACTTCCTGGCCAAGAACCACGGCATGACCAACATCGCCGTCCTGGAAAAGGGTTGGCTGGCCGGCGGCAACATGGCCCGGAACACCACCATCATCCGCTCCAACTACCTCTGGGACGAGAGCGCGGCCATTTACGAGCACGCCCTCAAGCTGTGGGAAATCCTGCCGGAGGAACTCGAATACGATTTCCTCTTCAGCCAGCGCGGCGTGATGAACCTGGCCCACACCCTCGGCGACGTCCGCGAGAGCATGCGCCGCGTGGGCGCCAACAAGCTCAACGGTGTTGACGCCGAATGGCTGGACCCGCAGCAGGTCAAGGAACTCTGCCCCATCCTGAACATCAGCGACAACATCCGCTACCCCGTCATGGGCGCCACCTACCAGCCCCGTGCCGGCATCGCCAAGCACGACCACGTGGCCTGGGCCTTCGCCCGCAAGTGCGACGAGCTGGGCGTGGACATCATCCAGAACTGCGAAGTCACCGGCTTCGTCAAGGATGGAGAGCGCGTGGTGGGCGTCAAGACCAACCGCGGCACCATCAACACGGAAAAGGTGGGCCTGTGCGCCGCCGGCCACAGCTCCGTCCTGGCCGAAATGGCCGGCTTCCAGCTGCCCATCCAGTCCCACCCGCTGCAGGCACTGGTCTCCGAGCTGCACGAGCCGGTCCACCCCACCGTTGTGATGTCCAACCACGTGCACGTCTACGTCTCCCAGGCCCACAAGGGCGAACTGGTGATGGGCGCCGGCGTGGACTCCTACAACGGCTACGGCCAGCGCGGCTCCTTCCATGTGATCGAGCAGCAGATGGCGGCCGCCGTCGAACTCTTCCCCATCTTCGCCCGGGCCCACGTGCTCCGGACCTGGGGCGGGATCGTGGACACCACGCTGGACGCTTCCCCGATCGTGGGCAACACCCCGGTGGAGAACATGTTCGTGAACTGCGGCTGGGGTACCGGCGGCTTCAAGGGCACGCCCGCAGCCGGCATGACCTTCGCGCACAACATCGCCACGGGCTCCCCGCACAAGCTGAACGCGCCGTTCTCCCTGGAGCGCTTCGAAACCGGCGCTCTCATTGACGAACACGGCGCCGCCGCCGTAGCCCACTAGCCGCCGCCTCCACAGAAAGACAACGCACATGCTGCTGATCTCATGCCCCAACTGCGGCCCCCGGGATGAAACCGAATTCCACTATGGCGGCCAGGCCCACGTGGCCTACCCGGAAAACCCGAACGAACTGAACGACACGGAGTGGTCCCGGTACCTCTTCTACCGCGAGAACCCCAAGGGCACCTTCGCCGAGCGCTGGGTCCACAGCACCGGCTGCCGCCAGTGGTTCAACATGCTGCGCGACACCGTCAGCTACGACATCCAGGCCATCTACCCGATGGGCACGCCCCGGCCCGACCGGGCAGCCCCGCGAACCGCCGAATCCGGAACTGCCAGCACCGCTGCTGACAGCACCACCACCGGAACCGCGGCGCCCGACATCTCAGGCACCAGCACAACACCTGCCAGCACCACCGCCCCGGAAGGAGCAACCAAGTGACTTCCCAGAATGCCCGCCTCGCCGCCGGCGGCCGCATCGACCGCACCATTTCCTGGCGCTTCACTGTGGACGGCGAGGAATTCACCGGCCACCCCGGGGACACGCTGGCTTCCGCGCTGCTCGCCAACGGCCGCGTCGCGGTCGGCAACTCGCTGTACGAGGACCGGCCCCGGGGCATCCTGGCTGCCGGAGTCGAGGAACCCAACGCCCTGGTGAAGGTGGCCCCGCGCTTCCCCGGCCACGTTGCCGAATCGATGCTTCCCGCCACCACCATCTCCCTGGTGGACGGCCTGAAGGCCGAACTGCTCAACGGCCTCGGCCGGCTGGACCCCGAAGAGGACCGCGCCGAATACGACAAGAAGTACGTCCACACCGACGTCCTGGTCATTGGCGGCGGCCCCGCCGGCCTGGCCGCTGCCCGTGAGGCCGTCCGCACCGGTGCCCGCGTGATGCTCCTTGATGACCAGCCCGAACTGGGCGGTGCCCTGCTCTCCGGCTCCACGGCAGCGGAACTGGGTGAGACGGTCGAAGGCAAGCCCGCCCTGGAATGGGTGGCGGACGTGGAAGCCGAGCTGGTTTCCAACGCCGAATGCACTGTCCTGAACCGCACCACGGCGTTCGGCGCCTACGACGCAAACTACGTCATCGCCGTCCAGAACCGTACGGACCACCTCTCCAGCCCGGCCGCCCCCGGTGTATCCCGCCAGCGTATTTGGCACATCCGTGCCAAGCAGGTTGTGCTGGCTCCCGGCGCGCACGAGCGTCCCCTGGTCTTTGAAAACAACGACCGCCCCGGCATCATGCTCGCCTCCGCCGTCCGCAGCTACCTGAACCGCTACGCCGTGGCCCCCGGCCAGCGCGTGGTCATCAGCACCACCAACGACAGCGCCTACGCCCTGGCCGCCGACCTCCGCGCCGCCGGCGTCAAGATCGCCGCAGTGGTGGACGCCCGCCCCAAGCTCACGGACGTGGCAGCCGCCGCCGTCGAAGCCGGCACCCGCGTGCTGATCGGCAGCGCCGTAGCCAACACCAGCGCCGCCACCGATGAGGGAGCGAACGCAGGCCGGCTGGACGGCGTGACCGTCCGCAGCATCAACGACGACGGCGAACTCACCTCGGGCATCGAGCAGATCGCCTGCGACCTGCTGGCAGTGTCCGGCGGCTGGAGCCCGCTGGTGCACCTGCACTCCCAGCGGCAGGGCAAGCTGCGCTGGGACGACGCCCTGGCCGCCTTCGTCCCCAGCACCGAGGTTCCGAACCAGCAGATCGTCGGCTCCGGCCGCGGCTCCTTCGACACCGCTGACTGCCTCGCCGAGGGCGTCTCCGCCGGCGCGAAGGCGGCCATCGGCGCCGGCTTCACCTCCGCCGTCGAACCTTCCCCGCTGGGCGGGCCGACAGCGTCTGCCCCCACCCGCCAGCTGTGGCTGGTGCCGGGCGAGACCGGCACGCCGGACGACTGGCACCACCACTTCGTGGACTTCCAGCGTGACCAGTCCGTGGCGGATGTCCTCCGTTCCACCGGCGCCGGCATGCGGTCCGTTGAGCACATCAAGCGCTACACCTCCATCAGCACCGCCAACGACCAGGGCAAGACCTCCGGCGTCAACGCGATCGGCGTCATCGCCGCCGCACTCCGGACCGCCGGCGAAGCGTCCCGCGGCATCGGCGACATCGGCACCACCACCTACCGCGCCCCGTTCACGCCGGTTGCGTTCGCGGCACTGGCCGGACGCCAGCGCGGCGAACTCTTCGACCCCGCACGCATCACCTCCATCCACCCGTGGCACGTCGCCAAGGGCGCACTGTTCGAGGATGTGGGGCAGTGGAAGCGGCCCTGGTACTACCCGCAGAACGGGGAGGACATGGACGCCGCCGTGCTGCGCGAATGCGCAGCAGTCCGTGACTCCGTGGGCTTCATGGACGCCACCACCCTGGGCAAGATCGAAATCCGCGGCAAGGACGCGGGCGAATTCCTGAACCGCATCTACACCAACGCGTTCAAGAAGCTCGCCCCCGGCTCCGCCCGCTACGGCGTCATGTGCACACCGGACGGCATGATCTTCGACGACGGCGTGACCCTGCGCCTCGACGAGGACCGTTTCTTCATGACCACCACCACCGGCGGAGCCGGCAAGGTGCTGGACTGGCTGGAGGAATGGCTCCAGACGGAATGGCCGGAACTGGACGTGCACTGCACCTCAGTGACCGAACAGTGGAACACCATCGCCGTCGTCGGACCGAAGTCACGCGAGGTCATCGCCAAGGTGGCACCGGAGCTGGCCGCGAACGGAGGCCTGGACACCGAGGCCTTCCCGTTCATGACCTTCCGGGAAACCACCCTCGCCTCCGGCGTCCGTGCCCGCATCTGCCGGATCTCGTTCTCCGGTGAACTGGCCTACGAAATCAACATCCCGGCCTGGTACGGGCTCAACACCTGGGAAGCCGTTGCGGCTGCCGGTGCCGAATTCAACATCACCCCCTACGGCACCGAAACCATGCACGTCCTGCGCGCCGAAAAGGGCTACCCGATCGTCGGGCAGGACACGGACGGCACCGTCACCCCGCAGGACGCCGGCATGGAGTGGATCGTTTCCAAGGCCAAGGACTTCATCGGCAAGCGCTCCTACTCGCGGGCGGACGCGCAGCGTGAAGACCGCAAGCACCTGGTCAGCGTCCTTCCGGTGGACGGCACCCTGCGGCTGCCCGAAGGCACCCAGCTCGTGGAAAAGGGCCGTTCCACCAACCCCGCCTACGGGCCGGTGCCCATGGAAGGTTTCGTCACCTCGAGCTACCACAGCGCAGCACTGGGCAGGTCATTCGGCCTGGCCCTGATCAAGAACGGCCGCAACCGCATCGGCGAGACCCTCGTGGCAGCAGCCGGCGATCAGCTGGTGGACGTCGTTGTCGCAGAAACAGTGCTTTTTGACCCCGAAGGGACCCGTAAAGATGGCTGAAACAGCAGCATCCCCGACCTCTGCCAAGAACCTCGCAGACAAGAACCTTGCCGTCCGCGTCAGCCCGGCGAAGCAGCTGCAGGACGCCTTCGCTGCCGGCTCCCTGGCGGGCACCGTGGAACTGTCCGAGCTGCCCTTCCTCACCATGGTGGGGCTCCGCGCCGGTGCCGGCACCGAAACGGCCCAGCGGCTGGCCTCGGTCACCGGCGGCCTGCCCGCCCGGTCCGGTGACGTGGCCGGCAACGGTGACACCTCCGTCCTGTGGCTGGGACCCGGGGAGTTCCTGGTGGTGGCACCCACCGAGGCACACGAATCCCTGGGCGGCGACCTGATCCGTGCCCTGCAGGATGCACTGGGCGACGGCGAAGGCCAGGTGGTGGACCTCTCCGCCAACCGCACCACCTTCGAACTGACCGGTCCACAGGGGCGGGCAGTGCTTGAGAAGGGCTGCTCCCTGGACCTGCACCCCCGGGAGTTCAAGGCCGGAACCGCCGTCTCCACCGAGATCGCCAACATCCCCGCCATCCTCTGGAAGACCGGCGAGGAGTCCTTCCGGATCTTCCCCAGGGCGTCCTTCGCCGAGTTCCTGGGCCGGTGGCTCCTGGACGCGATGCGGGAGTACGCCTCGCCAGAGGTCCCCTAATGGCGCTCAGCGTCCTTGACCTGTTCTCTGTCGGCATCGGGCCCTCCTCGTCACACACGGTGGGCCCGATGCGGGCGGCCAAACTCTTCGCGGACGGCTTGAAGGGCGACGGGCAGCTCAGCTCCACCGTGCGCGTCCAGTCGGAACTTTTCGGTTCCCTGGGCGCCACGGGGCGGGGCCACGGCTCGGACAAAGCGGTTGTCCTGGGGCTGCAGGGCCTCGAACCTGAAACCGTCAACACCTTCACCGCCGACGACCAGGTGGCGGCTGCCGCGCTGGACGCCGAGCTGCACATCGCCGGCACCCACCGGGTGGATTTCAACTGGGATGAAGACGTGGTCCTGCACCGCCGCAAATCCCTTCCCGCCCACCCCAACGGCATGACGTTCCGCGCGCTGGACCACACCGGATCCGTGCTCAGTGAACGGAGCTTCTATTCAATTGGGGGCGGCTTCGTGGTGGACGGTGACGCTGCGGGCGCGGACAAGGTAGTGGCGGATGACACCGTGCTGCCGTACGCGTTCAGCACTGCCGACGAGCTGCTGGAGATCTGCAAGCGCGAAGGCATGTCCATCTCCGACGTCATGCTGGCCAACGAGTTGGTCTGGCACACGGAGGCCGAGCTGCGGGAGAAGCTGCTGGGCCTGTGGGCAGTGATGCGCGAATGCGTGGAGAACGGCTGCAACGCGGAGGGCATCCTGCCCGGCGGGCTGAACGTGACGCGGCGCGCGCCGGCGCTGTTCCGGACGCTGACGGCCTCGGCTGCCAGCGCGGAAGCCGCGGCAGCATCGCCGTCGCCCGTCCAGGCCCCTGCCGATCCGCTGCTGGCGATGGAATGGGTGAACCTGTTCGCCCTCGCCGTCAACGAGGAAAATGCCGCGGGCGGGCGGATCGTCACCGCGCCCACCAACGGCGCGGCCGGCATCGTGCCGGCGGTGCTGCACTACTACGTGAAGTTTGTTCCGGGAGCCGACGACGACGGTGTGGTCCGCTTCCTCCTGGCGGCAGCCGCCGTCGGGATCCTTTTCAAAACGAACGCCTCCATCTCCGGAGCCGAAGTGGGCTGCCAGGGCGAGGTGGGCTCGGCCTGTTCCATGGCGGCCGCCGGCCTCTGCGAGGTGCTGGGCGGAACGCCCGCGCAGGTGGAGAACGCCGCCGAGGTGGGCATCGAACACAACCTTGGGCTCACCTGCGATCCCGTGGGCGGGCTGGTGCAGATTCCCTGCATCGAACGGAATGCCATCGCCAGCGTCAAGGCCATCAACGCGGCCCGGCTGGCCCTGCACGGGGACGGCAGCCACAAGGTCTCCCTGGACAAGGCCATCAAAACCATGCGCGACACAGGAGCTGACATGAAAACCAAGTACAAGGAAACCTCCCGAGGCGGCCTGGCCGTGAATGTGATCGAGTGCTGAACCATGACCGCTACTGAAACCCACATCCCCGCCCCGCAGCAGTCCACCACGGTGGAACATGTGCTGACCCTCGACTGCCCGGAATCGCCCGGCATCGTGCATGCGGTCTCCAGCTTCCTCCTGGAGCATGGCTGCGACATCATCGACAACAAGCAGTTCGGCGAACGCTCCGAAGGCCACTTCTTCATGCGCGTGCACTTTGCGTCCGACGGCGATGCCTCCACAGCGGATACGCTGCGGGCAGCTTTCGCCCCTGTAGCTGAAAAGTTCGCCATGCGGTGGCAGCTGGAACGCCAGGGAGCCAAGCGCAAGGTCCTGATCATGGTGTCCAAGTTCGGCCACTGCCTCAATGACCTGCTGTTCCGTGCCCGGATCGGCGAGCTGCCCATGGAGGTGGTTGCGGTGGTGTCCAACCACACCGACCACCAGGCACTCGCGGAGTGGCACGGCATCCCGTTCCACCACATCCCGGTGACGGCCGATACCAAGCCCCAGGCCGAAGCCAGGCTCCTGGAGCTGGTGGACGAACTGGATGTTGAGCTTGTGGTGCTGGCCCGCTACATGCAGGTGCTCAGCGACGAGCTGACCCGGAAGCTGGACGGCCGCGCCATCAACATCCACCACTCGTTCCTGCCCAGCTTCAAGGGTGCCAAGCCGTACCACCAGGCCTACGCCCGCGGGGTCAAGACCGTCGGTGCCACAGCCCACTACGTCAACGCGGAGCTGGACGAGGGACCAATCATCGCCCAGCAGGTGGTGGAAGTGGACCATACCTACGGACCCGAAGACCTCGTGGCCGCCGGCCGCGACACCGAATGCAAGGCCCTTTCCAACGCGGTGCGCTGGCACTGCGAGGGCAGGGTCATCCTGCAGGGCAACAGGACCGTGGTGCTTCGCTAGCCTTCGGCACGCGCAAGCAGGCATGTGACATAACTGAACAGCAACAGAAGGGCCCCTGCGGCCGCGCGAACTGCGCGGCGGCAGGGGCCCTGCGCGTTAAAGCAGCCGGAGTGCCGTCAGTCCGCGAGGAGACGGGCCGGACAAGGGTCAGGTGACGCCGGAAGCGGCTGCACCATCCCGCCGGAGGATGACCACCTGGTGCACCTCCTCGAGGGCCGCCGCAATCTCCTCCCGTGAAACCCCGGCCAGGTACTGCAGCACCAGCCCGTCCAAGGCGGCGAACAGTGTGCGGGCGACGACGCGGACATGTGCAGTGACTCCAAAAGCCTCAAGTCCCGCGGCGAGGGCGTCAACGTAACTCTCGTACAGCGCGGCTACCGGCCCTGCCAGCTCCGGGCGCCGCCTGGCTTCCAGGATCATCTCGTACTGGAATACCTGCAGCTCGGGGTCCGTGAGGAGCAGGTCCATCAGGGCCTCGGTGAACGTTGCCTCCTGCTGCGCCGCATCGCGCAGGCGGGAGGCTGCAATTGACTGTTCGGAAGCCCACTGCAGGGCGGCCGCGATCAGCGCGTCACGTGATCCAAAGTGGTGTGCCACCAAGGTGTTGTTGACTCCCGCCGCCTCTGCCACTGCCCGGTAGGTGAGTCCCCGAAGGCCTTTGTGCGCCACCACATCCACAACGGCCCGAAGCAGCGCTTCGCGGCCTTTGCCGTACTTCGGCGGGGAGGCTGGGGCGGAGGAAGGGGCCATGCCGTCGATTCTAGCCACCTGCGTGGCGGCGACGGCGGCTATTGACTTAAAACTAAGCACTTGCTTAGATTAGTTCACCATCCGTGACGGCAATCACAGGCCGAGCCGGATGAACCACTTCCTTCCGACGCATCCCGCCCGTCCCCCCTTGGAGCCATTCATGACCATCGCACCTGCCTTCAGCACGTCCTCGACCCTTGATCAGGCCAAGAATGAACCCTTCGAACTCGGCCAGGTCCAGTGGGTCCGCCGGTTCGGCGAGGGCGGCCGAGAGGCGCTCGCCTGCGGCTACTGGCACGTCAGCCCGTCCGAAGCGCCGGACCCCTTTGACCTGATCATGGAGGCCGATGAGACCATCCACATCCTCGCTGGGCACCTCCGCATAGAGGTTGAGGGAGGCGAGGCCTATGAGCTCACTGCCGGAAGCTCGGCGTCATTCAACAAGGGCGTGCGCACCCGCTGGGTCGTGCTGGCACCCACCATCGAATTCTTCGTCTATTCCTAGGGGCCATGATCATGGAGCAGCAGGACATTGACCGAAAAAAGCCGGACGTCATCGTGGTGGGGGCCGGGTTCGCCGGCCTTACCGCGGCACGCGAACTTACCCGGCAGGGCTTCTCGGTCCATATCGTCGAGGCGCGCGACCGGATCGGGGGCAGGACGTGGCTGGACCACCGCCTCGGCCGCAACCTGGAGATCGGTGGAACATGGGTCCACTGGACGCAGCCCTATGTCTGGGCTGAGCTGAAGCGCTATGGCCTGGGCGCCGTCGCAAGTCCGGAGCCGGAGCGCGCCTTCTGGTGGGCAGACGGCGGCCGCCAGGAAGGTGCCCCCGGCACCCTCCTGCAGCTGATCGGGAAGTACAACCATGAACTGGTGAAGGACTCCCGCGAGTACTTCCCCGAACCCTTCCGGCCATTGGCCCGGGACGCTTTCAAGGAGATCGACCACATTTCCGTCCAGGACCGCATCAGGGAACAGTTCCCGGCAGGTTCATCCAGGGACATCCTTGAGTCATTCTGGGCCCTGAACTTCAACGGTCCACTCGAAGACGCCGCCCTGACGCAGGCCCTGCGCTGGGTAGCCCTGACCAACGGCGACTGGGCGGTCAACTTCGAGGCCTGCGCCACCTACAAGATCGAGGGCGGGACGGCTGCCCTCGCGGATTCCATCCTCCGGGACAGCGGAGCCGGCATTGACTACGGCTTCACCGTGGCAGGAATTTCGGACGACGGCGGCAGCGTCACCGTCCGCAGTTACGACGGCAGGACCATCTCCGCGCGGTCCGCCATCGTTACCGTCCCGCTCCACGTCCTGCCCTGTATCGCCTTTGAGCCGCCGTTGCCGCCCGCCAAGGCGGACGGAGCCAGGCGCGGGCAGGTGTCCAAAGGCGTCAAGGTCTGGATCCGGCTGCGGGGCGAGCATGCGCCGTTTGTCGCGCTGGGACAGGCTGACTGGGCGCTGAACTTCTTCCAGGTGGAATACACGCTCGACGGCGACACGATCGCCGTCGGCTTCGGCCCGGACGCTTCGAACATCGACGCCACGGACCCGGCCGCCGTCCAGGCGCACCTTAACCGTCTGGTGCCCGGCGCCGAGGTGGTGGACGTGGCCACCCATGACTGGGTGTCCGACCCGCTGGCCGGCGAAACCTGGCCGATGCACCGCACCGGTTTCCTCTCCGCGCACCTGGCCGCCCTGCAGGCACCACACGGCAACATCCTGTTCGCCGGCTCGGACATCGCCAACGGCTGGGGTGGATTCATCGACGGCGCCATCGAAAGTGGCATGGAGGCTGCCCTGGAAGCGGCAGCACTTTCCGCCGCCGCATCCGGCACTGCGCTGACCGACAAGAACTGATCGCTGGCGGACAAAGCCGCCGGGCCGCCCGCTGCCAAGCTGGATTTCACAGCATTTCCCCACACTCATGACCGTTAAGAAGGATCCAATGAGTATTTCGAATTCCGAGTCCCGGACCACTGACGCTCCGGCCAAGGAGCATTCCACAGCCCTCCGCGCCGGGAGCATCGGCGTCATGGGCATCCTCTTTTTTGTCCTCTCCGCCCAGGCACCGCTGACGGGCATTGTGGGCGCTTCCCCGCTCGCGGCGGCCCTTGGCAACGGCGCCGGCGCTCCGGGCGCCTACCTGATTGTCGGCATCGTCATCGTCATCTTTGCCGTGGGCTTCGTGGCCATCAGCCGCAGGATCCAGGCCAACGGCGCCTTTTACGCCTACATCACCGCCGCCTTCGGCAGGAAAACCGGTGCCGGGGCGGCCTGGCTTGCGCTGCTTGCCTACAACACCGTCCAGGCTGCCATGTACGGACTCTACGGGGCAGTCTTCTCCGGTCTGCTCGCCTCGATGGGCCTGGACGTGCCCTGGTGGCTCCTGGCCCTGGCCACCATGGCGGGCGTGCAGGTGCTCGGGTCCCTGAACATCGAACTCGGCGCCCGCGTCCTGGCCCTGCTGGTGGGACTTGAGGTTGCCGTGCTGCTGCTGTTCGGTTTCACCGTCCTGTTCAGCGGCGGAGGCCCCGAAGGCATCAGTGTGGCGGCCTCCTTCTCGCCGGAAGCCATCGCTGCCGGGGCACCCGGAGTGGCCATCATGTTTGCCGTTGCCTCCATGTTCGGCTTCGAATCCACGGCCATCTATTCGGCCGAGGCTAAGGACGCGCACCGCACCGTGGCCCGGGCAACCTACCTGTCCGTGGGCGTCATCGCGGTCTTCTTCTCCTTCATCTCCTGGATGCTGGTCAGCTACTACGGCCCGTCCCAGGTCATGGACGCAGCGGGCGCCGCCCTCGAATCCGGCGATGCCACCACCTTCGTCCTGGGGCCCATGGTGGAGCTTTTCGGTCCGTGGGCCGGCGTGGTCACCGGCGTTTTGCTGGTCACCTCGCTGCTCGCCGGAATCATCGCCTTCCACAACGGCATCAACCGCTACCTGCACTCCCTTGCCCTGCGCGGTTCCATGCCCGCTATCGTGGCCCGGACCAACCGGCACCGCGCACCGGCCGTGGCTGCCTGGATCCAGACCGCCACCGCCGTCGTCCTGGTGGCGCCGTTCGCCATCCTGGCGCTGGATCCCGTCCTGACGCTCTTCTCCTGGTTCAGCGGACTGGCAGTAGCGGCACTCCTGGTGCTGTACATGCTCTGCTCGACCGCCGTCGTCGGCTTCTTCCGCCGTGAACGCGCCGGTGCCCAGCTCTGGCAGACGCTGGTTGCCCCGACGCTCGCGGCGCTGCTGCTGGGATGGATCCTGTTCCTGGTGGTCAGCAACTTCACGGCATTGATCGGCGGCAGCGCAGAAACGGCAACCGCCCTTCTGGTTGCTGTTCCCCTTGTTTTTGCGGCCGGGGTGCTGGTGGAAGCCCAGGTGCAGCGCCGGCAGAAAGCTGCAAGCCTGGGGCATCCGGTCAGGTAGAGGTCAGCCTTTCCGGGGGCTGCACGGGATGTCCGGCACTGGCCCGGCGTGGAGCGGCTCCGCGCCGGGCCAGCACGCGTGCCACAACAAACAGTGCGGCCAGGAATGCTGCCGCCGTCCAGGCCGCTGCCTGCCCGCGTGGCCAGTTGCCGGCCAGCCCGAGGAAAGCCGGAAGTGTGGCAGTCGTCTGGCTGGTCAGCACCAGCGCCCAGCCGATGAACGGGTCCAGGCGTCTGAGGCCCAGCGCCATTGATGCGAAAAACAACGCCCACAGCGCAGACCAGGCCAGCCACAGGACGGCCAGCAGCGGGTCCGATCCAGCCCAGGCGGCGGCGAGCAGCAGGCCGACGACGCCCACCATGCCGCAGAACCACCCCAGGCCCTTCGAGCCAAGATCCAGCAGGGTGTCCAGCCCCACGTACACGTACGTCAGGCCGAACAGGAACATCCCTGCAGCAGTCAACAGCGGCCCTGCCTCTTCGAGCGCCGCCGCGCCTGACAAAAATACGACGCCGAGCGCCAGTTGAACGGTCCCGATGGCAAGGCTGACCACGGCTGCGTCGCGACGGGGGAGGAGGCCCAGCGTGGCGAGTCCGTTGAGGAGCAGGGCTGCCCCCGAAAGCAGCAGGCAGATATAGGCCATCAGACGGCCTTCCGGATGCACATCCTCGTGCACCCTCCTTTCATTATGCGGAAGAGAGCTGTCACAATACGGAGAATAAGGGACAAATAGCGCTCCGCCTACTGGCCTCCGGTCTTAATCCGATAGCTTGAAGGGTCAAGTTTCGAGCGGTTCAACAAAACGTACCGTTCCTGTTTCACGCAGAGGTGAGGAAAACCATGGATTCACGGCTCGAGGCCATCAGGGACACGGTCCTGGCACGGAACCCCGGCGAAGCGGAGTTCCACCAGGCGGTGGTCGAAGTCTTCGAAAGCCTCGGCCCCGTCCACGACAGGCACCCCGAATTCCTCGAAGCCGCCATCCTGGAGCGGCTCTGCGAGCCCGAGCGCCAGATCATCTTCCGCGTGCCGTGGACGGACGACACCGGGCGGGTGCAGATCAACCGCGGCTTCCGGGTGGAATTCAATTCCGCGCTGGGCCCGTACAAGGGAGGCCTGCGGTTCCACCCGTCCGTCTACCTGGGCATCGTCAAGTTCCTTGGCTTCGAACAGATTTTCAAGAACGCCCTCACCGGCATGCCCATCGGCGGCGGCAAGGGCGGCTCCGACTTTGACCCGCGCGGCCGCAGCGACGCCGAAGTCATGCGCTTCTGCCAGTCCTTCATGACGGAGCTGTACCGGCACATCGGCGAATACACCGACGTCCCGGCCGGGGACATCGGCGTGGGCGGACGTGAAATCGGGTACCTCTTCGGCCAGTACAAGCGCATCACCAACCGGTACGAATCCGGGGTGCTGACCGGCAAGGGCATCTCGTGGGGCGGCTCGCTCGTCAGGCCCGAAGCCACCGGCTTTGGGACCGTCATCTTTACGCAGGAAATGCTGAAGACCCGCGGAACGTCCTTTGACGGCAAGCGTGTGGTGGTCTCAGGCTCCGGCAACGTCGCCATCAACGCCATCGCCAAGGCCCAGGCCCTCGGCGCCACCGTGGTGGCCTGCTCCGACTCCTCCGGCTACATCGTGGATGAGGCGGGCATCGACGTCGGGCTCCTGCGCCAGGTCAAGGAGGTGGAGCGCGCACGGCTCAAGGAATACGCTGCCCGCCGGGCCGGCGTCTCCTACGTGGAGGGCGGTTCCGTGTGGGACGTTGACGCGTCGGTGGCACTGCCGTGCGCCACGCAGAACGAGCTCGACGGCGGTGCTGCCGCCAGGCTGGTGCGCGGCGGGCTCCTTGCAGTGGGCGAGGGCGCCAACATGCCGTCCACCCGTGACGCCGTCGCGGTGTTCCAGGAGGCGGGCGTGCTGTTCGGCCCGGGCAAGGCAGCCAACGCGGGCGGCGTTGCGACGTCCGCGCTGGAGATGCAGCAGAACGCGAGCCGGGACTCCTGGTCCTTTGAGCACACAGAAGAACGGCTGACGGAGATCATGGTGGGAATCCACCACCGGTGCGCGTCCACAGCCGACGAGTACGGAGACCCTGGCAACTACGTCCTCGGCGCCAACATCGGCGGCTTCGTGAAGGTGGCGGACGCCATGCTGGCCCAGGGGCTCATCTAGGAGTGCTAAGCGCCCCGGCGCCAGTCGCTTGGGGAGACGCCGAAGGCATCGCGGAACGTGCGGCTGAAATGCGCCGCGTCCAGGAAGCCCCAGCGGGCTGCGACAGCACCCACGGGCTGTGCGGCGTGCAGCGGGTCGCGCAGGTCGCGGCGGGCGCCGTCCAGCCGCTGGCTCCGGATCCAGCTGGCCACCGTTGTCCCGGACTCGTGGAACACGTTGTGCAGGTGGCGCGTGGAGATAAAGTGCGCGGCGGCGATGCTGGCGGGGGACAGCAGGGGATCGGCCAGGTTGGCCTCGATGTATTCACGGACGGAAACTGCCAGGAGTGCCTGCGGCTTCATCCGGTCCGGCGTTATGTCCATTTCGGCGTGCAGCATGGTGGACACCAGGTCCAGGGCGTTGGCTGCCAGCCGCGAACCGCTGGGGCCGTCCAGGACGTCCAGGTTCTCGGACAGCTGGCGGATGAACTGTCCCACAATTCCGCTGAGGCCGGTGCTGCCGGCCATCCTCACGGCAGCGAGCTGGCCCACGAAGTCGGTGGGCAGGGACAGTGCGTCGCAGGGGAACATCACCACCATCATCCGCGCCTGCTCCGCGAACGTCAGGGTGTAGGGCCTGTTGGTGTCGTAGATGGCCAGGTCGCCGGGCCGGAGGACGGCCTCGCGGTTGTCCTGGATGAGCAGCCCGGTGCCCTCCAGCTGCAGGTTGAGCTTGAAGTAGCGCTCATGGGCCTGGGCGATCAGGGCCGGGGTGCGGTGGACCTCGTGCGAGGTGGCCGTGACTTCGACGATGGACATGCGGTCCACCACCCTTGCGCGCAGCTGTCCGCGGAACCCGTCCACGTCTGCCGTCCGTGCCGCGAGGGGTACGAAGGACTCGGCCACCAGGTGCTTCCAGTGGTCAAAGGACGTGGCAACGCTGGACGTAAGGCTTTGGCTGGCGGAATGTACCGCAGGCCGGGCTGGTGCTGGCATGGATGTTCCTGACGACGGCTGGCCATCTGATGTTCCCCGGGAGCTGTGTCCTGCAACACAGTCCCATCAGGTTACGGTCCGCAGGATCTTTTTTCAACGGTTGGCGAAAAAAGAGTGGAAGTGCTACGCGTTCCTGCCGCGGGCCGCCACCGTCCACCGGTCCACGAGCTGCCCGCCGCTGGTGACGGCGACGTTATCCACGAGGTTGATGGCCAGGCAGACGTGGTTCGGGATGACCCGCAGCCGGTCGCCCAGGGCCGGCCTGTTTCCCGGGCCGTGCCACTCGACCGTGGCATGGTGCTCCGAGAGGGCGGTGATCCGGGCCTCCGGATGATCGATCAGGCGGCCATATCCGGTGGCCCAGGCCGGCCGGTCGCTGCCCAGGATCTTGCTTCCGGCATCGATGATGAAGCGTTCCGGGGTACC
This sequence comes from Arthrobacter sp. RT-1, assembly GCF_003367205.1. NCBI lineage: Bacteria > Bacillati > Actinomycetota > Actinomycetes > Micrococcales > Micrococcaceae > Arthrobacter > Arthrobacter sp. RT-1. Next base: position 155,547 of record NZ_QRGQ01000002.1, read on the forward strand.
GGGCGTGCTTGCATGGTGGCTCACCACCGTCGCCGCCACCGTCAGTGCGATGTCCTCCACACCGCACCGGCCAAGCTCAAGCTGCTGGGCGTCGCCGAACACGTAGACGCCCGGGCGCACCTCCGTTGCCACCGAGCTTTCGGTCAGCAGTGCAGTGGGCGTGGATCCACCGCTTCGCACGGTTGCGTTGTGTCCGGCGGCGGCCAGCGCACCCGAAGCCTGCCTGAGCGCCTCCTGCTCCTGTGCCGCTGCTTCCACCGGCATGCCGGGCGCGTAGCTGTGCCCGGGGAAGGTGAACACTCCCGCGACTTCAAGGCCGGCGTCGGACGCTGCTTTTGCCACGTCCGCCGCCGTCTGTGGGCGGACACCGCTGCGGTGATGGCCGCTGTCGATTTCAACCAGCACGCTGACGCTTCGGGCTGCCGGGCCGAGCCCCGCACCGAGCATTGCTGCGCCTTCCGCCGAGTCCACGCCGACGGCGACAGTCACTGTGTCCGCCAAGCGCCGGAGCCGTTCGGCCTTCCCTGGCGAGACCCACAAGGGGTAGGCGATGAAGAGGTCGGTCACCCCTGCGGCTGCGAAGACTTCAGCCTCGCCGATGGTTGCCACCGTGAGTCCGGCGGCCCCAGCTGCCAGTTGGCGGGCGGCGATCTCCGGGATCTTGTGCGTTTTGGCGTGCGGGCGAAGGGTGAGGCCTTTTGCCCGGACGGTTTCAGCCATCCTGGCAATGTTCCGGTCCAGGATGTCGAGGTCCACCAGGATGTCCGGGGTGTCGATGACGGGCGGAATGGTCATAACAGGGCCAGGAATCCCTCGAGCTGCTCCTCGAGCCCGGGATTGGGTGTGCCGTTGCCGAGTGCTGCGGCAATCTGCGCGCCGAGCAGCATGTTCAGGAGCTGGCCCGCCAGGACGGAATCGTCGACGGCGGCACGGACGTCTCCGCTGTCCCTCGCCTCTGCCAGGTAGCGCCGGATGGTGGCCAGCCACTCGCTCATGGACTGCTGATGGATGTCAGCCTTCTGGGGGTCGTTGACCGCCTTCTGCCAGAACGGGATGACGATCCGTGCCTCGTTGATCCGCTCCTCGTCGAGCGGGAGTACTTCCCGGCAGAAGGCCCGCAGGGCGGGCAACCCTGACTTGCCCCGGGTGACGTCCGCGATCCGCTGGTTCGTGCGGTTGAAGACATGGCCGAACGCGAATTCCAGGAGCGTGTCCTTGGTGGGGAAGTAGGGCTTGAGCGCCCCGTTTGCGAAGCCCGCTTCCATGGCGATCTCCCGCATGGTTGCCCCCTCCAGGCCCTGCCGGGCGATGATGCGCCAGGTGGCGTCCACCAGTTCCAGGCGCCGCTCGTCATGGTCAACTATCTTCGGCACCGCGGCCACTCCCCAGGAAATATTTTCGCTCAGACTCTTGTGAGCCATGTTACGGACGTTTATTCTCTACAACTATAGAAAATAAATCCGCAGACCCGAAAGGGTCAGGACAAAGGTTCCCCATGACACTTGCTCCAACCCACGCCACATCAGCCTTCCAACTGGCCACCGGCGACGAAATTTTCGAGGCCCGGTCCATCCTGCAGTCTGAAGGCCACCTCGAGCCGCACCACCGCATCGCCTACCTGGGTTTGGTGGAGCCACCCCGGGGAGCCGCGGCACATACTGTTGACCGGCGCTTCCGCATCTTCATCCACGACGTCTCGGGTGGTGCCCCCAGCGACGTCGTCGTCTCTTTGACGCAGCGCAAGGTGGTGTCCGCCGTCGTGCTTGACACTGCGGTGACCGGAGAACTCCCGGTCCTGGAGGAGGAGTTCGAAGTCGTCGAGGCGCTCCTGGCCGAAGATGAGCGCTGGCTCAAAGCGCTGGTGGACCGGGACCTGGACGTCAACAAAGTCCGGGTTGCCCCGCTCTCCGCCGGCTCGTTCGAGTACACCGAGGAAAAGGGCCGCCGGATCCTGCGCGGCCTGGCGTTTGTCCAGGAATTTCCGGAGGACAGCGCCTGGGCCCATCCCGTGGACGGACTCGTGGCCTATGTTGACGTGGTCAACAAGGAAGTCACCCAGGTGCTGGACCTCGGTGCAATGCCGGTGCCGTCCGAGCACGGCAATTACACGGATCCTGAACTGACCGGCCCGCTCCGCACCACGCAGAAGCCCATCAGCATCACCCAACCGGAAGGCCCCAGCTTCTCAGTTTCGGGCGGCAACCACGTGGAGTGGGAAAAGTGGAGCGTGGATGTGGGCTTCGACGTCCGGGAAGGCGTGGTGCTGCACAACCTCGCCTTCCAGGACGGCGACAACAAGCGCCCCATCATCAACTGCGCCTCGATTGCGGAAATGGTGGTTCCCTACGGGGACCCCTCGCCCATCCGATCCTGGCAGAACTACTTCGACACGGGCGAGTACCTGGTGGGCCAGTACGCGAACTCCCTGGAGCTGGGCTGTGACTGCCTGGGCGACATCACGTACCTCAGCCCGGTGATCAGCGACGCCTTCGGCAACCCGCGCGAGATCCGCAACGGCATCTGCATGCACGAGGAGGACTGGGGCATCCTGTCCAAGCACTCCGACCTGTGGTCCGGCGTCAACTACACCCGCCGCAACCGCCGCCTGGTGATCTCCTTCTTCACCACCATTGGTAACTACGACTACGGCTTCTACTGGTACCTCTACCTGGACGGCACCATCGAATTCGAGGCCAAGGCCACCGGCATCGTCTTCACATCCGCCTTTCCTGAGGGCGGCTCGGACAACATCTCACAGCTGGCACCCGGCCTCGGCGCCCCCTTCCACCAGCACCTGTTCAGCGCCCGCCTGGACATGGCCATCGACGGCTTCATCAACCGAGTGGAGGAGGAGGACGTGGTCCGCCAGGCCATGGGCCCGGACAACGAACGCGGCAATGCGTTCTCCCGCAAGCGCACCGTGCTGGCCCGCGAGTCCGAGGCTGTCCGGGAAGCCGACGCCCGCGCCGGCCGGACCTGGATCATCTCCAATCCGGAGTCCCGCAACCGGCTGGGTGAGCCCGTGGGCTACAAACTCCACTCCGAGAACCAGCCCACCCTGCTGGCCGACCCCGGGTCCTCCATCGCCGCGCGGGCCGCCTTCGCCACCAAGGATCTCTGGGTCACCCGCTACGCCGAGGATGAGCGGTACCCCACGGGCGACTTCGTGAACCAGCATGCAGGCGGCGCAGGTTTGCCCGCGTATGTTGCGCAGGACCGTGACATCGACGGCCAGGACATCGTGGTGTGGCATACCTTCGGCCTGACCCACTTCCCGCGCGTCGAGGACTGGCCCATCATGCCCGTGGACACGGTGGGTTTCAAGCTCCGCCCCGAAGGTTTCTTTGACCGCAGTCCCGTCCTGGACGTGCCGGCCAACCCGAACAAGCCGGCCTCGGGGTCCTGCCACAGCGGGGGCGACAGCGGTGGCTCCTGCCACTAGTACCCGCAGCGGGATCCGGGACATGACGACGACGGCGGGACCGGTTCGCGCCTGCGGGCCCGTCCTGCATCCCCGCGTGTGCGCCGTGGCCACCGCTGTCTCCTGCCTGGTGCATGTGTGGCTGGCGGCTGCCGGCCATCATGGTGTGTGGCTTGGCGTCCTGATGGTGGCGATGGCGGCAGTCTGCGTCCCCTGCACCGTGCACGTGTGGCGGCACAGCCGGGTGGGTGCGCTCCATCAGGTGACCGTCACCGCCGTGCTGATGGCCGTTTTGCATGCGGCATTGCTGCTGGGTATGGCAGGTGCCGGACACGCGCATGGCGGCGGACCGTCGTCGTACGTCCCTGACACGTCCGGGGCTGCCCGCCTGTTGCTGGTCATCGGGCTGGAAATGACGACGGCGATGCTCGCCGCAACGCTGGTGGCGCGGCTTCGGCGGCAGCCGGACCCGGCGTGAGCGGCGTCTACAGCCGTTCCCTCGCCGGCTCGCCGGCTTTGCGGCGGGCGACAGTCATCTCCGCCACGCGTTCCAGCCGTGGGTGCAGGTGATCGCCGCCGTCCACCACCCCTTTTTGCCACCACAGCCTCAGCCCCTCGGGCACCACTTCAAGGCAGGCAAGGTTGTTGTCGAACCAGGGGCCATTGATGCCGGACCAGCGGAACGGCGGGTCCTGGACCTTTGCCGAACGCGCCACAGCCGCGCCCACCGGTGCGGCCAGGCCGTAGGACATGAGCGCCCCGAAGGAGCGCATCACCCGCGGCAGGGGGTTGCGGATGGGTGAGCAGACCGCCTGGATGATGCGGCTGCCCGAGGACCGCTCCACCTCGGAGACATAGGAAAAGTGGACGTCGCCGGACAGGAAGGTAATGGTTTCCGGGGCCGGCCCCCGCCTGCCGTCGGCCACCTCCACCGCCATTGCCGCCACCTGCCGGAAGCTCTTCTGGAACGCGGCCCAATGCTCCAGGTCCGCCGCCTGGCGCAGCTTTTCACCGGCCCGCGCCGCCGGCTTTCCCCAGGCTCCTTCCGAGATGGCTTCGTCCCACGATTCCAGGTGATGCAGGCCCATCGGCAGCAGGAACGGCAGGGACGTCGCCACCAGGACATGGCGGAAGCCGCCCTGCATCCGCTCGTCCAGCCAGGCCATTTCGACGTCGTCCAGGAGGGCACGGCGGTCCGGTTCCAGGTTCCTGGCGGCGCGGGAATCCACCACGATCAGCCGGGTATCCCCGAAATCCCGGCAGTAGCTCCACCGATAGGACTCAGGGTCCCTGTTCGCCCGTTCCGCGAGGCTGTCCAGCTCGTCGCTGAGGTCGAGCTCCTGCGCGCCCCGGTGCGCGGCGACTTTTTGCCACACGGGATCCGCGGCCCGTTCCTGCGGCGACAGGTTGCCCAGGTGCTGGTACACCCAGTAGGACGCCAGCCCGGCCTTGATCCGGCCCCGCCACCAGGGAACATCCTGCATTGCCTGGCGCCAGGACCGTGAGGCGTTCCAGTCGTCCCGGATGTCATGGTCGTCGAAGATCATTGCGCTGGGCAGGGTGGACAGCAGCCACCTGTTGGCCGGGTCCGACCAGGCGAGGTAATAGAGGTGCGCGTACTCTTCGTAGTCCTTCAGCTCCTCGCCGGGCGGTGCCTTGATGTCCCGGCGGGCCTTAATGAACTCCTGCATCTGCTTGCTGGTGGAATCGGCGTAGACCTGGTCCCCCAGGAAGGCAACCAGATCCGGCCACGGCTCGCTGCTGCCGGAGATCATGTTCAGCGCATAGGCCCTTAAGGAGTCCACCCCGTGGCTCCGGTTTCCTGCCGCATCATGCGGCACGCTGGTGCGGCAGGAACCGTAGGCCAAACGCAGGGGCTTGCCGGGGTTGAGGGTGGCAATGACCGGCGGCGGGAATTGGCCGTCCAGACCGGGACCAGCAGCCGCGCGCTGTTCCGGCGCCGGCCAGACGTGTGTTCCGTTGATCTCCACGGTGTAGGGCGTCACCGTTCCCGGCCCGAGGCCCTCCACTTCCACCAGCGCATAGTGGTGGCCGTGCACTGCGAACGTGGGGACTGCCCACTCCCCGGCACTGGTCTTGACCTTGACCCGGGCAGTATCACGGGTTTCCACCCAGATACTCGCCGACGTCTCGTCCACGTACCGCATCATGGGGCCTAGCACCAGCGCTGGGGTAGTCATCTCTCAGTTGTACCCGCTGGCGGCCGGACGGGCTATGGGAGAAACCGCAGAATTGTGGTCGGCATCGTGAAATGCTAAGCGTTCTCGAACCATTCCCTCTGCGGGTTGGTGACCTCCGGGGCCGAACGGTGCAGTCCGGGCTGGGCTGCCCACTTCACCCCATTGGCCAGGACCCGCTGGATCTGCGGGTGGTGGTAGACCGGGTATTCCTGGTCGCCGGGGCTGAAGTAGAAGATCCGCCCTTTGCCGCGGGTGAACGTGACGCCGGAGCGGAACACCTCGCCGCCCGCGAAGGAGCTGATGAAGATCAGGTCGTCCGGGTCCGGGATATCGAACAGTTCGCCGTACATCTCCTGCTCGGGGATAACGATGGGGCTGTCCACGCCCTCGGCGATGGGGTGTGAGGGCTTCACGGTCCACACCAGCTCGCGCTCGCCGTCATTCCGCCAGGCGAGGGAGCAGCTGGTGCCCAGCAGCTTGGTGAAGACCTTGGCGAAGTGCCCCGAGTGGAGCACGATCAGCCCCATACCGCCCAGCACGTTCCTGTGGACGCGTTCGACGACGGCGTCGCTCACCTCGTGGTGGGCCATGTGTCCCCACCAGAGCAGGACGTCCGTCTCGGCGAGCACCTCCTCGTCCAGGCCGTGCTCGTCGTCGGTGGCCAGGACCGCCGTCGTGATTTCCGCGTCCGGGTAGTAGGGGCGAAGGCCCGCGGCGATGGCGCCGTGGATGCCGTCAGGGTAGATCTCGCCGATATGGGACGGCTCGTTGATGGCCTCGTGGACGCCTTCGTTCCACACCCGGATCCTTAGCTTGCCGTTCATTAGAGACGAACCTCCCTCTGCTCCAGCGCGGACTGGTAGCACGCGTCGATGATCTGTGCACGGTAGAGCGCCAGGGAGCCATCATGCTCACCCCAGACTGCCTCGCCGCCCCGCACTGCCGTGATGAAGTCTTCCACCACTCCGTCGTGGGCGCGGCCCGGCAGCACCGGCGGGACATAGTCTGCCGATTCGCCGTCCTTGTCCGTAAACACCCGAAGCTGTCCGACGGTCGGGAAAGGTGCGCCCTGCACCTTTAGTTCGGCTCCGCCATCGGTGCCGTAAACCGTGAAGTCCAGGAGGTCGTCCGATTCCCGGTAGGTGGCCCAGCTTGCTTCGACCAGGAGGGTTCCGCCGCCCTCAAGCCGAAGGAACGCGGAGGCGAAGTCTTCGACGTCGAAAACGTGGCTGGAGGCGAGGGCAGAGTACTCGTTCCCGCCGCCGCGCCCCTGCGGGCCCAGCTCGGAGTGGGTGGCGGCGGACACGGCCACCACCTTCGGTTCGCCCAGCAAGTGCAGGGCGTAGTCGAGGGCGTGGACGCCGATGTCCGCCAACGGCCCGCCGCCGGCGAGTTCGGGATTAGTGAACCAGCTGCCCAGCGTGGGGATGCCGGAACGGCGCAGCCAGGATGCCTTCGCGTAGTACGGGCGGCCCAGGCCGCCCTCGTCGATGACACCCTTGAGTGCCTGGATATCGCCGCGGCGGCGGTGGTTGAAGGCGACGTCCAGGACACGCCCGGCCTTACGGGCCGCGTCCACCATGGCCTGGCCTTCGACGGCGTTCCGTGCGATGGGCTTCTCGCTCAGCACATGAATTCCGCGCTCCAGGGCTGCGACCGCGATGGGTGCGTGCAGGAAGGTGGGCACTGCGACGCTGATCGCATCCAGGCCGCCATGGTCCAGCATGTCTTTCCAGTCCGCGAACGCATTAGGAATGGAGTATTCGGCCTGCAGGGACTCGCGGAGTTCCTGCTCCATCCCGGCCAGCGAAACGATGCTGACGCCGTCCAGTGCCTCATAGGCCTTCAGGTGCTGCTGGCCGGCCCAACCGATGCCAACGACTCCCACCCGCAAATCCTGGGCCCGTGCTCCGTCCGGGAGAGCTGCGGGCTGCGTTGACGACTGCTGCTCGTGGTTCAAAAGATGCGTCCTTACGTGTGTCGGCTGGGAGAGTGGGGGCAGGAATTGGAATCGATTCCAAATTGAAGGGGTTTCTAGCACGCTTGAAGCTTTGGAATCGATTCCAAAAAGAATGGCAGCTATCCGTTGCGGCTGTCAACCCCTGGCGCTAGTTCCTGGTGGAGTCGCGGACCACGAGTTGATGCGGAAGGAACGTGCGCCCGCGGCGGTGCCCGCCCGGTTCCGTCATGCGGGCGAAAAGTGCCTCAAAGGCCACCCGGCCCATCTCATAGGCGGGCTGCCGGATGGTGGTCAACTCTGGAACGCACATTTCCGCCTGGATGGAGTCGTCGAAACCCGCCACGGCGACATCCTCCGGAACCCGCAGGCCGGCGTCCGTGATTTCCCGGACGCACCCGGCCGCCACCGTATCGCTGCCGCAGAAAACGGCATCCGGCAGCGGGTCCAGCCGCAGGAGATCCTTGGCGAGGCGGCGTCCGGCGTGGAAGTCGAACTCGCCCTCGGCCAGGAGCAGATGTTCCGGCGACAAACCCGCTTGGGCGGCGGCTTCCCGGAAGCCTTCCTCACGCAGCCGGCCGGAGCGTGCCAGCCTGTTGCCGATCATCGCCAGGCGGCGGCTCCCCGATTGGATGAGGTGCTCCGTGATGTCGAAGGCCGCCTGCCGGTCATCGATGGAAACACCAAACGCAGCCTCGGAATCAACGATTTCGCAGACCTGGACAACGCTCAACTGCTCTGCCAGCGCTTCAACCTCGGCATCCGGCATGGTGGGCGAAAACAGGATGAGGCCATCCACCGAGCCGTTGCGCAGCATGTCCACCAGCTGCTGTTCGCGTTCGAGGTCCCCGGAGGTGGGCGCAATCAGGCTGACGTAGCCGGATAATGCCGCTGCGTCACCGAATCCCCGGAAGGCCTCGCTGATCACAGGGGAGTTGAGGTTCTTCGCGAGCGCCAGGACGCGCATGGTCCGGTCGCGGCGCAGGTCACGGGCGGAGGCGAGGGGCCGGTAGTTGAGCTTGCGGATGGCCCCCGTGACCTTTTCCTTGCTCGCTGCGCTGACGGCCGGACTCCCGTTCAGGACGCGGGAGACGGTCCCGACGGACACTCCAGCCGTTTTGGCGACGTCCTGGACTGTCGCTCGCGCCATGTGTCGTTTCCTTCCGCGACCAATGACCTAGGTCCTCGCTGCCATGCCCGTGCCGTCCAGTGCTGTGGCTGGTTTTCCCAGCATAACCCGCCTATGGGTCCCTAACCCGAGCCACCGTGCGAGTCCAGGGCGCAGTTGGCGCCGAAGCTGCAGCGCAGCGAAACGCCTGAGGCGGCAGGCCTGCTGGGGGTTGGGCCACCTAAGATGGCTGACATGACCGATCACGCCCGGGAAGAGGTTGCCGGAAAACTCGAACAGGTGATCGCTGCCCAGCTCCGGCATTACCGCACCTCCCAGGGCTTGTCCTCCGCTGAGCTTGCAAGCCGCACGGGGATGTCCAAAGCCATGATCTCCAAGATCGAGACGGCCAGTACGTCCTGTTCGCTGACCAGCCTGCAGCGCCTCGCTGACGGACTCAAGATCCCCGTGACGGCACTGTTCCGCGGTGCGGACACGGACCGGGACGCGACGTTCACCAAAAGCGGCGAAGGCAGCCTCACTGTCCGCAGCGGCACCCAGCACGGGCACGAATACCGCGTCCTGGGAACCCTCAAGGGCCGCACCGATGCCCTGGAGCCCACCCTCGTGACCCTGACCGACGCGTCAGACGTTTTCCCGCTCTTCCAGCACCCTGGCACTGAATTCATCTACATGCTCGCCGGCAAAATGGTCTACGGCCACGGCCAGTACGAATACACCATGGAATCCGGAGACTCGCTCCTGCTCGATGGCGAAGGCCCGCACGGTCCGCTGGAGCTGCTGGAGCTGCCCATCCGTTTCCTCGCGGTAGCCGCCAAGTAGGACAGCCTCCGAACGAGCCGGACCAGCCGCACCCGCCGTGGCCAGCCGCGGTTCGAGCGCGCCGAGGCGATTCCTGTTCCGCCCGAGCTCCTTCACCTGAAGTACTCCTGCCCCGCCCGGCAGCGCTTGCTGCTGCCATCTCCCGCGTCCCCGACTTCCAGATTTAACAAACGCCGCGAACAGCTGAAACATCACTTTGACTACTCTGGTTCAACACGGTTTCATAAGAAGCAACAGCAAGCGAACAGGACAGTTTCGATGACAAGTCTCGCAACCCCTGAAGTACAGGCAGCCGGGCCGGCGGCAGCGGACGCCAGCCGGATTTCCCTGGCGGATATTGCCAAAGCCCACGGCGTCCGCTTCCTGCTGGCCACCTTCGTGGACATGACGGGGAAGCCCTGCGCCAAGCTTGTGCCGGTGGAAGCCGCCGATGAGCTCGAAAATGGTGCCATGGGCTTTGCCGGCTACGCCGCGGGCCTTATCGGGCAGAAGCCGCAGGACTCAGACCTGATCGCTGTTCCCGATCTGGCGTCCTTCACGCCGGTTCCCTTCATCAAGGAGGGCCTTGCCATCATCCACTGCGACCCGTACGTCGACGGCAAGCCCTGGCCCTACGCCCCCCGGGTGATCCTGAAGAACACCCTCGCCCGCCTCGCAAACAATGGGATGCAGGCCAAGGTGGGGGCGGAGGTTGAATACTTCCTGGTGAAGAAGAACGACGACGGAACGCTGAGTACCGCCGACGCCCGGGACGATTCGCCCCGCCCCTGCTACGACGCCCGCGGCGTCACCCGCATGTATGACCACCTCACCTCCATCTCGGACGCGATCAATGGGCTGGGCTGGGGCAACTACGCCAACGACCACGAAGACGCCGCGGGCCAGTTCGAGCAGAACTTCAACTACGCGGATGCCCTCACCACCGCTGACCGCGTGGTGACCCTGCGCTACATCCTGAACATCCTGGCCGAACAGCGCGGCATGACCGCAACGTTCATGCCCAAGCCCTTCACGGACCGCACCGGCACCGGCCTCCACTTCCACCTGTCCCTCTGGTCCGGAACCGAAGCGCTGTTCCCGGCGGGCGGGAGCCCGGACGACGACGGCCGGGGCCTTGGAATCTCCAGCCTCGCCTATTCATTCATCGCCGGCATCCTGGACCATGCCCCCGCGCTTCAGGCGTTCCTCGCACCGACCGTCAACTCCTACAAGCGCACGGGCGCCACCACCAGCTCCTCCGGCGCCACGTGGTCACCGCGCAAGGCGTCCTTCGGCGGCAACGACCGCACGCACATGATCCGCGTGCCGGACAACAAGCGGATTGAGCTGCGCTCCGGGGACGGCTCCGCAAACCCCTACTTGGCCATCGCGACAGCCATCGCGGCAGGACTGGACGGCGTGGAGAAAGCCGCCGACCCCGGTGCTCCCTCCGGACCCGGCGAGTCCAGGCCCGACGCGCACCTCCTGCCGGCCACCCTGCTCCACGCCGTGGAAGCACTGCGGAAAGACCCTGTGATCCTCTCCAGCCTCAGCGGTGACGCCCGGATCGGCGCCTATTACGCCGACGCCAAGGAAGAGGAATTCCTGAGCTGGCACAACCAGGTCAGCGACTGGGAAATCCGCACGTATTTGACCTCCATCTGATCCCCACCGAGTAAAGGACCCCCACCATGTGCGGAATCGCCGCGCTGCAGCTGCGCAATCCCTCGCTGCATCCCCAGATGGGCAGCCTGCTGTCCTCCATGCTGTGCCAGATCGTGGACCGCGGGCCGGACTCCGCCGGCCTGGCCGTCTACAACACCCCCGGGCTGGTGTCGGACGGCACCTCCACCCTCAGCCTCCTCGGCAAGGACCAGGGCATGACGACGGCGGCCATCACCGCAGGCGTCGCCGCCATGCTCCCGACCGGCGCGGCAGCAGCAACGAAAGTGGTGGGAGACACCACCCTGGTGAGCGCCGCCGTCGGGACTGACCTGCTGGTGAAGGCCGTCAGCGAAACCCTGCCCGGCGCCACCATCATCGGCCGCGGCGAGCACGTGGCAGTGATGAAAAGCGTGGGCCATCCCATGGACATCGCCGCCGAGCACGGCCTCGAGGCAATGGCCGGAAGCCAGGGCCTGTCCCACACCCGGATGGCCACCGAATCCGCCGTGACCGCAGGCGGCTCCCACCCCTTCTCGGTTGCCGACGACCTGTGCCTGGTCCACAACGGCTCCTTCTCCAACCACGCCACGGTGCGCCGCGACCTCAAGCGCGAAGGCGTGGTGTTCGACTCCGAAAACGACACCGAGGTGGGCGCACGCTACGTCGCTTCCCGGCTCAAGCAGGGCGACACCCTGGAGGAAGCCCTGGTGAACCTGGGCAAGGTCCTGGACGGTTTCTACACCCTGGTGGTCACCACTGCCGACAGCATGGCCGTGGTCCGGGACCCCATCGCCTGCAAACCGGCCATCATCGCCGAAACGGATGACTACGTGGCCATGGCCTCCGAATACCGCGCCCTGGCCGGCCTGCCCGGCATCGACAACGCCCGCATCTTTGAACCGGAACCCGGAAAGGTCTACACATGGTCACTCTGACAGCCCCCGAAAACATCGCGACGGACGTCCCGGCAGCAGACGGGCCCGCCACCACCACGGTGGACCTGGACGCCAGCACCGTCCGCGGACTCAACCAAGGCATCCACGACGCCGTGGACGGACAGGCCTGGACCGTCACCAACCCCGGCGGCAAGCACAGCCTGGCCGTCGGCATCACTACCGACATCAAGGTGACCATCGAAGGCCATGCCGGCTACTACGCAGCCGGGATGCACCAAAAAGGCGACGTGACCATCACCGGCAATGCCGGCGTCGGACTGGCCGAGAACATCATGTCCGGCAGGGTCCACGTGAAAGGCGACGCATCGCAGTCCGCTGCGGCCACCGGCCATGGCGGCCTGGTGGTCATCGACGGGAACGCCGGCGCACGCTGCGGCATCTCCATGAAGGGGGTGGACATCGTGGTGGGCGGCAACATCGGCCACATGTCCGCGTTCATGGCGCAGGCCGGCCGCCTGGTGGTCTGCGGCGATGCCGGAGACGCCCTGGGCGACTCCATCTATGAGGCCCGGATCTACGTCAAGGGCACCGTCGCCTCCCTCGGCGCGGACTGCGTCGAAAAGCCGCTGCAGGCCGAGCACCTCGCCGAGCTGGCGGAGCTGCTCGCCGCCGCCGGCCGCACGGACAACCCCGCCGACTTCAAGCGCTACGGCTCAGCCCGGAACCTTTACCACTTCCACGTCGACAACTCGACGTCGTACTAGGAGCCACCATGACCATCACCTCCGTTCCGCAGCAGGCGCCCACCCAGAACATCGCTGAACTGGGCCTGCGCGAATCCGCCACGTTCGACCGCGCCACCATCGCCGACATCCAGCGCGCCGCCGCCACCGGCGTCTACGACATCCGCGGCTGGGGCGCCAAGCGCAAGGTCCCGCACTTCGACGACCTGCTCTTCCTCGGCGCCTCCATGTCCCGCTACCCGTTGGAGGGCTACCGCGAAAAGTGCGATACCGACGTCGTCCTCGGCGACCGGCACGCCAGCAAGCCGCTGCACCTGCAGACCCCGGTGACCATCGCCGGCATGAGCTTCGGCGCACTGTCCGCCAACGCCAAGGAGGCGCTGGGCCGCGGCGCGTCTGAGGTGGGCACCTCCACCACAACGGGCGACGGCGGCATGACGCCTGAGGAGCGCGGCCAGTCCAAGCACCTGGTGTACCAGTACCTGCCGTCCCGCTACGGCATGAACCCGGACGACCTGCGCAAGGCCGACGCCATTGAAATCGTGCTGGGCCAGGGCGCCAAGCCCGGCGGCGGCGGGATGCTCCTGGGCCAAAAGATCACCGAGCGCGTGGCCGGGATGCGGACGCTGCCGGTGGGCATCGACCAGCGCTCTGCGAGCCGGCACCCGGACTGGACCGGTCCGGACGACCTCGAAATCAAGATCGGCGAACTGCGGGAAATCACCGACTGGAAGACCCCCATCTACGTCAAGATCGGCGCCTCCCGGCCGTACTACGACACCGCGCTCGCCGTGAAGTCCGGCGCGGACGTTGTGGTGGTGGACGGGATGCAGGGCGGGACCGCCGCGACGCAGCAGGTGTTCATCGAGAACGTCGGCATCCCCACCCTCGCCGCCATCCCGCAGGCTGTCCAAGCGCTGCAGGAGCTCGGGGTCCACCGCAAGGTCCAGCTCATCGTCTCCGGCGGCATCCGCACGGGCGCGGACGTCGCCAAGGCCATGGCTTTGGGTGCCGACGCCGTCGCCATCGGCACTGCGGCGCTGATCGCCCTGGGTGACAACGATCCCCGCTACGCCGCTGAATACTCTGCCCTCGGTTCCGCCGCCGGTTTCTATGACGACTTCCAGGACGGCCGCGACCCCGCCGGCATCACCACCCAGGACCCGGAGCTCGCCTCCCGGCTGGACCCGGTAGCCGCCGGACGCCGCCTGGCCAACTACCTGCGGGTCCTCACCATGGAAGCCCAGACCATTGCGCGGGCCTGCGGAAAGTCGCACCTGCACAACCTGGAGCCCGAGGACCTGGTGGCCCTCACCATCGAGGCTTCCGCCATGGCCCGCGTGCCGCTGGCAGGCACCTCCTGGATCCCCGGCGCAGGCTAGGAGCACTCCGTGACTGATTCGTCCGATTATGTGGTGGTGGGTGCCGGCCTGGCCGGCGCCGCCACCGCCTGGCAACTTGCGGCCCGCGGCCACCAGGTGACCATCCTGGAACGCAACGTCCCCGCCAGCCACGACGCCAGCTCACACGGCTCCGCCCGGATCTTCCGCTACGCCTACCCGGACCCCTTCTACACGCGGGCGGTACTGGAATCCAAGGCACTGTGGGACGGGCTCGCCCTGGACACCGGCACACAGCTGATCACCCCGTTCGGCGCCGTGGATTACGGCCCCGAACGCAACCCTGCACTGCTCGCCGGGGTGCTGGCCGCCGTCGGGGTTGAGCACGAACTGCTCTCGGCTGCCGACGCCAGGACGCGCTGGCCGCAGATCGCCTTCGATACCGAGGTCCTCTGGCATCCCGGCGCCGGCGTCATCGATGCCGAAACCGCCGTCAACGCCATGGTTGCCCTGGCAGTGCGCAACGGCGCCGAGGTGCTGACCGGCTGGAGCCTGAACAGCATGGAGCGCAACGGCAGCGGCTACCGCCTCATTTCCGCCACGGGGGAAACGCTCGACGCCGGCAACGTCGTCATCAGCGCCGGCGGCTGGCTGCCGGAGCTGCTGGGGCAGCTGCCCCTTCCGGAAGGGTTCCTTGCCGGGCTGCCGGAGATCACCGTCCGGCAGGAACAGGCGTTCCACTTCAAATACCGGGACCCCGAGGGTTCAGGCCAGTGGCCCACCTTCATCCACAAGGCCGCCGACATCCAGACATACGGCCTTCCCGGCGGGCGCGACGCAGGCTTTGCCGGGCAAAAGGTGGCCGAGTACAACGGCGGCCCGTTCATCCCCTCCGCGGCTCAGCAAACCGGCGTCGTTGATCCGGCCAACCGGGACCGCGTGAAGGACTACGTCCGGCGCTACCTGCCGGGCCTGGACCCCGAGCCGTACGCGGAAACCACCTGTCTCTTCACGAACACACCCAACGAAGACTTCATCATCGACCGCGCGGACAACCTGACCATCCTGTCGCCCTGTTCCGGGCACGGGGCCAAGTTCGCGCCGCTCATCGGCCAATGGGCTGCAGACCTCGCCACCGGGGCCGGCGGTGTCCCGCCGCGGTTCCGGCCCGCGTCGTCCACAGCTGTGACCACATAGAACGGATACCAGTGAGCCTTTCACAGACAGCACCCCCGGCGGACCCCACGGCGGATGCCCGCCCTGCTGCCGCAACCAGCCCATCCAGTGTGACCAGCCTGCTGCAGGACATCTCCACGATCGGCAGGGACACGTCACGCGGCGGCTATTCGCGGCCGGTCTTCTCCACCGCCGAAACCGACCTGCGCAACTGGTTTATCGAGCAGGCAGGCCGGCGCGGGCTGGACGTCGCCACGGACCACAACGGGATCATCTGGGCCTGGTGGGACACCTCCGCCGGCACCCGCAGGGACGCCGTTGTTACCGGCAGCCACCTGGACTCCGTTCCCGGCGGCGGCGAGTACGACGGCCCGCTGGGTGTCGCATCGGCCCTGGTCGCCGTCGACATCCTCAAAGCCCGCGGACTCCGCCCCCGGCGGCCGCTGGCCATCGCCGTCTTTCCCGAGGAGGAGGGCTCGCGGTTCGGCGTGGCCTGCCTGGGCTCCCGTCTATTGACCGGCGAGCTGGATCCGGACAAGGCGCGCCGGCTCAAAGACCCGGACGGCAACACGTTCGCCGACGTCGCTGCCGCCAACGGCCAGGACCCACGGCTGATCGGTGCGGACTACAAGACGCTGCAGCAGCTGGGGGTCTTCGTGGAGCTGCATGTGGAACAGGGCAGGGGACTGGTTGACCTGAACCAGCCCGTGGCCGTTGGCTCCTCAATCCTGGGCCACGGCCGCTGGAAACTCAGCATCAGCGGGCAGGGCAACCACGCCGGCACCACGCTGATGGCGGACCGCAAGGACCCCATGATCGCTGCCGCCAAGATCATGGTGAACATCCGCGATACCGCCAGGAAGTACCGGGACGCACGTGCCACGGTCGGCAGGGTCCAGCCCGTTCCGGGCGGGACCAATGTGATCGCTTCCAGGGTGGACCTGTGGATCGACGTCAGGCATCCGGACGACTCCGTCACCGCGGCCCTGGTGGAAGCCATCGGCCTCAACGCCCAGGTGTTCGCCGCGGAGGAAGGCTGCGGCGCCAGCCTCACCATGGAATCGCTCAGCCCCACAGTGCATTTCGACGGCGGCCTGCGGGACCGGCTGAAGGAACTGCTTCCCGGAGCGCCGGTCCTGGACACCGGCGCCGGGCACGATGCCGGCGTCCTGGCCAGCCACATTCCCACGGCCATGCTGTTCGTCAGGAACCCCACCGGCATCTCGCATTCCCCGGACGAGCTGGTGGAGGACTGGGACGCGGAAGCCGGTGCCGTGGCGCTGGCAGATGCACTCGCCGGGCTGATGGGCGAGGCACGCGCCATCGGATAGCGGCTGTGGCCCGTTGTCTTCAGTGCCGTACGCGGTAATTCATGAGGACACAGCCCCCGTCGAGGACGCGCGACTCCTCGAGTTCGAGGCCGGTGCGCCGGGGCTGCGGCCGGAAGAAGGGGACGCCGGAGCCCAGCAGCACGGGATGCACATTGAGGCTGACCTCGTCGATCAGACCGGCTTCGAAGAGCGATCCGGCGAGCTCGCCGCCGCCCATCAGGCAGATCCCCTTGCCCGGCTGTTCCTTGAGGTGTTTGACGAATCCCGCGGCATCGGCGGACACCAGTTCCACTCCGGGCGGGGACTCTTTCAGCGTGCGGGAGAGGATGTAGGTGGCGACCGTCGGAATGCCGGTGGCCTCGTTGCTTGCCGAGCGGCTGCCCGGGTCTGCCTCGCCGCTCATGCCCTGGGCGGCGGCGAACTCCCACGTCTTCCGGCCCATCAGGATGGCGTCCACCGTAGTCCAGTACTCCGCCGTGATGTCTTCCACGTCCCTGCTGAAGTGCAGCCAGTCAATGGCACCGCCGCTGCCGGCGATGTACCCGTCGAGGCTGCACGCCGCGCCGTATGTCACGGTCCGCATGATGCGTCCTTTCCTCCTGCCCTTACTTGCAGGGTACGCGCGTCCCGCGTGTAAGGAAGGGGCTGGTGAAACTCGCGTGCGGACGACTGAAACCATCATTTAACACATCCGAAACCCACCCAAAAAAGCCCGCCATACAGTTGGAACCAGACGGCAATAGCCGCCCTCCGATGAACGTGGTACTGACTCCGCGTCCCTCCTCCGGAGTGGCTTTGACGGGCGATTTCCGTTCTCTCCTCGCATCACGAAAGGGGTTTCCCAATGGATTCGGGAAATGTCGCTTGGATATTGGCCAGCTCGGCGCTGGTCTGCATGATGATCCCCGCCCTGGCCCTGTTCTACGGGGGCATGGTGGGGTCGCGCCGCATTCTCAACATGATGATGATGTGCTTTGGCGGCGCCAGCCTGGTGGCTGTCCTCTGGGCACTGTTTGGGTACTCGATGGCCTTCGGAAATTCCGTGGGCGGACTGGGCCTGATCGGTGACGTCACCGAGTTCCCCGGGATGGGGCAGCTGCTGGCCGCGGATGAAGAGGCGTCCATCCCGGTCATCCTGTTCGCCGCGTTCCAGCTCTTCTTCGCCTGCGTCACCACGGCGCTGGTGGCGGGAGCTGCGGCCGGGCGCATGAAGTTCGGCGCGTGGATGCTGTTCGCCGGCATCTGGGCCACCATCGTCTATTTCCCCATCGCGCACTGGGTGTTCGCCTTCTCGTCGGCGGACGGCAGCGTGACCGGCGGCTGGATCGCCAGCGGCATCAAGGCCATCGACTTCGCCGGCGGCACCGCCGTGCACATGAACGCCGGCGCGGCCGCCCTCGCCCTGGCACTGGTCCTCGGCAAGAGCTCCGGCTGGCCCAAAGTGGAACACGCGAAACCGCACAGCCGGCCGCTGGTGCTCATCGGCGCCGGATTGCTGTGGGTGGGCTGGTTCGGGTTCAATGCAGGCTCGGCACTGTCCGCCGGCCAGTCGGCGTCGGTGGTTTTCCTGAACACCGCCGTGGCTGCTTCAGCGGGCCTCCTCGCCTGGGCACTTGTTGAGCGCCTCCGCCGCGGGGCCGCCACCAGCATGGGCGCAGCGTCCGGCCTGATTTCCGCGCTGGTCGCCATCACCCCGGCATGTGGTTCCGTCAGCCCGCTGGGTGCCGTGGCTATCGGCCTGATTGCCGGTGCCGTCTGCTCGCTGGCCATCGAACTGAAGTTCCGCCTGGGCTACGACGACTCGCTCGACGTCGTCGGTGTCCACCTGGTGGGCGGCATCCTCGGCACCCTGCTGATCGGCCTCTTCGCCACCGACGCCGCCCCCAACGCCGTCAACGGCCTCTTCTACGGAGGCGGCGTTGAACTGCTGGGCGTCCAGGCGCTGGCAACCGTCACAGTGCTGGTCTACTCCTTCGGCATCACCTGGATCCTCGCGAAGATCCTGGACAAGACGATCGGCCTGCGCATCAACCCCGAGGACGAAATGCGCGGCATCGACCTCGCCGCACACTCCGAGCTTGCATACCTCACGGACGAGGACCCGGTGGACCTGGGCTCCCCGCAGCGTGCGTAGGGACCTCCCGGAAGTCCGGTAACCACTCCGGCGGACGAGTCAGGCAGAGGGCCAAACCTTGGACCGGTGCCAGCAGCAGCTGGCTTATAGTTCCAAGGTTTGGCCTTTTGTCGTGCCGGTTCTGCTGCCTGCTCTACTAGTGCTCGCTGCAGACCAGGTTGCCGTTCCGCACTTCCAGGACGGCCGCCCGGACGTGGCTGAGGCGTGTCCTGCGCTCCGGGTCCATGGCGCCGATGTCTTCGCCGCCCCAATGCGGATGGGTGAAATACACCAGCAGGGCGCGTTCCCTGCCGTCCTCCCCGGGTGCCAGGGGAACCACGTCCGCATGGCGTCCGACGACGGGCCTTCCCTCCACGGATTCGGGGGCCGTGAGGATGAGGCCGCCACGGTGTTCCTGCCGCGTCCAGTTGCCTGTGGCGTCGGCGGAGCGGTAGACCGCCTGGCCACGCCACTCGTCCACGGTCATCCAGTAGTGGCCCTCCAGCCGGAACACCTTCGGTCCTTCATGCGGGCGGCCGGGGATCGTGAGGCCTTCCAGTACCCACGACGACGGGTCCTGGGGCCTGTCGCTGACCGCGCTGTAGGTGTTGGAGCCGCGGGCTTCGTCCTTGTACCAGAGCCGGTAGCGGCCATCGCCGCAGCGTGCGACGGCGGCATCAATGACCCGGGGCGAGTCCAGGTCTATCTGCCCCAGGTACTCCCACGCCTCGAGGTCCGGGCTGGCGAACTGCACAATGGACGCGCTCCCGGCCCAGTCCGTCCGGACGCCGCCAAGCACGGTCAGGTACATGATCCACTGGTCCCCAATGCGCACGACGTCGGGCGCCCAGAGTGTAGCGGGACGTTCAGTTTCCGGCGGCACCAGTCCGTCCGCAGTGCCTTGGTAGTTCCAGGTGGCCCCGCCGTCGGAAGACCGCCCGACGCCGATGGCCGTGCCATGTACCCATTCCACGCCCGTCAGCCCGGGTTTCGTGGCGCGGCGCTGGGTGTAGAACAGCACCCACTCGCCCTTCAGGTGGTCGGCCACGATGACGGGATCGGTGGGTCCGTCCCAGACGGGATCACGGTAGGGGACCGAAAACGCGTCCGCGCGCAGCGGAAGAAGATGCCGCAGGGGAGCCCGCCCGACAGACGGGATGGCCACCGTGGCGGCGGGCTGCTGGTGCACGACTTCTCCAACGTTGTAGTTCTGGTTGCACCAAGAATAACGTGTCGAGCAGCGGGGCAGCGGGCGGACCATCTACTCCTTGAACAGCCCCGCCAGGTCCTCGGCCGTGATGGCGCCGCCGGCCAGGGCGTCGCCCTCCATCACGTCGGCGAACAGCTGCGACTTCCGGGCCTTGAGCGCCATGACCTTTTCCTCGATGGTGTCCTTGGCCACCAGCCGGTACACCATCACGTTCCTGGCCTGGCCGATCCGGTGGGTCCGGTCCACTGCCTGCGCCTCGGAGGCCGGGTTCCACCAGGGGTCCAGCAGGAAGACGTAGTCGGCCTCGGTGAGGTTCAGGCCGAAGCCGCCGGCCTTCAGCGAGATCAGGAATACCGGGGCGCTGCCGTTCTTGAACTCACTGACCACGTCGGCACGGTTGCGGGTGCCGCCGTCGAGGTAGCAGTACTCGATCTTCTCCTCATCGAGCCGCTCGCGGACCTTCCCCAGGAAACCGGTGAACTGGCTGAAAATCAGGGCACGGTGGCCCTCGGCGACGAGGTCCTCGAGCTGCTCGAACAACACGTCAAGCTTGCTTGAACGGACCCCCGAAAGCGACGGGTCAACCAGCGAGGCGTCCAAACTGAGCTGCCGCAGCAGGGTCAACGACTGGAAGATGGTGAACCGGTTCTTGTTCACGTCCTCGATCAGCCCCAGGATCTTTTGCCGCTCGCGCTGCAGGTGGGTCTGGTAGACCTTCTGGTGGCGCGGGTTCAGCACCACTTCCAGGATCTGCTCCTGCTTGGGCGGCAGGTCCTTGATCACCTGGTCCTTGGTGCGGCGCATCATCAGCGGACGGACCCGGCGCCGGAGCTTGTCCAGCTGCCCCTTGTCGCCGTTCTTCTCCACCGGCTTCTGGTAGTACTCCGCGAAACGCTTGGGGCTGGAAAAGAGGCCCGGTGCCACGATGGACGTCAGTGCCCAGAACTCCATGAGGTTGTTCTCCAGCGGCGTGCCGGTAATGGCCAGCTTGAAGGCGGCCGGCAGCTTGCGCGCGCACTGGTAGGCCTTGGACTGGTGGTTCTTCACGAACTGCGCCTCGTCCAGTACCAGGCCGGACCACTCACGGGAGGCGTAGGCGTCGTAATCGATGCGGAACAGGGCATACGAGGTGATCACGATGTCCGCCCCGGCCAGCGCATCAGCCACTTCCTGGCCGCTCTTTGCGAACGTCTCGCCGACTGCCTGCACCTTCAACCCGGGCGCAAAGCGTGCGGCCTCCGCCGCCCAGTTGCCCACCACGCTGGTGGGCGCAACCACCAAAAAGGGAGCGACGGCGTCGGGGGACTTCTCCCCGGCCTGTTCCTTCGCCGCGCACATCAGCGCGAGGGCCTGCACGGTCTTGCCGAGGCCCATGTCGTCGGCCAGGACACCGCCCAGGCTGTGCCGGTACAGGAAGGTGAGCCAGTTGAAGCCCTCGAGCTGGTAGGGCCGAAGCTCGGCATTCAGGGTGGCCGGCAGCGGCAGCCCGTCCACGCCGCCTTCCAGGAGGCCGCCCACCGCCGAACGCCAGGCGGCGGCCTGCTCGTCCACGATGCCCAGCTGCGCCAGCTCGTCCCACAGCCCGGCCTGGAAACGGCTGATCTGCAGCGGGGCGTCCTTGTTGTCCTGCAGCGACCGGGCTTCCTCGATCAGCGCCCGCAGCTGGTGCAGCTCCGGCAGGTCCAGCGAGAAGTAGGCGCCGCTGGGGAGCAGCATCTTGGTCTGGCCGGCGGCCAGGGCGGAGAACACGGCCGCGAAGGACACCGGCTGGCCCTCGAGGGAAATCTGGATGCCGAGGTCGAACCAGTCGCGCTGCTCGGTGGCCTTGGTGGAGATGGAGACGACCGGGGCTTCCTCGGCCTCGCGGTAATCGGCGATATCGCCTGCCGTTTCCACCTCCACATCCGGAGCTTCACGCAGCCGCGGCAGCACTTCCTCGGTGAACGCCAGCGTGTCCAGGCCCGTGAGCTCGGCCGACGCCGCCAGGCGGGGAGTGCCCCAGCCGCCGGTTGCCGACTCGCCCAAGGCGGGAACCACCTCCCACGGGTGGCCGATGCCCTCGAGGATGCGGGCTTCTGCGGTGTCGTCGCGGTAGCCGTGGTCGCCGGGGTGGCGCCACAGCGGCTGGGCGGTGACCAGGTTTCCGGTCTTGTAGTGCCACTCCCAATGCAGCCGCACCTTGTGGTCCGCGCCGTAGTTTGCCAGCAGCGAGAGCGTGGGAACGGCAAGCGCGGGAAGCTCGACGGATTCGTCCCGCGCCGTCACCCGGGCCGCCTGCTTGAGCTTGGGATAGAACCCGGTGAGGAAGCGGGACTCATCCTTGGCAGGAATATGCAGCGTGCTGCCGGCCGTGACGAACGCCAGCAGTTCCTCGCTCAAGCCGCCCTCCAGCGGCGCCAGGGTGATGGTGCCGTCGGGGTCCGGAACTCCGGGCAAGGCGGCCTCGCCGGAGGTGAAGAACAGGCCGTGCGCAGGGCGGCCGATCGTCCCCACGGCGGCGGGATCAATCTCGACCCCCTCAACGGTGATGGTGGGCGAAAGTTCCAGCCCGCCGTCGTCGGACGCTTGCTGAGGCGCGTCGCCATCCCCTGCGGGGTCAGCGCTGCCTGCCGCGGGCGCGCCATAGCGCCCGAGATTAAGCCCGACGGCGGCAGGGGCCTCCGCGAGCCGCACCGGTTCGGTGCCGCGCGAGTGGACCAGGGCGAGCCCGATCTTGCGGGCGTCGGACAGCAGGCTCCACAGGTTCTTCCCGGAGTAGGAGTTCAGGCCGAGCCACAGGCCGGACGAATTGTGCATCCGGCTGGCCGACGCGGAATGGGCGGCCAGGAACTCCTGCATCCACTCAACGTGCGCTTCGTTGCACTCGCGGCGGAAGTTCAGGTAGCTCAGCGTGTTCCAGGAGACGTCGCCGCGGATCCACTTGCCCTTGGCACCCATGATGACAGGGCGGGCCTTGAGCTGGCGGACGCTGCGCAGCGGATCCCGGCGGCCTGTGTAGGAGAAGTGCGGGGCCGGTTCCTCGATCTCGAACTGCAGCGCCAGCGGAACTCCGGTGCCGGAGGGTGCGCCCCCTGGCTGCGAGATCAGCGGGCTGAGGGCCTGTTCCCAGTCGGACAGGGCGGCGGCCGACGGCTCCCGGGCCACCTGGGTGGCGGTTGCGGGTGACAGCAGCTGGACGCGGATGGCGGGGTTGTCCTCGGCCGCGAAGAGCAGCGCCGCCACGTGCTTGCAGTCCTTGCGGACGGGGCAGCTGCACACCCCAACCGTGCAGCTCCAGCCGCCGGCTTTGCGGACCAGCTTGGCCGTGGTGGAGTACGGAACCTCGGCGCCTCCCCGGACCTTGCCCAGCATCAGGCCGGTGCCGGCATCAAACGAGATCCCGGAGACGCGGCTGCCCATGGCATAGGCCAGTCCCGCCGCGAGGGAGCGGTCGTTGATGGCGGGTGTCTGAATCGCCAGTGCCGCACTCTCGTCCGGTTGGGATGGCATGGTGCGCGCTACTTTCAGCAGGACACGGCGGAACCGCGTCCGGTGGTTGGTTATCTGATCCATCTTAGTTCGCTGCCGGGGCGGGGTGCGCGCTGCCCCTCGACGAGTGGACAACCTGATCAGCAAAGGATGCGGCAGAACGAACGAGGCCGTGGCGTGCCGCTGCGGAAACAGCGGCACGCCACGGCCTGCGGGGAAGGGTGGCTGGATGCTAGGAGAACCGCTCCGGACGGAAGGTTTCGAGCATTGGATGCCGTTCCCCTGTAAGGATTTCTCCCGCCAGGAGCTCGCCCGCGATCAGGCCGAGCGTCGCGCCGGAGTGTGTAAAGGCCACAAAGCAGCCCGGAACCTTGCCGAGTTCGCCAAAGACCGGTTCCCCGTCACCCGGGATCGGCTTGTAGCCGATCTTCCATGACGCAGGCTTGAGCTCGGGGTTGCCTTGAACCAGCTTGGAGGCTTCGTCTGCCAGTTCCTGGACTACCTCATCGGGGATTCTGAAGCTGCCGTCGGCATGCTCAGTGATGTTCTCCTCGTACCAGTCGTGGTCCAGGGCGAGGGTGTTTCCGGGGTTGGGCCGCACGGCCGCGCGGGGCGTGTTCAGCACCGGGGCCAGGCCGTGCTCCACCGGCTTGGTGATAACCAGCATGGAGACCGGCGAACCATTGGGGATGTTGACACCCAGCGGCGCCACAACGGCCGGGGTTGCGGCTCCGCAGGCAACCAGGACGGCGTCGGCACCGTGCACGGCACCGGAAGCGGCCTGCACCCCGACAGCCCGCCCGCCTTCAACCACCACCGAAGCTTTTCCTGCATTGAGGACCAGTTCACCCCCGAGTTCGTGGAACTCCGCCATCAGGAACTCCACCAGGTCCGGCAGGCTCACCCAGCCTTCGCCGGGGTTGAAGATGGCGTTCTCAGGTACGGCTGCGGCATCCACGCCCGGGGCCACTCCGGGGATCTCGGCGGGGGCCAGCAGCTTCGAGTCGTAGCCCTTGTTCCGTTCATAGCGGTGGCGGGCAGCCGTGGCATCCGCCTGGCCTTCCGCGTTCCACATCAGTCCGCCGTCAAACTGGAGCCATTCGCGGGAGGGGTCGGCAGCGAACAGCGTCCGGTACCGGTCAACCCCCGCCATGCGGAGCAGGTGATAGGGCGTGGAGCGTTCCCCCGCGGAATTGAGCCATGAGAGCGACCTGCCTGAGGCCTCGCTGGTCAAACCGCTTTCGGTGAGCAGGACTACCGAGGCACCTTCGCGCAGCAGGTGGACGGCGGTGGAAACACCAAGGATTCCGCCACCGATGACGGCAACTTTCCTGGCGGAGTTGGTGGAAGACATGGGTACTCGCTTTCCTGTGTAAAGGGATGTGCCGTGACGTGCTGTGTCAGGCAAGGGCATGGACTTCTTCAATGACTTTCAAGACTTCGACGGCGTCTGCCGGGTCAACCGGGAGCGGCGCCCCGCGGAGGAGTGCGTCGGCGAGGAGCCGGTAGAACTCGGGATAGGCCCCCCGCTCGGCGGGAACGGCCCTTGTGGCGCCGTCCACCCCCAGGACCCCCCAAGAGACCTGGGGGTCCACGCCATAGCCGGGATCGGTGGGGAGGACCCCGGCATCAAGTGCAGGTTCCTGCCCGTCCAGTCCCCACTTGGTGTAACCGGCTGCCGAGCCAAGCACATGGAACCGGGGGCCTGCCTGCGGGGCGGCGCCGTTCATCCAGAGCCGGGCGCGTACGCCCGATTCGTGCAGCAGGGACACGAAGGCTTCCTGTTCCGGGCCTGGCCGGCCCGTGCCCTGCCCGGCTGTTTCGCCGTAGCTGCGCGCCACGGGCCCAAACAGCTGGATGGCCTGGTCGATGAGGTGGGCGCCCAGGTCATGGAGGATGCCGCCGCCCTCCGCCGTGGTGGCGGAGTCGCGCCAGTTCCCGAAACCTTCCGGGCGCCACCACTCGAACCGTGATTCGAACGTCCGGACCTCGCCCAGCCCACCGGCCTCCAGGAGCTTTTTGAGGGTCAGGAAATCCGCGTCCCACCGGCGGTTCTGGAAGACCGTCAGCTGAACGCCGGCGTCGGCCGCTCTGGCGGCCAGCTCTTCGCCGTGTGCGGATGTGGTGACGAATGGCTTGTCCACCACAACGTGCAGCTTGTGGGCGATCGCCCTCGAAGCGAAGTCGAAATGGGTGACCGGAGGGGTACCCAGAACCACCAGGTCAAGGTCGGCTGACAGTGCGAACAGGGCCTCCGCCGTCGGGACAATCCGGGCCCGCGGGTAGCGGGCTGCTGCTGCGGCAGCGCGGTCCGGGTCCGCAGTGACAATCACGTCCAGTGAATAGGACGGGTCCGCCTCGATCAGGGGTGCATGGAAGACGCGTCCGGAAATCCCGAAGCCGACGACGGCGGTACGGATGGGTCCTTTGCTGACCTTCGCCATCACAGCACCTCGGAGAGGAAACGCTGGAGGCGTTCGCTCTTGGGGTTGTCGAAGATGTCCGCGGGCGTGCCCGCTTCGACTACTTCGCCTTCATCCATAAAGACGACCTGGTCGGCCACTTTCCGGGCAAAGCCCATTTCGTGCGTCACCACCACCATGGTCATGCCCCGCTTTGCAAGCGACGCCATGAGGGTCAGGACGCCCTTGACCAGCTCGGGGTCCAGGGCGCTGGTGGCCTCGTCGAAGAGCATCACTTCGGGTTCCATGGCGAGGGCACGGGCAATGGCCACGCGCTGCTGCTGTCCGCCGGAAAGGTCCCGTGGACGGTGGTCGGCACGTTCGGCAAGGCCCACCTCGGCCAGGCGGAGGCGTGCCCGCTCCCGTGCCTCTGCCTTGGGCATCTTCTTGACGCTCCAGAGGGCGAGGGCCACATTCTCCAGGGCTGTGTGGTCCGGGAAGAGGTTGAAGTGCTGGAAGACCATCCCGATCCGGCTGCGCAGGATGTCAGGGTTGACCTTCAGTACGCTCTCGCCCGCCAGGAGCACGTCGCCGCCTTTGGGTTCGTGGAGCCTGTTGACCCCGCGGAGCAGGGTGGACTTGCCCGAGCCCGATGGCCCGATGATGCAGGTGGTGGTGCCGGGGGCCACGGTAAGGCTGACGTTGCGGAGCACCTCGATGTCCCCGTACGCCATGGTCAGGTTTTTGAGTTCCAGGCTGGATCCGTGGAAGGTCTGGATGTCAGCGGTGGGGTTGGCGCTGGTGCTGGTGATCATGTGTTGCTCCCGGTAGTGAGCGGCGAGGCCGCGTCGAGTTCCTTGACTTCCTTGAGGCCGCTGGAGGGGGCCGCGGGACGGCGTTTTCCTGCCCGGAAGCGGCTGTCGAAGTAGTTCACCAGGTGCGTCAGCGGCACGGTGATGATGAGGTAGAAGATGCCGGCCATCACCAGCGGGGAGAGGTTTCCGGAGAGGACTGCGGCGTCCTGGCCCACGCGGAAGAGTTCACGTTCGCTGACCAGCAGGCCGAGGAAGTAGACGAGTGAGGAGTCCTTGACGATGGCGATGAACTGGTTGACCAGTGCCGGCAGTACGCGGCGGATGCCCTGGGGAATGACCACGAGTGCCATTGATTTGCCGTAGCTCATGCCCAGGGCGCGGCAGGCCTCGCCCTGGCCCTTGTCCACGCTTTGGATGCCGGCACGGAAGATCTCACCGATGTAGGCGCTGGCGATCAGGCTTAGGGCGATGATGCCCAAGGGGTACGGCGAAGGGCCGAAGATGGACTGGCTCAGCCGGGCGAACCCCTGGCCGATCAGCAGGATGGTAAGGATGGCCGGCAAGCCACGGAACAGGTCCGTGTAAATGCGGGCCGGGACCCGCAGCCACCGGGACGGTGAAATGCCCATAACGGCGACGATCATGCCGAGCACCAGGCCAATGATCGTGGCCGAGACGGAAATGATGAGGGTGTTCAGGAGGCCCACGCCCAGAAGTTGGGGCAGGACTTCGACCATTGCTTCGAAGTCGAAGAAGGTGCGGATGATGGTGTTGAGCCAGTCCATGGTTGCTCTCAGACGTTGTTAGCTGGTGGAACGGGGGCGGTCATGGCGGGTAATTCCGGTGGACCGCCCCCGCAACCTTGGGAGGGGTTAGTTACTGGGCGCCGGGCTGGACGTCTGCTCGGCCTTGGGAAGGTACTGCTCGGGCATCGGGGAGCCCGGGAACCACTTTTCGTAGAGCTTCTTCCAGGTGCCGTCCTCCATGGCTTCGGCCAAGCCCTTGTTCAGGGCCTCCTTGAATTCGGTCTTGCCCTTGGCGACGGCGAAGCCGGCGGGAGCGTCGAAGGACGGGATATCTGCTGCGCTCACCAGGCCAAACTGTTCCTGGTAGGACTTGGCGGCCTCGTAGTCGAGGAAGTGCGCGTCAACAGCGCCGCTGTTGACGGCCGAGACTGCGGTGTTGTTGTCCGGGAAGCGCACCAGGCTTGCGGAGGTGAAGTTCTTGACGGCGTAGGCCTCCTGCAGCGTTCCCTGGACGACGCCCAGGCGCTTGCCGGAGAGCCCTTCCTGATCGTTGATGCCGGACGTCTTGGTGGTGATGATGGTCAGGTAGCCGGCCAGGTAGCCGTCGGAGAAATCAACGGTTTCCTTGCGCTTGTCCGTGATGCCGATGGCGGCGACCCCGGCGTCGAACTGCCCGTTGGCGACGGCGGCGAGCAGGCCGGAGAAGTCCTGGCCGGTGAAGACCACGTTGTCTACACCGGCGCGGCGGGCCACGTCCGTAAAGAGTTCCACATCGAAGCCCGTGAACTTACCCTGGGCGTCGGTGAAGGTGTACGGCTTCGAGTCACCCAGGCTGGCGACACGGATGGATCCGGGCTCAATCAGGCCGTAGGGGTTGTCCGCGGATGAGGAGGAAGCAGGAGTGGATGCTCCGCAGCCGGACAGTGCCAGGACCGCGGCGACGGCCGCGGCAACCAGTGTTGCGGGGCGGAAAGTCTTTCGAGTAAACACAGCGAGTTTTCCAATCGAGAGAAGCGGGAGTGGAGGATCGAGATCCGCCGTGGGGTGATGCTTGGCCGGTACCTCTTGCTGAGTCCGGTCTCAGTCTCTAGGATTGAGACCGGACTCACACCGATTGATAGAAATGTAACCCAAGCCACAAAAGGGCGTCAAGCGTCCTACGGGAAAGGCCGAAATGAGTACTGACGCTTCACGACGACGCGATGTAACAGTCGCAGACGTCGCCAAGGCCGCGCAGGTATCCAAGGCCCAGGCAGCACGTGCGCTGGGCAACTATGGCGCAGTGAGTGACGATGTGAGGGAGCGCGTACTGGCAGCAGCGGAAGAGCTGAACTACCGCCCAAATGAACTCGCGCGCAGCATGAACACCGGGAAGTCAAACACGATCGGCGTGGTGGTGGGCGACATCGAGAACCCGCACTTTGGCCTCGCGACCAGGGGCATTACTGACACCGCGAAGAAGAGCGGGTTCAACGTCATCCTGGTCAATACCGATGAGGACACAGCGGCCGAAGTCGACGCAGTGAAGGTGCTGCTGGACAAGCGCGTTGACGGCCTGATCATCGCGCCGGCTTCATCGGTTGATACGCAGCACCTGGCAAGCGTTCACACGTCCGGAAGGCCCTTGGTGCTCCTCGACCGTAGGGCCCAGGGGGTGGAGGTGGACACGGTGGCAGTGGAGATGGAGGGAATCTCCTATGAATCCACCAGCTACCTGATCGGGGAAGGGCACCGCCGGATTGCCTTCATTTCCACCATTCGGACGGATGAGCCTTACTTCGCCGGCCTGCCGCTGGACTCCTCGCAGATCTCGGACCGCCGGGACGGTATGAAGCGTGCGTTCGACGAAGCGGGGCTTCCCCAACCCGAGGACCTGGTCCGGCTCAACGCCGGCGGTCCGGAGTCCATCAGGAAAATCACCCGTGAACTGCTGCAGCAGCCTGATCCCGCCACGGCGATCATTGCCTCGGACGGACTCATCGGGCTCAGCGTCGTCGAGGCGATCCAGGACCTGGGGCTCTCGATCCCGGACGACGTCTCGTTCCTGATGTACGACGACTTTGCCTGGACCCGCCTCACCACACCGCCTCTGACCGTGATTGCGCAGCCCGTCTACGAGATGGGCGTCGCCGCGGCTGAAGCCCTCATCCGCCAGATCCAGGGCAGGAAGGCGCCTGCTGCAAAACCTGAATTTTCCGCAACCCTGGTCAAGAGGGGGTCTGTCGGCATTCCCGGCAGCAGGGCGCACGGTTGACCCTTGTGCAGTTGCTGAAAACTTCGCTAGACGTTCACTTCCTCCTCAATGGGCCGGTAATCCCTCAGCCGTAGCGTGAAAAGCGTCCTGAGCACCACCAGCGAACAGCAGTAAGGATTGCCATGATCACCAGCCAGCAGCCCGTCGTCCTGACCAGCAGCAGCATCGAAGCCAGCGATGAGGAGGCAGTTGAGGCCAATGTGAGCGTGGTGGACGCCATGCACACCGCTCTTCTCCATACCGAGGAGATGTCTCCGGTGGCAGTCCGCAGCTACTACGTGGATTTCTACCTCACGCAGTCACTCGAGGGCGGCTTCGCGCAGTACTCCTTCATGGCCGTGGACCGGTCCGAAACGGACACCCTGATCCGCGAGGGTATGGCCGGCATGGGCGCAACCGCCCACCTGGACCTCTTCAACCGCGCTGTTGCGGCCTACGACGCCCTGACCGAGGAGGAGACCGAGCACTACCTCGACGGCGGACTCGACCAGGCTGCAGAGACCCCCGACGCCGTCCTGCGGATGGAAGAGCTCGACGGCGAGTTCGAGGAGCTGCTGGAGCGGGAGAACATCACCGCACTCAATGCCGCCTGGCTGCGCGGACAGGCCGATCTCCTGGTGCTCGACGACGAAGAGGTGGGCGCGTACATCCAGCGGCTTGCTGCCCTGATCCCGGACCTGCCCGAACGCCAGGCCCAGGCAGAGGCCGAAGCGCTGGAGGACGCCCCGGACTTCGAAATCATCATCCGCGAGCTCTGCAGCGTTGCCGGGTACCAACTCCTCAGGATCACCATGGGGGACCCCAACTACCTGCACGACGGCGAGAAGACCCTGGCCTGGCACTTCTCCACGGACCACGGCGACTTCCTGATGGTGGAGGAAGACGACGAAGCCTTCATGATCAACCCCGAAACCCTCGAAATCGTCGCAGCCGTGGAGTTTGAAGAGGCCGACGCGGACCTCGTGCAGGCCTAGAAACAGGTCGCACGTCCTTCCGGTCCGCCAATTCGCGGGACAGCCACCGGTGCCGCCGTGAATATCCGGCGACTCCGGCGCCTGTCCCGCGAATCAGCGCTTTCCTAGCTGTTCTGCTCCAGGGCCGCGGTCAGGATCTCAAGCAGCTCGTCGTCCACCTGATCGGGAGACACCAGCCGGACCCGAAGCGTAAAGGGATCGTCCGCCCGTGTCCTGACCTGTTCCAGCCGTCCCCCGGCGGGAGCATCAAGGCGCAGGGTCACGTCCACCGCCGAGTTAGTGGACCGGGTCACCTGGGCGAACTTCCGGCGCTGGCTGTGCAGGGACACGTAGCCCTTCCGCATCTGGATCTGGACGCCTTCGGTGGCTGACGCCCAGGCCAGGATGGCATCAGCGATGGGCCGCAGCTGCGGGTGGTTGGCGTACTGGCCGTCGATCAGTTCGTCGGCATCGCGCAGCATGAACTCCGGGTAGCCGAACAGCTCCCAGGACACCGCGTACTGGGCATAGCCCGTCACGCCAAAACCGTCCCGCATCCAGTCGCGGAGTTCCCGGTCGCTGCGGATGCCCGCCGCCCGGGCCTGCTCCACCCAATGGGCCGTATCCTGGCCGGTCTTCCGCAGGAGCAACGCCTTGTTGTTGTCCACCATGGATTGCCAGGTGCCGGCCTCTTTCCGGGGCGCACCGGTTTGTGTGTCGGACTGCTGCGGCTGGTTGCTGTTGGACATGCATCGATCGTAAGGGCGACGGTCCGGTGGTCCTGATACGGACGGGCAATAAAAAAGATTTCCAGCGTTCGTAACCTTTCCGCTGCCCCCGGCGATGTAGGAGGTGATGGGTCCGCACGCCGGGCCCAACCCGATATGTTGTCCAGGTTTGGAGTACTTGATGTCTTTGTTCACCGTTCTCGCCACCAGTAAAGTCGCCGCCGGAGTCCTGGCAGCAGGCACCCTGGCCGTCGGCGGAACCGGCGCAGCCGCCGTTACCGGTGTCCTCCCCGCTGACGCGCAGCAGACCGCGCACGAACTGTTCGGTGCTCCCGCCCCGCAGCTGGCAGCCGAGGCAGCCTCTGACGCCCAGGCCGGTGCGGAGTCCACCACGGATGCTGCAGCCGACGCCGATGCAACGGCAACTGCTGATGCAGCTGCCGACGCCACGGTCAGCGATGAGGAAGCAGCCGCCCAGGGTTCGGCTTCCGTTGCCGCCGGTACTGCCGTTGACGCAGCAGGCGCCGCAGCCTTCGGCCTCTGCACTGCTTTCACCAACGGCAGCCTCAACGCGTCTGCCGAGGGCTTCTCCTCGCTGGTTATTGCCGCCGAAGGCGAAGCTAACGTTGGGGACTTCTGCGCCGATGTTGTTGCGGACGCGGATGCCGCCGCCGAAGCCGGAGCGGCTGCCACAGGCTCCGCCGCCGTTGAGGTTGAACGTCCCGAGCTTCCGGCCGTTCCTGCCGTCCCCGCCGTCCCGCGTGTCGACGGCGAGCCCGCCGTTCCAGCCGTGCCTGCTGTTCCGGTTGAGGGCGCCGACGTCGTGGAAGCCCCCGCGGTTTCAGTCCGCTAGGCACCGTTGGCTAGGGTGGACCGCAGCTGTTTTGTGGCTGCGGCCACTCCGGACTGCAGGAACCAGCCCCCCGTTCCTGCAGTCCCGCCCGCCGGCGGCATGGTGCTGCAGCAGGCGGAAGAAGCAGCGGGGACAGGCAATCCGCACCGCACAACCGGGACAGGCGCACTCCGCGTTCCGGGATGGAGGAGCCGCTGGTGCTAGACACTTTGGCCCATGAAGAGATCGACATATTCGACAGCGCAGCCGGAACAGATCCCGCTGTGCTGTTCGGCGCTGCCTATCGGTCCTTCGCCGGCCCCGTCCAGGGCTACCTCAAGGCCCGCGGTGTTGACGACCCGGAAGCGGTAACGCAGGACGTGTTCCTGGCGTTCTATCCGAAGATCCAAGGGCTCACCGGCGGCCTGCAGGGCGCCAAATCCTTGATCTTCTCCATTGCCCACGCCCGCATGGTGGACCACTACCGCCGGCTGGAGCGCAGGCCGCAACTGACGCCCTACGATCCCCAGCATGACGGCCGCACAACGCCGTCGGCGGAGGACCAGGCCGTGGAACTGGACGGCGGGGCCGCCGCGATGCTGGACGGCCTCAGCGGGGAACACCAGGAAGTACTGGCGCTCCGCGTGGTGGCGGACCTGTCCATCGAACAGGTGGCGGGCATCATGGGCAAAAGCACCGGGGCCATCAAACAGCTCCAGCGAAGGGCCCTTCAGAACCTCAAAGCACAGACGCTCTCAAGAAACCAGGCGAATCATGAGTGACACCGCAGGATCCCGCAGCGACGGATTCGTTGACCAGCTGCTGCTGGAGGCAGGGCTGGACGACGACGGACAGCTCCATCCAGCGCTCCTGCAACTCCGCGCCCTGGGTGCTGTGACGCCGGAACCCTCCGCGGAGGTCGCAGCCCTGATGCAGCGCGCCGAGGAGGTGGCGGCTTCAACCAGCGCCGCCGCACCTGCTGCGGCCGCGCCAGTTGAGACCGCAGCAGTATCCGCCGCCGCACCCCCCGATGAGCTGGCCGCGCGGCGCCGGGCCAAGCGGCGCGTCACCCTGACAGCACTGTCCGTGGCCGTCTCGCTGTCCGCCGGCGGAGCCGTCGCCGCGGCTTCCGACCAGGGGTTCCGGGACTCCTTCAGCCGGTTCAACCATGCCGTCACGTCGTTTGTGACGGGATCCACCGGGGTACCCGCGGGGAACCCGGCTGATGAACCCGCAGCCCCGGTTCCTGCCACGCCGGCAACCCAAGCAGCCGAAGAGACTGTCCCGGCCGCACCAGGTCCCGCCGGGCAACCGGCGGAGGTGACGCCGTCGAACGCTCCCGCCCCGCCGGAAACGGCAGCCGGGCAGGACGCCGCCCCGGGGAAGCCGGCCGGCCTTCCTGCTGCGGAGGACCTGGCCACCGCCGTTCCGGATGATCTCACCAACGGTGTAGGCCAGCCGCCGCAGGTGCCCGTCCCCGGCGCGTCAGAACTTCCGCTGCCCGGGACTCTCCCCGCAGTTCCGCTGCGCTAGCTGCGGTAGGGCGCCTGCGGCCCGTTTTTCCGGCCGCCGCCCGCCATTCAAGCCCTGCCGCGAAGAGCATGGAGGCGGGCCGGCCCGGCCGGCAAATCCAACTCAGTAGGCTGATGCACCGCCCATCTTGATCATGGCGCCGGACGGATCCGCCAGGTACCAGACGTCATTGACGCCCTGGCCGAGGATATCGCCCGGCTTTGTGTCCTTCGCGAAGTAGTACAGCGGCAGTCCCTCCAGGGTTACCTGCTGCTTGCCATCCGGGGTGGTGATGGTGCCCAATGCTCCCGTGACGCCCTCGGCGGACGGAGTTTCCGAGGAAGCAAAAACAGGGGGCCACGCAACCAGGCAGGCGTCCGTGCAGGCACTGGTTCCGGAGTCCTTCATATCCTTCGTGAAGAAGTACACGCTCATTCCCTTTCCATCCACCACGATGGTGCCGGCGCTTGTGGACGCTGTCTTGAGGTCGACGCCGGCGCTGGCCGTGGTGGACGTTGCCGAGGGCGGGGACACCGACGCGGCGGGGGCCGTTGCGGACGTGGCAGGCGCGCCGGTGGTGACAGCGGGGCTGGTGGCCGGCGCGGTTCCGGTGCCGCCGGCGCAGGCCGTCAGTACCGCGGCAAGGGCCAGGATGGCGAGGCCTGCACCCGGGTGGTGTTTCATGGGTTGCTCCTTGGCTGGGCCCGGCGTCTGATACCGGACGCTAACTTCTACGACGCATCCGGGTGAAGAATGGTTCAAACAGGATGAACTTTTTATCGGCCCGCGGCGTCTTTAGGACATCAGCAGGAATGTGGGACAGAACCACATCAGGAGGGACGGCATGCCGCTGGATGAGGACGTGGTGGCGTCCATCTACCGTGAACACGGCCCCGCCCTGCGCCGGTTCGTCCTCAGTGCCTCCCGGGACCCCCAACTGGCTGAGGACGTGGTGCAGGAGACCGTGCTCCGCGTCTGGCAGCACGCGCCGGAGATCAACGGAAGCCTCCGCAGCTACCTGTACCGGACGGCCAGGAACATCATGATCGACAATTACCGGCGTGCCCAGCGGCGCCCGGAAACACTGGAAAGCGGCCTCACGGATCACGGCGGGGCGATGGAAAAGGTGGATGAGCTGTTGATCCGGGTATTGATCGAGGAGGCCCTGCTCCGGCTGAGCAAGGAGCACCGCGACGTCCTGGTGGCCCTGCATTACCGCCGCTTCACGGTCAATGAAGCCGCCGTCCAGCTCAACATCCCCAGCGGAACCGTGAAGTCCCGCGCCTATTACGCGGTCCGTGCCCTGCGCACCATCCTGGATGAAATGGGGGTGGAACGGTGAACGGTTTTGATCCCCACCAGTTGCTGGGTGCCTACCTCCTGGGCGGCCTGGACGACGACGACCAGGCGGCTTTTGCGTCCCACCTCAAGGACTGCGCCGCCTGCCGAGAGGAACTGGCCGGGCTTGAGAAGCTTCCCATGCTGCTGGATGCCCTTCCCGTGCCGGATGCCGTGGCGCTGACCGCCGTTGCGGCCGTAGCGGCCGGTCCTGTTGCCCCCGTTCCGGTTCCGCTCCTCAGCAAGCTGGCGCGCCGCCGTCGGACATCACGACGGCGGTGGGCGGCACTCGTGGGCGCCGTGGCCGCCGCCTGCCTCGCCTTGGGGCTCGCTGCTGGACCATTGCTGGCGCGGCCCGAGCAACCCGACGCCACCTATTCCGTCCAGTCTGGGGGCGGGCTCCAGTTCAGCATCGACCTGGCCCGCAAGACCTGGGGGACCGAGCTGGCCGTGAACGGAAGCAGCCTCCCGCAGGACGGGACGTTGTCCCTGTGGGTCCGTGACCGCGCCGGCGGCGAGGACCGCGCGTGCGCCTGGTCGGCCACCCCCAGCGGCAGGGTCAAGGTCACGGGGGCCACGCCCATCCAGCTGGGGAGCATTTCCAGTGTTGAGCTGCGGGACGGCACGCAGCATGCCGTTGCCGTGATCACGGTGCCCTGACGCCTGAAGCACTGACGCCTCGCGGGCTCGCGGGCTAGGGGAGCTCCGGCGAAGGCCCGCGGAGGGCACGGAACTCAGCTACCAGCGCCTCATCCTCGCAGGCGCGGGCGAACGCCTCGATCCGCCTCTCGATCTCGTGCCCCAGAAGCCAGGTGCCGATCCTCTCCATCAGCGGCCGCAACAGCGCCGGCCGGCAGGAAAAGGTGTACTTCCAAGCCGCCTGCGTGCCGCCGTCGCCGGCCGTGAAGCGCCAGCCGCCGCCGAAGTTCCCGAAGAACCAGGGGCCGGACACCATGGTCATGCCCACGTTCCGCGGCGGGAAGTAGGAGACGTACTCGCTGACCATCGTCAGCCCCAGGCGGGAGCGCGTCCTGGTGCGGACGCCCTTGCCGGCCGAGCTGGCTCCGGCCAGGAATCCCTGGGCCGAGATGAACGGGTCCCATTTGAGCCGGAAGGTGCCGGTGGTCTGGGAGAAGGCGAAGACCGTCTCCGGGTCGAGGCGGATGAAGC
The DNA here is from genome assembly GCF_003367205.1 of Arthrobacter sp. RT-1. Lineage (NCBI taxonomy): Bacteria > Bacillati > Actinomycetota > Actinomycetes > Micrococcales > Micrococcaceae > Arthrobacter > Arthrobacter sp. RT-1. Next base: position 191,748 of record NZ_QRGQ01000002.1, read on the forward strand.
GTTCGGCGCGTACCTGGGGCATGGTCCCAGCCTAGCTACCCCGGCGCTCAACCATTCGACGCGGCCACCGCGACGGCGGTTCCCTCGCCGTTTGCGGGTTACTGGGTCATTTTGGCCAGCCGGGCCCGCACGATCATGAACACCCCGTAGCAGATGAGCCCGGCGCCCACGGCTGCCAGCAGGTAGACGCCAAAGGGCTGGTCGCGCAGTGCACGGAGCCCGCCGTCCAGGCCGGTTGAATCCTCCGGGTGGGCCTGCAGTGTGGCAATGACGATGAGCAGGCCGGTCAGCAGCAGGACCACGCCCTTGGCCACATAGCCTGTCACGCCCAGCACCGTTACCGCAGTCCTTGCCTTTGGGGACGCGGGCATGACCAGATGCTTGTCGAAGGATTTCCTGGGCCCACGGATGCCGTACACCGCCCCGGTCACAGCGATGCCGGCGCCCAGCAGGACCAGCAGGGCTACACCGCCGGGGGCTTTGATAAGGGAGACCGTCAGGTCACTGACAGCTCTTTGGTTGTCGCCGCCCGAGCCGGTTCCCCTCGCGAAGGACAACAACGTCAGGGCGAGTCCGGCGAACACCAAAGCCTGGGCCCCGGCCTTGGCCTTTTTTCCGGCTTTTTCCTTGGTGGGCAGCCGGTTGTAGTCGAAGATGGCATCGCTGGCCTGCCACAGCGCAAGGGCAGCGCACGCCGCGAAACTCGCCCACAACAGGAAGGGGCCGGCCGGCTGCGTGGCGAGCTCCGCCACGGCGCCGCTGAAATCCGCGTTGCCCGTGCCGCCCATGGCCAGCCGGATGGCAATTGCACCCACCAGCAGATGCAGTATGCCGCTTGCCGCAAACCCTGCCCTTGCCAGCAGTTCCAGAGTCCGCGAATTGGTGACGTTCTCTGCCGCGTCCACGGCCTGCTTCAGTTCTCTTTTGATGGCTGTTCCTTTGTGCGTGCGCAGTGCGCGGTGGTCCACTGGTGTGCGTGCCCCACACAAAGGCAATCGTGCCACGCGGACACGGTCTGGGAACAGTACGCGGCCTGGCGGTGTGGATCCGCGCCTCACTTCGGACATGCATGGGGAGGGATCCCCATCGCCCGGTCCCGGCGGCTGTGCCACCATAAGCAGCAGCGGATGACACGCACCGAGGACTTCTCCGGGGGAACACCATGACCTTTTACGGCGCTGACGTCAGCCAGCTGCGGGCACTGGCCAAGGCGGCTGACCAGGCCGCGTCGCTGCTGAGCGCCCGGGCCGGCTCGCTGCACAACCAGATCCAGTCCGCACCGTGGAAGGGAACGGACGGCGACCGGTTCCGCCAGGAATGGGCCGGCAGCCACCGCCCCGGGCTGGACAAGGTGGTGTCCAGCCTGCGGGAGAACGCGAAACTCCTGCTGAAGCACGCGGATGAGCAGGAGAAGGCGTCGTCATCCGGCGGAACCGGCGGCACCGGCCCGTGGGACCCCCTCCAGTCGCTCGCCGCCCAGGCCCGGGACTGGCTGCAGGAACAGGCTGCAGCGGCGGCCGCGGCCGCGGAACACCGCAGGGAACTGGAAGCCGGCCTGGCCCGCATGCTGGATGCAAGCCCCGCGGAGCAGGCCACGTGGTGGGACAGCCTGTCCGCAGCGGACCGCAAGTACCTGGTCGAGGGCGAGGGGGACGACGGCCCCTTCGCCGAAGACCTCATGCGCATGGACGGCGGCATCCCCGAATCTGCCCAGGAGCTGGCCAAGGACCACCTGCAGGAGCTGGCGAAGGCGGATATTCCCGTCTACGCCGAGGCCGGTAGGGCCTCCATCGAGGCGAGGGTGGCGTGGGTCCACGGGGGCGCCGAGGTAGGCACCGAAGTGGTGGAAAACGCGGACGGCTCCGCCACCATGAAGGTGTACGGGAACATGGGGCTGGGAGTGAACGACACCAGTGGCGCCGCCGGCGTCACCCTCAGCGGGGAGGTGTCCCGGGAGTACACCTTCGGCAGCGTGGAGGAAGCCATGGCCGCCCGCGGACAGATGTACCGCGACCTGCCGCCGGACAGCGTGGGCGAGATCAAGGACGTGGCGGGCAACCCGCCGGGCTACATCCTGGAAACCATCAACAATGCGGCCGGTGACAACGGGTCCACCGGGCTGACGGACAAAGCGAAGGGGACCCTGTCCCTGGAGGCTGAAGCGGAAACCGGGGCCGCGTCCGGATCCGCGAAACTGGACCTGGCCTACGAGCGGAACCTCACGGACGGCACCTCCACCGCCAGCGGAGAGGTTTCAGCGCAGGGAACGCTCAACCTGGACGGGCGGATCTTCGAGGCCTCCGGCAAGGGCGGACTGCAGGTCACCATGGACAAGGACAACACCATCGATTCAGTGTCGGTGTCCATGGACGGTACCGTGGCGCATGGGGTCACGGCGGGCACCGATGTTAAAACTGCCAAGGTGGAGTCCTCGGTGACCGCCGGCACGCAGGGCACGGTCAGGATCGACGTGGAGTACTCGCCGGAGAACCGCCCCGTGATCGACAGCTACCTGCGCAACATAGCACTGGGTGATGAGGCAGGGGCGGCCCGGGATGCCGCCCGGCTCTATGAGGCCGGGTCCGCCACGGTGCAGGTCAACAGCGTGGTCAGTGCGTCCACCGAAGCCGGCCTTGACGTGAAGCTGGGCGAGGTGGAGGTCAAGACGGAGAGCCAGGCCACCACCAACGTGTCCACCTACTACAAAGTCCCCAACGACACGAAGCTTGAAAGGCTGTGACCATGTCCGTGCACATCGAATCCCCGCTGGGGTTCACGGCAGACTTTCCCGAGCACACGCAGGTCCTCGGCGACTCCACGGCCGGGCCCAACAGCGGGCAATACGGACTCCCGGGCGATGTCCTGGTCACCGTCATCAAGGACGACACCTCGGTGCAGGACGCACCGCAGGCCAACGGCTGGGCGCACCTGATGTCCGGCTTCTACCGTGAGGAGCGGGGTGGAACCCTCCTGGGGGAGGGCGAACTGAACCTCCCCGGCAAAGCCGCGTACGCCGTGGTGGTGGGTTACGACGACACCGGAGGCGCGGGGAAGGTGGCAGCCACCGTGGGTGTGTGGGAGCGCTCGCGTTTTATTGGCGTCGTGGTGATCTGGCCCTACGTGGACCCCGGCGTGGAGCCGCGGCTCGGCATGCTCAGGGAGATTGTGGCCGCCATCAGCGTGGGCTGACCTCCTGCTACCGCCGGCGGTAGCAGAGATCGAAGATCAGGCGCCCCGCCTCGTGGGCTTTCGCCTCGAAGCTGGTACGGATCCTGCCTTCGAACCGCGGAGCCCAGCCGCCCGTCTCGTCCACGCCCTCGTTGGGCCCGGTGTGCAAGGTGCTGACGGGGGCGCGGCCCTCACGGACCGGAGCGCCGCCCACCACCGACTCGACGCCGGACTGCCACACCTGCGTCAGCGGGCTTTCGGGTCCGCGGCGCTGGCCGTTGTGCAGGTTCTCGAAGTCCTCGGAACCGGCCAGGACATCACGGACGTGGACAGCATAGTTGGACCAGTCGGTGGCGATCCGCCACAGCCCGCCCGGCTTCAGGGCACGGGCAGCCAGTGCTGCAAACTCGGGCTGGATGAGGCGCCGCTTGTGGTGCCGTGACTTGTGCCAGGGGTCGGGGAAGAAGACCCACAACTCGTCAACGGACCCTTCGGGCAGCATGGTGGCCAGCACTTCGGGGGCGTTGGCCTCAACCACGCGGACGTTGCGCAGCCCCCGGCTGTTGATCTTGATGATGGTGTTCGCCAGCCCGGGGGTGTAGACCTCCACGGCCAGGAAATCGGTGTCCGGGTTCTGCTCCGCCGCGTGGCAGATGGCATCGCCCAGGCCCGAGCCGATCTCCACGATCAGGGGAGCCTTCCGGCCAAATTCCGCCTCGGCGTCGAACGTGTAATCCGGGTGGACGGAGGTGTTGGCGACGTGGCGGGGAACATCCACAGCCCACCGCTCTGCATGCTCTTCCCACGCAGCCTGCCGGCGGCCCTGCAGCCGGGTGCCGCGGCGGACAAAGCTGACCGGCCGGCCGCCATAGGTGCCGAAGGATGCCTGCGTGCCGGGGGTTACGGGCCGCGGGACATGCGGCTGCTGGGGGTTTTCGGGGGAATCACTCATCCCTTCAAGGATACCGGGGCGGGACCCGCCGGCGGGTCCGGTTCGTCGCGGGCGGGAATGGCCGCGGCACGGCCGCCTCAGCGCATCATGTACACGAACCGCAGGGTCATGAGGAGCCCCACAATGAAAATAACGCCGTTGATGCACAACGCTGCCAGCGCCAGACCGGACCCTTGACCGCGGAGTCCGGACTTCCGAAGAGCGGAGACGCCCAGCGATGCAGAGGTGATGCCGAAGATCAGGGGCAGGCTCCAGAACACCAGGGGAGCCAGCAAGGGATTCTTTGACGGGCCGTCGTACGGGAAGGTCAACAGCATGGCAAAACTGGCGAAGGGGGCCGTGAGGAGGAGGCTCGCGGGTGCCACGATCGCAAGGACGAGGCTTGCAACCGCTTTGCCGGTGTGGCCGCCGCCTGGTGGTGCCGGAACCACGGCCTGGGACTGAGGCGCTGTGGCTTCCGTCGCGGAATTGTTGTGCCCAGACTGAGGTGGCATGTCCATGGTTCTCCCTGATTGTGAATGACTGGCCCGGCAGCGTGCCCTTCAAACCTAGGGACGCTGCCCGTCTGCCAAAAGCGCGCGGGCCGCGTATGTGGACAACTCCTGGGGCAGTCCGCTCCTGCAACAATGGGCGGGTGACGGAAGCGACGAACGCCGAGGCAAGGAAGCAACGGCCGGGAAGCCCTGCCGGGGAGGCAGCACCGCAGGCCGGGGTTGATCCCGGCGCCCTGGTTGACGCGGAGATTGATGAAGTGCCCGCGCCCGGGCCAACCCGGGTGGGAAGCCGGCGGCAGCTCGCCTACCTCGGCCTGTGCCTGGTCCTGGTCGGGCTCAACCTGCGGACCGTGTTCTCCAGCTTCTCCGCCGTGCTGCCGGAGGCCAGTTCTCAGGCGGCGTTGCCTGGATGGGCGGTGGTGGTCCTGACAACTGTTCCCGTGACGCTGCTGGGCTTGTTCGCGCCGCTCGCCCCGGTGCTTGCGCGCCGGTTCGGTGCCGAGCGTGTCCTGCTCGGTGCCATGGCGGTCCTGACGGCGGGGCTGCTGCTGCGCCCGGTGGACACGGGGCTGCCCGCCGCCGGCCACCTGCCCGCGCTCCTTGCCGGGACGGCGGCGTGCGGAGCTGCGATCGCCCTGTGCAATGTCCTGTTGCCGGGGTTGGTGAAGCGGGACTTCCCGCACCGGCTGGGGCTGATGGGCGGGCTGTACACGACGGCGATCTGCGCGTCCGCCGCGCTAGGTGCCGGCTTCACGTACCCGGTCTACGCGGCGACGGGGGAGTGGACCCTGGCGCTGTGGTTCTGGGCGGTGCCCGCCGCCGTCGTCCTTTTGCTGTTCCTGCCGGTGGCGGTCCGCCAGCCCCGGATCAGGCACCAGGCTGCCAGGGACGGGGTGAACGTGTGGCGCTCCGCGGTGGCCTGGCAGGTGACCATTTTTATGGTGCTGCAGGCGATGATGTCCTTCAGTGTTTTCGCGTGGCTGGCGCCGATCCTGCGCGAGCGGGGCGTGGACGGGGCGACGGCGGGCCTGATCGTGTCCGTCAGCATTGTGCTGCAGATGCTGGGTTCACTGTTCGCCCCGGCGCTTGCTGCCAGGCTCCGCGACCAGCGGGTCATCAACACAGTGGTCGCTCTGATGACCGGTGCCGGGTTCGCGCTGAGCATCTTCGGGCCCCTGGAGCTGGTGTGGGTGTGGGCCGGGCTGCTGGGCCTGGGGCAGGGAAGCCTCACGGCCGTTGCCCTGACCATGATCATGCTCCGCACCCGCGACGGCCACACCGCCGCGCACCTGTCCGGGATGATGCAGGGCGTCGGGTACGGGCTCGGTTCAACCGGAACACTGCTGGTGGGCCAGCTGCACCAGGCCACCGGTTCCTTCACCGCCGCCGGATTCCTGTTCCTGGTGGTCGGCCTGCTCGCGGCCGTCTTCGGCTACCGCGCCGGCCGCGACCGGTATATCGGCTAAGGCCCGCATGCCCGACTCCACGGTTCCAACCACCCAACCGGCCGCCCGCATCCTGCAGCGGCCGTACCTGTGGGTGACCATCGGCACGTGCGCCCTGGTGTTCCTCGCCGCGTTCGAGTCCCTCGCGGTGACCACCATCATGCCCCTCGTCAGCAGGGAGCTGAACGGCGCCGGCCTCTACGCCCTGGCTTTCGCCGGTCCGCTGGCCACCGGCGTGATCGGCATGGTGGCGGCCGGCAACTGGTCCGACCGCCGGGGGCCAACGGCACCCCTGTACGCGTCCGTGGGGCTGTTCGTGCTGGGCCTGCTGATCGCCGGAACCTCCACGTCCATGCCGATGCTCGTCGCCGGCCGGCTGGTCCAGGGGCTGGGCGGCGGAGCCCTCACCGTGGCGCTGTACGTCCTCGTGGCCCGCATCTACCCCGGCGTGCTGCACCCCAAAATCTTTGCCGCGTTCTCCGCGGCGTGGGTGATCCCGTCGCTGGTGGGTCCCTTCGCGGCCGGGATCGTGGCACAGGTGTTCAGCTGGCACTGGGTGTTCCTGGGCGTGGTGGGGCTGGTCATTCCGGCGCTGCTGATGATCGCGCCGGTGCTTCGCGGGATGGACCAGCGGCCCATGGACGCTGCAGCCGTACCGTGGGCTGCCGGCCGGCTCGCGTGGGCCGCCCTCGCCGCAATCGCGGTGCTGGCGCTGAACCTGTCTGCCGGCGTCCGCGTCCCCGGGGTTCCCGCGGCCACCGCTCTCCTGGCCATCGCCGCCGTCGTCCTGGCGCTGCTGGCCGTCCGGCCACTGGTGCCACGCGGCACCCTGATCGCCCGGCGCGGCCTGCCCAGCGTGATCCTGGCACGCGGACTGGCCTCGGCCGGGTTCTTCGGTGCCGAGGTCTACCTTCCCTACCTGCTGATCGAGCAATACGCCTTTTCCCCCACCTTCGCCGGCCTCACCCTCACGGGCGGAGCGCTGGCGTGGGCGGGGGCGTCGGCTGTCCAGGGCCGCCTCGGGGCCCGGCTGTCCCATCGCCGCGCAGTCCTGACCGGGGCGCTGATGGTCCTGGGCGCGGTGCTGCTGGCCCTGGCCACCACGTCTCTCCACTGGCCGGCCGCCGTCGCGATTGCCGGCTGGATCTTCGCCGGCGGCGGCATGGGCCTGCTGTATCCGCGACTCAGCGTGATGACCCTTGCGCTGTCCACCAAGGACAACGAAGGCTTCAACAGCTCCGCGATGTCCATCTCGGACTCGCTGGGCGGTGCGCTGGCTCTCGCCACCACGGGCATCGTGTTCGCGGCATTTACGACGACGACGGGATCCTTCGCAGGCGTCTTCGCCCTTGCCGCCGTGCTCGCCACAGCCGCGGCCTTCGTGGCGCCGCGCGTCACCGCCAAGGCCTCCTGAAAGGCGTCAGCCCAACCGGGTGGCCCGCAGGACGACGTCGGCGATGATGGCGTGCTCGCCGCCCGGACCCGTCACCGGGCGCTCGCGGCTTGTGAGGACCTCAACCTGCCATCCGGGGCCGTCCAGCCCCAGTTCCTGGACAACCTCGTCGCCGGTATAGAACATGTCCCGGTGGGTGTGCCCGGCTCCGCCTCCCCACGGCGGCAGCCGGTCCGGGTGATGCCCCACCACCAGCAGGGTGCCGCCGGGTTTGACCGCCGCCGCGGCCGTCCGGAGCGGCCCTTGCCAGGCGAGCTCCTGGGAGTGCAGGAACTGCGAGGTCACCAGGTCAAAGGGCCCGCCGGGCTCCCACTGCTCCAGGTCGGCCTGCTGCCAGGTGATGCGGCTGGCAATCGCGCCCTCGCCTGCGTGCACGCTCTCCCTGGCCAGGGCGGCTTTCTCATGCGACTGGGCCCGTTCCAGCGCCACAGCGGAAACGTCGACGGCGGTCACGGTCCAGCCCTGCTGTGCCAGCCAGATGGCGTCGGCGCCTTCGCCGCAGCCAAGGTCCAGGGCCTTCCCCGGCCGGAGGCCACCCGCCTCGCGGACCAGCTGCGGGTTGGGCTTTCCGCTCCATATCTGCGGTTTTGCGCGGTACCGCTCGTTCCAGATGGAGGCGGCGTCATTGCCGCGGATGCCGGTGCCGATGCCGGTGCCGTTATCACCTGTGGAGGTGCCGTCGTCGTGCATGTCCTGGTGGCGCGCCACGTGTTCGTTCATGCCTCAACACTGCCCTGCACCGACTGCTAAGGCAACGCCCCCAACCAAGTAGCAGCAACTGTCGTTCCGGGGCCTCAATACGACACTTGGTGCTACTCAGTTGGGCAGCGGAAGTGACGCGAAAACGGGTCTGCGCCGCCGGGATGCTAGACTGGTGGAACTTGATGTGCAGTGATGCCCATGTACCCCTTCATTTAGGGGACAGGGCTTTTTTCATGTGAGAGGCACATCCTGCGTCGATGAACGCGTTCCATTTGGTCCCGGCCGCCGCTTTGCATAAGCGGCAGCAGGCTGGTTGATCACCTGAATTTTCTTCGGCGAACCCCTGGGCCAACCGGCATCGGGGGCCGATATCCGCACGGATACCGCCTGAAAGACCTTTGACTTTTGACTACTTTCGCTGCCCTTGGCACACCCAAAGCCCTCGCCGACACCCTCGCCGCGCAGGGAATCGAAACCCCGTTCCCCATCCAGGTAAAGACCCTGCCTGACACGCTGTCCGGACGCGACGTCCTGGGCCGCGGCCGCACGGGTTCCGGCAAGACCATCGCCTTCGCCATCCCGCTGGTGGCCCGCCTGGCCGAGCGCGAGGCTCCGTATTTCCGCAAGCCCGGGCGCCCCATGGGCCTGGTGCTGGCACCCACCCGTGAACTGGCCACGCAGATCAACGCCACCATCGAGCCGCTGGCCAAGGCTGCCGGCCTGAACACCACCGTGATCTACGGCGGCATCTCGCAGGCACGCCAGGAAAAGGCACTGCGCGCCGGCGTCGACATTGTCATTGCCTGCCCGGGCCGCCTGGAGGACCTCATCCGCCAGCGCATCCTCACCCTCGAGGCCGTGGAGATCACCGTCCTGGACGAGGCCGACCACATGGCGGACCTCGGCTTCCTGCCCGTGGTGAAGAAGCTCATGGACATGACCCCCAGCCAGGGCCAGCGCCTGCTCTTCTCCGCCACCCTGGACAACGGCGTGGACAAGATCGTCCAGCGCTACCTGTCCAACCCGCTGACCCACTCCGTGGACGATCCGCAGGCCGCGGTGACCACCATGGAGCACCACGTGCTGGTGGTCAACGACCAGACCGTCAAGAAGCAGCTGATCGTGGAGCTCGCCTCCGGCGCCGGCCGCCGCGTCCTCTTCATGCGGACCAAGCACCACGCCCGCAAGCTGGCCAAGACCCTGACCGACGCCGGGATCCCCGCCGTGGACCTGCACGGCAACCTGTCGCAGAACGCCCGTGACCGCAACCTCGCCGAGTTCTCCAACGGCGATGTGCGCGTCCTGGTGGCTACCGACGTTGCAGCCCGCGGTGTCCACGTGGACGACGTCGAACTGGTGATCCACGTGGATCCGCCCACCGAGCACAAGGCATACCTGCACCGCTCCGGCCGTACCGCGCGTGCCGGTTCCGACGGCACCGTGGTCACGCTGACCCTCCCGGAGCAGCAGACCGACGTCAAGAAGCTGATGAAGGCTGCCGGCGTGGAGGTCACCTTCGAACGCGTCACCGCCAACTCGCCCATCGTGGCTGACCTGGTGGGCGAAATGGCCGACAAGGTTGATCCCCGCACCCGTGCCGCACTGCTGGCCGCCAAGGCCCAGAAGCAGGGCGGCGGAACCTCCACGGGCGCCAACGCAGAGCGCAAGCGCGCCCGCCGCCAGGCTGCTCCCACAACCGGTGGACGCGGTGGACGCGGCGGCCGGGGCAAGGTTTCGGCCGAACCGGTCCGCACCGATGTTCCCCGCGCCGAGCGCCGGGCTGCAGCTTTCGAGGGCCGCACCGAAGCCCGGGCAGCGTTCGACCGCAACGCAGAGCAGAACGAGGACCGCGCGATTGCCGCTGCGGCAGCGCGCCGCAACGCCCGAGGCCGCGGCACCGCTTCCACGCACCGCAACGATGTTCCCGCAGCAGGTGGCCGTGCATCGGCCGGCCGCGGTTCAGACGGCCGTGCGGAATCCCGCGTCACCCGCAGCGACGCCCCCCGCGGCGGAACCGGGCGTCCGGCTTCCACCGGCGGCCAGCGCAGCGGACGTCCGGCCACCGGTCAGCGTGCAGCAGCTGCAGGCACAGGTGCACGCACCGGCGGGCGCTCCGCCGGCGCAGGTGCTGCTGCGGGCAGCGGCGGCAACAAGGCTGTCTGGTCCTCCAACACCGGCGGCACCTCCGGCGGATCCTACGCTGCCGGCAACGGCGGTGGCCGCTCCGGTGGAGGCCGCTCCGGCGGTCCGCGCCGTGCATCGGCTCCGGCGTCCAACGAACGCCGCGGCCGCTAGCGTTCCGTTTTCGGTGGTTGAGCCTGTCGGGTTTTGACAGGCTCAACCGCCGCGTTCCTCACCAGCCCCGGGCGCGCCACTCCTCAAGGTGTGGCCGCTCGGCGCCGAGGGTGGTGGGCTTGCCGTGGCCGGGATGCACGACGGCGGTATCAGGGTAGGTGCCGAACAGCCGCTCCGTGACGTCGCTGAGCAGCTGGTTGAACCGCTCCGGGTCCTTCTGCGTATTGCCCACGCCGCCCGGAAACAGCGAATCACCGGAGAAGATGTGCGCCGGGCCCTCCGGGTCCTGGTACACAAACGCGATCGAGCCCGGCGTGTGCCCCCTCAGGTGGACAGCCGCGAGCTCAAAGCCGTCCACGGCCACCCGGTCCCCGTGCCCAAGCCGCCGGTCCACCGGAACAGGCAGCGCGTCGGCGTCGTCCGTCCCTGCGGCGGTGGGCGCACCCGTCGCCGCAGCCAGCTCCTTCAGCGCCCGGACATGGTCCCAGTGCTGGTGGGTGGTGGCGATCAGCGCGAGCCGGGGCGTGGCCGCCGTGTCCGCGGAGGCGTCCGCCAGCAGTTGCTGGATGGCGGAAAGGTCGTCCGCTGCGTCGATGAGCACCTGTTCCCCGCTGGCCTTCGCGGTCAGCAGGTACACGTTGTTGTCCATCGCGCTGACGGAGATCCGGCGGATGGTCAGGGCCGGCAGGTCGTACTGAAGTGAGTCCATGGGACGAGTCTATTCACGGCCCTCCGACACCCACTGCGGATCCGCGGAACGGGAGCCGACGACGGCGTCCGAGGCCGCGTCCAGGGCGTCCAGTTGCGCAGGGGTGAGGTCCAGGGCCAGCGCGCCCAGGTTCTCGTCGATCCGGTGCCGTTTACGCGTCCCGGGGATGGGAACGACCGGCAAGCCCAGCCGCTTGCCCTGCGCCAACAGCCAGGCCAGGGCCGTCTGGGCGGGCGTCGCACCAAGGTCGCCGGCCACTGACCGGACGGCCGACACCACTGCCTGGTTGGCGCTGGCGGCGTCCGGGGAAAACCTCGGAATCCGGCGCCGGAAGTCATTGTCTCCAAGGCTGGCAGCGTCAACGGTGCCGGTGAGGAATCCCCGGCCCAGCGGCGAATACGGCACAAACCCCACCCCCAGGGCGGCTGCGGCAGGAACAACGTTGCGTTCCACGTCGCGGCTCCAGATGGACCATTCACTCTGGACCGCCGCAATGGGGTGGACAGCGAAGGCATCCTCCAACTCCCGGGCGGTCACTTCGGACAGGCCCAGGTGCCGGACCTTGCCCTGCTGCACAAGCTCCGCCATGGCCTCCACGGTTTCCACAATCGGAACGCGGAGGTCACGGCGGTGCATGTAGTAGAGGTCAATGACGTCGATGCCCAGCCGCTGCAGGCTCCGGTCCACCGCCTGCCGGATGTACGCGGCGTCGTTCCGGATGTCGGTGTAGCCGCCGGCCGGGTTCCCGACGAGCGCAAACTTCGTGGCCAGCTGCACCTCGTCCCGGCGCTCCCTGAGCAGCCGGCCGATCAGTTCCTCATTGCTGCCTCCGCCATAGACGTCCGCGGTGTCGATAAAGCTGACACCGGAGTCCACGGCGTGGTGCAGTGTTTTGAGTGCGTCGGCCGGGTCCACCTCGCCGTACACGGGAGTAAGGGCCATGCCGCCGAACCCGAGCGGGCTGACGTCGAGGCCGTTGCCGAGTGCCACCATGAGTTCTCCTCTTCGCTTGTCAGTGCCAGGGGATGATGCGGTCGGCAGCCGGACGGGTCGAGTGGATCAGCCGGGCGTTCGCCTCGTCCGGGCCGTTTGCCCAGGCTTCGGCAGCCGCCCGGTCCATCCCGAACGACACATGCCTGGCCACCAGCCGTTCCAGCCGCAGCTCCCGCGGTGTGTCCACAAACCAGACTTCGTCCAGCTGGGCCCGCACCTCTTTCCACGGCTCCTGCTCGGCGAGCAGGTAGTTTCCTTCCGTGATCACCAGCGGCACTTCGGCGGGGACTGCGATCGATGCGGCCACGGGTTCGTCAAGGGTGCGCCGGAACTCAGGGGCGTAGACCACGGCCTCGTCCCGGCGGGCGAGGCGCCGGAGCAGCGAAAGGTAGCCGCCGGCGTCGAACGTGTCGATGGCGCCTTTCCGCTGGCGGCGCGGTGTGCCCTCGATGATGGCGTTTCCCAGATGGAAGCCGTCCATGGGCACGACGACAGCGGTACCGGGGCTGAATTGCTGCTGGATCCAGGCCGCGAAGGTGGACTTGCCGGAGCCGGGCTCGCCGGCGATGCCCAGGATGGTCCGCGACCCGGGTACCAGCCGGGTCCGGAGCGCGTCCATGGCCTGGGTGATCTCGGGGGAGTCCATGGCAAAAGCCTAGACTGCGCGCCGGATCTCCCCACCTTTGAATTCAGGAACGCCAAGGACGACGGCGATTCGCCGGGACACGCCGTAAGCGCGCCTCAAAGGTGGGGAGAGTCAGCGCGGGAGACTCAGCGGTGGGAGGTCTCACGGGCAGGCTGTTCGGGAGCCGGGTGCCCCTTCTCCCCGGGAAGTGCCTTCAACCCGGCCGCGCAGCCCACAATCCCGGCGATGAACAGCACCTTCAGCACGCTGAAGGGCTCCACGCCGGTGGCCATGGCCCAGCCCACCGTCAAGGCAGCCCCGACGCCCACCCAAATGGCGTAGGCAGTGCCCAGCGGGATGCGGCGGATGGCCATGCCCAGGCCCAGCATGCTCAGCGCGGCGGTGACGATGAATACCAGGGTGGGCACCGGTTTGCTGAAGCCGTCGGAGAGGCCCAGGGCCGTGGCCCACACTGCTTCGAGGACGGCGGAGGCCAGGAGGACCAGCCAGGGGAAGGAGCGCCGCAACATTACGCCACCACCTTCAGGCCCACCACGCACGCGGCGATGCCGGAGAGCAGGAGCAGGCGCGCCGCCGTCGGACGTTCCACCTTGGTGATGATCGCGTAGGCGGAGGTCAGGACCACCCCAACACCTACCCAGACGGCGTAGGCGGTGCCGGTGGGAATGGATTGCATGGCGATGGCCAGGCCGGCGGTGCTTGCGGTCACGGACACCAGGAACAGGGCGCCTGCGGCGACGCGGCGGCGGCCGGTGGTTTCGAATGCGCGGTGCAGGGCTGCGGCCCAGACGGCTTCAAGGGCGCCGGAGGCCAGAAGGATTAACCAGGACATTACAGATCCTTTGGCCAGTCTTGTCGCGTTCCGGGTACTGGACCGTCGTCCGGAGGCTTCGGATGGGAGCCTTGGTTTCCAGCGTAGCAACGCCCGACGGCGGGTGGCCACGTTGGTGGCCAACCTCACCGCCGGGGGAGGGGCGGTGGTTAGAGTGTGCCGCCGGCCGCTACCGGGGCGGCACTGTCGCGGCCGCCGTCGCCGACGGTTTCACGGGCGATGAAGTTCTCAATGTCGAACAGGTTGTCCGCGCGTTCGGCGATGTTCAGCAGCGTGGTCATGGACGCCACCTCCTCCACCTGCTCCTTGAGGAACCAGAGCATGAACTGCTCGCCGAGGGCGTCGTTCTCGCCGCGGGCCGCCCGGAACAGGTCCTCGATATTGCGGGTGACTTCCTTCTCCTGCTGCAGGGCGAGGGCCAGCGGCTCAGTGACGGAGGCGAAGTCGTTGCGGACGGCCGGGACGCCGGGAATGGTAAAGGGGATGTCCCGGTCCAGCATGTACTGCACCATCATCATCGCGTGGTTCCGTTCTTCCACGGACTGGCGGTAGAAGTAGCGGGCCAGCTGCGGAAGGTCCTGGTTGGCGAACCAGGTGGCTACGGCAATGTACTGCTGGGAGGCCGTGAATTCGTTGCCGATCTGGGTGGACAGGAGCGCGTTGAATGTTGAAGTGGTCATAGCCTGAGTCTAGGGACGGCGGCTACCGGTAACCAGTGTGGAAAGGCTCTGCTTCCGAAGGCGAGGCTGGCCTATCCGGGGTACGGGCTAGTCCTCAACGCGGTCGATGGAAACGACGGCCAGGAAGCCGCGGCCAAGGATGTTGGGGGTGTCCGCATCAGAACCGACGACGGCGTCGTACCGGCCCAGGTCCGTTGGGTCACCGTCGCCGACGCCCACCGTGGCCTGCCCCTGCAGCAGGACCCCCAGCTGCCCTTCGAACACGGGGTGGGCGCGCTTTTTGGACAACTCGATGATCGACGTAAAGCCCTTGAAGGCCCCCGTCCGCGTGATGACGTTGAGGTTCCGGACATCGCCCGTCGGAAGTTTGCTGAGGGTGGCTGCTCCACCGGCGAACCGGAACGGGCGGTACTTCTCCATGAGGTGTTCGGCCCCGTCCACGGAGAGCAGCAGGAGTTCGCCCTCGATCACCGTGAGGACGCGCTCCATGCCGGGAAACGGGGAAAAGTTGCCGGCCTTGGTCACGTCCGCGATGCTGACCCGCCAGTCCCAGCCACCGTCGCCGGCCCCGTCCTGGACGGGGGACGCAGGGGTGGGCCGGCTCGCGATCTGCCGTGTCACCCCGCCGCCGTTGCGCCATGGTTCGGCCTTGAGGTCAGCGAAACGGATGATTTCCATCAGCCCAGCCTAGTTCGTCTGGTGCGGGCATCGCGGGGTGGGGCGTTGCCTGCTACTCTCCTCCGGGGGGTCAACACGAAAACAGCCTGAAGGAGCCGGGAATGTTCGTCAAAGTGTGTGGTCTCAGTACACCCGAATCCATCCGTGAGGCGGTGGACGCCGGCGCTGATGCTGTGGGTTTTGTCCTCACCGCCAGCCCCCGGGTTGTCTCGCCGGGCCAGGTGACCTCGCTGCTGGCGGAGGTCCCCGCAGGGGTGTCCCCGATCGCCGTGTTCCGCCACGAGCCGGTGGCCGACGCCGTCGCCATTGCCCGGGCCGCCGGGCTCGAGTGGATCCAGCTGCATGGCTCCCGTTCCCGCCAGGACGTGGAAACAGTGCACGACGCCGGCATGAAGCTGATCAGGGCCGTCACGATGGGTGCCGCCCGGTCAGAGATTGAAGACTGGGGCGAGGACCTGCTGCTGATCGACTCCGCGGTTCCCGGTTCGGGTGAAGCGTGGGATTACGCCGCCATGGCCGAGGTGCCCGAACTCCAGGGACGCCGGTGGCTGCTCGCCGGCGGCCTGGACCCGGTCAACGTGGCGCAGGCGTCCGTGGCGGCCAACGCGTGGGGCGTGGACGTGTCCTCCGGCGTGGAGGCATCCCGCGGGGTCAAGGACCTGGCCAAGATCCGCGCCTTCGTGCAGGCCGCGAAGTCGGACGCCACGGTCTGACGGCCCACGGGGATCCTCGCCGGGCCGCCGTTTTCAGGGTCCGGTCAGGGGATCCCCCTACGTCCGGGTGGAACCTGCCGGGGCACAATGGATGGATGAAGACACTGCTCAACATCATCTGGCTGGTTTTCGGCGGGTTCTGGCTGGCGCTCGGCTATTTCGCGGCCGGGGTGATCTGCTGCCTGCTGATCATCACCATCCCGTGGGGCATCGCCTCATTCCGGATCGCCGCCTACACGCTCTGGCCGTTCGGCCGGACCGTGGTGGACAAGCCGGGCGGCTCGGGTGTCTTTTCGCTGCTGGGCAACGTGATCTGGCTGCTGGTGGCGGGCATCTGGATCGCCATCGGGCACGTGGTGACGGCTTTTGCTATGGCCATCACCATCATCGGCATCCCGCTGGCCATCGCCAACCTGAAACTGATTCCGGTGTCATTGATGCCGCTAGGCAAGCAGATCGTGCCGACCAGCGCACCGTTCGTGGCCGCATACCGGTAAACAGCTGCGCGTCAGCCGGCCTGTACGTCCGCAGGTCAACGGCGTGGCGGGGTGCCGGGGATAGTGCTGAAGGCGCCGTTGACCAGGACAGCCACGGAGTCGCTGTCGTCCAGTTCGGCGGCGATGTCCACGTCGTCCCCGTAGCCCGCGCCCAGCAGCTCCCGCCCGCTGGAGCACCCGTGCAGCATCTCGCGGAGCCGCGGCTCCGCGGCCTCGAACACGGCCACCGCTGCCACCGCCTCCGGTGAATAGCCGTGCCTGCCGTCCTCGGCCTCGTAACCGCCCTTGCCGGCAGCCACCAGCCCGGCGATGAAAGCGCCCGCCCCGATCTGGTCCTCCACGGCGGGACGGAGGGTGCCGTCCGGCCAGCGTTCACCCGCGGCCACCACGGCGATCACCGCATCCTCCGGAAGGTTGGCCGCCACCCAGTCCGCGGTGGCTGCGGCGTTGCGCAGGCACACTGCCGCTACCAGCGGGACCTCGGCGGCCAGCATGTGGCACAGGGAGGAGCCATTGGGGGAGGGCAGGACCACCCGCTCCAGCGAACCAGCCGCGCGGAGGCTCGCCGGGGACAGGCTCAGCCCGCCGCCGTCGCGGGGACCTGCCAGCTGGGCGTGATGGTGGGCTGCGAAGTCCTCCGCGGTGGTGTCCTTCCAAGGATAGGGAAACACCGTGGCGCCGCGGTCCAGGGCAACGCTGACGCACGTGCCGAAGGACAGGACGTCCACCACCACCGCAAGGTCCACTCCGGACGTTACGGTCCTGGCGCCGTCGAGCCCCCACTCCAGCCGCACCGTATAGGGGAGCTGCCGGTGCGCCGCACTTGCGGAATACACGTGCAGCGCGTTCGAATGCGGCGCGTTCATGTCAGTTCACCCTTCAGGTTCCGGTGCGCGGCAGCCAGCCACAGCTCCTGCGCCCGCTCGGTATGGAAGAGCGGGTCAAGTTCCAGCAGATGGCGTACGACGGCGGCACGCCCCGCCGCGAAGTCGGCGTCGCCAATGTGCGCAAAATCCTGCCGGACGGCCGCGACGTAGCGGGCATAGTCATCCGGTTCCCCGCCGAGGACGGACAGATCGGCGTCGCACAGGAGGGCTCCGTCGCCGTCCCCTGCCCCGGGGCGGTGGTCGCTGGTCAGCCGGACCAGCCTCGCCACCTCAGCCACCTCGGCGTCCGGCAGGCCTGCGGCGCGGAGCCGGTCCTCGGCCAACCGGGCGGACTCCTCCTCATCCTCGCCTGCGATGCCGCGGTAAACGGCGTCGTGGAACCAGGCGGCCAGGAGCACGGTGCGCGGCGGGTCGGCAGGATCGGTCAGCAGGTCCAGGGACTCCAGCACCGAGAGCAGGTGCGTGCAGCCGTGATACCGGCGGTGTGGTTCGCTCCAGCGGTCCAGCAGGTCGAGGAACAGGGCGTCATGGCCGGGCATGATGGCGTCCCAGCGCAGCTGCAGCGGCACCTTGAGTGACTTGTTCCGCTGCCGGGCGGGAATGCGCAGGCCGCTGGCGATCAGCTTGCGGACCAGGATCCGGGCTTCCACCGGAACCGCTCCGGCCGCCACCAGGTCCTCGAAGCGGCGCTCCGGGACGTCGTAGTGGTCTCCATCGAAGGCCCGCTCCGGGATGCCCGCCTCCGCGGCGAAGGCATGAAGCTCCGCCAGCGATGTGTCCGAAACCAGGTGGGAGAAATGCGTTCCGTGCGCAGGCCACAGCGGCGGGTCGATGAAGATGGACATGGAGGAAGTCTAGTGTGCTGCCCCGACGGCGGACCGGGGGCCGGTCATAATCGAAAAAGCGGATCAAAGCAGGAGAAACGTCCGCATCTGCGGCCTATAGTGGGGAAATGACCATCATCCGCGTCGCAGAAGCTGCCCGCCTGCTCGGCGTCAGTGACGATACGGTGCGCCGCTGGACGGACAACGGCTCCCTGACTCCGCTCCGGGACGATTCCGGCCGGCTCGCCGTCGACGGCCTCGAACTCGCCCGGCATGCCCAAAAGCTGGCGCAGCTCCCGGACGATCCGCACCGGACGGGCAGTTCTGCCCGCAACAGGTTTACCGGGCTGGTCACCGGCATCACGGCGGACACGGTGATGGCGCAGGTGGAGCTGCAGTGCGGGCCGTTCCGGGTGGTGTCCCTGATGAGCAGCGAGGCTGTCCGGGACATGGGGCTGGAGCTCGGGTCGGTGGCCACTGCGGTGGTCAAAGCCACCACCGTCATCATCGAAACCCCGCAGGGAAAGGGTGCCCCGTGAGAGGGAGAATTCCCGCAGTGCTGGCAGCGGCGGCCCTCACGCTGGGCCTCGCCGGTTGCGCAGGCAACGCTTCCCCCGGGGATGACACAGGGGAAGGGACGCTCACGGTCTTCGCGGCGGCCTCCCTCACCTCCAGCTTCAGTGAGCTGGCCGAAATGTTCGAGGCGCAGCACCCGGGAACGGACGTCACTGTCAGTTTTGCGGGATCGTCGGACCTGGCAACCCAGATCAGCCAGGGCGCTCCGGCGGATGTCTTTGCCTCGGCCGACACCCGGAACATGGACAAGCTTGGTGATGCCGGACTGCTGCAGGGAGAACCCCGGATATTCGCCACCAACACCCTGGCCATCGCGGTCCCAACGGGTAACCCTGCCGGCATCAACTCCTTCGCCGACCTCGCAAGGGCAGGAACACGGCTGGTGACCTGTGCCCGGCAGGTGCCGTGCGGGGCGGCCGCCGCCGCTCTCTCGCAACAGCACGGAACCGGGCTCAGTCCGGTCAGCGAGGAGAATTCGGTCACCGACGTCCTGGGCAAAGTCATCTCCGGAGAAGCCGACGCCGGGCTTGTCTACGTCACGGATGTGCGGTCCGCCGGGGACAGGGTGGAAAGCGTGCCGTTCCCGGAAGCGGCCGGGGCAGTCAACAACTATCCCATCGCAGTGCTGGCCGGGAGCAGGAACACCACCGCCGCCGGCGCGTTCCTGGACCTGGTGGCCGGCCCTGAAGGCCGGCAGGTGCTGGCACAGGCCGGCTTCGGGCCGGCCACGCAATGACAGGCGCAGTAGTGCTCCGCCAGCAACCCCGCAAGCCATGAGGGGGACAAAGGCGCGCGCGGCCTACACCGGGGTCCCGGGCTGGCTCTACGCCCTGGCGGTGGTGGCCGCCCTGGTGGTTGTCCTCCCGCTGCTGGCCATCGTGGCAAGAGTCAACTGGGCCAACTTCCTTCCCCTGGTCACCTCCGAACCCGCGCTCTCCGCCCTCGGCCTGAGCCTGCGCACCTCGGCTGCCAGTACTGCGCTGTGCATCGTGCTGGGTGTGCCGCTGGCCCTGGTCCTGGCGCGGGGTAGGTTCCCGCTGCAGGGGCTGCTGCGGTCGCTGGTGCTGCTTCCGCTGGTGCTGCCGCCCGTGGTGGGCGGCATCGCACTGCTCTACACGTTCGGCCGGCAGGGACTCCTGGGCGGGGCCCTGGAGGTGCTGGGGCTGCGGATCGCCTTCTCCACCACCGCCGTGGTCCTGGCCCAGACCTTCGTGGCGCTGCCGTTCCTCGTCGTCAGCCTGGAAGGCGCGCTGCGGACCGGCGGGTCGCGGTATGAGGCGGTGGCGGCGACCCTTGGTGCGCCGCCGAGGGTCGTTTTCCGGCGCGTGACCCTGCCGCTGATACTGCCCGGCCTGGCGTCCGGCGCCGTGCTGGCCTTTGCCCGCAGCCTGGGCGAGTTCGGCGCCACGCTCACCTTCGCCGGCAGCCTGCAGGGGGTGACCCGGACCCTGCCGCTGGAAATCTACCTGCAGCGGGAAACGGACCCGGACGCCGCCGTCGCGCTCTCCCTGGTCCTGGTGGCCGTCGCCGTAGCCGTGGTGGCACTTGCCTACGGGCGCCCTGCCGGCGGCCGCACAGCCGGCCAGGTCTCCGGAAAGCGGACGACGGCGCCTGCTCCGGCGGGAGGGAACGTTCCGTGACGTTCTCCTTCCAGGCAGCCGTGGCAGGGCGCGGCTTCGACGTGGCCCTGACGGTGGGGCCGGAGGAAACCCTTGCCGTGATGGGACCCAACGGGGCGGGCAAATCCACGCTGCTGGCCAGCATCGCCGGGCTGTTGAAACCGGACAGCGGCCGCGCCGAACTCGAAGGCCGCACGCTGTTCCACCTGGATCCCAAACAGCACGCATGGGTGCCTCCGCACCACCGGGGCACCGTACTGCTCGCGCAGGAACCGCTGCTGTTTCCGCACCTCACTGCCTTGGAGAATGTGGCCTTTGGGCCGCGAAGTGGCGGCATGTCCAAGCACCTGGCCAACAGCCGGGCGAAGCATTGGCTTGCAGAGGTAGAGGCCGCTGACCTGTCGGACCGTCGTCCTGCGGAGCTTTCCGGCGGGCAGGCGCAGCGGGTTGCGGTGGCCCGCGCGCTCGCCGCCGATCCTGCCCTGCTCCTGCTGGATGAGCCCCTGGCCGCGCTGGACATCCACTCGGCGCCGCTGCTGCGCCGCCTGCTCAAGCGCGTCCTCGCCGGGCGGCAGGCCATCATCGTCACCCACGATGTCCTGGATGCCCTGATGCTTGCGGACAGGGTGGCTGTCCTGGAGGGCGGACGGATTGTGGAGGCGGGCCCCACCCGTACCGTGCTGGAACGGCCCAGGAGTTCCTTTGCTGCCGGACTGGCCGGGCTGAACTTTGTCCCCGGAACCATGACGGGCACCGGGATTCGGGCGGGCGGGGGTCGGCAGATTTCCGGCCACCTCGAGGAACCCGCCGATGCCGGCGGGAACGACCGGCCGGGCGTGGCGGTCTTCCCGCCGTCGGCCGTGTCAGTGTTCCTCACCGACGCACACGGCAGCCCCCGCAACTCCTTCCCGGTGTCCATCACGGATCTCGAGCCCCATGGCGACCTGATCCGGGTGCGCGCGGACGGCCTCGCCGCAGACATCACGCCCGCGGCGTCGGCGGACCTGGGCCTGGTTCCCGGCATGACGGTGCACTTTGTGGTGAAGGCCGCCGCCGTGTCGGTCTACGGGACCTAGTTGTACACCTCGCCCTGGGACCCCCGCTTGTGGATTCTTAGAGTGCTGCGCCGGATTTTCCGATGACTGCTGAGCTGATGACCCGCTTCATGCCCGGGATGCCGGCAAGCCGGATGGCGGTGCGGCGGGCGAATGCGGCTCGCCTGGTTCCCGGGACAAACCACTGGGCGGCAGCTGCGCCGGCCTTCTGGTGCTCCAATACCGCGGGGCGCACCCTGGCTTCGAAGGATTCCAGGGCACGGCTGATCGTTGAGTGGCGCCCCAGTTCCTCGGCCAGCACACCGGCAGCAGCCATGCCCAGGGATGCGCCCTGGCCCGCGAGCAGTGAAACGGCTGCAGCGGAGTCACCCACCAGGACGACGCGGCCCGTGTGCCAGCGGGGCATCCTGATCTGGGCTACCTGGTCGTAGTAGATGTCCCGCGGGCATTGCTCCAGGGCGGTAGGGCAGATCCACCCCAGGCCGCCGTACCTGGACCGGAGCAGTGCCCGGGGATCCTCCGGAAGCCCGGGACTGTCCGTGCGGTGGACGGCCATGGCGGTGATCCGGCCGTCACGGAGCAGGTAGAAGAACATCGCCTCGTTCCGGGTGTCCGTGATGGCGAACCGGTTCCCGAGGCGGGCGGCGAGTTCCGGGTCGCTGAAGGAGTAGGAGCCCACTTGGAAGCCGAGATAGCGGAAGAACTCGTCTTCCGGGCCGAAGGCGAGCTCACGGGTCACGGAGTGGATCCCGTCAGCGCCGATGAGCAGGTGGGCCTCCAGCACCTCGCCGTCGTCGAGGGTCACCGCCACGGACTCCCGGCTTTGGCCCACCGACACTACGGTGCGGCCGTACTGAAGCTCCACGCCGGGAGGCACTGCTTCGCGGATGGCACGTTCCAGGTCCGGGCGGAGGATGCTGACCAGCCCGCCACCGGCAACCTGCGCGAATCCGGAGAAGGGAAGGGTGGCCCGTGCCCTGCCTTTCCGGTCAACGTAGTCCACCTGCCGGACCCGGTAGCCCAACTCATGGAGCCGGGGGACGATGCCCAAACTGGCCGCTGCACGCCACCCGGGGCCGAAGAAATCGATCATGTACCCCAGCGGCCGAGGACCCTCGGACTGCTCCACCACCACCACGTCCCAGCCGCCACGGGCCAGGAACGCCGCGCTGGAGAGCCCACTGATTCCGGCCCCGCAGATGACGGCTTTCACCGGGGTTCCCGGTCGACCGGTTGGGCTCTACATTCCCGGCAGGTCCAGGGATTCGTACACCTGGATGCTGGAACCGGGCATCATCAGGTGTGGGTGGCCGTCGAACAGGGCCTGCGCGGATTCAAGGTCCTCCGCCTGGACAATGGCATAGCCGGCCACGCCGTTTGTGGTGTCAGACGCGCCGGTGCTGGTAATTTCCTTGCCGGCCCCCAATGGATTGCCCATGTCCAGAATGCCCTCACCGGCGCGGGCTGCCCACTCCATCCAGGCTTTCATGCCCTCCTGGGCCGCTTCCGGCGTGCTTTCCTGCATCTGCTCCTGGGCTGCCTTGGGTCCAAGGTAAAGAACAACGAACTTCTTCATGGACTGTCCCCTCTCGAATGCGCCGGCGGAACGTCCTCCCCGGTCACACGCCCGATCCTAGGGGCATCTGAAGGTTAGGGGAACAGCGGAGTGGACGTTCGCTGTAGGAAAACAGATGCCTGCATTCGGAAATAAACAGTCCCAATCCAAAGTTGAGCGTAGTAGACTCAACTTAGAAAATCTGCCCCTGAAAGGAGCCCTCTTTGGACGTCAAATTCACTACCAAGAGCCAGGAGGCTCTCTCGGCTGCGGCCATGAACGCCTCCACGGCAGGCAATCCGCAGGTGGAACCGGCCCACCTGCTCAAGGCGCTGATGGATCAGCGCGAGGGCGTCGCCGTCGCGCTCTTGCGCGCCACCGGCGCCGACCCGGACGCCGTCAGTGTCCAGGCGAGCAGCGCCATCAAGGCGCTGCCGGCCACTTCCGGTGGCTCCAGCCAGCAGGCACAGCTTTCCCGTCCTGCCCTGCAGGCCATCCAGAATGCCAAGGAAGAGGCGGACCGGCTGGGCGACACCTTCGTCTCCACCGAGGTCCTCCTGTTGGGCCTCGCGGGCGGAAACGATGCAGCAGCCCGGGCGTTGCGCGACGCCGGCGCCTCCCGTGAAGCGCTGCTCGCCGCCCTTCCGGGTGTCCGCGGTGACCGCAAGGTGGATAACCCGGACCCGGAGAACACCTTCCAGTCGCTGGAGAAGTTCGGCACGGACCTTACCGCCATGGCGCGGTCCGGAAAGCTTGACCCGGTGATCGGCCGGGACACGGAGATCCGGCGCATCGTGCAGGTCCTGAGCCGCCGCACCAAGAACAACCCCGTGATCATCGGTGAACCCGGCGTGGGCAAGACCGCCGTCGTCGAGGGGCTGGCCCAGCGCATCGTGGCCGGGGACGTGCCGGAAAGCCTGCGCGGCAAGACCCTGATCGCCCTGGACCTGGCGTCCATGGTGGCCGGCGCCAAGTACCGCGGTGAGTTCGAGGAGCGGCTGAAGGCCGTGCTGGAGGAGATCAAGAACTCCGAAGGCCAGATTGTCACCTTCATCGATGAGATCCACACGGTGGTGGGTGCGGGTGCAACCGGCGATTCCTCCATGGACGCGGGCAACATGCTCAAGCCCATGCTGGCCCGCGGCGAGCTGCGGCTGATCGGTGCCACCACGCTTGATGAATACCGCGAGAACATCGAAAAGGATCCCGCCCTGGAACGCCGCTTCCAGCAGGTGTACGTAGGCGAGCCCAGCGTGGAGGACACCATCGGCATCCTCCGCGGACTCAAGGAGCGCTACGAGGCGCACCATAAGGTCACCATCTCCGATTCGGCCCTGGTGGCGGCCGCTACGCTCTCCAACCGCTACATCTCCGGCCGCCAGCTCCCGGACAAAGCCATCGACCTGGTGGACGAGGCCGCGTCCCGGCTCAGGATGGAGATCGACTCCGCACCGGAGGAAGTGGACCAGCTGCAGCGCGTTGTGGACCGGCTCACCATGGAAGAGCTGGCTCTGCAGGGTGAAAAGGACGAGGCCTCCGTCGAGCGCCTTGCTGCCCTGCGGGCTGACAAGGCGGACAAGGAAGAGGAGCTGAACGCGCTCAAGGCCCGCTGGGAAGCTGAAAAGGCCGGCCTCAACCGGGTCGGCGACCTCAAGGCAAAGCTGGACGAGCTGCGTGGCGCCTACGAAAAAGCGGCGCGCGAAGGCGACCTGGAGACGGCGTCCCGCGTGCTCTACGGCGAGATCCCTGCACTGGAGCGGGAGCTGAATGCCGCTGCGGAGGCCGAAGCCGCCGTCACGGACAAGTCCTCGCAGATGGTGGCGGAGCAGGTGACCGCGGACGACATCGCCGAGGTCATCTCCGCCTGGACCGGCATCCCGGCGGGCCGCATGCTGCAGGGTGAGAGCCAGAAGCTGCTCCATATGGAGGAGGAGCTGGGGAAGCGGCTCATCGGCCAGGGCAAGGCCGTCACGGCCGTGTCCGACGCCGTCCGCCGTGCCCGGGCAGGCATCAGCGACCCCAACCGGCCCACCGGTTCCTTCCTCTTCCTGGGCCCCACCGGCGTAGGCAAGACCGAGCTGGCCAAGGCCCTCGCGGACTTCCTGTTCGACGACGAGCGCGCCATGGTCCGGATCGACATGTCCGAGTACGGCGAGAAGCACTCCGTGGCACGGCTTGTGGGCGCCCCTCCGGGCTACGTGGGCTACGAGGAGGGCGGCCAGCTCACGGAGGCCGTCCGGCGCCGGCCGTACTCGGTGGTGCTGCTGGACGAGGTGGAGAAGGCCCACCCCGAAGTCTTCGACATCCTCCTGCAGGTGCTCGACGACGGCCGCCTCACCGACGGCCAGGGCCGTACCGTGGACTTCCGCAACGTCATCCTGGTGCTGACCTCCAACCTGGGCAGCCAGTTCCTGGTTGACCAGAACCTGGACGCCGAAGCCAAGCGGAACGCCGTGATGGCAACCGTAAACGCCTCCTTCAAGCCGGAATTCCTGAACCGGCTGGACGAAGTGGTGCTGTTCGACGCGCTCACTGTGGAGGAACTCTCACGCATCGTGGAACTGCACGTTGGTGAACTGGGCCGGCGCCTGCACGAACGCCGGCTCACGCTGGAGGTTACCGACGGGGCGAAGGCCTGGCTCGCAATCTCCGGCTTCGATCCCGCCTACGGCGCCCGGCCGCTCCGCCGCCTGGTCCAGCGCGAGATCGGCGACCGGCTGGCGAAAGCCATCCTCTCCGGGGACATCAGCGACGGCGACACCGTGCTGGTGGACACCGCGGCCGACGTCGGAGAACTGGCAGGGGGCGACGTGGACGCCCTGACCGGCGCGTCGAATTCCGGACTCTCCGTACGTCGGAAGGACTAAACGCATAAAGGGTGTGCTGCCCCGGCGGCCTGGCCGCTAGGGCAGCACGCTTGCGTTGATGACGTTGCCGCCGTCTGCAGTCACGTAGCAGTCCACCCTGCGGTCCCCGGAGCCCCAGCTGGTATCGCTGGGGAAGCTGCGCTGGAAATTGAGCGGGTACTGGTCGGCCGCCGGGCCCAGCCTGGCAGCCTGGCAGGCTTCCAGTGCTTTGGCCTTGAGCGCGTCCGCCCCGGGGTAGTCCCCGGTTTCCGGGTAGCGGAAGACCGCCACCAGCTGTGCGGAATGGCCTGTGTCGCACGGGACCACCCTGGACGCCAGCGCTTCGGGGTTGAAGTCGGCGAAACAGTCCCCCAGCGCATACTCGGTGGCCGGCACTCCTTCGCGCGGCAGGGGCAGCGGTGTTGCGGGGGGAGTGACAGTGGTCTCAAGCACGCCGGAAGTTTCGGCATCGGCTGCTTGGGAACCCTGGCCGGAATTCAGCCAGATGGCGAGCCACACCAGTCCGCTGACCACGGCCAGGAGCACGACGACGAAGAACGCCTTCCACAGGGCGCGTTTGGTTCCTGCCCGCATCCTTGGCTTCGCTTCCGGCACATGCTGGGACCAGGTGACGGATTCGGGAGCGGGGGCAGGGCCTGCGGCTGGGCTGTGTCCGTGGCCGGGGGCCTCGTTCCCGGCAGGAACCTTCGGCAGGCCGCCAGTGGGCGGCGAGGTGGGCTTCGGCGGGACGTCCTGGTTGTTCACGTGGGTGCATCCTCCTGCGTTCTTTCCGCGGTGGCAGCCTGGTAGCCGTCCAGTTTCGGCAGTTGTTTTAGCGACTCTACCGAAGAAAAAAGCTGGAAACTCGCGGGTGGAGCAGGGGAATAGTAGCGCAAACCACGGCCGGGCGTCCCGTCTGGCAAGCAGGGCAGGCGGAAAGCATGTAATCTAGGTGTACGACAAATTGACCAAACATTCCGGGGCCTCACCTACGCCAAGGTGACCACCTCCGGTCCAAGTACAAAAGGGGGTCACGCCATGGGGCGCGGCCGTCAAAAGGCAAAAGCTACCAAGCAGGCTCGGGATATCAAGTACTACTCCCCGAACACTGACTACTC
Organism: Arthrobacter sp. RT-1; assembly: GCF_003367205.1. NCBI lineage: Bacteria > Bacillati > Actinomycetota > Actinomycetes > Micrococcales > Micrococcaceae > Arthrobacter > Arthrobacter sp. RT-1. Next base: position 218,485 of record NZ_QRGQ01000002.1, read on the forward strand.
GGCACTTCAGCGTGAGCTGACGGGTCCAGGCAGTCGTGCCACGAGCCATTATGCGAATGAGCCGGTCGAACCGGACTATTCGGCTTATGTGGATAAGTACGCGGATGATTTGGAAGAAGACGACGACGAGGTAGACACCCGTCGGATCGGCTAGTTGTCGCAAGCTGCCAACGCCTGAGGGCGGCAGCCCTGTGACGCCGCGGCACCAATGGATGCAGCAGGTGTTTCTGCAGTTTCCGATGGATCAGTGCAGCGCTTCTTTTTCAGTACCCTGATCCCCGCGGATCGAGGGTCCTGACTTCAGTTGGAAAGCCCGCTGTCCGCACCTTCAAAGGTGCTGGCAGCGGGCTTTCTGTTGCCGGTTTGCCGGGCAGTCCTGCCCGCACTGGTAGCCTGACCGCATGACTGCCCGCACCAAGTACGAAGAGGGTGAGCCCTGCTGGGCGGACCTGCAGACACCCGATGTTGCCGCTGCCAAGAACTTTTATGCGACGGTGTTCGGCTGGACGTATGAAGACCTGCCCACGCCGGATGGCCGCAGCTTCGCCCGCGCCTTCATGAATGGGCAGCTCGTCGCGGTCATCGCCCCGCAAAACCCGCTGCAGCAGGCTGCCGGAACCCATGCCCAGTGGAACATCTATCTCGCCTGCAGTGATGCCGCAGCCACTGTGCAGGACGCCGGCCACGCCGGCGGGGCTGCGGAGTTCGGACCCGAAACAGTAGGGGATACAGGCGTCCTCGCTTTTCTGAGGCCTCCCGGGGGCGGTACTACCGGCATCTGGCAGGCCGGAACGCATACAGGAAGCCAACTGTACGACGAACCCGGTGCACTGGCATGGGCGGAACTGTCAACGCCCGAACCGCAGGCCGCCGTCGGCTTCCTCCAGCAGCTTTTCGGGCATGAGGTCACCGAATATCCCCAGGACGACGGCGGCAGCTACAGCACGCTGCTGGTGCAGGGTGGGGAGGTGGCCGGGGTTGTCCCTGCCGAGGCGGGGGAGGAAGCCGGCTGGCAGATTTACTTTGGTGTTGCCGACCTTACCGCAGCCGTACAGTCCGCAGTGGCCGCCGGCGGCGGGATTCTTGTGGCGCCGGACGACCACCCGGGAAATGGTTCGTTGGCCACCATCCGCGATGCGCAGGGCGGGATCCTGAACCTCATCCAGGTACAGGGTTGAACGCAGCGGGCGCCCCGCAGCCGCCCGTCAGGGGGCAGCCGCGGAGCGCCCGCGGGAGTAGTGTTTACGCGTAGGCGTTGACCAGGCGGACTGCGCCGCCGTCCACGCCCTTGGCGCCTTGGACATAGTCCGGGCCGGACTTCAGGATTGAGTCCGAATCCTCGGTGACAGTGCCCATGACCCAGGACGGGAGGCCACGGTCGTTCAGGCGGGATACGGCGGCGTCCGCCGCTTCGGGGGAAACGATGGCCACCATGCCCACGCCAAGGTTGAGGGTGCGCTCCAGGTCCGCCAGCGGGACGTTGCCCAGCTCGGAGACCAGCTTGAAGATGGCCGGCAGTTCCCAGGTGGCGCGGTCCACCGTGGCCACCAGCCCCTGGGGGAGGACGCGCGCCAGGTTGGCGGCGAGGCCGCCGCCGGTCACGTGGCTGAAGCCGTGAACGGCAGCGCTGCCCGTCACCGGGAAGGTGCGGGCCAGGTCCAGGCAGTCGGCGGCGTAGACGCGGGTGGGCTCCAGGAGCTCCTCGCCCAGGGTACGGCCGAGTTCGGAAACCTGGCGGTCGAGTGCCCATCCGGCGTGGTTGATCACGCGGCGCACCAGGGAGTAGCCGTTGGAGTGCAGGCCTGAGGAGGCCATGCCGATCACCACGTCGCCCGCGCGGACGCGCTCCGGGCCCAGGAGGTGGTCCGCCTCGATGACACCGGTGGCGGCACCGGCGACGTCGTACTCGTGCTCGCCCAGCAGGCCCGGGTGCTCGGCGGTTTCGCCGCCCACCAGTGCCGTGCCGGCCACCGAGCAGGCAGCCGCGATGCCGCGGACGATGTCGGCGATGCGCTCCGGCACCACCTTGCCGCAGGCGATGTAGTCGGTCATGTACAGCGGTTCGGCGCCCACCACCACGATGTCGTCCACCACCATGCCCACCAGGTCGAAACCGATGGTGTCGTGGATGTCCATGGCCTGGGCGATGGCAACCTTGGTGCCCACGCCGTCGGTGGAGGTGGCAAGGAGCGGCTTCTTGTAGGTCAGCAGCCGGGAGACGTCGTAGAGGCCGGCGAAGCCGCCTACCCCGCCGATCACCGAGGAGTTGTGGGTTGCCTTGATGGCACCCTTCATGAGCTCGACGGCGCGGTCGCCGGCTTCAACATCGACGCCCGCGGAGGCGTAGGTGATGCCGGCGTTGTTTGCGGCGGGCGTTGCGGAAGTCATACGGACTCTTTCTTGTCAGCGCCGGCGGCGGCGTGTACGTCCGGCACGAGGTCGGCTTCGGTCAGTAGGTTTTCAAACTCGGAGTCCGGTCCGGGGTCGCAGCCGGTGGCGCCGGACTTTTCCGCCGGGTCCACTTCGGGGTCCACGGCAAGGGCCGCAGTTTGGCCCGGGAGGGCGGACGGAGAGGGCTTCAAGCCGCCCAGGTCGGTGCGCTCCAGGAGGTTCTTGCCCAGCTTGTCCGAACCCGGGAGTTCGATGGGGTACTTGCCGGTGAAGCAGGCGGTGCAGAGGCGTTCGCGCGGCTGCCGGGTGGCGCCGATCATGCCGTCCTCGGAGATGTATGCCAGCGAGTCGGCACCGATGGCCTGCGAGATCTCCTCGATGGTGGCGCCGTTGGCGATCAATTCCGCCCGGGAGGCGAAGTCGATGCCGTAGAAACAGGGCCACTGGACGGGCGGGGAGGAAATCTTGACGTGCACGGCGGCGGCGCCGGCTTCCCGGAGCATCCGGACGATGGCGCGCTGGGTGTTGCCGCGGACGATCGAGTCATCCACCACCACCACGCGCTTGCCGCGGATCACGGACTCGAGGGCGTTGAGCTTGAGCCGGATACCCAGCTGGCGGAGGGTCTGCGAGGGCTGGATGAAGGTACGGCCCACGTAGGAGTTCTTGACGAAGCCGTGGGCGAAGGGGATGCCGGATTCCTCGGCGTAGCCCACCGCGGCGGGGGTGCCGGATTCCGGAACCGGAATGACGATGTCCGCAACCTGGGTGTTTTCCCGGGCCAGCTGGCGGCCCATCTCCACCCGGGATTCGTAGACGGAGCGGCCGGCGATGGCGGCGTCCGGGCGGGCAAGGTAGACGTATTCGAAAACGCAGCCGGCCGGCGTCGGCTCGGCGAAGCGCTTGGAACGCACGCCCTCTTCGTCGATGGCGATGAATTCGCCGGGCTCGATTTCGCGGATGAAGCTGGCGCCCACGGTTGCCAGGGCGGACTGCTCGGAGGCGACCACCCAGCCGCGCTCCAGCCGGCCAAGGACCAGCGGGCGGATGCCGTAGGTGTCCCGCGCGGCGTAAAGGGTTCCTTCGTCCATAAAGACAAAGCAGAAGCCGCCCTTGATCTTGGGCAGGAGTTCGGTGGCGGTCTCCTCGAGGGTCTTGCCCTCTTCGCCTTCCAGCAGGGCCGTGACCAGGGCGGTGTCCGAGGTGTTGCCCTGCTTCATTTCACCGGTGAGGTTGCCGCCGTTGCGTTCCAGGATCATGGCGTTGAGCTCGGCGGTGTTGGTCAGGTTGCCGTTGTGCGCCAGGGCCACGGTGCCGGTGCTGGTGGCACCGAGGGTGGGCTGGGCGTTGGCCCAGTGGCTTGCGCCGGTAGTGGAGTAGCGGCAGTGGCCGACGGCCAGGTGCCCGGTCAGGGTGTTCAGCGTGGTCTCGTCGAAGACCTGGGAGACAAGTCCCATGTCCTTGTAGACGTTGATCCGCTTGCCGTCGCTGGTGGCTATACCAGCCGACTCCTGACCGCGGTGCTGCAGTGCATACAGCCCGTAATAGGTAAGTTTTGCTACTTCTTCACCTGGTGCCCAGACTCCGAAGACGCCACAAGCGTCCTGCGGGCCTTTTTCGCCAGGGAGAAGATCATGGGAAAGTTTTCCATCGCCGCGTGCCACTGGTCGATTATCTCACGACATGGGGTATGACTTTTCCGGCCCGCGGTTTATGACCGGAGCTAGGGCTGGGGATCGGTGTCCGGCTCAGAGTCGGGAACTGACTCCACCACGGCCCGCTGCCGGCGCTTAATACTGCGGCGGTCCAGGATAAGGGCCAGCGCGGCGCCCAGGATGGCACCGAAGCCGGCAAACATCACCAGGAAGAAGCCGAAGACCGAGCCGGCATCGAAGCTGGCGTTCCCGGGAAGGCCGTACGCCACTACCGCCGCGGCCACAATCCCCACCAATGCGCCCAGGATCAGGAAGGGCACATATTTGGGGGCCCGGCGCACTGTTACTTCGCGCCGCTCGGCAGGGGGTTGTTCAGAAGCCATGCCATCCAGCCTACTGCGGGCAGCAGATTAAGCACTCCGTACTGATATATCTATTGACAGGGGCTGTGGCCACTGTCATATTTTCCTGTAGCGCTATGCGCAATTGGTTGTGTATTACGCAATTGGTTGCGGCTGGCAAACCAGGAGGACGGCCTCGTCAGGCACATTTGCGTCAGCTAGATTGGCACGTGGTGCCGAGTCGCCGGATCCGCCCGGGTCCAGGAAAGGAACACGAGAACAATGGTCCATAAAGTTCAAGCCGTCATCGCCCGGGAGAAGGATGCCCCGGTTTCGCTGGAGACCATCCTGGTGCCGGACCCGGGTCCGGGGGAGGCGCTGGTGGATATTCTCACCTGCGGCGTCTGCCACACGGACCTGCACTACAAGCAGGGCGGCATCGGTGATGAGTTCCCGTACCTGCTGGGCCATGAGGCCACCGGTGTGGTCAGTGCTGTTGGTCCGGACGTCACCGAGGTGGCCCCGGGCGACCGCGTGATCCTGAACTGGCGTGCCGTGTGCGGTCAGTGCCGGGCGTGCGCCAAGGGCCAGCCGCAGTACTGCTTCAACACGGCCAACGCCACCCAGAAGATGACCCTGGAGGACGGCACCGAGCTCTCGCCGGCCCTGGGCATCGGCGCGTTCGCGGAGAAGACCCTGGTCGCGGCGGGGCAGTGCACCAAGGTGGACCCCGAGGTCGATGCTGCGGCGGTGGGCCTGCTCGGTTGCGGTGTGATGGCCGGCATCGGCGCGGCGATCAACACCGGTGAAGTCAAGCGTGGCGAGTCCGTGGCCGTCATCGGCTGCGGCGGAGTGGGCATCGCCGCGATCGCCGGGGCCAAGCTCGCGGGCGCCACGACGATCATCGCCGTCGACATCGACGACAACAAGATCGAGATGGCCAAGTCCCTCGGCGCAACGCACGGGGTGAACTCCAAGCAGGAAGACGCGGTGGAAGCCATCCGTGCCCTCACGGGCGGCAACGGCGCTGACGTGGTGATTGACGCCGTCGGCCGTCCCGAAACCTACAAGCAGGCGTTCTACGCCCGCGACCTCGCCGGCCGGGTGGTCCTGGTGGGCGTCCCGACGCCGGACATGCAGCTCGAGCTGCCGCTGCTGGATGTCTTCGGCCGGGGCGGGTCGCTGAAGTCCTCCTGGTACGGCGACTGCCTGCCCTCCCGGGACTTCCCGATGCTGGTGTCCCACTACAAGCAGGGCAACCTGGACCTGGACGCCTTCGTGTCGGAGCGCATCACCATCGACCAGGTGGAGGAAGCCTTCGAAAAGATGCACCAGGGCAAGGTCCTCCGCTCGGTGGTGGAACTGTAATGGCAGTACAGATTGAAAACCTGGTCACCTCGGGGACGTTTTCGCTCGACGGCGGCACGTGGGATGTGGACAACAACGTCTGGATCGTCGGCAACGACGAGGAATGCGTCATCATTGACTCCCCGCACGACGCCACCGCGATCATCAACCAAGTCCGCGGCCGGAAAGTTAAAGCGATCCTGCTGACGCACGCGCACAACGACCACATCGGCGCCGCCCGGGAGGTTGCGGACGCCGTGGGCGCCCCGATCGTGCTGAACCCGGAGGACCTGGTGCTGTGGGAGCAGGTCTACCCGGACACGAAGCCGGACCGGGAGCACCACGATGGTGACCTGTTCGAAGTCGGCGGCGCTACGCTGCGGGCCATCCACACCCCTGGCCACTCGCCGGGCTCCACCTGCTTCTATCTCGAAAGCGAAGGAACGGTCTTCACCGGGGACACGCTGTTCAACGGCGGCCCCGGGGCAACCGGCCGGTCCTACAGCGACTACCCGACCATCCTGGCCTCGATCCGGGAGCGGCTGCTGGTGCTGCCGGCCGAGACGGTGGTCCGCACCGGCCACGGCGACAACACCACCATCGGCGCCGAGCAGGAAACCCTGGCGAAGGTCGCCCAGTAGCCATCGAAGTAACAGCAGTGTCCAGCAAAGGCGCGCCAGGAACCTTGGTGCGCCTTTGCTGGTGCCAGAACTACGTATGCCGGTAAGGAAGTTGGAACAATGAAGTTCGGTAAGCAGCCCGCACCCGTTGCGGACATCAACGAGGACGACCTCGAAGTCCATAAGCCCAAGACCGAGGCGGCCGGCGTGAAGGCCGTGATGGTCGCCCTGGAACGTGCGGTGGCGCAGGCGGGTGTGACCCGCACGGCCCAGTCGTTGCTGCGGCTGAACCAGCGCGGCGGTTTTGACTGCCCGGGCTGCGCGTGGCCGGAGTCGGACAAGAAGCGAAAGGCCGCCGAGTTCTGCGAGAACGGCGCCAAGGCCGTGGCCGAGGAAAACACCCTGCGTACGGTGGGGGCGGAGTTCTGGGCTAAGCACTCGATCGCGGAGCTCTCCACCAAGACGGAGTATTGGCTGGGTAACCAGGGCCGGCTGAGTGAACCGGTGGTAATCCGCGAGGGTGACACGCACTACTCACCGATCTCCTGGGCCGATGCCTTCGAGCTGATCGGTGAGCACATGCGGGCTACCACGGCGGACCGCTGCGTGTTCTACACCTCGGGCCGGACCGCGAACGAGACCGCGTTTATGTACCAGCTGTTCGCCCGGGCGCTGGGCACCAACAACCTGCCGGACTGCTCCAACATGTGCCACGAGTCCTCCGGCTCGGCACTGAACCCGACCATCGGCATCGGCAAGGGCACCGTGTCCCTGGAGGACATCCACGATTCCGAGCTGATCTTCGTGGTGGGCCAGAATCCCGGCACCAACCACCCGCGCATGCTGTCCGCGCTGAAGGAATGCAAGGACAAGGGCGGCAAGGTGGTGGCGGTGAACCCGCTGCCCGAGGCGGGCCTGTTTAACTTCAAGGACCCGCAGACCGTCTCAGGTGTGGTGGGCGGCGGCACGCCGCTGGCTGACGAGTACCTGCAGATCAAGGTCGGCGGGGACCTGGCCCTGTTCCAGGCGCTGGGCCACCTGCTGCTGGCGGAGGAGGAACGGAACCCCGGGACCGTCGTGGACCATTCCTTCATCGCCGCCCAGACCGACGGGTTCGACGCCTATCGCGACGCCCGCAAGGAGCTGGACTGGGCCGAGACCGAGCAGGCCACCGGCCTGTCCCGGGAACAGATCGAGACAGTGGCCGGGATGCTCATCAAGTCCAAGGCCACCATCTTCTGCTGGGCGCTGGGCGTGACGCAGCAGCCGCACTCGGTGGACACCATCAAGGAAATGGTCAACGTCCTGCTGCTGCAGGGCAACTTCGGCAAACCCGGCGCCGGCGCCTGCCCCGTGCGCGGCCACTCCAACGTCCAGGGCGACCGCACCATGGGCATCTGGGAAAAACCCAAGGAATGGCTCCTTGAGTCCCTCGACAAGGAGTTCGGCATTACCTCCCCGCGGCACCACGGCTACGACGCCGTGGAGTCCATGGAGGCGTTCGAACGCAACGAGGTGGACGTGTTCGTCTCGATGGGCGGCAACTTCTCGCTCGCCTGCTCCGACACCGAAATGCTGGAGGCAGGGATGCAGCGGATCGGGCTGACCGTGCACATCTCCACCAAGCCCAACCGCTCCCACATCGTCCACGGCCGCACCTCGCTGATCCTGCCCACCCTGGGCCGGACCGACAAGGACGACAAGCACCCCAAGGGCGCCCAGTTTCTGTCCGTGGAGGACTCCATGTCCGTGGTCCACTCCACCCAGGGCCGGCTCACCCCCGTCTCGGAGCACCTGCTCGCCGAGCCGGTGATCGTGGCGCGGATGGCCGAGGCCACCTTCGGCCCGGACCACTCCGTGGACTGGAAGGCCATGGCTGAGGACTACGACGTGATCCGGGACCACATCGAACGGGTCCTGCCCGGCTTCGAGGACTTCAACGCCCGGGTCCGCACCAAAAACGGTTTCGTACTGCCCAACCCGCCCCGGGACACCCGCTCGTTCGCCACGGACATCGGCCGCGGCCGGTTCACCGTCAGCCCGCTGGAGTACCTCACCCCGCCGGCCGGGCACCTGGTGCTGCAGACCATCCGCAGCCACGACCAGTACAACACCACCTACTACGGCCTGGACGACCGCTACCGCGGCATCTCCGGCGGCCGCCGCGTGATCCTCATCCACCCCGAGGACCTCGCGGAACAGGGCTACAACGACCGCGACCTCGTGGACGTCGTCAGCACCTTCGGCGGCGTTGACCGCCGCGCGGAGAAGTTCCGGCTCGTGGCCTACCCCACCGCGAAGGGCTGCGCCGCCGCGTACTTCCCCGAAGCCAACGCCCTGGTCCACAAGGAAAACGTCGCCCGGGAATCCAACACCCCCGGCTTCAAAGCCATGTTCGTCCGCTTCGAACCACACACCGAAGCAGCAGCGGAGGATGCTGCCGGGGCGCTGGAGCCGGCCACGGCCGGATAACCCGCAGCTACCCGCCAAAACAGCGACGGCGGCCTTCCGGCGAGTGCGGAAGGCCGCCGTCGCCGTGTTCGCCAAGGCCACTTCCTGCAACTGGCTCTAACTTTGCAGTCCAGTCCGCCGCTACGGTAGTGGGAATGTTCCCGGCTAAACGTAGGAAAGCGGACACAGTATGCGCATACCCCTGATCCAGATTGACGCCTTCGCCACCCGGCCTTTCGAAGGGAATCCGGCGGCCGTGATGCCCCTGGAGGGCTGGCTGGACGACAGCGTCCTCCAGCAGCTGGCCGAGGAGAACAACCTCTCCGAGACCGCCTTCATCGTCCCGGAGATCCCGGATGGGGCCACGCCCTTCGACTTCGCGCAGCCCGCCTACCACCTCCGCTGGTTCACGCCGGCCATCGAGGTGGACCTGTGCGGGCATGCAACCCTGGCCACGGCGTCGTACCTCTTCACCGATGTCCACCCCGACGCCAAGCGCCTGCAGTTCTGGAGCCGCAGCGGCTGGCTCTATGTGGAGCGGGACGGCGAGGGCTACGTCCTGGATTTCCCTTCCGAAATGCCCGAACCGGTGGCCGTTGACCCGGTTGTCAGCGAGGCCCTCGGGGTTCCGGCGCTGGAGGCTTTCCTGGCCACCGACCTCATCCACGTGGTCGAGGATGCCGAGACAGTGCGCACGCTGTCGCCCGATTTTGGCGCGCTTGCGAAGCTGCCGGTCCGCGGCGTTGTAGTGACCGCTGCAGGCGGTGAAACGGGCTATGACTTTGTCTCCCGGTTCTTCGGTGCCCGGGCCGGCATCGACGAGGACCCGGTGACCGGCTCGGCCCACTCCCAGCTGGCGCCGCTCTGGGCCGGCCGGCTGGACAGCACGGTCCTGGCTGCCCGTCAGCTCTCGGCCAGGGGCGGCACGGTGCTTTGCCGCGTGGAGGGCGGGCGCACGCTGCTCTCCGGCACGTGCGTGCGGTACCTCGAAGGGACTGTGCAGCTGGGGGGTTAGCGGAACTTAAAGGTGGTTGAGCCCGCCGGGTTTCGACAGGCTCAACCATCGGGGGTTTCGGCGGGCCCAGCCACTGCTTTGCTTAGCCGCGCAGGCGTTCCATGCCCGGGTCGAACAGCGGTTCGGCGGTGACGGTGGCGGCCACGCGCCGGCCGAAGTATTCGATCTCCACGGCTTCCCCGACGTCAACGGCGGACGGCAGCCAGGCGTAGGCGATCGGCTTGCCGATGGAGAAGCCGTAGGCGGCGCTGGTGACGTAGCCCGAGGCTTCGCCGTTGACGTAGACAGGTTCCTTGCCCAGCACCACCGAGGTGCCGTCGTCGACCGTCAGGCAACGCAGCGTCTTGGCCGCCGGCTGCGACTTGCGGGCGGCCAGCGCATCGCAGCCCACGTACCCAACCTTGTCCTTGGCCACGGAGAAGCCCAGGCCGGACTGGTAGGGGTGGTGCTCCGTGGTCATGTCAGTGCCCCAGAGCCGGTAGCCCTTTTCCAGCCGCATGCTGTTGAAGGCGCCGCGGCCGGCAGCGATGATGCCGTGCTCCCGGCCCGCTTCGAAGAGCAGGTCCCACAGCTTCAGGCCGTATTCGGCGGTGGTGTACAGCTCCCAGCCGAGCTCGCCCACGTAGGAGAGCCGCATTGCCGTGACGGGAATGCCGCCGATGTTGATTTCCTTGGTGCGGAAGTACTTCAGGCCGTCGTTGCTGAGGTCGTCGGTGCTGACCTTGGCCATCACTTCACGCGCCAGCGGTCCCCACAGGCCGATGCAGCAGGTGCTGCCGGTGATGTCCGTGACATGCACCCACCGCGACGGGTCCCCGGCGGACTGCTTCCGGGCCTCCACGCGCAGGTAGTCGAAGTCCACGTTGCTGTTCACGCCCAGCTGGAAGTCTTGCTCGCCAAGCCGCGCGACGGTCACGTCGCTGCGGATGCCGCCGTCGTCCGCCAGCAGCAGGCAGTAGGTGACCGCTCCGGGCTTCTTGGCGATGTTGCCGGTGCTGAGGCGCTGGAGCAGGTCCAGGGCTCCGGGGCCGGTGACGGCGAGCCGCTTGAGCGGCGTCATGTCGTACAGCGCGACGGCGGTACGCGTCTTCCACGCTTCGGCTGCGGAGATAGGGGAGTGGAACATCCCGGACCATTCATCCCGTTCCGGGGCCTGCCATTCGGCGGGCAGCTCCTCCAGCAGGCCGCGGTTGGCCTCGAACCAGTGCGGCCGCTCCCAGGCTGCGGACTCCAGGAAGAACGCCCCCAGTTCCTTCTGCCGGACGTTGAAGGGGCTCACGCGCACGTCCCGCGGTGCTTCCCGGGGCTGGAGCGGGTGCAGGATGTCGTAGATTTCCACGAAGTTCTGCTGGGATGTTTCGCTGACGTATGCGTCGGAGGTCTGCACCTTCTCGAAGCGGGAGATTTCACAGCCGTGCAGGTCGGTGCGGGACTCGCCTTCCACCAGCATCTCGGCCATCGCCTTGGCCACGCCGGCTGAGTGGGTGACCCACACGGCCTCCGCCACGAAGAACCCTTCGACGTCGGGCGATTCGCCCATAAGCGGGCCGCCGTCCGGGGTGAAGGAGAAGATGCCGTTGAAGCCGTCGTTGATCTGCGTCGCGTGCAGGGCCGGCAGCAGGTCCTGGCAGTCCTCCCAGGCGGGGGCAAAGTCTTCCAGGGTGAAGTCCAGGCGGGAGGGCATGTTGTGGTCCGACATCTCACCGGCACCGACGCGCGGCAGCCGTTCCATGTCCACGGGCATGGGCTTGTGCGCGTAGCTGCCGATGCCGATCCGGTTGCCGTGCTCGCGGAAGTAGAGGTCGCGGTCCTGGTAACGCAGGATGGGCTTGCTGGCGCCGTTCGGAAGCTCATTGACGTCCCGCAGCCCCTCGAGCGGAGTGGTCTTGACGTACTGGTGCGCCAGGGGAAGGAGCGGCACCTGCATGCCCACCATCTTGCCGAGCTCGCGGCCCCAGAACCCGGCGCAGGACACCACGATGTCAGCCGGGATCACGCCGTCGGGCGTTTCAACGCCGGTGACCTTGCCGCCCGCCTGCTCGATGCCTGTGACCGGTGTGGAGCCCAGGAACGTCACGCCTGCCGCGCGGGCTTTGGCGATGAGGAGCTGGACGGCGCGGGCTGCGGACGCCAGGCCGTCCGAGGGGACGTACAGGCCGCCCAGGACACGCCGCCCGTCGGCCAGGGCTCCGCTGTTCAGCAGCGGCCAGTGCTTTTCGCATTCGTCGGCGTCGATCAGCCGGCCGTCGACGCCCCAGGAGGTGGCGTAGCCAAGCTTGCGCTTCAGGTCCTCGAGCCGCGCCTCGGTGGTGGCCAGCTCAAGCCCGCCCACCTGGTTGAAGCAGGAGACGCCGTCGGCGCTGAGCGAGAGAAGCTTGTTCACGGTGTAGGTGGCGAACTCCGTCATGGCCTTGGACGGATTGGTCTGGAACACCAGGCCCGGTGCGTGCGAGGTTGACCCGCCCGCCAATTCCAGCGGACCCTGCTCCAGGACGGTGACGTTGGTCCAGCCGCGGCCGGCGAGTTCGTCGGCAAGGTTGGTGCCGACGATGCCGGCTCCGATGATGACAACGCGTGGTGATGCGCTCATGGTCTGTGGTTCTCCTGGGTGGCGTTGGCGGGAGCTGGCTGCGGGGGGTTGATCGCGCCCGCTCGCCCTGAGCAACACGCATCACCATATGCAACACCGTGACGGAGCGCACAGGAGATGTCAAGGGTTTTCGCCTTTGTTGCCTGTTAAACGCCGAAAGGCTGCGGCCCTCCGCTTTCACGCGAAGAACCGCAGCCCGGCTCGAAGTGGTTCAGCGGCCGCCGGTGTAACCCATCTTTGCGCTGATCTGCAGTCCGGCCTGCTTGAGTGCATCGATGAGTCCGGGCGTCTCCTCGGGAATGAAGCGGAAAGCAGGTCCCGAGATGCTTACGGCACCGACGACCACACCCAGGTGGTTGAAGACCGGAACGGCGGCAGCCGTCAGGCCGATCTCGAACTCCTCGTTCACCACCGCGTAGCCGTTCCGGGCGACGTCGAGCAGCTGGGTTTCCAGCTCTTTCCTGCTGGTGATGGTCCGCGGGGTCCGCGCCGACAGGCCGGTTTCCTTCAGGATCCGGTCGCGCTCGTCCGCGCTCAGGGCGGCCAGCAGGATCTTCCCGCTGGACGTTGCGTGCAGGGGTGTCAGGCTGCCCACCCAGTCGTACGTGGCAAGCGTTGACGGGCCCATGGCCTGGTCCACGTTGACGGCGTAGTTGGAACGCAGGACGGCCAGGTTGACGGTTTCCTTGAATTCCAGGGCCAGGCTCTCCAGTACGGGCCGGGCTTCCTGCACCAGGCTCAGCCGACCGGGTATGGAGCTGGCGAGGCGCAGGATGCCGAACCCCAGCTGGTATTTGCCGCGGTCGCTGTTCTGGTGGACCATCTCGCGGCTCACCAGGGATCCCATCAGGCGGGAGACGGTGGACTTGTGGATCCCCATTTCTTCGGCGATTTCGCTCACGCCGGCATGGCCTTCCCGGGCCAGGATCTCCAGGACGGTCAGTGCCCGCTCCACGGATTGGACACCGCCGTGCTGTGTGCCCTCGGTATCGGCGTCGGATTCAAGGTCATTGTTCGAAGCCATGATCCACTCTCACGTAGTTTCTGCGGCTCACTGCCCGCCACAAGGCTGCAAAGCGGCCCCTCGGTTAGTCTCCTTCCTGATCCTATGACGGGATCTGTGACGGGGCCGACATTGCGTTAATCCGCTTGACGCAGCCCGCCCTAACTGCCCCGGTAGGTGGAGTAGGCGAACGGGCTCAGGAGCAGCGGCACGTGGTAGTGCTCAGGCCCGGTGACTTCAAAGACCAGGTCCACTTCCGGGAAGAATGTGGCCGTCTGCAGCCCGGCGTAGTAGTGGCCTGTGGCGAAATTGAGCTTGTAATGGCCGGGTTCCAGCTGCTCCGGGCCCAGGTCTTTCGCCCTGCCGTCCGCATCGGTGCTGGATGCTGCCAGCCGGCGCCAGGTGCCGCCGTCGTTCTGGAAAAGGGCGACGGCGACTCCGGCCGCCGGGCGTCCGGCGCCGGTGTCCAGGATGTGGGTGGTGACGTGGGAGACGCTCATTCGGTGATCAGTCCTTCCAGCCGCAGGACGGCGATTTCACGCAGCTGTTGGGCCACGATGGTGTCCTCCTGGGCGGGGGTGTTGGTGAGGCGTTCGTTGAGGGACTGCAGGATTTCCGGGGCGGTGCGCCCGGCGGCGCGGATCAGGAAGACCCGGCCGAACTTTTCCTCGTAGTCCCGGTTGCCTTTGGCCAGGGCCTCCGCGGCCGCGGCATCGGCGGGGTCGACGCCGGCCTGCTCGGAACGGGACATGGATGCCTCGGTGGTGCCCGCCGTCGGGCGTTCCCCGATCCGTGGATGGTGCGCCATCGCTGATTCCACCTCGGCGGAGGTGAACGGGTTGGCCGCTTCGGACGCGAAGGCCAACAGGGCTTCCTTGCTGGCGAAGGGCCGGGCGGCGGCGACGGTGTCCACCCATCTGGTGATGTCGATGCAGGGCCGGAGGGTGTCCGCGGCGGCGGCCGGGTCCGCGGTGTTGAATTCGGCAAGCTTCATGCTGGCTGGTTCCTCGGTACGAATGCTGGCATCCATGGTGACGGCTATGCGGAGGCCGGACTTCCCGGCACCCGGCAGCGACGACATCGCAACCAGGCTTCCGCATCATGGAACTGTTATTTCAGCATACGTAATATCTAAGGGCAGTCAACGACTGGTGTCAAGAGAGTACAACGGCTGTTCCGCGCAGCCGGTATTATCGCGGAGGGGCCGCAGGCCGTGTCAACCAATAATGGAATATCAAGTGAATACGGACGGGGCGGCTATGCAAATGCTGACCGAACAGGATGCCGGGCGGGACGTTGACCTGCGGGAGTACGGGCTGGTGCCCGCGAGCCCCGGGACCATACCGGCACTGGTCGATGACCGGGCCCAGCGTGCCCTCAATAACCTGGTGCGCCTCGCCGCATCGTTGTGCGGTGTCCCGTACGGCGTGGTCAACATCATCACATCCAGCCACCAGCTGCAGGTTGCGGCCTCGGGAATCGACGCCGGCATCTGCTCGCGCGAGGATTCCATGTGCGCCACCGTGTTTATGGGCCCCGGCACCACCGTGGTGCGTGACGCATCCCAGGACCCGCGCTTCGCGGCCAACCCGTTCGTCACGGGGGAAATTGCCGATGTCCGCTTCTATGCGTCGGTGCCGCTGAAAACCTCAACCGGGCTGGTGCTGGGCTCCCTGTGCGTGTTTTCCACGGAGGCTGCGCTTCCCACGCCGGATCAGATAGACCTGCTGGAGGTGCTGGCGCAGCAGGCAGTGGAGCTCTTCGAGCTGCAGCACCGCACCCTCCAGTTGAACGACGCCCTGGCCGAGCTCCGGCGCAGCAACGCCATGCTGGCGGAGTTCGCGGGGCGCGTCAGCCATGACCTGCGGACGCCCCTGACCACCATCCTGGGATACGTGGAGCTCGCGGAAGATGATCCCGGCATCGCACCGGACCATCCGTCCATGGAATACCTGGGGCTGATCGCCAGTGGCGGGCGGCGCATGCTCGGAACCCTCGATGACGTGCTGGATTACTCCCGCACGGACGGCTCCCTGAACCGGGAGCGGGTGTCCCTGCTGGCGGTGACGGCAGAGGCTGCCCAGGACCTTGGCGTGGACCTTGGGCTGGGCAGCGGCATCCTGTGCGAAGACGCAGAGCTGTTTGCCGACCGTGCGCAGCTGCGCACCCTGGTCCAGAACCTGCTGGCCAACGCCATGAACTACCGCAGCCCGCAACGCGCCCTTGAGGTGGCGGTGACTGCCGGTACCTGCCCCCGCGGGGTCACCGTGCACGTGGCGGACAACGGCAAGGGCATCCTGGCAGCCGACCGGGAGCGGGCCCTGCAGCCGCTGGTCCGGTTGAACCGTCCCGGTGACGGCCCCGGGACCGGTCTTGGCCTGGCCACCTGCCGGCGGATCGCCCAGTCGCACGGGGGCGAACTGACCATCAGTGAGACGCCCGGCGGCGGCACCACCGTATCGGTGCACTTTCCCGCCGGTTCCTGAAACGCGAAGGGCGGCGGCCCGGGTGCTGCCCGGGCCGGCGCCCGCGTTCCTAGTCGCGGGACGAGGTCCGCGACAGTACCCAGGTGTTGGTGCCGTCCTGCCGCTCGAAGGTGACGGTGGTGACCAGCGCCTCAATGAGCGCCAGTCCGCGGCCGGACTCGGCATCCTCGCCCGGCGCCCCGGGTTCCATCGCACCGAACGGCGGCTTGGCATGGTAGGCGCTGACGCGGGCCTGCAGCACGGTGGGCCGGACTTCGATGTCCACGCCCAGCTCCACGGGGTCCTGCCCTGCCGGCTCGGCGTGCTGGACGATGTTGGACGCGGACTCGATCACCGCCGTCGTGAACGTCATCTGGTCCATGTCCCCTACGAACGGGACGTCCAGCCAGAGGCTGTCCAGGTCATTGTGGACTGATTCGATGGCGTCCTCCGCAGCCAGTCCCCGGTAGCTGCGCGAGGCGAGGACCTCAGTCATTGCTGAACGCCTCGGCGGAGGAGGCGTAGGCGGTCAGCACCTTGTCCATGCTGGTGAGCTGCAGGACCATCTTGACCTGCGGCTGGACGGCCGCGATGCGGAGGTCGCCGCCTGCCTGCCGGGCCGCCTTAAGGCAGCCGATCAGCGCGCCGAGCCCCGAGGAGTCCATGAATGCGGTGTTCTCGAGGTTCACCACGATCCGGTTCGATCCGCCGGCGATCACGTCGGTCACAAACTCGCGCAGCTTGGGAGCGGAGACCATGTTGAGCCGCCCGTCCGCCTTGACCTCCGCATATGAGTCCTTGACCTCATAGCTAAACTCCATCGGGATTCCTCTCTGTGTTTGCAGGTTCTGTGGCCGGTTCGTAGCCCTTGTAGAGCACGGCGCGGACCAGGATGCTCATGACCACCAGGTCGAAAATGACCCAGGCCACGTTGACCAGGGTGCCCAGCGGTTCGGCCAGTCCCGTGGCCAGGCGGATGATACCGACGACGGCGGCCACGGCAAGCAGGACCGACACCACGATCTGGGGCTGGATGAGGCTCCAGCTGGGTCCGCCGCTTTGGCGGGCTTTGGGGGTGACGGCGAATCCGAGGGGACGGCCGAACCACACGTTGCGTGCCGCCGTCGAACACGCCTTGATCCAGGTGGGGAACAGCGCCAGGCTGTACTGCTGGCCGCGCCAGGTGGGGATGCCGCGGCCGGCGACGGCGAACAGGAGCTGGTTGACCACCATGAACGGGATAAACCGGACAAAGAAGTCCCAGCTCAGGCTGGTGACCGGCAGGATGCCCAGCAGGAGGTAGATGATGGGGGCCGCGAAGTAGATGACCGCCGCATAGCCGCTCAGGTACGTCCACATGGTGGCGAAGTACATGAGCCGCTGGCCGAGCTTGAGGCCCTTCTGCACCAGCGGGTTTTCCCGGAGCAGCACCTGGATGGTTCCCTGTGCCCAGCGCAGCCGCTGGGTGAGCATGGTCTTCAGGTCCTCCGGGGCCAGGCCGTAGGCGAGGACCTCGTGGTGGTAGACGCTCTGCCAGCCCATGGCGTGCATGCGCATGGCGGTTGCCATGTCCTCCGTGACGGAGATGGTGGCCAGCGGCATCACCGGCTGGGCTTCGTCGTTGCGTTCCACGGAGAGCGCGTCCAGAACGGCCTGGACGGATTCCAGGGCACCCAGCGGGGACCAGTCGCGGCGGGACATCCGCTGGACGGCGTCGTCCGCCACCACGGGCACGCCGGTCTCGCCCACGTGGGCGAGTTCCATGGCGGCGATTTCCTCCAGGTCAGACTGCAGTGCCTCGACGTCGGCCAGCACCAGGGTCTGGACGGCGGCGTCCACGCGGCGGCGGACCCGGTAGGTGATTTCGCCCAGCGGCTGGCCGGCTTCGAGTTCCTGCTGGGCCTCGCGGGTGGCGGCCTCCACTTCATCCAGCACCTCGGCCACCAGAGGCGTTTCCACGTCGGCGGACTTCCGGGCCTGCCTGATGGCCGAGCGGGAGGCCGCGAGCGCGCGGCGGATGCTCTTCTCGGTTTCCTTCACATAGCCCACCAGGCCCAGTTGCATCAGGGCTTCGCGGCGCAGGATGGCGTTGGAGCCGCAGAAGAAAGCGGCGTTCCAGCCGTCCTTGCCCTGCTGGATGGGGCCGTAGAACAGGGGTGCCTGGCTGCCGAGCGGGTCATCGGCGGGAACGTTGCTGAAGTACTGGGGCGTCTGGACCAGGGCCACCCGGCGGTTGTTGAAGTAACCGAGGGTCTTTTCCAGGATGTCCGGCTCGGGGATCTGGTCCGCATCCAGGATCAGGAGGAATTCCCCGTCCGTCTGCATCAGTGCGTTGTTGAGGTTGCCGGCCTTGGCGTGCCGGGGGAGGTCCGGGGTCCAGTCCCCGCTGCGCGTGACGTAGCCCAGCCCGTGCTCCTCGGCGAGGGCCTTGAGCTCGGGGCGGGCGCCGTCGTCCAGGATCCAGGTGCTGTGCGGGTGCCGGATCTTCTGGGCAGCCAGCGCGGTGGTCATCACCATGTCCAGGTCTTCGTTGTAGGTGGTGATGAAGACGTCCACGGTGGCGTCCGCGGGAGGCGGCGGAGCGCCCTTGCGGATCTTCAGTTTCCAGACCGTCATGCCGAAGAGCATCACGTCGATGAGGCTGTAGGTTTCGGCGATCACCAGCGGCAGCGCGATCCACCACGCATCCCAGTTCAGGGAGGCCGCCCAGCGCCAGGCAATGTAGTTAAGGCCGGTGAGGACGGTCAGCACCACCACCAGCCGCGTCCAGAAGCGGGTCATGCAGCCACCTCCTGCGGCAGCCGGCGGACCACCACCACCGTAACATCGTCCTCGGCGGTCTCGGCCGGGGCAAGAGCCATGATGGCACTGCTGGCTGCCTGCGCGGAGCCGTTGCCCTGCGTTGCCTGCTGGACAGCCGCGGTGACGTCTTCCACGGAGTCGAAGACGTCCAGCACGCCGTCGCTGACCACCACCAGGGAGTCCCCGGGAGCAAGTTCCAGCCCGGATTGCGGCCACTGCGTTCCTGCCCAGGCGCCGACGGGCGGGCCGCCGGAGGGGAGGCGGTAGGCGGTCCCGCCGGACTGGACGTGCAGCGCAAGCCCGTGTCCGGCGTCGACATAGCTGACGTTCCCGGACGCGGCGTCGAGGCGGGCGTGGAACAGCGTCACGAAGGAGTTGGATGAATCGAGGTCCGTGGCGATGGCCTTGCTGGCGGAGGCGAAGGCCCCGTCAAGGTCCGGACGGTGCACGGTGGACCGCATGACGGCCCGGACCGTGGCGGCGATCAGCGCAGCACCCATGCCCTTGCCCATGGCGTCAGCAAAGGTGAGGTGGAGTCCCTCCGGGGTCTGGTACCAGTCGTAGAAGTCGCCGCCCACGCTGCGGGACGGGCGGAAAACGCCGGCAACGTCGTAGCCTTCCACGCGGATGTCTTCCTTGGGCAGCAGGCTCTGCTGGACTTCGGTGGCGCGCTCCAGCTCACTGCGGGCCGCGGAGTCCGCCGCGGCGGAGGGCCGGCGGCGGAACAGGGCGTTGATCCGGGACTGGAGTTCGCGCGGGCTGAACGGCTTGCTGATGTATTCGTCCGCGCCGTTATCCAGGCCGGTGAGCTTGTCCAGCTCATCGGCGCGGGCGGTCAGCATCACGATAAAGGCATCCGAAAACTCGCGGAGCAGCTTGCACACTTCCAGGCCGTCCAGATCCGGCAGGTTCAGGTCCAGAGTCACCAGGTCCGGCTGGCTGCGGCGGACTTCCTCCACTCCCACCAGGCCCGCATCCGCGTAGGTGACCTCGAAACCCTGCTTCGTCAGGACACGGACCAGCAGCCCCCGGATGTCCGGATCGTCCTCGATCACGACGGCGCGGCGGAGTTCGGAGGGAGAGACCATTCCTACTTTCTACAGTATTAACCGGCCCGCGGCATGTCACACGCGTACAAAGTGCGAAGCAGCCTTCGTATGTGCCGGCAGCGCCCTATTCGCGGGTTCGCCCCGGGTGCCGGGAACACTGCCGGATCTTGCGCAAATCTTGGGATGCACTTGCCCGGACATTGAGCAAGGGCCGGGAGACTCGTAGCCAGGCAGCAGTCTCCGCGGGCGGGTCAAAGGCGACCCGCCCGCGGGCTGGACGGCTTGGGGAAGGCAAAGCGCTATGGCACACCACAATTTCAGGAACCACAAAGTGGCGCTTGCCGCTGCGAGGCCGGATGCGTCCGCAGGGGACGGGGCCGCGCCCGAAGTGTCCGTGGTGGATGCCGCCGCGAAGCCCGCCGTCGGACTCGACTTCATAGTGCGGGATGTACTGGCGGCCGGCGCGGGCAAGGCCAAAGCGCTGCTGCGCGTCTACCTGCACTCCCGGAAGGTCCGGGCCGCCGCCCACGCACTGGCCGAGGCGCTGGCTGAATCCCGGGACGTCTGGAACTGGCCCGGGGACCGGCTCCCGGTGGGGGCGGAGATGTCCCAGCAGGTGGAGAAGCTGACCCGCCGCCTGAAGCTGGAAACCGAGGCGCATTACCGGCTTGAGGCACTTTTCAGGACTGCGGCCGGGGGCCGTTCCGTACCGGCGCTTTAAGTGCCACACTTAGGAGCAATCGAGTGGCTGGGGGATACAGTCAGGAGATTGCCATGGGTTGGTGGACAGGTTGGGCGTACCTTATTGCCGGCCTTATGACAGTTGACGCGCTGCTCCTGGCGTTATGGGCGATCGACGAAGACTGGCCCGGCAAATGGTGGAAGAAACCCTGACCCCCTCCCCGTGATTCCTGGTCCTGGCAGTGCACCGGGCAAGCGATCGTTTTCCATGCCCAACTGGACTCTCGCTGTGGCTTCCGCTCATGGTCAAATAGGAGGGTTGAACCGGCTGCCCGAGTCCGACCACGGCCTCGGCCATATGGAAGGAAGCACATGACCGATCGTCAGGACCACCCCCCGGTCCCTACCCCGGGAAGCGCCCAGGGCTTGGACAGCAAGGTTGAGGGTGGCTGCCCGGTTGCCCATGACAGCGTGACCTCGCACGGCAGCGAGAGCGAAAATCCCGCCATCGATTCGCCGCAACCCAAGGCTCACCGGCCGCGCACCGTCGCCGACTGGTGGCCGAACCAGCTCGACCTCTCCGTGCTCCACGCGCACAACCCGGCCGGCAACCCGCTCGGCCCCACTTTCAGCTACCGCGAGGAATTCCGGAAGCTCGACGTCGAGGCACTCAAGCAGGACATCACCCAGGTCCTGACCACCTCCCAGGACTGGTGGCCCGCGGACTTCGGCCACTACGGCGGCCTGATGATCCGGCTGAGCTGGCATGCAGCCGGCACCTACCGCGTCCACGACGGCCGCGGCGGTGCCGGGGACGGCAGCCAGCGGTTCGCGCCGCTCAACAGCTGGCCGGACAACGCCAACCTGGACAAAGCCCGCCGGCTCCTGTGGCCGGTGAAGCAGAAGTACGGCCAAAAGCTCTCCTGGGCAGACCTTCTGGTCCTCGCGGGCAACGTGGCCCTCGAGTCCATGGGTTTCAAGACCTTCGGCTTCGCCTTCGGCCGCGAGGACGTGTGGGAGCCCGAGGAAATCTTCTGGGGCCCGGAGGACACCTGGCTCGGCGACGAACGCTACATCGGCGAAGGCCAGATGGCGGAGGACGTGGGCTCCACCGAGATGGGCCTGATCTACGTCAACCCCGAGGGGCCGATGGGCAACCCGGATCCCAAGCTCGCCGCAGCGTTTATCCGCGAGACGTTCAAGCGGATGGCGATGAACGACGAAGAGACCTTCGCGCTGATCGCCGGTGGACACACGTTCGGCAAGACCCACGGCGCCGCTGACGCCGACGCGCACGTAGGTCCCGAGCCGGAGGCCGCGAACCTCGAGACGCAGGGGCTGGGCTGGCTCAGCACCTACGGCAGCGGAAAGGGCGGCGATACGATCACCTCCGGCCTTGAGGTCACCTGGACGGACCGGCCCACCCAGTGGAGCAACCGCTTCCTGGAGATCCTGTTCGAGTACGAGTGGGAACTGGTCAAGAGCCCGGCAGGGGCCCACCAGTGGGTGGCCAAGGATGCCCCCGAGATCATCCCGGACGCGCACGACCCCGCGAAAAAGCACCGGCCCACCATGCTGACCACCGACCTGTCGCTGCGCTTCGACCCGGTCTACGAGGAAATCGGGCGGCGCTTCCTGAAGAACCCCGACGAGTTCCAGCTCGCCTTCGCCAAGGCCTGGTACAAGCTGCTGCACCGTGACATGGGACCCGTCGGCCCGCACATGCTCGGACCGTGGGTCCCGGAGGCCCAGCTCTGGCAGGACCCGGTCCCGAACGTTGACCACGAGCTGGTCGGCGAGGAGGACATCGCCTCGCTCAAGGCACGGCTCCTGGACTCCGGCCTGACCGTCCCGCAGCTCGCCGGCACGGCGTGGGCCGCGGCCTCCACCTTCCGCAAGACCGACAAGCGCGGCGGCGCCAACGGTGCCCGGATCCGGCTGGAACCCCAGCGCGGCTGGGAAGTCAACGAACCGGAGCAGCTGGCCACCACGCTGCAGAAGATCGAGGCGGTGCAGCAGGAGTTCAACTCTGGCCAGGCCGGGGGCAAGAAGGTTTCGCTGGCGGACCTTATTGTGCTCGGCGGCTGCGCAGCGGTGGAGAAGGCGGCGAGGGACGCCGGGTTTGAGGTCACCGTGCCGTTCCGGCCCGGCCGCACGGACGCCTCCCAGGACCAGACCGACGTCGAGCAGTTCCAGTACCTGAAGCCGCGCGCGGACGGGTTCCGGAACTACGTGCGCCAGGGCGAGAAGCTCCAGCCGGAAACCCTCCTGCTGGACAAGGCGTTCATGCTGGACCTGTCGGCACCGGAAATGACGGTGCTGGTCGGCGGCATGCGTGCCCTCGGCACCAACGTGGGCGGTTCCAGCCATGGCGTCCTCACCGACCGGCCGCAGGTCCTGACGAACGACTTCTTCGTCAACCTGCTCTCGCCGGGGACCAAGTGGAAGGCCTCGGAAGGCGAGGAGAACGTTTACGAGATCACCGACGTCTCCACCGGCGAGCTGAAGTGGACGGCCACCCCGGTGGACCTGGTCTTCGGGTCCAACTCGCAGCTCCGGGCGATCGCAGAGGTCTACGCGAGCGAGGACGGCGGGGAGAAGTTCGTTAACGACTTCGTGGCGGCCTGGGTGAAGGTTATGGAGCTGGACCGCTTCGACCTGGGCTGACCCCCAAGGCACTGGATGGTCCGTCCGGGCCGGCTGCACCTGCGGCCGGCCCGGACGCCGTCTCACAGCAGCGAAAGCCGCATCAGCACCCGCGGAAAGCCGTTCAGCACCGAGTCCGTGCCCGCGGCCTTGGTGAAGCCTGCGTCCTCGAAGAGTTTGCGTGTGCCCACATAGGCCATGGTGAGGTCCACTTTCTTCCCGCCGTTGTCCACGGGATAGCCTTCGACGGCGGGTGCCCGGTACGTGCGAGCCAGCTCCACTGCGCCTGCCAATAATGCGTGCGAAATGCCGTTGCCGCGGTGCCCCGGGCGGACACGGATGCACCACACACACCACACATCCAGGTCATCCACGTGCGGGATGCGGCGGTTCGCGGCGAAACTTGTGTCCGCGCGGGGGTGGACCGCGGCCCACCCCACTGGCTCGCCGCCGTCGTACGCCAACACACCCGGTGGCGGATCCTCCGCCACCAACTGCTTCACCAGCTCCCCGCGCTCCGTTCCGTGCAGCGCCTGGTTCTGCTTGGACGGGATGCGGTAGCTCAGGCACCAGCAGACGTTCGCGTCGGGCCGTTTGGGCCCGACGATCGCGCGGACGTCCTCGAAACTGGTGGCCGGACGGACCTCGATGACCATGCGGCCATCCTGTCATTCGGCTGTGGAAGCGGCAACGGGATTCGGTTCGCGACGGTAACCGCGGACCCAGTCCACCAGGAACTCCTTGGGATACGTGGACGCCGACGGGGATGCGCCTTCAAACTCGTAGACGTTGAGCATGAGCTGCATTGGATAGTCCGGCGACTGTTCCACCGCGGCCACAAACCGGTCATCGACATAGAAATCGACACCGTCCGGCGTCCAGTCGGCGCTGTAGGTATGGAATTCGGTCACGTCCGCGGCCAGTTCTATTTTCCGGAAATCGTCCTGGATGCGGGGGTCCCCGAAGGGATGCACTCCCATGCCGATCTTCGCGGTGCCGGCACCGATGTCGGAGCCGAAGATCTCGAAGATGCAGATTTCGGCGGAGTGTTCCGGGATGTCTTCGAAGCCGATCATCCACAGGGCAACCAGGCAGGCGGGGTCGGCGATGGCGGCAACGCGGGCCTCGATTAGCCCGTAGTGCGGGATGTACAGCCGCTGCTCTGCCTGGGCCTCGGTGACCCTGAGGCCGGGGGTGAAGTGGTGCTGGCCTTCGGTGCTTCCCAGCGGCCCGGAAAAAACGCCTGTCTGGAGGTTGGAAACCCGCAGTCCCCCGTTGTGTTCAGGGGACCACGGAGCCTGGTCCTCCTCGATCATCAACACCAGCCCGTCGGAGGTGAAACGGTACCTTGCGCGGGCGCTTTCGGAGTTGCTCCACTGCGGGAGGTAGCGCGGGATCCACTTGCTGCTGTCCAGGTCCGGTCCTTCAAACGTGTCCTCGAACTCCAGGACTAACCCGCTGCGGTCCAGTTCTTTCCTTGCCATCCGGGTCCTCCTCGTAAAGCGGCTATACGGCCATTCTGCCCGGCGGCATCTGCCTGCGGCCCGGCTTTACCCGGAAAGCGCCTAACGCCCCCGCAGGATCTGCAGGGGCGTTAGGGGAAAACACGCAGGACGTGATGGAGCGTCCTGAAAAAACACGCAGGACGTGATGGAGCGTCCTGGTGGGAAGGGCAGGGAGGTTAGATTCCCAGGGCTTCCTTCAGCGCTGCGACGTGTCCGTCGGCCTGGACCTGGTACTGGGCCAGGGTGACGTTGCCGTCCGGGTCCACCACCACGGTGGAGCGGACGATGCCCTCGACGATCTCGCCGTTGACCAGCTTCTCGCCCCAGGCGCCGTAGGCCAGGGCAACCGCGTGGTCCTCGTCGGAGAGCAGCGGGAAGGTCAGGGAGAAGTCGCCGGTGAAGCCGGCCAGGGCCTCCGGGGCATCCGGGGAGATGCCGATGACCTCGTAGCCCTTGCCCTGCAGGGAGGCCAGGCTGTCGCGGAAGTCGCAGGCCTCGGTGGTGCAGCCGGGGGTGGCGGCCTTGGGGTAGAAGTACACGATGACATTTTTGCCACGGTAGTCGGCCAAGGCAGTCTGGCGGCCCTGGGCGTCCTGGAGGGTGAAGTCAGGGGCCTGGGTTCCGGGCTGAAGCTTGGTGGTCAGGGTGTGGCTCATGGCGTTCCTTTGGAAGGGTTTGTCATTACTGGCAAGACATCAAGTGAAGCGGCTTCCCGCTCAGTCATACAACTCCGGCGTCATATGCAGTATTCCGCCGGGCCGCGAACTGTTGCCGATTTTCCCGGCACAAACTGGTATCCGCCGCCGCGGACAGTGGCTACAGCATGGCGCGCATTACCCAGTTTCCGGCGGATCCGGCCCACGTAAACATCAATGGATCGAGCCGAGGCGCCGGGGGTTTCGAACGAGTCCAGGAACTCCTGCAGCTCCTCCCGGCCCACGGTGCGGGACAGGTGCGTCACCAGGTAGCGGAGCACCTTGAATTCGACGCCGGTGAGCGGCACCGGCCTGCCGTCCAGGAGGACGGTATCGGCGGCCAGGTCCACGGCCATGCGGCTGACGGGGCCGGCCGACGGCGGCAGCCGGGTGCCGCCGTCGTCGTCCGTTTGTCCAGGAGAGGCGCCGCCGGGGTTCTCCGCTGCGGAGGAAGGCTGAGAGGAGTCGTCTGCGGCTCCTTCCGCCGAGGCGGAGACCCCGGACGTGGGAGCTCCGGCAGCAGGCCAATGGACTTCCGCCTCCGGAGCAGTCTGCAGGGCCCTGGCAAGGACCAGTTGGGCGGCGCGGGCGAGGAGTTCCGGGCTGGTGCCCTCCTCCGGAACCACCCACACGGCGAGGCCGCGGGCGGCAGCTTTGGGCTGTGCCATCCGCGGACGGTAAGCCGTCCGCGGATGGTGGACTTCCACTGCCATGGCGCGTCCTTACACTCCGCCGCGGCGGATCAGCTTGCCCGTGGGGGTCTGGCCGTCCACCACGGCGCCGCGCAGGAACGTCTTGCGGACCACTCCGGAGAGGGCCTTGCCGTCGTACGGGGTGATGGGGTTCTTGTGCTTAAGCTTGGAGACGTCCACCACGAAGGCCTCATCCGGTGCGAACACCGCGAAGTCGGCGTCGTAGCCCAGCGCCAGCTGGCCCTTGTTGGTGAGCCGGGCCAGGTTGGCGGGCTTTTCCGCCATCCAGCTGACAACCTGCTCCAGCGGGATGCCGCGGTGCCGGGCTTCACTCCAGATCAGGGACAGGCCCAGCTGCAGCGAGGAGACCCCGCCCCAGGCCACGGCGAAGTCACCGTTTTCCAGGTCCTTCAGGTCCAGGGTGGAGGGGGAGTGGTCCGAAACGATGCAGTCGATGGTGCCGTCCTGCAGGCCCTGCCACAGCAGCTCCCGGTTGGAGGCCTCGCGGATGGGCGGGCAGCACTTGTACGCGGTGGCGCCGTCGGGGATTTCCTCGGCCATCAGCGTCAGGTAGTGCGGGCACGTCTCCACGGTGAGCTTGACGCCGTCGCGCTTTGCGGAGGCGATCATGGGCAGCGCGTCCGACGACGACAGGTGCAGGATGTGCGCACGCGCACCGGTCCAGCGGGCCCGTTCGATGACCTCGGCGATGGCCTTGTTCTCGGCGCCGCGCGGGCGGGAGGCCAGGAACGTGGAGTAGTGGTCGCCGCCGGGGTGGGGTGCGCGGTCGATGGCGTGTGAGTCCTCGGCGTGGACGATCATGAGGGAATCGAAGGACTTCAGCTCGGCCATGTCCTCCTCCATCTCGTCCGCGTCCAGGTGCGGGAACTCGTCCACGCCCGAGTGCAGGAGGAAGCACTTGAAGCCGAACACGCCGTCGTCGTGCAGGGGGCGCAGGTCCGCCTTGTTGCCGGGGATGGCGCCGCCCCAGAACCCGACGTCGATGAACGCCTGGTCCTCAGCCACCTCACGCTTGAGTTTGAGGTTCTCCACCGTGGTGGTGGGCGGCACGGAGTTCAGCGGCATGTCGATAATGGTGGTGACGCCGCCGGCTGCGGCGGCGCGGGTGGCGGAGGCGAAGCCCTCCCACTCGGTGCGGCCGGGCTCGTTGACGTGGACGTGGGTGTCCACCAGGCCGGGAAGCAGGGTTTCGTCGTCGGCGAGTTCGATGATTTCGGTGCCGGCCAGGCCGTTGCCCAGCGGCTCGAGCGCAACGATCTTGCCACCGCGGACGCCCACCTCGCGCGGGGCGATTCCGGCGGTGGTCATGATGCGCCGGCCCCGGATGACCAGGTCGTAACGGTCTTCAGACATGGAGGTCCTCCTTGGTACTTGCGGTGCGGGCGGGCCGTTCGGCCGCCAACCTCCCGCTGATCTGGGTGCCCAGCTGCTCCAGAAGCTGTCCGGCCTCTGCTATGCACCTGTCTACATTGCTTTCGAGCTCTGTCAAAGCGTAAATCTCCTCGAACCCGGCGGCGACTGCCTGCTCTTCCGCCAGCGTGGTGCGGCCGCAGACGGCGATGACCGGAACGCCCTGCGCGGCGGCTGCCCGGGCCACACCCATGGGAGTCTTGCCCAGCAGGCTCTGCTCGTCCAGGCTGCCTTCCCCGGTAATCACCAGGTCGGCTCCGGCCAGGCGTTCGGCGAGTCCCGTGAATCCGAGGACGACGTCGATTCCCGGGCGCCGGGTGGCGGCCAGGGCGGCGATGGCTGCGAAGCCAACCCCGCCGGCCGCCCCGGCACCGGGAGCCTCCGCTGCCTTGACGGCGCGGAATCCGATTTCCCTGGCCAGGACTTCGACAAACCTGGCCAGGGCGGCGTCGAGCATGTCGACGTCCTGTTGTGTGGCGCCCTTCTGCGGGCCGAAAACCGCCGCGGCGCCCTGGGCGCCCAGCAGGGGATTGTCGACGTCGGACGCCAGCACAAAGCGTGTGTCCACCAGACGGGGTTCAAAGTGGGTGAAGTCGATGCTGTGCAGGTTTGCCAGCGCAGCACCGCCGGGCGGCAGTTCGTTGTTCCTTGCGTCCAGGAACCGTGCGCCGAGTCCCTGCAGGAGCCCCGCACCGCCGTCGGTATTGGCACTGCCGCCCACCCCCAACACGATCCGGCGGCAGCCGGTGTCCAGGGCAGCGCGGATCAGCTGGCCGGTGCCCAGGCTGCTGGCCGTCGTGGCATCCGCGGACGTTGGCTTTCCGCCGCGGGCCACCTGGGGCACCAGCGCCAGCCCGGAGGCGGTGGCCATCTCGATGACGGCCTCGTGGTCCCGGACGGCGAAGTCCGCGCGCACCGGCTGGCCGGTGGGGCCGCCCACCGTTGCCGTGCGGCGGGTGAAGCCGGAGCCGACGGCGGCGTCGAGGGTGCCCTCGCCGCCGTCGGCCACCGGAATCCGGACGACGTCAAGGTTGCCGCCGGCGCCACGCTGCAGTCCCTTTTCCAGGTGCGTGCAGACGTCCGGGGCGGAGAGCGATCCCTTGAACTTGTCCGGGGCGATGACGATGCGCATGGCAGTGCTGTCTTTTCTGGTCTAGGCCTGCAGGGCCAGGATGGCGGTGGGGGAGTCGGCGGCGGTCTCGGCCAGCTCCTCGAACTCGTTCACGGCGTTGATTTCCACACCCATGGAGATGTTGGTGATCTTTTCCAGGATCACTTCAACCACCACGGGAACCTGGAACTCGCCCATCAGTGCCTTGGCCTTGTCGAACGCGGCAGCGAGGTCGTTGGGGTCCTCCACGCGCACGGCCTTGCAGCCCAGGCCCTCGGCCACCTTCAGGTGGTCCACGCCGTACCCGCGTGCGGTTTCGGACAAGTCCGCGCTGTTGACGTTTTCGAACGCCAGGGACACGTTCTGCTCCATCTTGAAGCCGCGCTGCGACTGGCGGATCAGGCCCAGGTAGGAGTTGTTCACCACCACGTGGATGTACGGCAGGTTGAACTGGGCACCCACGGCCAGTTCCTCGATCATGAACTGGAAGTCGTAGTCACCGGAGAGGGCAACAACGGTCTCGTCCGGCTTGCCGCGCACAACGCCGAGAGCTGCCGGGGCGGTCCAGCCCAGGGGGCCGGCCTGGCCGGCGTTGATCCACTTGCGCGGGCCGAACACGTGCAGCATCTGCGCGCCGGCGATCTGGGACAGGCCGATGGTGGACACGTAGATGGTGTCACGGCCGAAGGACTTGTTCATCTCCTCGTACACGCGCTGCGGCTTGATGGGGATGTTCTCGAAGTGGGTCTTGCGGTGCAGGGAGGCCTTGCGGTCCTGGCATTCGGCAACCCAGGCGCTGTAGTCCGGCAGGGACCCTGCCGCCTTGCGCTCCCTGGCGAGCTCAACCAGCCCGGCCAGCGCCGCACCGGCGTCGGACGCGATGCCCAGGTCCGGCGAGAACACGCGGCCGATCTGTGTGGGCTCGATGTCAATGTGCACGAACTTCCGGCCTGCCGTGTAGGTCTCCAGGCCGCCGGTGTGGCGGTTGGCCCAGCGGTTGCCGATGCCGATCACGAAGTCGCTCTGCAGGTAGTTCTCGTTGCCGTAACGGTGCGATGTCTGCAGGCCCACCATGCCGGCCATGAGCTGGTGGTCGTCCGGGATGGTGCCCCAGCCCATCAGCGTGGGAATCACCGGAACGTTGAGGATCTCGGCCAGTTCCACCAGCTGTGCGGACGCGCCGGCGTTGATGATGCCGCCGCCGGCCACGATCAGCGGGTGGCTGGCTGCGGTCAGCATGTCCAGGGTCTTTTCCAGCTGCTTGCGGGAGGCCTTGGGCTTTTCGATGGGCAGCGGCTCGTAGGTGTCGATGTCGAATTCGATCTCGGCCAGCTGCACGTCGATGGGCAGGTCCAGCAGCACCGGACCGGGGCGGCCGGAGCGCATCAGCTGGAAGGCCTTCTGGAAGGCGCCGGGAACCTGGCCGGGCTCCAGGATGGTCATGGCCATCTTGGTGACGGGCTTGGCGATGGACTCGATGTCCACGGCCTGGAAGTCTTCCTTGTGCAGCTTGGCAACCGGGGCCTGGCCGGTGATGCAGAGCATGGGGATGGAATCTGCCCAGGCGGCGTAGAGGCCGGTGATCATGTCGGTGCCGGCGGGGCCGGAGGTGCCGATGCAGATGCCGATGTTGCCGTCCTTGGCGCGGCTGAAGCCGTCGGCCATGTGGCTGGCGCCTTCAACGTGGCGGGCCAGGGTGTGGCGGATGCCGCCGTGTTCCCGCATCGCGGAGTAGAAGGGGTTGATTGCCGCGCCTGGCAGGCCGAACGCCTCGATGGCGCCTTCCTTTTCCAGGATGGCAACCGCTGCATCAACGGTACGCATCTTGCTCATGGTGTGCTCCTTGGAAGCTTTTGGTTGGGCCCGGTGGTTGAGCCTGCTGAAACCTGTTTTTGGGTGTGCTGAAGTAGCCCGGCGAGCCGTCGCGGGGCAGTTTGGGGGAGTCGGCGTCGTAATTTACGACGGCGGCCGGCGTGTCCGTGTCAATGTGCCCCGTTTTGGGAGGGGGCGCTGGTGGTTGAGCTTGTCGAAACCTGGATTTCGACAGGCTCAATCACCGGTTACTCGCGGCCGGAGAGCTGCAGGACCTGCTTGAAGAGTCCGGAGTGGTCCAGTGCGCCGTCGCCCTGGTTGACGGTGGCGGCGACGAGCTGTGCGACGACGGCGCCGAGGGGGACGGCGACGTTGGCTTCGCGGGCGGCGGAGGTGACGATGCCCAGGTCCTTGTGGTGGAGGGCGAGGCGGAAGCCGGGGTCGAAGTTGCGGTCCAGCATCTTCTGGCCCTTCTGGTCCAAAACCTTGGAACCGGCCAGGCCGCCGCCGAGGACCTTAAGTGCGGCGTCGGTGTCCACGCCGTAGGCCTCGAGGAAGGCGATGGCTTCGCCGAGGACCTGGATGTTGACGGCGACGATCAACTGGTTGGCTGCCTTGACGGTCTGGCCGGAGCCGGAGGGGCCGACGTGGACGATGGTCTTGCCGACGGCGTTGAGGACGTCCGACGCTGCATCGAAGTCTTCCTTGTCGCCGCCCACCATGATGGAGAGGACGGCGTCGATGGCGCCCTGTTCGCCGCCGGAGACCGGTGCGTCGAGGGGACGGATGCCGGCTTCGCGGGCCTCGTCGGAGAGGCGCTTGGCGACGTCGGGGCGGATGCTGGAGGCGTCGATCCAGAGCGTGCCTTTCTTGGCGTTGGCGAAGACGCCTTCCTTGCCGGTGACGACGCCCTCAACGTCGGGGGAGTCCGGGACCATGGTGATGACGACGTCGGCATCCTTCACGGCGTCGGCGATGCTCGTGGCGCCCTTGCCGCCTTCGGAGACCAGCTTGTCGATCTTGTCCTGGCTGCGGTTGAAGCCGGTGACGGTGTGGCCGGCCTTGACCAGGTTGATGGCCATGGGCAGTCCCATGATTCCGAGTCCGATGACTGCAACGTTGCTCATGATGGTTCTCTTTTCTGAAGTCTGTGTGGGGTTACCCAACTAGGTCGCAGTAGATGTCGTTTTGAGGGCTCTAAACGACATCTACTGCTACTCAGTTGGGCGGGGTGGGGATTACTGGCTGACGCGCTGGCGGATTGCCCAGCTGAAGGCCGTTTCCTGCGGTTCCTTGTATTCGAGGCCGATGTAGCCGTCGTAGCCGAGTTCGCGGCTGCGGGCGATCCACTCGCCGAGGGGAAGCTCTCCGGTGCAGGGTGCGCCGCGGCCGGGGTTGTCGGCGATCTGGATGTGGCCGAAGTCCTTGGCGTGGTTTTCGATGACGGACTCGACGTCGTCACCGTTGACTGCCAGGTGGTAGAAGTCGGCGAGGAGCTTGACGTTGGTGGCGCCTGACTCGGCCTTGACGCGGGCGATGACCTTGAGTGCGTCGTCAGCGGTGAGGAGCGGATACTTGGATGCGCCGCTGACGGGTTCGAGGAGGACGGTGCCGCCGATGCGGGCGACGCCTTCTGCTGCAGCTGCAAGGTTCCTGGCGGCCAGCTCATCCTGCTCTTCGGGGCTGAATTCGTCCTGCCGGTTGCCGTAGAGGGCGTTGAAGGCCTTGCAGCCCAGGCGCTCGCCGATGCCGGCCACGACGTCGATGTTGTCCTTGAATTCGGAGCAGCGTCCCTTCCAGGAAACCAGGCCGCGGTCGCCGCCGGGCATGTTGCCGGCGTTGAAGTTCAGGCCTGTCAGCTGAACACCGGCGTCCTTGATGGCGTTCTCGAATTCCGTGACCTGGGCGTCGGCGGGAACGGAGGACTCAAACGGCCACCAGAACTCGACAGCGTCAAAACCCGCTGCCTTGGCGGCTGCCGGGCGCTCAAGCAGGGGCAGCTCCGTGAGGAGGATGGAGCAGTTCACTGTGTACGTCATCGTAGGTCCTTCCGGGGAGGGCTTTGATCTATCTTCCCGCGCTTCCCCGGCTCTTCGACCGTTTCCGCTTTGTGGAATTTAGATTCTGCTTTATGAAAAGTGTAGGGAAGGGTGGGGCCACGAGTCAAGGGGCCGTTCCAACTCCAGGGCGTCCTCCAACCAATGACCAACCGCATTACAAAGACGAACCGTGGCACAAATAAGGAGCCAGGGGCTTGTGCCCCTGGCTCCCGTATGAGGGTCCTTCTATTCACTAGTGATGCGAGTTGACGCCCCTCAATGTGTCGCTCTTGACCCATCCGGACCACTCAAGCCGGCCATGTCCTTTATCCACAGCGAACCTGATCTCGTGGTAAACCTCTTCCGGGCCACGGCGGTCAAGCCTACGGCTCACCTGGTCGTACCTGTCTTTGACCTCCTTGCGGTCGGCGCGGTGCACATAGATGTGGAATGCGTCGTAGTGGCCATCGTGCAGCCTTGTGTCGCGACCGCGATCCTTTTCATAGCGCTTCTGCTGGATGTGGACGACCTTTCTTCCGTCATCGCATTTCACGCTGACCGGGAAGTTCACCCAATCGCCGCGGGCATCGGTCGGTTTCAAAGGTTGGACGTTGCAGCCGTGTCGGTGGTCGCGGTCGCGGTCGTCATGGGCTGCGGCCGGGGCGGCCACAGCCGCGGCACCCGCGAGCAGACCGAATGAAAGGACCGGAACCAGGGCGATCTTTGCCCTGGTTGAACGGGTTTTCATAGTTGGAGTGATGGACATTTTTGTGCTCCTGTAAGGATGCGATTCACCATTTTTGGACAGGTTGAGCCCGACGCGGCTGAACAAGCTCGTGGTTGATCAGCGTGGCGGCCGCAGCCTGCCCGTCCCATTTTTAATCAGCGGCCCCGTCAGAGGCGGGGGGCTTAACGTCGGATCCATCTGAGTGTTTGTGATCCGGTACGTTCAATCCTGCACCCGGATTTTGGCGCTGCGCTAGGGCCACGCCTACCCTTTTAAACCCCGCATTTTAGGGGGAAAAACCCTCTGGTTTTCCAGTTGCAGCAGGAGTAGGCGCCGTGCCGTTCGGCTCCAAGGAAATTCCAAGTGGACCATACAGGATTCCCCCAATCTCCAGTCGCTACCGTCAGGTGCATGGTTACTTGTTCAGTGCTTCGGTGTACGAACTCCGGCTCCGCCTTCACTGCGGGAAGCCACCCGGCTGCCACTCATCACCGGGCCCATATTTGTGGTGAACACCAGGCGCTGATCGAATCCGGCTCCCCTTGGGACATGGAGGGGTGCTCCATTCTGATAGGCCAGGACATGCCGCAGATCCTGGAGAACTGGTTTGCCCGCCCCAGCGTTGGGACCGAGGGCTTCAGGCTCACCCTCGAAGTCGCTGGCCAGCTCAAGCCCTTTGAACTCTTCCTGACGCCCACCGAGGCAAAGGTTCTGGCCTCGTTCCTGTGTGCAGCGAATGGTGACGCTGCCTGAGGGATGGAGCTAGTGCGTAAGGTCCTTGCCCTTCGTCTCAGGGATGGTTAAGACAAACGCTGCGCTGATGGCCAGCAGCACCACCGCGTACACGTTGAACACCTGTGGCGCGCCCAGGGTCGTCCCCAGCCACTGCTGCAGGTACGGGGCGGTCCCGCCGAAGGCGGCCACACAGATGGAGTACGGCACGCCGACGCCGACGGTGCGGATGGACGTGGGGAACAGCTCGGCGTAGACGGCCGGGACAATAGCGGCGCTCGCGGCGATGAAGACCAGCATGACGGACATGCCTACGGCCAGCTGCCAGGCCGAGTCCTTCAGGAGCCAGGTCATGGGGAAGTGCATCACCGCGGAGCCGATCGCGCCGGACCACAGCACCTTCTTGCGTCCAATCCGGTCTGAGAGCTTGCCCCACACCGGCAGCGCGGCGATGAACACGACATTGGCGATTACGCCGGCCCACAGAGCTTCGCCGCGGTCGATCTTCAGCGCGGTGGTGGCGTAGCTGGGTGCCACCACGCCCCAGATGTAGTAGATGACCGTGAGGCCTACCGTCAGCCCGATGACCTGCAGGGCCTGCTTGCGGTGGCGGACGATCTGCGGCCAGATGGGCGCCCGCTTCTGAGAGGTGGTTTCGCCCTCGAATGCCTCGGTTTCATGCAGCCGCGACCGCATGATCAGCGCGTAGAGGCCCATCGCGGCGCCCAGCAGGAACGGGATGCGCCAGCCCCACTCGTTCATTGCCTCGGTGGTCAGCGCCATGTTCAGCACTGCGCCCAGCAGCGTGCCGAACAGGATCCCCACGGTTCCCGAGGTGTAGATCAGCGTCGCCCAGAATCCCCGGTGCTCCTTCGGAGCCATCTCGGAAAGGTACGTCTGGGATGACGGCAGCTCACCGCCGTGCGCCAGGCCCTGGACGAGCCGCGCCACCAGCAGCATGAGCGAGGCCCAGGCGCCGACGCTGGCGAATGTGGGTGCGATGCCGATCATGAGGCTGCCCAGCGATGCCAGGCCGACGGCGAGCGTCATGGATGTCTTGCGGCCCACCCGGTCGCCGATCCAGCCAAAGAGGAAGCCGCCGAAGGGCCGTGCCACGAAGCCGACGGCGAAGATCGCCAGGGTGGACAGGACGGCCGACGCGGGGTCCGCCTTGCTGAAGAGCTGGCTGGCGATGAACGGCGTGAAGGTGGCGTAGAT
The DNA here is from genome assembly GCF_003367205.1 of Arthrobacter sp. RT-1. NCBI lineage: Bacteria > Bacillati > Actinomycetota > Actinomycetes > Micrococcales > Micrococcaceae > Arthrobacter > Arthrobacter sp. RT-1. The sequence continues at coordinate 253,503 of NZ_QRGQ01000002.1, forward strand.
GGCCCAGTCGTACCATTCAACGGCGTTGCCGATGCCTGTTCCGACGATGGTCTTCGCGGTGGACGTGCGTCCAGCCTGCTGCTTGTGCGCTGTGATGGACATGATGACTTCCTGGTGGTCGGTTCGAAGGTGCTTCGAGGGGGATGCCGGGCAGCGGCGCTGCTGCCGGTGGTTACGACGCTGTTGAAAGTGCGGCAAGCCGCGAGATGGCGAGCTGGGCGTAGAGCGCGGCTCCGTCAGCCAGCACGCCGTCGTCGAACGTGGCGTAGGGGGAATGGTTGAAAGGGGAGGTGGCAGGGTCGCCGCCCGGAGCAACGGCGCTGAGGCCCACAAACGTGCCGGGGACCTCGGCCAGCACGCGGGAGAAGTCCTCGGAACCGCTGAGTGGGGTGGCCCAGCGTGAGAGGCGGCTTTCACCGAAAAGCGTGGAGATGACCTTCTCCGCCGTGTGCGTTTCGTCCTCATCCGTGATGGTGAGGGGGTACTCCTGCTGGTAGTCCACGTGGACCTCAACCCCGTGCGCAGCCGCAATGCCCTTGAGCAGGCGCGGGACCGCCTCCATCATTTTCAGCCGCGAGGACTCGGAGAAGGTCCGGACGGTGGCCTCGATGCGGGCCGATTCGGGGATGACGTTCCGCTTTGTGCCGGCGTGGAGTACGCCCACGGACAGGACCACGGGATCGAACATGTTGAACTGCCGGGTGACCATCACCTGCAGGGCCGTCACCATCTCGGCGGCGACTGTCACCGGATCTTTGGCCGCATGCGGGGCGGAACCGTGGCCCCCGGCGCCGAGGATGGTGACCTCGAGTCCGTCAGACGCGCTGAGCATAACGCCCGGTTTGGTGCAGAAGGTGCCGTGCGGCTCGAGCGAGGAGAACACGTGCATGCCGTAGGCAGCCTGGACCCGGGTTCCGGCTGCGTCCAGGACACCTTCGCCGAGCATGTAGCTGGCGCCGTCGAACCCTTCCTCGCCGGGCTGGAACATCAGGACGACGTCGCCCGCCAGCTGGTGCCGTTGCTCGGCCAGGAGGGTGGCGGCTCCGGCGAGCATGGACGTGTGCAGGTCGTGGCCGCAGGCGTGCATGGCGCCGTCGGTCCTGGACGTGTAGTCAACACCGGTCTTCTCCTGGACGGGAAGGCCGTCCATGTCCGCACGGAGGAGCACCGCCGGCCGCTGCTTCCCTTTTTCATTCGCGGCTGAGCCGGTGCCTCCGCGCAGCACGGCGGTGACCGACGTCGTTTCCTTGCCCAGCGTGATCTCGAAGGGCAGGCCGTCCAAGGCCTGCAGGACACGCTCCTGCGTGCGGGGAAGTTCCAGGCCGATTTCCGGCTGCCGGTGCAGGTCGTGGCGCAGGCGGATGAGGTCGTCCTGCAGGTCGCGGGCGTCGGCGGTAATCGTCACGAATAACTCCTTGGCATTGGCTTTCCGGCTTGTGGACTATTGTGAAGTGGCGTGGTTCACAATCCGCGAAAGCGCAGAAATTATGCAGGCTCTGCTTTCTGCAGGCAGGATTCGTGCAGAAGAGGAGCAGGACTAAGCGTGGAATTGAGCGAGGAAGACCTGGCCCTGATCCAGGTCCTGCAAACCTCTCCCAGGCTGGGCTGGGCCGACGCCGCAAAGGTCCTCGGCGTCCATGCCACCACGCTGGCGGCACGGTGGGAACGGCTGAAGTCCGGCGGCGCGGCCTGGGTGACCGCGCATCTGGCAGGTGATCCGCAACAGATGCTGCTCGCCTTTGTGGCCGTGGACTGCGACATGAACCTGCGGGACCGTGTCACTGCCCAGCTGGCCGCCATCCCGGAGATCATCACCGTGGAAGAGGCGGCGAGCAACCGGGACCTCATGCTGACCGTGATCACCAGGTCGTTGGAGGAGTTCAGCACCAAGGTGATTGCCCAGCTGAAAACCATCGAAGGGCTCACCAAGTACCAGACGGCACTGTGCACCCGGCTCCACACCAGCGCCGATGAGTGGCGGCTCAACATTTTGAGCCGGGCGCAGCTGGCGACCCTGCGGACGCTGGGTCAGCCGGGCACGTCGGACGGAAAACAGGCTGTGGCGGGGCAACTCCCCGAAAGCCACCTGGACCTGCTGCCGTTCCTGGCCCGGGACGGCAGGGCAACCGCGGCCGAGATCGCGCGGGATTTGGGGCGGCACCCGGCTACGGTGCAGCGGCAGCTCAACCGGGTGCTGGCCAGCGGAATTCTGTTGTTCCGGTGCGAAATTGCCCAGGGCTACTCTTCCTACCCGGTCACGTGCCAGTGGTTCGCCAACGTCCCCGCAGGCCGGCATGAGGAAGCGGCTGCTGCCATCCGCACCATCAGCAACGTCCGGCTGAGTGCCTCCACCACGGGGCCCACCAACTTCGTGATCATTATGTGGCTGCAGTCCCTCGCAGACGTGATGACGGCAGAACTCGCCCTGCAGCAAAAGGTCCCGGGCATGGAGCTGGTGGAGAGCGTGGTGATGCTGCGGACGGTCAAGCGGGTGGGCTGGATGCTGAACGGAGACACGACGGCGAGTGGCGCCGTCGTGGTTCAGGCCGGCGCGCTCAACGCCGCGGACTGACGCTCAGGACGTCCGCACTCCTCCTGCTTCCGGTGCTGCCAGCAGGGCAAGGGAGGCCGCCACGGAGTGGTCCGGTTTTTCCGGTGGCTTGGCGTACGCCCGGAGGACCAGCAGGGACTTGCCGGCCAGTTTCACGGTGCCGTTGGCCTCAAGGAAACCTTGGTCCGCATGTTCACCCGCGGTATCGATCAGTTGCTCCCAGGCGGGCGAGTACTCGGCACTGGGCAGGGTGAAGTCCACGGGGTCGTCGCCGGAATTGCAGAAGAGCAGGAAGTTGTGGTCGTGGATGACCCGGCCGCGGTGGTCCTTGCCCACTGCCTCACCGTTGTAGAACACTCCGAGGGCCCTGGCGAGGGGGTTGCCCCAGTCCTCGGGAACCATCTCGGACGCGTCGGTGTTGAGCCAGACGATGTCCGGCAGGGGCTGCCCCAGGCTGCGCCGCACGGGCCTGCCCTGGAAAAACCTGTTGCGGCGGAAGGTTGGGTGCTCCCTGCGGAGGGTGGTGACGGCGGCGAGGAACTCTGTCAGGGGCTGGTCCGCGGTGTCCCAGTTGATCCAGGACAGGGGTGAGTCCTGGCAGTAGGCATTGTTGTTTCCCTGCTGCGTGCGGCCGAGTTCGTCACCGTGGAGCACCATGGGCACTCCCTGGGAGAGGAGGAGCGTGGCCAGCAGGTTGCGCTGCTGCCGTGCCCGCAGCGCCAGGATGCCCTGGTCCGTGGTGGGGCCTTCGGCGCCGCAGTTCCAGGAACGGTTGTGGGTCTCGCCGTCGTTGTTGTTTTCGCCGTTGGCCTCGTTGTGCTTGGCGTTGTAGGAAACCAGGTCGCGCAGGGTGAAGCCGTCGTGGGCGGTGACGAAGTTGATGGAGGCCACCGGCCGCCGGCCTGAACTTTCGTAGAGGTCCGAGGAGCCGGCAAGCCGGGACGCGAACTCGCCCAGGGTGGCGGGGGCGCCGCGCCAGAAGTCGCGGACGGCGTCGCGGTACTTTCCGTTCCATTCCGTCCACAGCGGCGGGAAGTTGCCCACCTGGTAGCCGCCGGGGCCGACGTCCCAGGGCTCGGCGATCAGCTTCACCTGCGACACCACGGGGTCCTGCTGGACCAGGTCGAAGAAGCTCGACAGCCGGTCCACCTCATAAAACTCCCGTGCCAGTGCCGAGGCGAGGTCAAAGCGGAAACCGTCCACATGCATCTCCAGCACCCAGTACCGCAGCGAGTCCATCAGCAGCTGGAGGGCGTGCGGGTGCCGGACATTGATGGTGTTGCCGGTGCCCGTGTAGTCCAGGTAGTGCTGCTTGTCGTGGTCCACCAGCCGGTAATACGCCTCGTTGTCGATGCCCTTGAAAGACAGGGTGGGACCCAGATGGTTCCCCTCGGCAGTGTGGTTGTAGACGACGTCGAGGATCACCTCGATGCCAGCGGCGTGCAGGGAGCGGACCATTGCCTTGAACTCCTGCACCTGCTGCCCCGGCCTGCTGCTGGAACTGTAGCTTTCGTGCGGGGCGAAGAAGCCGATGGTGTTGTAGCCCCAGTAGTTGCTGAGGCCTTTGTCCTGCAGCACGCTGTCCTGGACGAACTGGTGAACGGGCATCAGCTCGATGGCGGTGACGCCAAGTTTCTGCAGGTGCTCGATCACCGCCGGGTGCGCGATGCCCGCATAGGTGCCGCGTTCTTTTACCGGCACCTCCGGATGGGTCATGGTCAGGCCCTTGACGTGTGCCTCATATATCAAAGTGTCGTTGTAGGGGATTTTCGGCGGGCGGTCGTGCTGCCAGTCGAAAAAGGGGCTGATGACCACGGACCGCATGGTGCTGGATGCGGAGTCTTCAGCGTTGAAGGACGAAGGATCGCCGAAGTTGTAGGAGAACATGGGCTGGCCCCACGTAATGCCGCCGCTCATGGCCTTCGCATAGGGGTCCATCAACAGTTTGTTCGGGTTGCAGCGGAGGCCCTCCGCCGGATTGTAGGGGCCGTCCACACGGTAGCCGTACAGCTGGCCCGGCAGGACATGGGGAAGGTAGCAGTGCCACACGAAGCCATCCACGGCTTCCAGCCGGATGCGCTGTTCAGTGCCGTCCTCGTCGAACAGGCAGAGGTGAACAGCGGTCGCGGCCTCGCTGAACAACGCGAAGTTCGTGCCGCTGCCGTCGTACGTCGCACCCAACGGATAGGGGTTCCCCGTCCAGACTTCCATGTCAGCCTCCATCCCCAAAGAGAACACCATCCAACCACAGGGGTGCGACATCTGTTGGGAGGGGCGGCTACTGAACCAAGCGCGAACGGCAATAGAGCTGGCGCAGCTGCCCGGTCCTGCCACGCAGGTCCTGTTCAAAGGGCGTTCTGTCGTACCCGTCCTGCAGACTGTCCGTATGACTTTTGCAAATGTGGGAAGCCTCGGAACCAAGCCCGGCCAGCGGGACGCCGTCGTATCCATCCTGCTCCGGCCCATGCCCGGGCTGAAGGAAGCCGGTTGCCTGCTCTACGAAGTGGGCATCAATGACGATGTGCCGGACACCGTTTTTGTGTGCGAGCTGTGGGAATCGCCGGAAGCGCATCGGGCTTCGCTGCAGCTGGACAGCGTGCGGGCAGCGATCGCCGAAGCCATGCCCCTGCTGTCCGGTGAGATGGGCGGCAACCAGTTCAGGGTGCTGGGATCGCCGCTCCGCTGACCTCCGCTCCCGGCTTTGGAACAGCCCTGTTGCCCGGGTGCGCCAGCGGCTAAGGTCGCGGGCAACGACTGGACACCGGTTAACGGGGTAAGGGGACACACATGAAGCCACTGCCTGCACTTGAGCTTGTTACCCGACTCGAAGACGCCGAATGGCTTGATCCGCTGGCCAAGAGCGTCCGGAAAGCCGTGAAGAAGGTGATCCGCCCGCGGTGGGCCCGGGACATCCTCCACGGCGTGCCCATCGGCCACCCCGTTCACCCGCTCGCCGTCCAGGTGCCCATTGGCGCCTGGATCTCGGCCGCAGTCCTGGACGCGCTTCCCGGCAATGAAAAAGCTGCCACCCTGTTGATCGGGGTGGGGACCGTAAGCGTTGTACCGTCTGCCGTGGCCGGATTTACCGACTGGTCCCAACTGCACCCGCAGCAGCAGAGGGTGGGACTGATCCACGCCGGCGCCAACATCGCTGCAACAAGCCTTTACATTGCGTCGCTGGTGCAGCGCGCCCACGGCAGCCAGGGCAGCGGGAAGGTGCTGGCATATCTCGGGCTTGCCACAGTGAGTGCCAGCGGCTTCCTGGGTGGCCACCTCACCTACCGGCAGGCCGCTGGAGTGAACCACAGCGAGGAGATCCCGCACCGCTTCCCGTCCGGCTGGCACCCCCTCGCGCGGCTTGAGGAACTGCCCGATGGAAAGCTCCACAAGCGCGATGTTGCCGGATTGCCGCTGCTCGTCTTCCGGGAGGGGGGCACGCTCAACGTACTCTCCGACGTCTGCAGCCACCTCTCCGGGCCGCTGCACGAGGGCAAACTCAAGCAGGGTGCACCCGAGGCCGGCAGTGATAGCGGTGAACAGTGTGTCGTCTGCCCCTGGCACCGGAGCACCTTCTCGCTGCGGACCGGTGAGGTGCAGGCCGGGCCGGCCACCTCACGCCAGCCTCGCTTCGAAACCCGCATCACTGACGGGCTTGTGGAGGTCTGCTTGCCGGGCGCGGATTAGCTGTCGTCTACCCGGACCCTTCCAGCGAGGTCACCCACTCGCCCCGCCGCAGCACACCGGCCAGGTTCAGGTCCGCATCAACCACGACGACGTCGGCCGGCATCCCCGCGCGCAGGTCGCCTGCCTGCGAGGACAGTCCCAGGACCTCGGCGGGAACGCCGCTGGCCGCCAGCACGGCATCCTGCAGCGGCACACCCGCAGCCACGGTGGTGCGGACAACATCCAGCAGTGTGGAGGTTCCACCGGCGATGGCACCGGTGCTGTCCACCCTGGCCACGCCCTGATCCACCGTCACGGCCAGCGAACCCAGCCGGTACTGTCCGTCCTGCAGGCCGGTAGCGGCCATGGAATCCGTGACCAGGGCGATGTTTTCTGCGCCCACCAGGTCGAACACCAGCTTGACCGTCTCCAGAGCAAGATGGACACCGTCGGCAATCAGCTCCACCACGGCATTGCCGGCGCGGGCAGCACTAAGGCTGGCCGAGACCGGGCCGGGGGAACGGTGGTGCAGGCTGGGCATGGCGTTGAACAGATGGGTGACCGTCGGGCGGAGCCGCCCCGTAGGATTCGCCGGACCGGCGAGCCCGGCGGCCACATGCTGCAGGAAATCGGCGGCAGCGTTGTTGTCGGCGGCAGTATGCCCCAGCGAGGGGATGATCCCGCGGGCTGCGAGGAGGTCCGCCAGCCCGGACGCCCCGGGAAGTTCGGCCGCGAGAGTCATGGAGGCCAGGGAGGCGCCGGCCGCGTCCAGCAGTTCGGCCACCAGGCGCGGATCCGGTTCAAGCAGCAACGCGGGATCGTGCGCGCCGCACTGCCCCGAAGCGAGGAAGGGGCCCTCCAGATGGGAACCGGCAATCAGGCCCTCATCTGCCACAGTCCGCAGCGCCGTGAGGTTCCGGACCAAGTCCTCAGGCGACCCGGTCACCAGGCTGGCCAGCAGTGTGGTGGTGCCCCGGCTGTGCAGGTAGCGCGCCGCGGACCGGGCACCGTCGACGGAACCCTCCGAGAAGTCCGAGCCGAGCGCGCCGTGGCAGTGCAGGTCCACCAGGCCGGGCAACAGAATCCGGTCAGCTGAATCAGGGGAACCTTGCCCCGCAAAGCCGGACGCCGGACCCGCGTAGGTGATGCGGCCGCCGTCGACCGCTACAACACCATCGGCCACGTCCATGCTTCCGGTGACCACGCGGCCACGGAGTACCAGTTGGTTACCCATCGCTAGCGGCCTCCCGTTGTCAGTGCTGCCGCCATCCGGGCTGCAAGGGCGGGGTCTGCGGCAGCCGTCCGGTCCGCACCGGAGATGCCGAGGCGAGGCCGCGCGGACGTGTGCACGGCATGGACGCCGGTCTCGAGAAGCGACGGTACCAGCTCAAGCGTCACCCCGCCGCCGGCCATGATCTGGACCGCCGGCGCGTGCGCCCGTCCCAGCTCCACCAGCCGGCCCAGCATGCTGAGGCCGGCCGCACAGTCCGGGCTGCCGCCGCTGGTGAGCACCCGGTCCACACCTGCTGTTTCCAACCGGGCCAGTGCATCCGCAGGGTCGAATCCAAGAGCAAGCGCGGCATCGAACGCGCGGTGGAACGTGACCTCTGCGGAGGGCTTGTACCGGCGTGCCACCTCGGCTATCCGGCGGATCGCCGGAGCGTCCGGGCCGCCGTCAGCTGCGAGTACGCCCACCACCACCCCTGCGGCGCCGGCATCCATTGACGCAGCCACGTCACGCTCGATGACCTCCAGTTCCTCCCGCGTATAGCTGAAGTTGCCCGGGCGCGGCCGTACCAGGACGTGGACGGGAAGGCCCGCACGGCACGCCTGCTCCACCGTGCCGATGCTGGGGGTGATGCCCTCCGTCTCGGCAAGGGCTGCGCAAAGTTCCACCCGGGCAGCGCCGACGGCGGCAGCCAGCCGTACGCCGTCGGCATTTTCCACGGCAAGTTCAAGCTGCGGCGGGCCGATGACAGTAACGGGTGCGCCGCGTCCCATGCTCAGAGCCCCTGCCACGCCGGCTTCCGGCCGAAAGTGTCCGTGTAGTAGTCCCGGTGCGCCAGCCGGGAAGCCGCTGCCTCGTCCACCAGCACAGAGACGTGCGGGTGCAGCTGGAGCGCCGAAGCCGGGCAAAGGGCTGCAACAGGGCCTTCGACGGCGGCCGCGATGGCTTCCGCTTTTGCCTCCCCCATGGCCAGCAGCAGCAGGTGCCGGGCTTCGCGGATGGTGCCCAGCCCCTGCGTCAGGACGTGGTCCGGGACGTCCGCCGGGTCGCCAAAGAAGCGCGCGTTGTCCTGGCGCGTCTGACGGGTGAGCGTCTTGATCCGGGTGCGCGAGCCGAGCGAGGACATGGGCTCGTTGAAGCCCACGTGCCCGTCGGTCCCGATGCCCAGGATCTGGATGTCAACCCCTCCCGCCGCTGAAATCCGGGCCTCGTACTGTTCCGCCTCGGCCTCGGGGTCCGCCGCCATCCCGTCCAGGCCGTGCACTGCGTCCGCACCAAAGTCCACGCTGGCCGTGAACTCGTCCCGGATCACGGAGTGGTAGGACTGCGGGTGTGCGCTGGGCAGCCCCACATATTCATCGAGGAGGAACGCCTGCGCCTGCGCGAAGCTCAGGCCGCCGGTCCGGTGCCGTTTGATGAGTTCCTGGTAGGTGCCCAAGGGCGTGGACCCGGTGGCCAGTCCAAGGACGGACGGGCCGCTGCGGACCTGCTCTTCGATGGCGTCTGCGGCCGTGCGGGCGACGTCGGCCGGGGTGGGAAGGATGATGATTTCCATGCGGTGAAGCTGCTTTCGGTTGCAGGTGCAGTAGGGGGAGGAGCGGAGCGCCGTTACTTGGCGGCGTCCGTATCCACGCTGACTTCGTCGTCCTCACGGCCGGGCGTCCGCAGGTTCCAGCGTTTGATGACGATGGAGAAGAGGAAGTAGTAGATCACCGCATAGCCAAGTCCGATGGGGATGAGCAGCCAGCCGTTCTCTGATTTTCCGAAGTTGAGGACGAAGTCGATCAACCCGGCGGAGAAGGTGAAGCCGTGATGGATGTCCAGGGCATTGACCAGTGCCATGGAGGTGCCGGTGAGGACTGCGTGGACGATGTAAAGCGGGAAGGCGACAAACATGAAGGAGTACTCCAGCGGTTCGGTGATGCCCGTGAAGAACGCGGTGAGGGCGGTGGAGAGCATGATGCCGCCCACGATCTTCTTCTGTGAGGGCTTGGCGTGGCGCCAGATGGCAAGGGCTGCTGCGGGCAGGCCGAACATCATGATGGGGAAGAAGCCGGTCATGAAGATGCCCGCGCTGGGGTCGCCGGCGAAGAAGCGGTTGAGGTCGCCGCGGACCAGCTGGCCGGATGCGTCCGTGTAGTCGCCGATGAGGAACCAGACGGCGGAGTTGAGGATGTGGTGCAGGCCTGCGGGGATGAGCATGCGGTTGGCGAAACCGTAGACGCCGCCACCGGCCACGGCGTTGCCCGCGACGGCTTCACCCACTGCCGAGAGGCCTGCGTTGAAGAGCGGGTAGAACAGGGCAAGGACGACGCCGGCAACCAGGCTGGTGACGGACGTCAGGATGGGCACCAGGCGGCGGCCGCTGAAGAAGCCCAGGAAGTCCGGCAGTTTGGTGCGGTAGAAGCGCTGCCAAAGCATGGCGGACAGCAGGCCCACCACAATGCCGGCCAGGACGCCGTAGTTAATCATCGCGGGCTTGCCGGCGGGGTCAAGCTGACCGGCCAGGACCAGCGGGGACATGGCCTTGAAGACGCCGTCGATCACCATGTATCCCACCACTGCTGCCAGGGCGGTGGAACCGTCGGCCTTCTTGGCCCAGCCGATGGCGATGCCGACGGCGAAGATGAGCGGCAGCCAGGTGAACACGGCATTGCCTGCCGCGGAGATGACGGCAGAGCCGCCTTCGAAGCCCGGTATGGCGCCCAGCAGGTCGGCCTGGCCGATGCGCAGCAGGATGCCGGCTGCGGGGAGGACGGCGATGGGCAGCATCAGGCAGCGGCCCAGACGCTGGAGGGTTGCGAAGGCCCTGTTCGGCTTCTTCTCTGGAGCCAGGGCGGCGGTCTCGGATGTTGACATGGTTACACCTCTGCGGGGATCGGGTGGGGGCTTGTGGAGAAACGGTTCCAGCCGGTACTGTCTGGTTATGACCAGCTCAGTGTGATTCATCCCACGAGCGCCTGTCAAGGGAGAAGATCTTCCGGGCAGCCGCTGACAGTTCCGATGAACCGGCACATAATTGGTCGCACTTGGGCCGCCGGTCCTGGTGCTGAAGCAGTGCTCCCCGGGGCACCGTCAGAAAGGGCAGCCATGTCCAAAGCAGAAAAGATCATTGAGGGCCTGGGCGGAGCCGCCAACATCGTGGAAGTCGAGGCCTGCATTACCCGTCTCCGCACCGAGGTCAAGGACGGGTCGCTGGTCAACGAAGCCACCCTGAAGGCCGCCGGAGCCCACGGCGTCCTTGCGGCCGGCACTGCAGTGCAGGTCATTGTGGGCCCGGAGGCGGACAACCTGGCCGAAGACATCGAGGACCTGCTCTGATGCCGGAAACGCTGGTTGTCCACGCGCCCATCAGCGGCAGCGTGGTTCCCTTGTCCGACGTCCCGGATCCCGTTTTCGCGGGCCAGATGGTGGGTTCCGGCGCGGCCGTCGAGCCGCCGGCAGGCGAGGCGTTCGACGTCGTGTCCCCGGTTGCCGGAAAAGTGGTCAAGCTCCTGCCGCACGCCTTTGTGGTGGTGGAGCCAGCCGGGCGGGGAGTGCTCACCCATGTAGGCATCGACACCGTCAAGCTCAAGGGCGAAGGCTTCAAGCTGCTGATCGCCCAGGGAGATTCCGTCGCCGCCGGCGAGCCCGTGATGCATGTGGACCCTACCGCCGCCCTGGCGGCCGGTTACTCGATGGTGAGTCCCGTCGTCGTCCTCGATACAAAGCCGGACACGGCAACGCTGGCGGCAACCGGCGCGGTGTCCGCGGGTGCCCGCCTGTTCTCGTTGGACTGACGCCTGCCTTGGGCCGGCATTCGCCGGGAAGTCCGTTTAGAGCCGGACTTCCATGTTCAGCGAGTAGCGGTCCGAGCGGTACCAGGAGCGGGAATGTTCAATGGCCAGGGACCCTGAGTACGAAACCCGGTCAAACGCCAGTACCGGTGCCCCCGTCCCGGTTCCGAGGAGCGCCCCCACGTCGGCGGGGGCGCCCTCGGACCGCACGCTTTGCCGCGCCCGGTCGATCTGGTGGCCGAACTGCGCCGCCAGGGCCTTGTACACCGAGCCGGTCAGGTCGATGTCCAGCAGGCCGCGGGCGTGCTCCGGGTTGTACCAGGCGTCGTCCACGCTGACCGGCCTGCCGTCCGCCAGGCGCAGCCGCTTCAGGTGGATGGCCTCGGAGCCCGGCAGCAGGCTGAGCGCCTCGGCGGTGTCCTCCGGGGCCGTGCCGGTTTCCGCCACCAGTACCACCGTGCTGGGGACGTGCCCCATGGACTCCATTTCCTGGGTGAATGAGGCCAGGTGCAGCGTGGACTGCACCGGCGAGTCCGCCACGAACGTGCCCTTCGCCGGAACCCGGACCAGGTGCCCCTCGTTGACCAAGCGTCCGATGGCGGCCCGTACCGTGATGCGGCTGACGCCGTAGGAATCCATGAGGGTCCGCTCGCTGGGGAGCCTGGCGCCCGGCTCCAGTTCTTCCTTGGCGAGCCTGAGGATGATCAGCCGCAGCTGTTCGTGCTTGGGGACCTGCGAGTTGTTGATGGCCCGGCCGGCCGCCCCGGCGGTGCTCCTTGATGTGGCGGACAAAGCGGGCCCCTCCTGATCCTGGAGCGGTCCGGTGAGGACCACTTCTTCGGATTATTCCACAGGAGGGGCCGCAGTGGCTTTGCTTGGCCGCTACAGGCCGGGCGGGAGAGGTCAGGCGACCAGCTCGGCGTCCCGGTCCAGAGCTGTGCGCCGGGCGGCCTTGGTGCGGAGGGCCAGCATCAGCACCGCGCCCAGCACGGCCGGTGCGGCAAAGGCCATGGCGGCCGCGGGCACTCCACCGCCGAAGCTCACCAGCAGTGCGCCGTACGAGGGCCCGGCGATGGCACCGATGCGTCCCACCGCCAGCGCCCAGCCCAGCCCGGTGGCGCGCGTGGCCGCAGGGTAGAACTGGGCGATGTAGTCGTTGATCATGTTTTGCGTGCCCAGCCCGCCAAAGCCTGCGACGGCGGCGAGCACCGTCATCACCGCGGCGGGCGGGTTGACGGACATCAGGAGCAGGGCGGCGGCGGCACTGGCGAAACCAACGATCACCAGCGGCCGGGGTCCGAATTTCTGGCTGGCAACCGAGGCCAGGACGGTGCCCACCACGGCGCCCACCGAGTAGGCCAGCAGGAAAGACACGGAGGAGCCGACGCCGAACCCTGCCGTCCGCATGATCTGCGGGAGCCAGGTGCTGACGCCGAAGATGGTGAGCAGGCTCAGTACCGTGATGGCCCACAGCAGGAGGGTGGTGCGGGCGGTGCCCTGGGCAAACAGTGCACGGGTGGGGGAGATGCGGACGGCGGCTGCCGGCACGTCGGCCGTGCGGGGAAGGCCGTATATGGCTTCAATCCGGTCTGCCTCCACGGTGCGGAGCTGGGTCCGCAGGAACGACGGCGACTCCGGCAGCAGGAACCAGGCGAACGGAACCAGCAGCAGGCCGCCCGCGCCGATGGCGTAGACCGGGCGGAAGCCGCTCGATTCCAGCAGGGCCAGCGAGGTCAGGGAAGCCACTACTGTGCCTGTCGCCGGCCCGGTGAGGACGGCGCCCAGGACCAGGGACTTTTTGCCCGGCGGGGCGAACTCGTTGGTGAGCGCCACCGCCGTCGGAAGCAGGCCGCCCACGCCGAAGCAGGCGATGAAGCGGAATACCGCAAACAACTCCCAGGTGGGCGCCGCGGCGCATGCCAGCATGGCCAGCGAAAACAGGGCCAGGGCGCTGACAAAGATCCGCCGCCGGCCCAGCCGGTCCGTCAGGGTCCCGACGATGAGGGAGCCGAGCAGCATTCCCACCAGCGCGATGGACCCTACGGCGCCCGCGGCGGCAGGCGTGACGTTGAACGGCGGCTGGCCGATCAGGCCGGGAAGGGTGGCGCCGTAGACGTAGAGGTCATAACCGTCGGCGAGCAGGCCAAGCCAGCACAAGACAAAAATTCCGAGCAGGGATTTCCTGGGGGCATTGGAGTTCATCGTTGATTCCAATCGGGGGAGGGGCGGCAACAGGATCACCGGCGGGACGTCCATCAGCCTGTCCCCGAACCCAAGCTTCCGAAATCGTACTTTTCACTCAGTGAAAAGTCACTTTGTGGCGGGGGCCACAAACGGAAGGCTTGGAGGAGAACATCAAGGGCGTGGAGGCATTGTGGCGGGAGCAGGCAGGGTGGCCGGAGTGGTTCCCCAGGGTGCCGGCCAGCCAGTGGTGGTCCGGGCGCTCAGCCTGCTGGGGCAGTTCACGGAACAGCGCCGTGCACTCAACCTGTCCGAGCTGTCCCGCCTGGCCGGCCTCGCCCCTGCCACCACCCTTCGCCTGGCCAGGCACCTGACGGAGTGGGGCGCCCTGGAAAAGTTGGAGGATGGGCGCTATGTGGTGGGTGTCCGGCTCTGGGAGATTGCGTCGCTCTCGCCCCGTGGCCACGGAGTGAGGCAGATAGCGCTGCCGTACCTTGAGGACCTGTACGAGGTGACCCGCCACCATGTGCTCCTCGCCGTCCGCGAAGGCAGCGACGCGGTACTCATCGACAGGCTCTCGTCCCGGACCGCAACCGAGGTGGCCTACCGCGTAGGAGGCCGGCTGCCCCTGCGCACGACCGCCGTCGGGCAGGTGCTGCTTGCCCATGCCGGACCGGAACTGCAGGCGAAGGTGTTCGCGCGGCCTGGGGACGCCGAGCCCGGGTCCGGAAGCCTGCCGGCCAAGGAGCTGCGCGCGGCGCTCGCCGGAGTCAAGCACTCCGGTGCCGCCGTGGTCCGCAGGACCCATCCCTCCCGCACGGTGTCCGTAGCGGCGCCCATCCACGGAGCGGACGGCGACGTTGCTGCGGCGCTGTCCATCGTGGTTCCGGATGCGGTAACACCGGCCCATGAACTGGTGCCCCTGGTGAGGGCTGCTGCCCGGGCCATCTCCAGGAACCTGGGACACCAGGCGAAGGCCAGCGGCGCGTGGCGGCATCCGCCGTCCACCGCGTCCAGCCTCAGCGGCACCCCTTGACCTGCACCCCTGACCCGGACACGGCCCTAAAGTTATCGCTCCGTGACGTGCGAGTCCGGCGCAGACCCTTTACGCTGGAAACACTAAGCATGCTTTCTATCTCGAAAGGGTTGTCCTCATGCGAAAAGTTCCAGCACTCGGACTGATGACTGCTGCAATGCTGGCCCTGGCCGGCTGCACCGGAGGCGGCGGCGGTTCCGCCAGTCCCAGCCCCACGCCGACGCCGACGTCCTCCGCCACGGAAGACGCAAAGGTGTACACCGAGGATGAGCTTCGCAACCTCATCTCCGGCAAGACCGACGCGGACGGCAACGAGCTCAAGCTCTACTCCAAGGAGCAGGTGGACCAAGGCGGGAACCTCGCCAACCTGCTCCTGAGCACGGCCACTGTGGATCCCGAGGACTGCAAGGACATTGCCACCGCAGGCCTGCTGGACACCGTGGAAAACGGCGAGGTGGCCGTCGCGATTTCCGAAGGCAACTCGCCCCGCACCCTCTCCGCCCAGTCCGGCAGCGAAGGACCTGACGCAGAGCAGGTCCTCACCGACATCAAGGGCAAAATGAGCCAGTGCGCCACCTTCACGGTCCAGGCGCTGGGCCAGAGCTACGAAGTGTCCAGCGAGGAACTGCAGGCGAACACCGATGCGGAGGAGACGTTCGCGACCCTCAGCACCCGCAGCGGCGAGAACCAGCAGAAGCTGATGCAGGTGTCCGCGGCCGAGGACAGGCTGCTGGTAGTGGCCACCAAGAGCGGCGCGGACCTGGGTGACGCTGACCAGAAGGAACTCGAGGACCTCATCAATGAGGTGCTTGAGCAGGCCGACGGCGGCGGCGCGACGTCCAGCCCGACGTCGACGTCCACGTCGCGTTCCACGGGCACTGCCTCGCCTGACGAGTCACCGTCACCAACAGTGACGGTCACCGAGACGGTTGACAGCGAAACACCGACGGCATCGCCGACGGCCTCGCAGTAGCAGGGCAAACCAGAAAGGTGGGCGGGACCTGGTTCCGCCCATCTTTCACTTCGTGGCTGCTTTCTTTGCCGGAGCCGGGATGCGGCCGGCGACGTCCCTGACAACGGACTCAAGGCGGTCAGCCAGTTCCGAAGCCGGAAGGGTGGCATCCACCTTGACGAAGCCTTCGTATTCCGGCAGCCCCGCGTAGGCATCCCGGAAGGCGGTGAGGTCCTCCAGGGTCTCGGCGTCTGTCCCGCGGGCAACAATCCGCCGGTGCGCCTCACGCGGGTCCGCGTCCAGGTGGATGACGGCATCCGGCTGTGGCAGTACGGCCAGGAGCCACGGCAGAAAGCGGCCGCGGGGTAGGCCTTTGGTGGCGCGGAGGGCCAGCTGGCAGTAGAGGTGGCGGTCCATGACCACCAGCCCGTCGAAGCGGCCGGCCCGCACGTGGGAGACCAGGACGTTCCAGACGCGGAAGATGGTTTCGATGCCGTCAGCCAGGCGGTCCGGCGGCCGGATCCCCCACTTTGCGGCGAGGACCGACATGCTGCGCCGGCCCGCATGGTTGTTCAGCAGCAGTACCTTGCCGCCCTTGGCTTGAATGTCGGACACCAGGGCACGGGCCGCCGTGGACTTGCCGGAACCGTCGATTCCGGTAAGAACAATAATCACGTGGCCTCCTTCCGCCATGGGGTTAAACGCCGGGGACGCCGCGGAAGTCCCGGTTGAGTCGCAATTCACAGGTAACGGGCCGGTTTTCACAGCTTACGCCGGACAATTCACAGGTCCGGCCCTGCTGCCTGCCGAACCCGCGTGTGCAGCCGTAGGCTGGAAACCGGTGCCGGGCTCCGCTCCGGTGCCAGGCAGTCAGTTTTCCCACGGTGAAAGGCAGGACCATGACCGCTTCCAACGACGAACCCCAGAACACCGCGGACCTTCGGGGGCCCGGCGATCCTGACGAAGCCAAGGGTGCTCAGGATGCCGTAACGGAGGCCCCGCAGAGCGGGCAGCACCCCGAGCTTCCCCACGCGTCCAACATCCGCGAGGAGCAGCAGGCGCACGCGGCCGGCACCGTACCGGCGTCGTACGTGGGAAGCGGCGACCCCGGCCAGGACGACAAGCCCGAGGAAGCGCTGGAGGAGCCGGGAACCTGGGACGACGAGGTCTGACATGATCACCCGCGCCGACGTGGACCGGGCCGCGCGCCGGACCGCAGGCCTCACCCGGCTCACCCCCGTGATGGAGGCTGACCGGGACGCGTTTCCCGGCCCCGTCTGGTTCAAGTGCGAGTTTATGCAGCACACCGGGACCTTCAAAGCCCGCGGAGCCCTCAACCGGATCCTGGCCAGCAAGGAACGCGGCGAACTGCGCCCGGAGGTGGGCGTGGTGGTGGCCTCCGGCGGAAATGCCGGGCTCGCCAATGCCTACGCGGCCGCGCAGCTCGGCGTGCCCGCCACCGTATTTGTTCCTGCCTCCGCCCCGGAGGTCAAGGTCCGGAAGCTGAAGGCCATCGGCGCCACGGTGGTGCAGGGCGGCACGGAATACGCCGTCGCATACCAGGCGGCCATTGCGCACGCCAAGGAAACCGGCGCGGTCTACTGCCACGCCTACGACCAGCCGGAAATTGCGGCCGGCGCAGGAACGGTGGGATCCGAACTGCTGGACCAGGTGCCCGGCGTGGAGACCGTCCTGGTGGCCGTCGGCGGCGGCGGACTCATGGCAGGGATCGCCGCTGCCGTCGAGGGCCATGCCAAGGTGGTGGCGGTGGAAACCGCAACGGCGCCCACGCTGCACGCGGCGCTGTCCGCCGGAAAACCGGTGGACGTGCCGGTCTCCGGAGTGGCTGCGGACTCTTTGGGCGCCCGCAGCATCGGTGGCATCGGCTTCTCCGTGGCGGTCCGCACCGGCGTCGAAAGCGTCCTGGTGTCCGACGACGACATCATTGCCGCCCGTGCGGCCCTCTGGGACGGCTACCGGATGGTGGTGGAGCACGGTGCCGCGGCCGCGTACGCCGCGCTGGCCTCCGGCGCCTATACGCCCCGCCCGAATGAGCGCGTGGCCGTCATCCTGTGCGGCGCCAATACGGACCCGGCCACCCTGTAGTCCAGGCGGCCGGGTCCGGTCAGCGAAGAAATACTTAGCTGCAGAACTGGCTGTACGTGCTGCCGGCCTGCTCGTAGCCTGCCTGGAGTTCGGCGAGCTTGGCCTCGTCCGGCGTCTCCTTGGCCTGCTCGTCCGTGTATTCGAGGATGGACTCCAGCGCGGGCTTGAGATCGTCCGATGCCACCGCGTGGATGGGGCGGATCTGGTTGGCGAGGCGGTTCATGCCTGTCTTGCCGGCGTTGTTGGCGGGGTTCGACACAACGGACTGGATCCGCTCGCAGGTTTCAGCGGTGGACAGTTGGTTGGAGGCGGAGCAGGCCGTGGCGGAGACAACGAGGCCGGCGGCGAACAGGGCTGTGGCGAATTTCTTCATGGGTCCCTCAGTAGTCGATTGAGGTTTCGATTGTAAGCAGAAGGGGGGCTTTGATGCCTTGGCGGGCCTATCCGGCAGTCTTAAACTGGCAGCACCATCGTGCGGAGCTGCCGCAGATCGGCCCCGCGCATCCGCCAATCAAGGAAGCATCATGCGCCGAAACGTACAGCGCCGTACCGCGGTCGGATTCATCGCTCTTCTAGCTTTGCTGTTGCCCACCGCACTGCCGGCAACAGCCTCACCGCCGTCCCGGGACGACGTCATTGTGCTCGACGGCGCCACCTCCGCCGAAGGTATCGCGGCTGGCGAGGGAACAACTTTTTACGCCGGGGAGCTGATGAGCGGCGATATTTTCCGCGGCGATATTGGTGAGGGAAAAGCCACGCGCTTCATTGACGTGCCGGCTGGCAGGATGGCCGTCGGCATGAAGGCGGACACCAGGAACGATCTGCTGTTTGTGGCCGGTGGTATGACGGGCAAGGCGTTCGTCTACAACACCGAAACCAAGGCAACGGTCGCCGAGCTCACCCTGTCCACAAAGGAAGGGGCGTTCATCAATGATGTGACGCTCACGGACGACGGCGCCTGGTTCACCAACTCCAAGTACAACGAGCTGTACCTGGTCAAGGTCAGCCGCTGGGGTGAGGTACGCAAGAATGTCAGGACGCTGACTGTGCTGGGCGAGGCAGGAGCTGCCCTGGCGCGTGAGGACTTCGGCATGAACGGCATTGCGTCGGCCAGGGACGGCCGGGTGCTGATCGTTGCCCACAGCAAGAACCAGGCCCTCTACACAGTGCATTCAAGGAGCGGGGAAAGCAACAGGATCAAGGGACCGAACCTCCAGTTCGTGGACGGGATCCTGGTGAAGCGCCACACGGTATGGGCAGTCCAGAACATGTCCAACCAGATCAGCCGGCTGGAGCTCGCCGATGACCTGTCCTCGTTCACGGTCAAGGACGTCATCACCAGCAAGCACTTCGACGTCCCCACAACTGTTGCCAGGTTTGGGGACACCCTGGCCGCGGTCAATGCCCAGTTCGGCCGGCCGGCCAGCCCGCATGAGGTGGTCCTGGTCCCGGCCTGGGGCTAAATCCAACACAAACCGGCTGCCAGCAGACGCGCGTTCGCGGGGCTGCTGGCAGCCGGTTTCCGTGTCCGGATACAGCGCTAGACGGTCCGCGTTGCCTTGGCCAGGTTGTCCTTGAGCTCCTGGGCGTTTTGCCGCACCACATAGGCCGGGCGGTCCCGCTCAACCCGCCAGCTGTCCTCCAGCAGGCCGATGTTCACCGTATCGAAGCCGAACTCGTCGTACAGGCGGGTCACCAGTTCGGCGGCTTCCGGGTAGTCGCTGGCTGTTGCCAGGGCACGCCGGTCCTCGCTTCCGGTGGGAGTCCCGTCCGTGGTGATGTCGGAAGCCATGATGTGGTTGAATCCCTTGGCCACCTTGGACTCCGGCAGGTGTTCCTGCAGCAGCCCGGACGTGGTGGCCTCGCCGTTGTCCAGGGCGGGGATCCGGCCGTCCCGCTCCCAGTAGTAATTGTTGGTGTCGATCACGATTTTGCCGGCCAGCGGCTCCACCGGAATGTCCTTGTAGTTCTTGAGCGGGACGGTGACCACGGCGAAGTCGCCGGCCGCTGCTGCCTCTGCGGGAGTGGCGGCCCGGGCCTTGGCGCCGAGCTCGGCCACCAGGTCTGCCAGTGTCTCCGGCCCGCGGGAGTTGCTGATGACGACGTCGTAGCCCAGTTCCACCGCCTTCCGGGCGACTTGGCTTCCAATATGTCCTGCACCGATGATTCCGATTGTTGTCATGTGGGCGGCAACCACGGCCCCTCCGAAGATATTTCTGGCCGTTTCGGGGAATAAAGGGGCGGCCCGGCAGCTACTTCCCCAGGTAGCGGCCGGGGCGGTGGTTCAGGGCGACGATGAGGTTCAAAAGGGTGGCGCCGGCCGCGGACAGCAAAACCATCAGCGGTGGCACCAGTGCCAGGGCGGCCAGCACGATGGCCACGTCCAGCACCATCTGCACATACCCGGCACGCCACTTCAGTTTGTCCTGCAGCAGCAGGGCCAGAATATTGAATCCACCCAGGCTGGACTTGTGCCGGAAGATGATCAGCAGTCCGACGCCGGCCAGCAGGTTTCCGCCCAGCACCCCATACACGGGATCGATGTCCAGGGCGCCGAGCGCCGCCGGATGCATGCTGGCCATGACGGAGACCAGGGCAACGGAGGCCCCGGTGCGCAGCGCAAAGTTCCAGCCCTTCTTCCATACCGCCAGGCCGAAGAACGGCAGGTTCACGGCCATGAAGATGACGCCGAAGGGCAGCGGAATGGTGTAGCTGAGCAGCAGGGCCAGGCCGGCGGTCCCGCCGGTGACGGCTTCACTGGATTTGAGCAGGTACAGGCCCAGCGACGCAGCGAACGTGCCGGTGAGGATGCCCAGGACGTCCTCAGCCAGGGAATGGCGGACGGCCGACGGCGGCGTGGCGCGTGCCGCCGTCGTCCCTTCTTCCGGCGTGGCCGGGACAGCGGTGGTTACGGTCGAGGTGCTCACTGGGCGGCAAACCTCCCGCGGTCCGCAAGGACGGCGAGCACCCGGTCATTCGTTTCCCTGTCCGCCAGGGTGATCCGGACGCCGTCGCCCGCGTAGCCGCGGGCCAGGATGTCCGCCGCGGAAAGGCCGTCCAGCAGCTGCCCCCGCAGCTCGTCCGAGGCGCGCAGCCAGTAGAAGTTGGCCTGGCTGTCCGGGACGTTCCAGCCGAAGCCGCGGAGCGCTGCGATGACGCGGGTGCGTTCCTCGGCCACCGCGCTGGTGCGGGCCAGAATCTCGTCACCGGCCGCCAGTGATGC
The DNA here is from genome assembly GCF_003367205.1 of Arthrobacter sp. RT-1. NCBI lineage: Bacteria > Bacillati > Actinomycetota > Actinomycetes > Micrococcales > Micrococcaceae > Arthrobacter > Arthrobacter sp. RT-1. Next base: position 274,219 of record NZ_QRGQ01000002.1, read on the forward strand.
GACGGCGGCGGCTGCTGCCATCCGGTTGACGCCGAAGGGGATGGCGGTGCGGCGGAGGCCGTCGGCCACGGAAGGCCGGGCAATGGCATAGCCGATCCGCAGGCCGGCGAGGCCGTAGGCCTTCGAGAAGGTCCGCAGGATGCACAGGTTGGGATACCGCCGGTAGAACTCCAGGGAGTCCAGGCCGGGCCCGCGCTGGTACTCGATGTAGGCCTCGTCCAGGACCACCAGGACCCGCGGCGGGACGGCCCGCAGGAATTCCTCGAGCGCATCCGCTTCGATGGACACGCCCGTGGGGTTGTTGGGGGAGCAGAGGATCACCAGCCGGGTGCGGTCCGTGATGGCGGCGGCCATGGCGGCAAGGTCGTGCTGCTCGTTATCCAGCAGCGGTACTGGGACAGGTGCGGCGCCGGCCACCGTGACCAGGATGGGGTAGGCCTCGAAGGACCGCCACGCGAAAACAACCTCGTCTCCGTGATCACAGACTGCGGAGATGATCTGCTGCAGAACGCCCGAGCTGCCCGGCCCCGCCGCAATTTCGTCGGCGGATACCGCGTGGTGGCGGGCGATCGCTTCGCGGGCATCCACCGCTCCCATGCTGGGGTAGCGGTGCATCCGGGCAGCCTCTGCCGGGATGACGTCGACGACGGACGGCAGGGGAGCGAAATGGCTCTCGTTCGAGGCCAGGGCAGCGGTCAGTGCCGACTCTGCGCTCTTGCCGGCAACATACGCGGGAAGGCTGGCGACGGCGGCGCGAAGTCCGGGCGCTGCCGCTTCGGGGAGTGTGCTGGTCATACAGGCATCGTGTGACACGGCGTGGAGTCTGCGCAACACAGCCGTTCCCGGCAGGACAGATCCGGGCTGCCGGATGGACTGAGGTGGCAAAATGCTCAGTATGCACCTTATTGATGCTCTTGATGCCGAGATCCTCCTCACACTTGACCGGGATCCGCAGGCCACGGTCCTGTCCCTGTCGCGGACACTCGGCGTGGCACGCAACACCGTCCATGCCCGGCTCCGGCGGCTGGTCAGCGACGGCAGCCTGGCGCCGTTCAGCCAACGGGTCCGCACCGAGGCGCTGGGGCTTCCCCTGATCGCATTCATCTCGATTTCGATCAGCCAGTCCTCAAGTGACGAGGCGGTGGCGGCGCTGCGCACCATCCCGGAAATCATCGAGATGCATGCCACCACGGGCGACGCCGACCTGCTCGCGAAGGTGGCCGCGAAGGACCCGGCCGACCTGCACAGGGTCACCAACAAAATGCTGGCGATTGCCGGCGTCGTACGCACCAGCACGGCCATGTCGCTGGTGGAAGTGATGCCCACCCGGACCCTGCCGCTGCTGCAGGCGGCGGCAGCGAAGGCACAGTAAATAGAACAAATTCTCCCATTTAGTACCGGAAAGTCCTTGACCCCGCACAAGGGCCGCTGATAAACCTAAAGGGCAGAAAGCGTTTTCCACGCACCTGGAACTCCCCAGCAGATCCAACTTGCAGGACTCCGGGCGCCTGAGTGAAACGTTCCAAACTGTCGTGCGGCAGACTCAGCTGCCGCCGCATCAAAGGAGATGTTCTTTGCCTTATCCCTCGAAATGCTCCCTCCGATCCAATGCCGGCAGGGCCTGGAAAGCCGCCCCCCTTGCCGCTGCCGCCTCCCTGACCGTGGCGGCGCTCGCCTTCACCGGCGTTCCCTTGGCCCAGGCAAACCCCAGCCTTCCGGCTGCCTCCGGCAAGGCCGACCTCAAGCGCCAGGTGGAGAACCTGGACCGGGCGCCGGTAGCTGTGTTGACGGACCAGGGTGTCTCCCTGGGCTGGCGCATGTTGGGCCTGGACCAGGACTCCGTCGGGTTCCACGTGATCCGCGACGGAGTCCAGCTCACCGAAGAGCCCATCCGTAACACCACAACATACGTTGACCCGGCAGGAACCGCAGCCTCGAAGTACGTCATCAAGACCGTGGGCAACGGCAACGGGCAGGACAAGCTCAGTGCCGAATTCACGCCGCTGGCGCAGAACTACCTGTCCATCACGCTGGACAAGCCGGCCGACGGCGTCAGCAAGGATGGAAAGCCGTACACCTACACCGCCAGCGACGCCACCACGGCGGACCTGGACGGCGACGGCAGCTACGAGATCATCCAGCTCTGGAACCCGTCCAACGCGCAGGACAACTCGAAGTCCGGCTACACGGGCAACGTCTACGTTGACGCCTACAAGATGGACGGCACGAAGCTCTGGCGCATCGACCTTGGGCACAACATCCGTGCCGGCGCCCACTACACGCAGCTGCTGGCCTACGACTTCGACGGCGACGGCAAGGCCGAGGTCTCCTTCAAGACCGCGGACGGCACCAAGGACGCTGCGGGCACCGTCATCGGCGACGGTGCGGCGGACCACCGCAACAGCGGCGGCTACATCCTGTCCGGCCCGGAGTACCTCACCGTTTTCAACGGCGCCACCGGAACCATCATGGACACTGTGCCCTACGACCCGCCGCGCGGCACCGTGTCCGCCTGGGGCGACGGCTACGGCAACCGCGTGGACCGCTTCCTCGCAGCCGTGGCCTACCTCGACGGCGAGAAGCCCTCCCTGATGTTCAGCCGCGGCTACTACACCCGCACCGTCCTGGTCACCTACGACCTGGTGGACGGCAAGCTGGTCAAGCGCTGGACGTTCGACTCCGACGCCGCAGGCAGCGAGTACAAGGGCCAGGGCAACCACAACCTCTCCGTGGCGGACGTTGACCAGGACGGCAAGGACGAGTTCGTCTTCGGTTCCATGACCATCGACGACAACGGCGCCCCCCTGTACAACACCAAGCTGGGCCACGGCGACGCCATCCACACCAGCGACCTGGACCCCTCCCGGCCCGGCCTGGAGACCTTCGCCGTGCACGAAAGCATGAGCCAGAGCGGCAACCGCGGCGCTACCTTCCGCGACTCGGCCACCGGCGAGGTGCTCTGGAGCATCCCGGCCACCCGCGACACCGGTCGCGGCGCCGCCGGGGACATCGATCCCCGCCACGCCGGCGCCGAAGGCTGGGCCGTCGGCGGAGACGCCGCCTGGAACTCCCCCGTGGGCCAGCTGCGTTCGGCCAAGGGTGAGCTCATTGCCAATAAGATCCCTGCAGCCAACTTCCTGGCCTGGTGGGACGGGGACCTGCTCCGCGAGATTGTGGACCACGACTTCGACGCTGTTGCCGGCGTGGGTGTGCCCACCATCTCCAAGTGGAACTGGGAAACCGAATCCAGCGACAGGTTGCTGACGGCTGCCGGCGCCCGCACCAACAACCACACCAAGGGCAACCCCTCACTCCAGGCGGACCTGCTGGGTGACTGGCGCGAGGAACTGGCCTTCCCGTCGTCGGACAGCACGGAACTGCGGATCTACACCAGCACCTCACCCACCGAGGTCCGGCTCCGCACCCTCATGCATGATCCGGTGTACCGCACCGCCGTGGCCCGGGAGAACGTGGCATACAACCAGCCGCCGCACCCGAGCTTCTTCATCGGCGAGGGCATGGAAACGCCGGCCATGCCGTCCGTGACCTACGCAGGCACGGACAAGTAAAAAAGCAGGAACGGCAAAACGCCGCCCGCCTCGGGAAAGAGGCGGGCGGCGCTTTTGCTGTGCGGCTACAGCGGCTAAACCCGGTCAGTGCTGGCCGAGGTTGCCGCCCACGGGCGGCAGCCCGCCGTCGGGACGGCGGTCCTGCTCGCGGCGCTCGCCGGCGCTGAGGTTCTCGCCTTCCAGCGTCTCGTCGGACTCGCCGGTGGTGTCCACCAGGCCGTTGGTCTGGTCGAAGGCATGCCCGATCCTGTCATCGCCCAGGTCGGCGACCGAACCGGTGGAGCCGGCTGCCGCCGTCGTACCGGTTGTTGTGGTACCCGTGACGGTGGTGTCGGTGGTCAGCGGCGTGACGGTGGCCGGCTCCCCGGGAGCCACCGGAGTCACCGTTTCGTCGGCAGCCGCGGTTTCGCCCTTGTTGCCACTAGCTGCCATGGCTGCTGCTGCGCCCGCTGCTGCGGCAACGCCCAGGCCGGCTGCCACCTTGCCTGAGACGCCTGCCTTGCCGGAGTCCCCGCGGGATGCCGCGGCATCCTCAACGCCGGGCGTGCCAAAGGTGGCGCCGGGGTTGACGGTGCCGCGCCAGGCGCCGCTGGCGTATCCTTCATCCTCAATGAACTCCTTGAACCGCTTCAGGTCTGCTTCGGCCTGCCGGTCCACCACGTTGAGCTTGTCGCCCACCTTCTCAATAAGTCCTTCGGGCTCGTACTCGAGCGTCAGCTGGATGGAGGTCTGGCCGCCGCCGATGTCCTCGAACTCGACAACGCCCGCGTTCGTGGCGCCTTCCGTAGCTGCCCAGGCAACCTTGCGGTCCGGTACCTGCTCAAGGATCTTGGCTTCCCACTGCCGGCGGACGCCGCCGATTTCGGCAACCCATTCCAGCCGGTCGTCACTGAGCTGGGTGACGCTCTTGACGCCGCCCATGAAATGCGGGAACTCCTCGAACTGGGTCCACTGGTTATAGGCCGTGCTCACCGGTACGTTCACCAGAATGCGTTTTTCCACCTTCGTGCTCATAACGTCTCCTTTACTTGTCACCGGGAACTGATGAGTCGGTAAAAATCATCAGCATGCTTACCAACATACCTTTTGGGGGCGCTGGTTTCCAGAGCATGGGAAAGACGACGGCGGCGGTGCCTTCCGAGGTGAGGTTCCGGTCAGTGCCGCTAGGGTGAGCCGGTGAAGGGCGGGATGTAGCCTCCGCCCTCGCGCCGGTACCGGCGTTCACCGGAACTGTAGTTCTCGCCGTCGGCCGTCTCGTCCGACTCTCCTTCCAGGTCCACCAAGCCGCCGGTCTGGTCGAAGGGGTGCTCAAACCGGTTGTAGGGCCGGGGCGCTGCCTCAGCCTCTCCGGTGGTCGTGCCGGCGCTTGTCTCTGGAGCGGGACCGGTGCCCGCGGCGGTACCCGCCGTGCCCGGAATCGATTCGCGCAAGGCTCCGGTCGCATGGCCCTCGTGCTCGATGAATTCCTTGAACTTCTTCAGGTCGTGTTCCGCCTGCCGGCCCACCACGTGGAGCAGGTCGCCAACCTTTTCCACCACGCCTGCCGGCTGGTACTCCAGCGTGAGTGCCAGTTCGGTCCTGTTCGCGCCGACATCCCGGAATTCGACTTTTCCCGAGTTGGTCGCTCCTTCGGTGGATGCCCAGGCCACCCTGCTGTCCGGCACCTGCTCAAGGATCTCCGCTTCCCATTCCCGGCGGACTCCGGCGATGTGCGCCACCCATCTTAGGCGGTCGTCGCTGAGCTGCGTCATCCTCTCCACGCCGTCCATAAAATGCGGGAAATCCTCGAACTGGGTCCACTGGTTGTAGGCGGTGCTGACCGGTACATCGACCACAATCCGTTTCTCCACTTTCGTGCCCATCGTGTCTCCTTCGACTGAACCGAATTGATGGGAAAACTGAGGTCATCAGTAGCTTCACGATAGACCCGCCGGAACCCCCAAACCAGCCCGACGGCGGCACCTGGCAGGGTGCCGCCCGTCGGGTCCCCGCGGGAGTTGCGGAGGGCCGTGTCAGTCCAGATGCCTGCCGATCAGCGCCAGGTTCTGGATGACAGCAAGGCCGAACTGCGCGGTCATGCCGCGGGCAAAGGGCATGCCGGACGGCCGGATTTATGAGCTCTTCTTGGCTTCAGGAGTCTCAGGCACGTCCGCGCCCTCGGCCGGATCCTGGGTGTGGACCCGGATGTCTGTAGGGTCGGCGTCCGGATCGCCCTCGGCAGGGGCCTCGTTATGGACGCGCTGGTCCTGCAGTGGATTTTCGGTCATGGCTGCTCTGCTCCTCCGGAGGGCGCGGTGGACATGGTGGGGACTGCGATAGTGATCATTGAGCGCTTCCGGAAAGGGCCTGTCAAGAACCTTCCGTCCGCTCTGGCCGGGGCCGTTCTTCTGTGCTGGACTGGTGATGCACTGAGCACCAACCGCCGCCGCTGGTTCGGTACAGCGGCGGCACCTTTTCCAGACGAACATGGACGGCCGGCGTGACCGGCCAGTGGAAGGAAACACTCATGGCACCGTTCAAGATCGGATACTTCGTGGGAAGCCTGGCTACCGGCTCCATCAACCGGGTTCTCTCCCAGGCGTTGATCAAACTGGCTCCGGAGGACCTGGAGTTCACGGAAATCCCCATCAAGGACCTCCCCTTGTACAGCTACGACTACGACGCCGACTTCCCGCCCGAGGGCCGCGCCCTCAAGGAGGCCATCGAGGGGTCCGACGGCATCCTGTTCGTTTCCCCGGAGTACAACCGCTCCATCCCGGGCGCACTCAAGAACGCGATCGACTGGGGCTCCCGGCCCTGGGGCAGCAACTCGTTCGCCCGCAAGCCCACCGGCATCATCGGCGCCTCCGTAGGCAGCATCGGTACCGCGGTGATGCAGTCCTCGTTCCGCAGCGTCCTCAGCTTCCTGGATGCCCCGCAGCTGAATGCTCCGGAAGCCTACATCCATTACAACGCGGACGTGTTCGGTGAGGGCGGCGAGGTCAAGGACGAGGGGACCGCCAAGTTCCTGCGCCACTACATGGACGAGTACGGGGCCTTCGTGGCCCGCGTCCTGGCTGCCAACGCACCCGGCCACATCGGCGACCTCGAGCACGACTCCGCCAAGCTGACGCGCTAGCTTCCGGGGTAACCCCGGGACAAGCAGATGCCCGCCGTCCCAGCGACGGCGGGCATCGGTCTTTCGGCTGGTGTCCTCAGTCCAGCGGCAAGGTAACGGTCACGCTGGTGCCCTGACCCGGGGAGGAGCAGATGTCCACACTGCCGCCGGCTTCGTGGACGGCCACGGACATCAGCCGAAGACCGTAGCCGTGGTGGCGCCCGCAGGTGGCGAGCCTGCTGTCAAAGCCCGAGCCGTCGTCGGCCACTACAAGGCGGATGCCGTGGTCCACCGCGGCAAGCTGGACGGTAAGCTGCGATGCTTCCGAGTACTTGTAAGCGTTGCTGAGCGCCTCGCGGGCGGACTGGTAAAGCAGGGACGCGCAGTCCGCCGGAATCTCGATGCCCCAGTGCGGAGTATCCCAGCGGACCGCGGTCCCTTGCTGACGGAGGGGCACGGTGAGCCGGTCAATGCAACCGGCAAGCCCCAGGGTGTAGAAGTCGAGCGGATGCTGATCCGTGAGCACGCCTCCTACGGCGGTTACTTCATCAAAGGCTAATTCGTTTCCCATGACGTCCTGCTCCCCACAAGCTGTTGGTCCTTATGCGTCCAGCATGGACCTGCAACTGCGGGGGTCAGCAAAGTTTTAATCAAGATCGCATCAATTCCGGGTGCGTCATCCGGCCCTGCGGGTTGTGCTGCTTTACGGGCAAGGAACGACGGCGGAACGCCGGCTTCCAGCCGCACCCCGCCGTCGATTTTTGCCTGCTTAGTCGCTGCCGGCCGGGAGGCCCTGCCGGGCCAGGTCCTCAACCACCAGGCGGGCCAGTTCGGTGGCGCCGGCGCGGTTGGGGTGCAACGCATCGCCGGCCATGAACAGGGCCAGCGTTGCCTCCGGACCGATCTCCGTAAAGTAGGCCGAAGCCAGGACGTTCAGGTCCACCAGGTGTACGCCCTCCTCCTGAGCCAGGGCCACGGTGGAGTTCCGGTACCACCGGTTGACGGAGGTGTGCACGCCGTCCACAAAGTCGGTGGCGCGGCCCTGCGGGGTCACCAGCACCGGGGTGGCTCCCGTGGCCGCCACCTGCCGCACCATGTCCCGCATAATCTCCTTGAACTCCGCCTCGGTCGTGGCGTTCTTGGCGGCGGTATCATTGATGCCCATTTCCAGCAGGAACAGATCGCCGGGCTTGATGTACTGCAGGATGGCCTCGAGCTGTCCGTCATTGCGGAAACCGCGGGCGATCTGGCCGCCCGTGGCCATGTTCCGGACATCGAACTCCTCCGGATCCACGTATTGCGGCAGCATCTGGCCCCAGCCGCCCTGCACGCTGGATTCCAGAGGGTAGTAGCTGGCCACGGTGGAGTCGCCGCCCACCCAGATGGTCGGGTCCATCTCCGGGTGGCGGGACACCTTCTCAATCTCCAGCGCGCTGAGGGTGAAGGCAGTTCCCACCTTGCCCTCGGTAACCAGGAGGTTGAGCTGGCCGTCCAGGACCGGGAGTTCGAAGAAGGCAGTGGCACCGTTGCCGGTCAGGTTCATCTCTTGGAACACGCCTTCGGCGGCGATGCTGGCCCTGGAGGTGTCACCCAGCGTGACGGTCACCTTGTACAGGCCCTCCTTGAGGTCCACGTTGAACGTGTTGGCGCTCTTGGTGCCGAACTGGAGGAAACGCACGGCGTCGCTTCCCGCTCCGGTGACCTTGGCAGGCACGTCCATCATGTGCTCCGGAGTGTTGAAGCCGTAGCGGGTGTCAGGGCTGTAAGCGTCTTTTGCGCTGACGCCGGTGTAGCCGTCTTCCACCGGGCCGTTGCCGAAGTCGAAGCGGTAGTTGCTGGGTTCAGCACTGGCTTCCGGGGCTGCCAGTGTCAGCCCGGCGCCGCTGAGCAGGACGGCCGCAGCCAGTCCGACGGCGGTGGTCCGCTTCGGGGTTTTGCCCGGCTGTGTGGGCATGGCGGCGCTGATGATCAAGGTCATCTCCTTTGATGGGGTGGGGGCTGCCCTGAAGGGCTTGGAAGCCTTTTTGTAACGATTCATCGCGATGCGTTACAGCATTTGTAACAGTGCCTGCTGTTCGGAGTCAAGAGATTTTGTGCGCTTGATGTTTGGTTTTGGTTGGAAATGTCACGCACTGACCAGTGCCGCTGGTCGCGCGGGAGTCTGCGGTTGTAATCCTGACCCGCGTGGCGGCTTTTTGCCCGTCAATTTTTGTCCGGCATATTCCCGGGCGTATCGGAATCGGGAATGTGGTCGAGCAATATTGGAATGAGTGTGCGCTGCGCCGCATTTTGTACGGCGCTTCTGATGGCGCTCCTCGCAGCGGAATGAAAAGCAGGTGACGGTGCACAACACGCGTGTGACCTGCGACTACGTCACCGGCCGAAGCCGATGGCGGCCTCGAGAAGGCGAGCGAAAAATCGTAAAAGAAATGCCATATGTGCGAACCTCAAGAATCACTCAACCTGTGCCAAGGAAAGCCAATTTGCCCTATTTCATTGGATAGGCTCAGGAGCGCATTCCGCAGACCTTACAAAAAAGCCATCCGTCGGGCTTGTGTCACCGAATGCACTATGAGTACGTCAATACGGGATGCGGGGCATGCATGGTGGAGCGCGGTGTTGCCGTGGTGGTCGAGGACGACGACGACATCAGGTCCGCCCTGACGGAGGTGCTGCAGCAGTCCGGGTTTGCCGTGCACTCGACGTCCTCCGGCTGGGCTGGCGTCGAAGCGGTCCGTACCCACAATCCGGACATCGTCACCATGGACGTGGGGCTGCCGGACTTTGACGGGATCGAAGCGTCGCGGCGGATCAGGACGTTCAGCGACGCCTACCTCATCATTGTCACCGGCCGGGTGGACGAGGCCGACGCGCTGATGGGATTCGAGGCGGGTGCTGACGACTACCTCACCAAGCCGTTCCGGCCCCGGGAATTGCGTGCCCGGATTGCCGCGATGCTGCGCCGGCCCCGCACCCTGCAGGCCGCTCCCGCCGAGCGCCCGCAGGGCAGGCGCCGCCCCGGCCGTCGCCAGCCCCGGCAGCTGTCCGAACATCCCCAGGCGGCCGCTGCCGTTCAGCAGCCGGACGACGGGCCGGACGTTGCAACGCCTCCGGACCGCTGCGACTTTGCCCACCGGGGGTTAACCCTTCATGAAGGTTCCCGCCAGGCCGCCATCGATGGGGTGCCGGTGGACCTGACCCGAACCCAGTTCGATCTCCTGCTGTTTCTGATGGAGGGCGGCCGGACGGTGCAGAGCAAGGCTGACCTGGTCCGGCGCCTGCGCAATGAGCCTTATGCCACCGGGTCCTTCGTCAGCGCCGGTGAGGAGCGTGCCGTGGAGGTGCACATCGGCAACCTCCGCAAGAGGCTGGGCGACAATTCCGGCCGTCCCCGCTGGGTGGAAACCGTCCGCGGGGTGGGCTACCGCATGACGCCGTAGACGGGCGGATCTCCACCCGTCCGTTCCGGCGTACCCTCGTACAGGAGCCGGAATCCGTCCGGTCCCGCGGAGGGGTGAAGGATGTCCTGGGAAACCGTCGCCGGAATCGTGGCAGGGGTGCTGCTGGCATACGCCGTGCTCCTGTTCCTCCTGTGGCTCTACGCACGCCGCCACCCGGAAACCGTCACCATGAAGGACGCGCTGCGGCTGCTCCCGGACCTGTTGCGGCTCATCCGCAGGCTGGCCGCGGACCGCAGTGTCGCCGTCGGAATCCGTGTCCGGCTGGTGCTGCTGCTGGCTTACCTGCTCTCACCCATCGACCTGGTTCCGGACTTCATCCCGGTGATTGGCTACGCGGACGACGCCGTCATCGTGGCGCTGGTGCTGCGCTCGGTCATCAAGCGCGCAGGCGCCGACGCAATCCGCAGGCACTGGCTTGGAAGCCCTGCAGGGCTGGACGTCATCCTGAAAGCGGCCGGTCCGGTTGCGGGGCCGCGGTAAATAAATACAAAACCTTCGGCGCCTTTCCACCCGAGGGCTGTTAGCGTGGAGGCCCGGCCAATGAAGGAGGAGCGATGACCATCAACTCACCCGATTCCCTGCCTGAGGACGAGCCCCGCGAGGGTGCCGCAGGTACCGAAGGCAAGAACGACGGCGGGATCCCCAGGGGTGGCGATGGCATTGGCATCTCAGCCGATGCGGAGCCGAACACCTTCGAGCCCGAAGAGGACCCGGACGCCACCGAGGAGCCTTAGCCCCCGGACGCCTGCCAGGTGGCGGGGCTAGGACCTGCCGGATTTCCCTTCAAAGCGCGGCCCGCTGGATTCGCGCGGAATCAGCGTGGGAATGGACTTCCGAACCCGCGGTTCCGAGCCGGGCTCCATGATGAGGTCGATGGCGGTCCGAGCGATCTGGTCCAGATGGACGTGGACCGAGGTCAGGGGAGTGGGGAGCCGTGACGCCAGGGGCGTGTCGTTGTAGCCCACCAGTGCTACATCGGTGCCGATCCTCAAATGATGCCGATGGGCCGCTGACATGATTCCCATGGCGATGTTGTCGTTTGCGGCGAATACGGCGGTGGGGCGGGTGGCCGCGTCCAACAGGGCTTCGCCTGCTTCGAACCCGTTCTCAATGCCGTAGCCACCCGCAATGACCCAGTCCTCGCGGGGAACAATGCCTGCCTCGTTCAAAGCCCTGCGCGCTCCGGCCAGGCGTGCGATGCCGGTTGAGGTGAACGACGGGCCGGTAACGACGGCGATGTCCCGGTGCCCGAGGTCGATCAGGTGGCGGACGGCAAGGTAGCCGCCCACCTCGTCATCCCCCAGGGCCGAAGGACTTGCGCCGTCCGTGCGGAGGACCAGCGCGTGCGCCACGTTGCGCTCGCGCAGCAGCCGCGGAAGCTCGTCGTCGAGCCGTGCCGTGGCAAGGATCAGCCCGTCAACGTTCCGGTCGAGCAGCGTCTCGGCAGCACGGCGTTCATCATTGGGATCGTCCCCGCTGGTGGCCACCATCGCGAAGTATCCGCGGGCGGCGGCGGCACGTTCGAGTTCCTCGAACATCAGCGCCATGACCGTGTCGCTGAGGCGGGGGACCAGGACGCCCAGGGTCCGTGTCTCGCCGCGGCGAAGGCTGGAGGCAAAGGAGTTCCTGCGGTAGCCCAGCTCTTCGGCAACTTTCCGGACATGCGCGGCGGCAGCGGAACGGGAAGCGGTCCGCTCATCCAGGGCGCGGCTGGCGGTGGAAATGCTCACGCCGCTGGCTGCGGCAACGTCCTTCAGCGTGACGATGGTGCCCGGCGTGGCCCGTTCCATGGCGGTTCTCCTCTTCCTTGGCGGTGTACAGACACTCTATTCCTGAAATCTGCAAACGTTCTCTTGACAGTGGCCTGTGACACGGCGCACAATGAAAACGTTCCCGCAAACGTTCTCATCCGAGAAGGAGCATCGCGGGACTGCCGACCATCAAAGAAGAGAAGAAGGTAGCTGCAATGACACTCGATCTCCGCGGACTCAGCCCCGCACCTGTCACCCCGTTCACCGAAGATGGCGCTGTCGACTTCGCTGCGATCCAGCGTCTGGGTTCGTGGCTCGGATCGATTGAGGGCGTGAAGAGCCTCGTCGTCCTGGGGCACGCCGGCGAAGGCACGTTCCTTACTGAAGAGGAGCAGCTGGACGTTATCCGTGCGTTCGTGGCCTCGACCGACGGCCGTGTACCGGTCGTGGCGGGCATCACGAAGGAAGGCAACAAGACCGCGGCCCTCGAGGCCAAGAAGGCCGTCGAGGCCGGCGCGTCAGCTGGTCTCGTCTACCCCTCGCACGGGTGGCTGCGCTTCGGCTACCAGAAGGGCGCCCCGCAGTCGCGCTACCAGGAGATCTATGAAGAGTCGGGTCTGCCTCTGATTCTCTTCCAGTACCCCGACAACACCAAGGCGACCTACGACCTCGAGACCCAGCTGGAGATCGCCGGCCAGGAGGGCGTCTTTGCCACGAAGAACGGTGTCCGGAACATGCGCCGGTGGTACACCGAGATCCCCGCGCTGCGCGCCGCGTATCCCGAGCTGCAGGTGCTGTCCTGCCATGACGAGTACCTGCTGCCGACAATGTTCGATGTTGATGGTCTGCTCGTCGGCTACGGCAACATCGCCCCCGAACTGCTCGTCGAACTGATCGAGGCCGGCAAGGCGCAGGACTACCCGCGTGCACACGCAATTCATGAGCGGCTGCTTCCGGTGACCAAGAACGTTTACCACCGCGGTTCCCATATGGAGGGCACCGTCGCCTTGAAGTGGGGCCTCGTGAACCGCGGCATCCTGGACCACGCCACAGTCCGCACCCCGCTCCTGCCCCTGCCCGAAGGCGCCGAAACCGAAATCGCGGAAGCCTTCGCCGCCGCAAACATCGGCAAGGTCACCACCACCGCTGCCGTCTGACCCTACCCATCACGGGTCCTCACGGGTGGCGGGCCCCTTTGGCCCGCCGCCCGTGCCCCAGCTTTTACTCTCCATCCCGGGCCAACGCACGCCCCCAGCAATGTCGCTGTATAAGGAGGACTCGCAGATGCGCGAGCACAATAGGACCATCACCCATCCCGGATCGACGGAACAGAAGATGGCTGCACCGCACGTACACCCCGCACCGGCAGGAACCGGAAAGCGCCGGACGTTCCTGGGCTACCTTGCCCTCATGGGCCCGGCCTTCGTCGTCGGAGCGTGGCAATTCGGACCCGGCAACCTGACCACCGCAGTCCAGGCCGGCAGCCGCTTCGACTACAGCCTCGTCTGGGTCATTGCGGTCTCCACCATCCTGATGATCTTCTTCACGGACATGAGCGTCAGGCTCGGCATCGCCACTCCCACCTCCCTGATCACCTCCATCAAGGAACACCTCGGCAACTGGGTGGGCGTCCTGGCAGGATTCGGCGTCTTCGGCATCACGCTGATGTTCTCCGTCGGCAACGCCGTTGGCTCCGGCCTGGGACTATCGCTCATTTTCGGCGGATCCCCGGTCCTCTGGACGGTCGTCTGCACCGCCGCCGTCGCCTTCGTCCTGGCTTTCAAGAACGTCTACGGGATCGTCGAAAAAGCCCTTCTGGTCATTGTTGTCCTCATGGGCATCGCCTTCATCGCCAGCACCGTGGTGGCACAGCCTGACTGGTACCGCTCCCTTGAAGGCATGGTCCCCACCCTTCCCGCCGGAAGCGAAATCCTCATCGTCGCGCTCGTGGGCACCAACTTCTCCATCAACGCCGCCTTCTACACCTCCTACGGCATCAAGGAACACCGCCGCACCCGTGCCGACTACCGCGACATCACGCTCGTCGACACCATCCCCGGCATCGTCGCCCCCGGCATCATGACGGCCCTGGTCATCATGGTCGCCGCGGCAGTCCTCGGAAAAACCGGAGCCGAAGCCGGAACCATCAACGCCCTCGCCTCCATCTTCACGCCCCTGGCAGGCCCCGTCGGTGCAATGCTCTTCGCCCTCGGCCTCTCCGGAGCAGCGTTCTCGTCAATGATCGCCAACGCCACCGCCGGCGGCACCATGCTCTCCGACGCCATGGGACGGGGCGCCAAGGCAGGATCAGTCGCCGCCCGGATCGTCACCGGCATGATCCTCGCCTTCGGCCTGATCATCACCCTGTCCTTCCAGTCCTCACCGGTGGCCCTGATCGTCATCGCCCAATCCTTGACCGTACTCATCGCCCCCATGCTGGGACTGCTGATCGTCATCATGGCCAACAGGCGCTCCGTCATGGGCGATCTCCGCAACAAGTGGTGGCACAACCTCTTTGGAGCCATCGGCCTCATCGCCATCGTCGCCTCCTCCATCAGGCTCATCACCACCCTGATCGGCTAGAAGACCACACACTCCGACGCTTGAGTAGTGCCCAGCCTTATGAAGGCGGGCACTACTCAAGGTTTAATCAAGATTTGCGCAAGCGGACCGAAACGGTCTGGAACCGAGATTACTGGCGGGTAAATTTCTACCTGTTTCCACGTTATTTCCCCCAACACGGAAGCAAAGGAAGCCCCCGCGCTGGAGCCCGACTCGCGTGGGGGCTTCCGCCCAAACTGAGGGCCCAGCCCTACTGATCCTGCTGCCGGCGCACCATCTCGTTGATCCAGCTTGGCGCGAACGGGGGCGTGCAGCCCGCAGGGGTGGGGTAATCCTTGAGGACCTGCAGGCGCTCGCCGATCTCCAGGGCACGGGCGCGGTGCCCGGCGTGCTCAATCCCGATCTGCGCCAGGCACGTGTTCATGGCCCACTGCAGCCGGTCGGGAGCGCCCTGCATTTCCGCCTCGATGATGTCCAGCAGGCCGTCAAGGTCGAGGCCCTCGGGCTTCTTCACCACGCGTTCGCTGGTGAGGGCCCAGCCGGCGCTGGCCACTATCGGATCCGGATCGGTGAACCAGGCCTGCCGCAGTTCTTCGGCGTGCGGGCCCTTCTTCACCACGTAGTTCACCAGCCAGTCCTGCACCTTGGGGGACCGCGCCTCGCGCAGCATGGCGTCCAGTTCGCCAGGTTCGAACGCCTTCGGCCGGCATACCAGCAGTGCCAGCAGCCTGGCCGCCGTGTCGCCGGTCGACCACAGCTGGCGGGCCAGGTCATGCTGGATCTTGAGCCGCTTCGCGATGGCGCGCAGCTTGGCCAGGTTCACGCCGTGGTCGTCACCGTGCTTTTCGTTCACCTCGCGTGCCCTGGGGTCCTCGAGCGCGGCGAGCTCGGCCATCAGCTCAGCCACCTGCGGGTCGGTCAGCGTCTCAGCCACGTCGGTCTCCTGTCCATTGCGTCTGGAGCCAGCCTAAGCCCTACCCGAAACGTTCGGCAGTGGTGCCGGCGGACGCCCGCGCGCGCCTCAGCCGCAGCTCCGCCCACACTGTGAGCGCTCCGTAGGACACGAGGGCGAGCAGCACGAGGGTCACGAAGGCCCACGCGGCAGGCCGCTCCCAGTGCACGTCGGAACGTCCGACGGCGACCGAGGCCAGGATGAATACGAGGCTGACCAGCTGGGCGGCAAAGAGGACGCGGTAGCTGCTCCACCGGCGGTCCACCACCATGGGCGCGTTAACGAACCCGGTGAGGCTGAGGACCGCGCCGAGCGTCCGGGCGGTCAGCGGAGTGAGGTCCCAGCCCCAGCTCTGAATGAACAGCGCCGGGAACAGGAACATCACCAGGCCCGTCAGGGTGGCCACGCCGCCCACCCCCACCAGCGCCCGGGCAACGTGGTCCGGGATCAGCACATCGCGCGGCCCGGGCAGCCGGGGATCCGCGCGGCGCTGGGCGAGGGCGGCCGCGGCCACGAGGAACGGGGTGGATGCGTACAGCGCCGCCCAGGCGAAAAACGAGAGGTTCCGCGTAAACAGCCCTTCATGCAGCGCGGTGGCGATGCCCAGCAGTGACGCAAAGACAAGGACGGGCAGGAATCCGCGCCGCACGCGGTGCCACTGGCCCGTCCGGAGGACGGCGGCGAAGAAGCTGATCCCGCCGATATACGCCGAGCCCAGGATCATTCCGGTGAGGGGCGGCCTGATGGGCCAGGCGAACAGTTCCGCGATGCGGCCGGGAAGGAAGACGAGGATGGTGGCAGCGATCAGGAGGAACGGCAGGATGAAGGCCGCCAGCCACCGTACCGGGCGCAGCACACGGTCGGTCCCTGAGACCGACTCACGCGTAGGCATTGGCGAGCACCTCCGTCAGCGGCAGGGAACGGCCGCGGGAGGCGCCGTCGTCGAACGTTCCGCCCAGCCCGCCCGAACGCAGGGCCTCAACCACGGGTCCGTGGAAGGAGGCGACGGCAGCATTGAACAGGCCCGTCCGCTGGCGCAGCGCCTCCGCGGCGCCGGCCAGCTCGCCCGCGCGGGCCACGTCGCCGTGCCTCGCCGCGACGGCCACCAGGCCTTCGAGGCCGTACGCGATGCCTTCGTCGTGGCTGAGGCCCGCCGAGATCTCCAGGCCGCGCGCGAAATCCTGCGCGGCGCCGTCGACGTCGTCCTGCAGCATCCTTGCCCAGCCGCGGTGGTGCAGGGCGATGGCGATGCCGAGGGGTTCGCCTTCCCCGCCCGCGAGCGCGAGGCTTTCCTCAAACCGCGACGCCGCTGCCTCACCTTCGCCGGCGACGAGCAGCACCCGTCCCATGGTGACGAGGGACATCGCCTCGCCCCAGCGGTCGCCGCCCGCGCGGAAGCGGTCCAGGCTGCGTTCCAAATCGCCGATGGCCCCCTGGACGTCCGGAACCGGAGCGGCGAGCCGCGCCAGCGCTGCGGACACCAGTGCGAGCGCTTCCCCTGAGGCATCGCCGGACTCGGCGAAGAGCTGGGCGCTGCGGGTGAGGCCGCCCACGAGGTCCACGTCCTGCTGCTGCCAGAAGGCGACGGCCCGGGTGAAGTACAGGGCGATGGCCTCGGCGCGGCTGGAGAGGGTTTCACCGCCTGCCGCCGCTTCCTCCAGCAGCCGCGTCATCCAGAGCCGGACCTGGCCCAGCAGCCCGCCGAGCCAGAGGTAAAGGTAGAGCGACCAGGCGAGTTCGGCGGCGCGGTCCCACTGCCCTTGGCTGGTGAGCCATCCGACGGCCGAGGCGAGGTCGGCCCGCTGGAGCGTGAGGTCGGCGAGCCAGCGGCCCTGGTCGCCGGTGCGCAGGCCGTGCGCGGCCGTGTGGGCGAGGCCGAAGAAGTACTGCGCGTGGTCCTCGCGGGCGGCGTCCCAATCCTCCTTGGTGCTGAGGGAGGCGGCGAACGAGCGGACGGTGGCCAGGAGGGTGAAGACGCTTTCCCCGCCGACGTCGCGCTGGCTCACCAGGCTGGACTCCACCAGGGCGTCGAGGGCATCGAGGGCTCCCTCGCCCACCAGGGCCTCCGCCGCCGCCAGGGTGAACGGGCCGGTGAAGACGGCGAGCCGGGCCAGGGCGGCGCGGGCGGATGCCGGCAGGAGGTCCACGCTCCACAGGATGGTTCCGGTCAGCGTGCGCTGGCGTTCCGGCAGGTCCCGGGCGCCTCCGGACAGCAGCCCCAGGCCGGTGCCGAGCCGCTGCAGGATGGATTCGGGGGTGAGCGTGCGGATACGGGCTGCTGCCAGTTCGAGGGCGAGCGGAACGCCGTCGAGGGCGCGGCAGATCCCGAGCACCGCCGCGCAGTTGGCGGCGGTCAGCCCGAAGTCGGGCCGCACCGCGCGGGCGCGTTCAACGAACAGCGCCACGGACGGGATGCCGGCGGCTGTCTCGGGTGTGGGCCGGGCGTCCTCCGCGGGCACCTCGAGGGGGGCCACTTCGTAGGTGCGCTCGGGGCGCACCCGCAGGGGAGAGCGGCTGGTGACCAGGAGCGTGAGTTCCGGCAGCGCCGAGATCAGCTTCATAACGACGGCGGTGGCGTCCAGAACGTGTTCCATGTTGTCGAGCACCAGCAGGAGCCGGCGGCCCTCCAGCGCCGTGACCAGTTTGTCCTCCAGCGGCCCGTCGCCGGCGTCGCGGACGCCGAGCTCATGGGCGATGGCCGCCGGAACGAACTCCGCCGACCGCACGGATTCGAGCATGACAAAAACGACGTCGGCCCCCTCCTTGGCGATTTCGGCGGCGACTTCGATGGCGAGCCGTGATTTGCCGATCCCGCCGGGGCCAACCAGCGTTACGAGCCTTACGTCGGGGCGGTCCAGCAGTTCGCGGACGGTGGCGATGGCGCCGCCGCGCCCCACGATGGCGCTGTACGGCGCAGGCACGCGCCCGCCGTCGTAATGCTGTGCCGGCGGTTCCTCCGCCGCCGGGCGGCTGGCGTCAAACCGCTCAGCGAGGAGGACGGCAAGGTCGGCGCGGACCAGGTCGCCGAGTTCCTGCGGGTCGCCGTACCTCTTGTAGGAGGCATCGTCGTCGTTCCGGATGCGGTCCAGCAGCCCGTCCAGGCGCGGCTCGCGCGTGACGCCGTCCTTGACGTAGATCAGCTTGGGCATGCCGGCGGACAGTGCATACTCATCCTCGAGCCCGGACACGTCCTCGCCGGGCGCCACCCACCCGTAGCTGCCGCCATAGATGCCGACGAACACGTCGCTTTGGGCGAGGTAGGAGCGGTACAGGGAGCGCGGCGGGTGGGGGCGGGCGCCGAGCTCAAACATGACCGGCGCCAGGTGCAGTGATTCGACGGCCTCGCGCACGGCGCGGCGCTCCGGCTCGAGCTCCCGCAGGGTGGAACTAACGAAAACCCTGATGCGCTGGTCGGGTGTGCGGATCGACACCGCAGGTGCGTCCATCTACGCAGTTTGGACCCTGGCGGCGGGCCGCGTCCACCACTTTCGGCCCTGGCGTGCCCCCTTCAGCCCTAGTGTGCCGCGCCGAGCTCGATCAGCAGGACGCCGCCGATGATGAGGCCGAGCCCGAGCATCATGACGGGGGTGATGGCCTCCTTGAAAAAGACCCGGCTGGCCAGGGCGGTCAGGGCCACGCCGGCGGCCGCCCAGATGCCGTAGGCGACGCCGAGGCTCATGCCCTGCTCCAGGGTCAGGGTGAGGAGGGTAAAGGCAAGGAAGTACCCGACGGCGACAGGGATGTACCAGCGGCGCTTGCCGGTGGAGGCGACGCGCAGGAAGAGGGTGGCGGTGACCTCGGTGAGGATCGCGCCTGCCAGAAGCAGCCACATCATGAGCGGGCCATTTCTTTCTCGGGTTCTTGTGCCGGTTCTTGGTGCGACCCCAGTTCCACGCAGAGCACGCCGGCGATGACCATGGCGACGCCGATCATCATCACCGGGGTCAGTGCCTCGCCAAAGATGAGGGCGGCCAGCAGGACCGTGAGCGTCACGCCCAGCGCGGCCCAGATGCCGTAGGCGACGCCGAGCCCCAGGCCTTTGCGGAGGACTGCTGCGAGGAAGCCGAACGAAGCGGTGTATCCGGCAACAACCACAATGAAGAAGACAGGATTATCCAGCGCCGCTTTCAGCGAGAGGGATGCCGTCACCTCACTCAGGATCGCGCCGGCGAGAAGAATCCACTTCATGTAAACAGTCCTTGATGATCGGTTGGGGCTTGCTCCCCTTTTGGGAACACCGCTGATGGCGCTGGTGTTCCCGGGCTTCCCACCCGGCCTGCCCCGTGGGAAGCCCGGCCGCTGGTTATGGCTGGAAGACCAGCTCGGAGCCCGCGATGGCGGAGCTGCCGAGGTCACTGCCCGTGAGGGCCTGCCGGGTGTTCAGTGCGTTGGTCCACGTATCAGTATCGGCCACCGCTGCCCAGTTCGAGTTCAGCAGGGTGAGGAGTGTCGTGTGCACGGTCTTTGCGTCGGCGAAGCCTGCGTCGTTGGCGAGGTTGATGGCGCCTGTGGCGTCGGAGAGAACCTCTGTGGTGAAGCCAAGGAACTCTGCCTCCACGGCGGAGGCGAGCACGCAGTTGTTGGTCATGTAGCCGGCCAGGGTGACAGTGTCGACGTCGTGCTGCCGTAGCCAGTCGGCGAGGTCCGTGCCGGCGTAGACGGAGCCGTACTGCTTGACCAGCGACTTCCACCCGGCGGTTTTGCGGCGCTCAATTTCGGGGTGCAGCTCGAAGCCTGGCGTGCCGGGCGCGAAGACAGGTGCTCCTTCACCTGCGGTGTGCTGGATGACGGCAACGGGAATGCCCGCGGCGGTGGCGGCGTCTATGGCTTTTGCGATAGCGGGCAGGGATTCCTGGTGCGGCGGGTACTGGATTTCGAGGGGGCCGCTGAAGTACTGCTGCTGCACGTCGATGAGGATGAGGGCGCGGCGGGGGGTGCTCATGTTGATGGTTCTCCCTGTTGGTTCTATGGGCTGCCTTGTGGCGGCTTTTCCAGTCTTCCCGTTGCCGGTGGTTGGTAACAGTGGCACGAAGGCGGACGTACGATGGATTCGGGCCAATATAGCGGAAGGGGCACTTTTGAGGATCGCGGTGTACGCCTTCGATGGCGCGACGATGTTCCACCTTGCCGTTCCGCAGATGGTCTTTGATGAGGTGGCCCGCCAGGGTCTTGCTGACTGGAAGACTGTCCTTTTTAGTGACCAGGAGGGCGCGATTACAACTGCCGAGGGCTACCGGCTGGGCGAGGTGAAGGGGCCGGAAGCCGCGGAAGAGGCGGACGTGGTGGTGGTGCCTTCATGGTTCGACGACGGGCGCGTCCCCAGCGAATCACTGCGGCAGGTGCTCCAAGGGGCACATCGTCGAGGGGCACCGATTTTGGGGTTGTGCCTTGGCGCGATTCCAGTGGCGGACGCGGGCTTACTGGCGGGGCGTGGGGCGGTCACCCATTGGCAGGCGTTTGATTCTCTTGCTGCTCGGCACCCCGATGTTCCGCTCGACCGGTCCGTGCTCTATATCGACCACGGTGACGTCCTGACCTCCGCCGGCACGGCCTCTGCGCTGGACGCCTGCCTGCACCTGGTGCGCGCCCGGCTCGGGGCGGAGGCGGCGAACCAGGTGGCACGCAGCCTGGTCATCGCTCCGCACCGGGAGGGCGGACAGGCTCAGTACATCGAGCACCCGGTGCCGGAGCGCCCCACGGATGATCCCATCTCGCGCCTGCTCGAATGGGCTCTGGGCCGCCTGGGTGAACCGCTGACCATTGACCGGCTCGCCGCGCAGGCGCACCTGAGCCGCCGCACCTTTGTCCGTGCCTTCCGGGCAGCGACGGGGACAACGCCGGCCGCGTGGATCCGCGCTCGCCGCCTTGACGCCGCCCGCCGGCTTTTGGAAACCACGGACCTGTCGATAGACCAGATTTCCGCGGACTGCGGGTTCGGTAACGCCGTGACCCTGCGCCAAAACTTCGCGGCTGCCTTCTCCACGACGCCGACGGAATACCGGCGGCGGTTTGATGCTCGGGTTGGGTGACGGCTCGTGCAGACGCGTGCCCGAAGCTGTCAGGATAGGACTTGGGACTTCCCTGAAGGGCTGTCTGGTAATCACCGCTCAGGTCCTATCCTGACGGTTTTTCGGGGGTGGCCTGACGTCAGGTTGGGGTGTGCACTATTAGGACGCGCTCGATGTATTACGTGTCGTGAGTCCGAGTGCCTGCGGGGCTTCTGGTGGTGCCGGAAGCAGGGGTGCTCATCTCTTTCATGCCAGTCGCCAAACTTGTACACCGTCGGTACGCGTGAGCAGCCGTCGTCCGGCGCCATCTTCCAGGTGCAGCCAAAGGATCAAACCGTCTTCAGTCACAGCATCCACCTGGCCACGGAGTTCAGCCGTATTGTCGGCGATGACGACTTTTTCTCCGCGTGCCAACGAGGTCCAATTGCCGATGTAATCGGCATCGCTGGGAGGCATGTACCTTGATTTTTCTTCAGGCTTCCGCCGGGCCCCTCCCAGGGGTCGACCTCGCGCCATGTTTTTCCTTTCATTCAACCTAGCGTGCCTGGTCCATGGTTTAGCTGGCGTAGGGGTCCGAGATTCCGATGTACTGGGTGGTGGTGTATTCGGCGATTCCTTCGGTGCCGCCTTCACGGCCGAGGCCTGATTGCTTGACGCCGCCGAAGGGTGCTGCGGCGTTGGAGATGACGCCGGCGTTGAAGCCGACCATGCCGAATTCGATCTGTTCGGCGACGCGCAGAAGCAGGCTAAAGTCGCGGCTGTAGAGGTAGGAAGCCAGTCCGTATTCGGTCGCGTTGGCAAGCCGGACGGCGTCTTCCTCCGTGGCGAAGGTGGTGACCGGGGCGACGGGGCCAAAGATTTCCTGGCCCAGGATCGCAGCGTCATTCGGGACATCGGCCAGGACGGTGGGCTGGTAGAAATAGCCGGGACCATCCACGGGGCTTCCACCGGTAAGTGCGACCGCTCCGGCGTCGACGGCGGCAGTCACCAGCGCTTGGACCTCGTCCCGGGCGCCGGCGTCGATCAGGGGCCCGACCTGGGTGACAGCTTCGGTGCCGCGGCCGGTGTTCAGACCACCCATGGCGGCGGCAAGCCTTCGGGCGAATTCCTGGGCGACGGATTCATGGACAAGGAAACGGTTAGCCGCGGTGCACGCTTCGCCCATGTTCCGCATCTTGGCCGCCATGGCACCTTCGACAGCGGCGTCGAGATCTGCGTCTTGGAACACGATGAATGGTGCATTCCCGCCGAGCTCCATCGAGGTCCGCAGGACGTTCTGCGCCGCGTCGGCCATGAGCCGCTTGCCGACCGGGGTGGAGCCCGTGAAGCTCACCTTCCGCAGCCGCGAGTCCTTCAGCAGCGGCCCTGAAATCCCGGACGCCGAAGCGGACGGGACGACGTTCAGAACCCCTGCGGGCAGCCCGGCGTCGAGCATAGTCTGCGCGAAGTACTGCGCCGTGAGCGGGGTGAGCTTGGCGGGCTTGAGCACCATGGTGCACCCCGCGGCGACGGCCGGGGCAACCTTGCGGGTGGCCATCGCCAGGGGGAAGTTCCAGGGGGTGATGAGCAGGCAGGGCCCGACGGGTTTGTGCTGGACGAGGATCTTGTTCTTGCCCTCAGGAGACGTCAGGTAGCGGCCGTAGTCGCGAACGGTTTCCTCGGAAAACCAGCGCAGGAATTCGGCGCCGTAGGTGACTTCGCCGCGGGCCTCGGCCAGCGGCTTGCCCATCTCCAGAGTCATGAGCAGGGCAAAGTCCTCGGCCCGTTCGGTTACCAGGTCAAAGGCTCGGCGAAGGATTTCCGCCCGCACGCGGGGTGCGGTCCGGGCCCAAGACGCCTGCGCGGCGTCAGCCGCGTTCAACGCCGCGATGGCGTCCTCGCTGGTGGCAGAGGCGAGGGTGGTGAGGACCTTCCCGGTGGCGGGATCGTGCACATCGAAGGTGCCGCCGTCGGACGCGTCCCGCCACTCGCCCCCGATCAACAGGCCGGTCGGCACCGAGGCGATCAGCGCAGCCTCACGCTCCTGGGTGATGGCGGGGGAAAGGGCAGAAGTAGCTGTCATGTGAAGTCCTTAGAGTGTGGAATCGAAAGGCTCAAGCATCGCGGCGTTGACGTTAGTAGGCTTTAACTCTTTGCTCGACGATGAGGTGGATGAGCGCGAAAATCTGGTCTTCGTCGATGGCTTTGAGTGCCGCCTCGATGGCTGCCGGAATATCGGTGTCTTGTTCTACTCTGATGCCGAAGCCGCCGAAGGCCTGGGCCATGAGCGCGAAGTCCGGGTTTTTCAGCTGGGTGCCGGAGATTCGTTCGGGGTAGTGGCGTTCCTGGTGGGTGCGGATGGTGCCGTATTCCTGGTTGTCCATGACGATGACCAGGGGAGTGGCGCCGTATTGGGCTGCGGTGGCGAGTTCCTGGCCGTTCATAAGGAATTCCCCGTCACCTGCGATGGTCACGACCCGTCGGCCGGGGTATTCCAGTGATGCGGCAATAGCGGACGGGATGGAGTAGCCCATGGAGCCGTTGCGGGCGCTGATCATGGACGCGTAGCGCTGGGTGGGGAAGTATCGGTGCGCCCAGTTGGTGTGTTCGCCGGCGCCCAGGGTGACCACGGCGTCATGGGGGAGGGTTGGGACGAGGTTGGCCATTAGCGTGTCCATCCGTGCCGGACCGCCCGACGGCGCCGCCGGGGGGAGAGCGGCGAAGGCAACCTGTTCGCCGCGCATCCGTGCCGTCCAGGCTTTCCATTCGTCCTTGACCGGTAGTTCGATCTTGGCAAGGTCGCGGACGAACACGTCGGGTTTGGCGACGATCTGGTAGGAGACCGGTCCCGAGCGGCCGCGGAGGGACGGGTCGATCGTGACGAGGAAGTTCTTTTTGGACCAGTCCTGGCGGCAGAGGAACCCGTCGGTGATGACGTCGCCAGGCACGGTACCGACGAAGATCAGCAGGTCAGTTTCTTCGAGCAGGTCATAGGTCGGACGCGGGCGCCCGTAGCCGATGGGGCCGACGTAGGACGGGGAATCGAACGGGACGGTGCCCTGGGTGCGCCACTCCGCTGCGGCAGGGATATGGTGCTTTTCCAGCCAGCTGGTGAGTTGGTCGGCGCCTTCCTGCCTCCAGTCGTTGCCGCCAGTAACGAAGAGTGGCTTCTTCGATGCCGCGAGGGCGGTAGCGAGGGCATCGGAGTCCACCGTGGTCATGCCTCCGGTGGCTACCGGGATGGGCGGATGAAGTTTGGCGGGGATCTGCTGGCGAATGACGTCTTCGGGCAACCCGATGACGACGGGGCCGGGCCGGCCGTTCATGGCCGCGAACAGGGCTTCGGCGACGATTTCGGAAGCACGCTCCGCGTGGTCCAGGACCATAACGCGTTTAGCGCCGGTATCGAACCAGGCCTTGATGTCGAATTCCTGGAAGGCCTCGCGGTCGCGGTGGGCAAACGGAATCAGTCCGACAAAGAGCACCATGGGGGTGGAGTCCTGCCAGGCCGTGTGCAGGCCGACGTGGGCGTTGGCGGCGCCGGGTCCACGGGTGACCATCGCGATGCCAGGTGACTGGTTCATCTTGCCGTCAGCTTCGGCCATGTATGTGGCGCCGCCCTCATGGCGGCAGACGATGGTCTCGATGCTCGAACTGTGGAGCCCGTCCAGGACATCCAGGAAGCTCTCACCCGGGACGACATGGGCCCGCTTGATTCCGTGGGCGACAAGCGTGTCCACAATGACGTGTCCGGCGGATTTTCTGGTTTCGGTGCCCAGCGATGCGTTTTGCCCAGGTTGCTCCTCGGTTGCCAGCGCTTCGCTCACCGGAATGTTTTCTTTACGGGGGGCGGCCTTTGGCAAGTGGGAGACTGGTTGCTCGGGCGTCAATGCAGATTGCATAGGTTGTTCCTTATTTACTTGAGGAGGTGTGGTGGAGGGAGGCTGCGCGCCTCGTCATTGATATGGGCAGCCCGGTCGCGCCGGTGGCCTGTGAGTTGGGTGCTTTAAGAGCGCCCGTTAGCTCCTAAGCTGACGACATCCAGTGCCGGGGTTCGGCTTGGCGATATTGTGCAGGTGGCTGCTGCAGCGTGGATCAGCCTGCTCGACGGCGCGCATTCCGGGGGCGGCGGTACCGGTACACCAGAAGATCCTCCTGGGGAAGGACCAGTGAACGACCACGCCCGTCATTGTGGATAATCCAGAAGACGCTGCCGTCCAGGGCGATGGTGTCGATCCGTCCGGAGGCAATTGTCTTGCCGCTGCGGTGCATCAGTTCCACTTCGTCTTTTCGTGCAAGCTGCGTCCAATTCAGGACCGGTTCCAGATGCTGGTGGGCAGCGGCCGGATTACTGTGCGTTGCCATGGCGTCGGTGTCCTCGGGGTTACGGCGGGACGAATTCATCTTGGGCTGAGGGCTGGCAGTTAGCGTGCTGCGCTCTGCGGTGCCACCTCGAAGGGTGATTCGATACCCAGTTCTGAGGCGAGGGATTCCAGGTCGCTTCGGGTCTTGGCCGGAAGCTGCACTCCTCCTGCACACAACAGGCGCCGCTGATGTCGTTCTGCATGTTCGCCTGGATACAGGATTTCCTCGGTACCTGCGGCCAGTGGTGCCGCCTTGGTTTCGTCCACGAGTTGCTTGACCGCTCTGAGGTAGGACTCCGTCTCGCCCAGGGCTGCTACGTCGATGGCAATCATCAAGTGCCCGACGCCGCTTTGCTTATCGGGATCGTAGGGGCCATTGACGCGTGTGCCGGTTTGACTCCCGGTTAGCGCTCCGGCGAGGACGTCCATCATGAAGGTGATGCCGTATCCCTTGGGTCCCGCGATTGGCTGGATCAGGCCCTCGAGCGCCGCGACGGGGTCGATTGTGGGAACTCCGTTGGTATCAAGGGCCCAGTCTGCCGGGATTTTCTCGCCGCGGTCGCGGGCAAGGAACATCTTGCCCCGGGCTGCTGCGGTGTTGGACAGGTCCGTGACGACCACCCCGCCTGGGGTGGGGGCTGGGGCGGCAATGGACCAAGGGTTGGCACCGAGCATTTTTTTCTTTCCACCCCATGGGGCCATTGCCGGGCTGGAATTGGTGGTCAGGAATGCCACACATCCGTCCTTCGCAGCACGCCGGGTGTAGTACTGGGCTGTCCCAAAGTGGTTGGAATTGCGGACAGCGACCACCGCGATCCCGTGGTCCCGGGCCCTTTTCACTGACTCACGCCTTGCGGCATCAGCCAAAACCTGTCCAATACCGTGGCGCCCGTCCAGAACCAGGACCGAGCCGCTGTCAAGCACTGTCTCCGGCGCAGTGACGGTGGTGACCGCGCCACTGCGCAAGCGGGCGGCATACCAGGGCAATCGCAGGAGGCCGTGGGACGGATGCCCCCAGAGTTCTGCCTGGACCAAGGTGTCGGCGACGAGTGCCGCGTCGCGGGGAGGAACCCCTAGTCTCTGCAGCAGAGCAGTTCCGAAGTGGGCGAGGTCTGCCGCGGAGTTGGCGTGATCAATCAAGGGTGCGCCCTTCTGAGTGGCCTGATGTGAAGTGGGTTTCACAATCGAGTCGGTGAAAAGGTGGCTGATGACCTAAGAAGGGCGTCCGATCCTCGGACGACGCGGCATTCTTGCCTGGTTTAGCCAGCTCCTGACGCTGCAGGCCTATGGATCATCAGCGACCCGTTGCCATAAGCATAGAAGGGGTGATGGTTTTTTTCAATAAATAAAGACCGTCACTAGGTTATGTGAGGTGTGGAGGCTTGTCTGCCAGCCCCTTCCCCGTCCTGAGCGGCTGGACACCACGGACGGGGGAGGGCAGGCCGCCGTGCCTTGACTCACCCGATGCCGTCGCTGAGGCCGGTGCGTTACGGGTCACGTCTTGAATACTGGCAAGGGGCCCATCAGTCGCCGGGGCGTTGGGTTTATTGGGCGTAGGAGCTCGAAGATGTGGCCTCTATTGTGTCCAACAACCTTTTGGTGAATGCGTCTGTTCTGAGTGGGCCGCCGATGTCCTGGGTTCTGGTGGCCCTGTTTTCCAGACAGTTTCGTACTGCTTCCTCGATCAACGCAGCGGACTCCATGAGCTTTTCGTTGCCCACGCGCTTGCCATGCCAGTCCAGCAACATGGCGGCGGAGAGAATCAACGACACCGGGTTGGCGACGCCCAAACCGGCGATGTCGGGGGCTGAACCGTGCTGGGCCTGTGCCACTGCAATATCGTGTCCCATATTCAGGGAGCCACCCAGGCCGACACTGCCGCAAAGCTCTGTAGCCTCGTCCGAGAGGATATCGCCAAACATGTTTGTGGTGACGATGACATCGAACTGCTCCGGCCGGCGAATCAGACCTGCAGCTGCCGCGTCGATAATCAGCTCCTCGAACTCAACGTCAGGATACTCGGCGGCAACCCTGCGGGCTTCTTGAAGAAACAGGCCATCGGAGAGCTTGAGGATATTGGCCTTATGCACTGCCGTGACTTTTTTCCAGCGTCCGCGGGCGATTTCAAAGGCAACACGGGCGACGCGTTCGGAGCCTTCAGCCGTGATTTTGCGGAGTGAAAAAGCGCTCCTCTTATCTGGCATGAACTCGCCGGAGCCGGCGTACATGTTCCGGTCCGAATAAAAGCCCTCGGTATTTTCCCGCACGATCACCAGATCCATAGGAGTCCGCAGGATGGTCAGGTCAGGGTGCGAGCGGCAGGGGCGGATATTCGCAAACAGCTCGAAGCGCAAACGCAGTTCACCCGACGGGTTGTACCCACCCTCCTCTTTTGGAGGGTAGTCGTAGTGGGATACCGGCCCAAGAATGACACCGTCAACCTCTGGAATCCGGTCAACGACATCCTGCGGAAGAGTTGTTCCCTGGCTTTTCAGGGTAGCCAGGCCTATGTCGCGGATCTCAAAGTCCAGCCCCAGACCCAGCTTGTTATCGGCTGCCTTCAGTGCAGCCAAGGTAGCCTCTGTGATCTCTGGACCGATACCGTCGCCCGGCAAAACAAGGATCTTCATAGAGATGATTCTCTTCCATTTCTTGCAGATCAGGACTGAACAGGAGCATCTTGCAGCCGGCGTGGTTCACGACCAGCGCTGTCCGCCGCACTATTCATGTCAAAATACCAGTAGCCTCCACCCGGGCACGGACGCATTTCCGGCGTCGTAACTGCCGCACGGAAAGGAAAAGGATGCCTGCAAATCAACCTTCGCCGCTCGTGGCTTCCGTCGCATCCGAGATCGTCAAGTTCATTGAGACCACCCAGCAGCCGCAAGGCGCCCGGCTGGTGGAGCGGAAGCTCGGCGAACACCTCATGGTTTCACGCTCGCCCATCCGCCAGGCTCTGCAGCTTCTGGAGACCCAGGGAGTTGTCCATCGCTCCGAGAGGGGCGGCTTCGAAGTGGGGGAACTGAACCAGCAACCCAGCTCTGATACCCCGGAGGCCCCCGAAGATCTCTACCACAAAATCGCCCAAGACCGGCTGAGAGGCAAGCTGCCAGAGCGCGTAACGGAGGTCTATCTCCTGCGGGAATACGATTGCACCCGGACTGAGCTGAACGAGACCTTGCGGCGGATTTCAATCGAGGGCTGGATCGACCGGCGGCCAGGGTACGGCTGGAAGTTCTTGCCCATGCTCAACTCCATGGAGGCCTACCGCGACAGCGTACGGTTTCGTGCCGTCATCGAACCGGCTGCAATCCTGGAACCAACATTTGTCCTCAATAGAGACGCGCTGGAAAAGTGCAGGAAAGAACAGATCCAGGTTATTGAAGGGGAGGTCGACGCTTCCACGCTGTTCGACCTGAACAGCTCCCTGCACGAAGCAGTCATGGAGTGCTCGAATAACAGCTTTTTCATCGAAAGCCTGAAGCGCGTCGAGCGTCTGCGCCGGCTGGTTGAATACACCCAAGTCCTACCCCGCGAAAAAGTTGTTGCGAAAGCCCAGGAGCACCTTCAGCTAATAGATCTGCTCCTGGCCGGACATAACGCTGCCGCCGCGGCATTCCTTGGTGATCATCTTCGGGGGACAGCGGCGGGCGGATCCGCCTAGAGCGCTAACGTCGAAAGGTCTTCTCCAGCCCGCCGACAAGCAGCACCGCACAGCTGAACCAGATGGCACCTGCCGGGCCCAGGGGAGCGGCCACAAACCCGGCGGCCAGCGGCATCGCCACTTGGCCTGCCCTGTTCCCCATGAGCCGCACGGCAAGGGCAGCTCCACGCCAATGATCCGGCACGGCAGTGGAAACCATCGTCATGGTTATGGGCTGACCGAGCCCCATGCAAAATCCACCCACGGACAGTAACGCAACGGCCAGCCAGGGTTCGGACAGCACCAGTGGCAGAAGCGCCAGGGCGAGCCCTGTCCCGTAGAGGCTGCTCAAGAGCAACGCCTTGCGGGGGAGGACGCGGGCCAGCCATGGAAGGAATGCACGCGAAAGAATCGATGCGCCACCGCGCACTGCCAGCAATGCACCGACCCATGCCGGAGACAGGCCCGCCCGTTCTCCGACTAACGGAAGGAACGCTGTGAGGATATCCGTCATGGCCAGCAAAGCGACGGAGGCAAGCATGTGTGATGGTACGGCCGGGGTTTTGAGGATCCTCCACACTGAGGGCTGAACGGGCGAAGGAGGCGAAGAAACCTCTCCGTCGCCCCATGAAGCCTGGTCGCGGCTGCTTACACTCTGGCGATGAGTGGACGAGGGCCTGTCCGAGCACCCGCGCCAAATCATCAGCGGGACGGCCAGCAGGGATAGCGCCCCGCCCAGCCACAGTGACGCGGTCACCCCCGCCATTGATTCACCCGGGACGGCCCCCCAGCCTGACTGGAGCAGGATGCCGGCCAACAGCGGACCGGCGAGCTGCCCGGCTGCGAAGGCTGCCGTAAACCAGCCAAAGCCGGCGTCCAACTGATCCTGGGGAGCATATCGAGCGATGGATGACTGGCCGCCGATCGTGAACACCAGGTGCCCCAGGCCCAAAACCGCGCTGGCAGCAGCGACGGCGCCAACGTTTGGAGCCACTGCAAGCCCCGCTGCACCAACTGCAAGGACCAGCGCACCCGCCGCCAGCATTAATCCGAGCCGGGGGATCCGCTCGGTCAGCCGCCCCAGCCACATGACCACGACCAGTGGCAACACAGCATATGCTGCTGCAACCAGTCCCACCGTGGCAGCATCGGCTCCCAGGGTCAGCAGTTTATAGGTGGTGATCGGCCGGGCCAGGTTCAGTGCGGTCTGGGTCAGCAGAGCTGCTGCCACAAGGAACCACAGCCATGATCGTGAGGATGAAAGTGGCCTGGCTGCCGTCACTTCTAAGCCCGTGGAGGCTTCACTGCGATGACGGGCACGTTCGCCTCGAGCAGGATTTGCTGGGCTGCCGAGCCCAACAACAATTTCCCAACGGGACTGCGGTGTTTGACTCCCACGACAATCGCGGAAGCCTGGACCTGCTCGACCGCGTCGAGAAGTTCACCTACTGCATCGCGGTTGCGAGCGTCCGGCAGACGGAACGTGGCAGGGATTCCCTCAAGCGAGCCGGTGTCCGGGTCCAGCTGCGTCCCTTCGAGGTTGAAGACGAGCAAGTCTTCATTGCGCCGGCGGGCTTCTTCTATTCCGCTGGTGAGAGCTGCCTGGCCCTCGGGTGAGCTGGTGCGGGCTATGACAACGGTCATGGGATGCCTCCAAAGTAAGCGTAGGGGGTCTAAGAAGGGGAAGCCTGCAGTTCCTCTTGGCTAGCAGGCATGGTCTATATTACACTGAAAATACCAAGACCGTGTGGTGTAAGGCACACCACGGCCAGTGGTTATCCCCGCGGCCCTTTTCTTCACCTCAACTCCCCCATGGAAGGCCAACGCGCCATGAGTTCTCCATCCTCGGCTGCGTCCAAGCGCAGTCGAACCAAGCACCCGGCAGCAATGACGGTCTACGGCATCGTCGCCGCAGCTGTTATTGGCACAGCCGGTTTCCTATCGATACAGTCCGCCAACGGCGGCACCGACATCCGCACTAACCTCAGCATCATCGCTCCCGGCAGTGTCGGTGGAGGCAATGACACCTTCGCCCGCGAGCAGCAACAGGCGATGCGCCAGAGTGGGCTTGTAGCTAATGCGCAGGTGGTCAATATCCCTGGCGCAGGCGGAACTATCGGGCTTACGCAGCTTGCAACGATGACCGGGCAGGCCAACGTCCTTATGAACGCGGGCACTGTCATGCTTGGCGCCATCGAGCTTAATGACTCGCCGACCGACATGTCGGACGTCACTCCGATCGCCCGGGTGGCCGAAGAATACAACGTGGTCGTGGTGCCGACGGACGCCCCGTTCAACACGCTCGACGAGATGATCGCCGCGTGGAAGGTGAATCCCAAAGCCTTCCCGTTTACAGGCGGTTCGGCAGGATCCATCGACCAACTCCTGATAGCCCAGTTGGGCCTGAAGGTCGGGATTGACCCGTCACAAATCACCTACATTCCCAAAACCGGTGGCGGTGAAGCCCTGCAGAGCCTCCTGGCAGGCACCGCGAAGGCCCTCAGCACCGGCTACGGTGAGGTGGCGGACCAGATTGAGGCCGGCAGGGTGAAGGCTATCGGCCTTGCAGCCCCCCAGCGCTTCGAAGGGGTGGACATCCCCACCTTCGCCGAACAGGGGTACGCGACCGACATGACCAACTGGCGCGGCATCGTGGCTCCTCCAGGAATCACTGCCGAGGAGCGGGCTGCGCTTCAGGAGCTCGTAAAAGAAACCTCCGAAACCCCGGAGTGGGCCGAAACGGTAAAGCTCTACTACTGGAACCCGGTGTACCTGGACGGGCCGGAGTTCGAAAAGTTCCTCAAAGAAGACCAGGCCCGAATCGCAGGGCTGATAAAGGAGTTGGACCTGTGAGCACCACGGCCCACGACACCGGCACATCAAGGGGGCCGGAAAACATCCCCTCCACCTCTGACGACTTGGAGTCCAGGAAATTTAGCAAGGGCCGCAGTGGCCTGGTCCTTCCCCTGCTCCTGACAGCCTTCAGCACCTACATGCTCTACGGCATTCTGATCATGAAGGTTCCGGAAGGGACAGATTTCCCCGGCCCACAGGTGTTCCCCGGCGTCCTCATGGTCGCCGGCTATGTACTGGCCGCGTTGCTGGTAATCCATTACCTGCGTTCTCCCGAACACGTGGTGGAAACCTCGGGGCGTTCGTGGCGGAGCTACTCCGACTGGTCCGCACTGGCTTGGATCGTCGGCGGATTCACTATCTTCGCACTCACCATCGAACTCCTCGGATGGATCCTCGCCGCAGCACTGCTTTTCTGGGCCGTAGCCCGCGGTATTGGCTCGAGGCGGCACTTGTTCGATGCATCCCTGGCGCTGACGCTGTCCAGTGTTGTCTATTTGGCTTTTGACGCCGGGCTGGGCCTGAACCTCCCGTCCGGCATCCTGGGAGGTTTCTGATGGATTCACTCAATCTTTTGATGGGCGGATTCAGCGCGGCTTTCACGCCCATGAACCTGCTCTGGGTCCTTGTCGGCTGTCTGCTCGGAACCATGGTGGGCACGCTTCCGGGGATGGGCTCATCAATGGCGGTATCCCTGCTGCTGCCGCTGACCTTTGCTCTGGACCCGACCGCGGCGTTCATCCTTTTTGCCGGTGTCTACTTCGGCGGCCTATTCGGAGACTCGACCATGGCCATCTTGATGAATACACCAGGACAGGCATCAGCCATCGTGTCAACATTCGAGGGCCACAAGATGGCCAAAGACGGACGCGCTCCGCAGGCACTGGCCACGGCTGCAATCGGTGCTTTTATCGGCGGCATGATCTCCTGCGTCGTCGTCGTGTTCCTCGCCCCGGCGTTGGCAGAATTCTCCTCGAACTTCGGCCCGGCCGAGTTCTTCGCCCTTGCCCTCTTCGCCTTCGTTGCTACCTCATCCGTGGTTTCCGATTCCGTGGTCAAGGGTTTGGCAGCCTTGGTTGTCGGCCTGGGCATCACTACTGTTGGCATTGACGCGATCACCGGAACCCCCCGGTTCAGCTCGGGTGTGCCCGAACTCTTCGATGGGATCTCCCTCATCACCGTCAGCGTTGGTGTCCTCGCGCTGGGTGAAGTTCTCCACGTGGCGTCCAGGATCCGCCGCGACCCCGCCGCTCACGTCATGAAATTTAGTGGACGGCCCTTCCTCTCCCGGTCCGAACTGCGGGAAGCCGCCCCGGCGTGGTTCCGCGGCACTGCAATCGGCCTGCCGTTCGGCGTCATCCCCGCCGGCGGAGCAGAAATCCCTACCTTCGTCTCGTACGCCGTCGAACGGAACCTGGACCGCCGGCGCCGCATACCCACGTTCGGCAGGGGATCCATTCGTGGCCTCGCCGCGCCAGAAGCTGCCGGAAACGCCACAACCGGTACCGCCATGGGCGCACTTTTGGCCCTCGGCCTGCCGGTCTCATCCACTGCGGCGATTATGCTGGCAGCCTTCCGGCAATACGGTATGCAACCGGGACCGCTGCTGTTCGACCGCTCTCCGGAGTTGGTTTGGACCCTGCTGGCAAGCCTGTTCATTGCCATGATCGTTCTGCTGCTGATCAACCTGCCCTTTGCCCGGCACTGGGCTAAGGTGCTCCGTCTTCCCAAGCAGTACCTTTATGCCGGGATTACCGTCTTCTGCGGACTCGGAGTCTACGCAACCTCAGGTTCGATTTTCGACCTGTTCCTGCTGCTGGGCATAGGCCTGATCGGCTTCGTGATGCGGCGCCACGGCGTGCCCCTGGCGCCGCTGATGATCGGTATGGTGCTCGGCCCCCTCGCCGAGACGAGCATGCGCGATGCCCTGCTGTCCTCCAACGGCGACTACAGCGTCTTCGTGACCGGCCCCATTCCGCTGGTGATGTACGGCCTGCTGGTGCTCGTACTGGCATTCACCATCCGGAACAGGATTGTCAGCCGCACCAAGCAGGACGTCTAAAGCGTCCATCGATGCTGGCAGCCCGGCTCAAATCCGCAGCCGGGCTGCCAGCATGACCCCTCCACCCTTGACCGCACCTAAACGCGAACCTTGAAAGGCCTGAAAAATGCCCCAAGCGTATGTCCCCGCAATCTTTGCCCGTGGCGGAACCAGCAAAGGCTTGTTCTTCCTTGCAAAGGACCTGCCCGAGGACCCTGCGGAACGGGACGCAATTTTCCTCGCCGCCCTGGGCAGCCCCGACCCTAACGGCCGGCAGCTCGACGGAATGGGCGGCGGCCTCTCATCCCTGTCAAAAGTTGTCATCCTCGCACCCAGCACCCACCCGGACGCCGACGTTGACTACACCTTCGGACAAGTCGCTGTTGACGCACCCGTCGTGGATTACGGTGCCAACTGCGGCAACCTGGCCTCGGCTGTTGGCCCTGTGGCAGTGGAGACCGGATTAGTACCGGCTTCTGATGGAATGATTTCCGTCCGCATTCATGCCACCAACACCGGCCAGCTGATCACATCTACCTTTGAGGTCCGGGATGGCCTTCCCGTCACCGTTGGTGATCTCACGCTCTCGGGCGTGGGCGGGCAGGGCGCCCCTATTCAACTGGAGTTCCATGACGGCGGAGGGGCGGTTACCTCCGGCTTGCTGCCTTCGGGAAATACACGTGACGTACTCGACGTCGACGGACTGGGCGAAATCGAGGTTTCCCTCGTCGACGCGACCAATGCCCTCGTCTTCGTAGAAGCGTCAACCGTGGGTCTTACCGGTGAGGAAACCCTTGACGAACTGGACGCCGAGCGTTCCCTGCTGGAACGACTCGATCGCATCCGCCGAGCCGGAGGCGTGGCAATGGGCATGGCCACCAAACCGGACGACGTCGGTCTGGCCAACCCTAAAATTGCGGTGATAGGAAAGCCGCTGCGGTTCAATGCCTTGGACGGAACTGAAATAGCCGCAGCCGATTACGACATCTCGGTGCGCATGCTCTCGATGGGACGCTGGCATCGCGCCGTCACAAGCACAGGCGCGCTATGCCTGGCAACGGCTGTCGCTATCGAAGGCACCCTTCCCGCCCAGATACACACCTCCACAACTCCCCATAACCCTGTACGCATCGGGCAGCCCTCGGGCGTGGTCATGGTCAGCGCCTCCACCAGATGCGAAAACGGGGCATGGACAGCTGTTAGCGCATCGCTGTTCCGGACGGCCCGGACACTCATGCGCGGCGAAGTCGCAATCAACCGGTGAGCTCCGGATCTTCCTTTGCCTCTAACCAAGACCTCATCGAAGGACATGACATGAAATTAAAGTGCGCCGTAATTGACGATTATCAGGAGGCATCACGCCGCTACGGCGCCTGGGAAAAGCTGACAGACGACGTTGAGCTGACCGTCTTCACCGATCATCTGGATCAGGAAGACCAGGTAGCTGAGCGTCTGGCCCCCTTTGATGCCATTGTGATCATGCGTGAGCGGACGCCCTTTCCTGCATCATTGCTGCAGCGCCTGCCCCGCCTGAAACTGCTGATTACCAGCGGCATGAGAAATGCCGCCATCGACCTGCCCGCTGCGCGGGAGCAGGGCATCACCGTCTGCGGCACGACCAGCAACTCACAACCGCCGGCCGAACTGACATGGGCGCTAATACTCGGGCTGACCCGCCAAATACTTCCCGAAAGCACAGCACTGCGATCCGGAGGTCCCTGGCAGCACACGGTAGGCGGCGACCTGCACGGAGCAACCCTTGGACTCATTGGGCTGGGCAAAATCGGAACACAAGTCGCCAGGGTCGGTGCCGCCTTCGGCATGGACGTGGTCGCCTGGAGCGAGAACCTGACCCCTGAGCGCACCCAAGCCCAAGGGGTCCGCCTGGCATCCTCCAAAAACGAACTGCTCGCCGAAGCAGACATCGTATCCCTGCACCTCGTCCTGGGAGAACGAAGCCGCGGCCTCATCGGCGCCCCCGAGCTTGCAATCATGAAACAAAGCGCATTTCTGATCAATACCTCCCGCGCCGGCCTAGTAGACCAAGCAGCACTTCTGGACGCACTGTCCCGGCAGCAGATCGCCGGGGCGGGCCTTGATGTCTTCGAAGAGGAACCACTACCTCAGAATTCCCCCTTCCGAGACCTGCCCAATGTTCTGGCAACCCCCCATCTGGGGTACGTCACCGAACGCAACTACCGCGGCTACTACACCGAAGCTGTGGAAAACATTCAAGCTTTCCTCGCGGAGGAACCGATGCGCACCCTGAGCTAGGAAAACCAACCACCAGCTCCCATCGGCTGTTCCAACGACCGACGGCCTACTCACCGCCAGAATGCGGAGTGTTCAAGGCAGAAGTAACCGGCCCTGATCCCAGGACACGGCTCTTTCGCTGCCCGCCTCGAACACACTCGTCACCGGAATTGTCCCCGCGGCGAAGCGAAGGGCACACTCGACGCTGAACTTCTCAGTCCAACTTTCGGGGACAGGTCACTCACGCCTGTCCCCCAAGAGCCGACAATGGATATTCAATCAAGTAGCCGTCGAGTTATGCCCACGGACGCAGAAATTGTGGAGATTTTTTTGGTGTCAGAACTGAGCGGAATTCCGATTTATTGACAGTGGCTCATGATGTTCTCAGACCCCACCTGACAGTCGGAGGGGCAGCAAACCGGGGTGCGGTAGCCCGAGAATCATCGAAATAGTCCACAGAATCGGGACTCGATAGAAATTGCTTCGTGCAGGGGCTGCGATGTCACCTCTTGCGGGTCGGCAAGTGTCTGAGTACAGGATCAGAGCTCCACCGACAGGCGAATCCTCCCTGACCAAGCGCCCCGACGTCAGGTTGGGGTGTACCCCAGCAAGGTACCGATCACGTCACGCGCGCTACCAAACTTCCCTATCAGTGCGACCGGCTGGACGGCTTCAGGGAGGCAATTATCAGGGACGCTACGCGTTCCGCTTCTGCGTATGCCCCGTGCGTCCCGGCGGTCTCGGAGGTGTAGTCGCCCGCGAAGTGCAGCGATCCGATCGAACGCTGAAGTTCCGGAAGGGCTTCTGCCCGTTCGGGACTGAGCAATGCAAAGCAGTTATGCCAGGTTTGGGCGTGGACACCGAGGACCCGGCCGCGAAGCTGGGGTGCCACCGTGTACACGTCCTCCATCCACTGCGCGACCCGCTGCTCGTCGTCGGCGAACCCTGGCAGGTAGCCCGAGGAATTTCCGTAGCAGGTTAGTTGCACAATGTCCGCGCCGGAGGTCTTGTCGGTACCGCCCGGGACCGGGTTGATGATGGCGTCGAAGGGCATGCCGACGGTGACGATGAAGGCCCAGTCCTTGAACTCCGGCAGTCCTGCGATGTCGGCAACTATGTTCAGCGTAGTGCTGCCGGGGCTGGCCACCTTATTAAGCGCAGACTTCTTCCACTCCGGCAGGCTTCTGGCGACCTCCGGGACCACCGGCCCAGGAACTGCCAGGACCACATGCTTTGCCCTCAGTTTCTCTTCGCCACCTTCGCCCGCAACAGCTACTTCGTAGACGCCCTCTTCCTCGAGCAGGGCTACATCTGTTACCCGGGTGTTGCAGCGGACAGTGCGTTCGGCGAGGCGTTTCAGGATGGCGCGTGGAATGGCCTGCATTCCTTCCAGGGCGAACAGGCGGTTGTTCTTTTCCCGTGCCAGGTAGCTGGCGAAATAGCGAAGCGCATACTTGGCCGACAGATTGGCAGGATCTCCCACGGCGCCTCCGCGGATAGCGGTGGCAATGATGTTCCGGACTGCCGGCTGCAGGTCGGCGATCCGGTCCGCGACTGTTTCACCGGAAAGCTTGTCGAGCCCGGCAGCGGAAGTCCGGTTAGTGATGTAGTCCTGGTACTCGGTGAGCGAGGTGTCGATGAATTTGATCAGCTCGGTCTTTTCGGACTCGGTGAGATTGAGTCCCGCGACCACGTCCTCGTTGGTTTCGGCCACTACGGTCTTACCGTTGACGTGGATACCGTACGTTTTGGGGTGGAAGGGTACAGTCTCGATGCCGAGTTCGTTGACAAGTTCTTCTGATTTTGTTCCCTTGTAAACGAACATTGCACCGGAGTTCGCCGACGTTCCGGCCAGTTTGACGGTGTGTGACCGGCCGCCGATGTCCTGGCCTGATTCCAGGATGAGGACGTCCAGGCCCGTGTCGCGCAGATAGTATGCAGTCCCGAGTCCTGCGGCGCCGGCTCCGACAATTATCACGTCATGCACTGGGGCTCCTTGAAATGTAGTTAGTCGGCGTCGTAGGTGTTGGCGATGTAGACATCGCAGGGCGCGCTGTGTGCCACGCTGTTGGCCACGCTGCCCAGGACGCGTCCGATGCCCCGCATTCTGCGGTTGCCCACCACGATGACGCGGGCTTCCTTGCTGATCGCTTCCCTGATGAGAGCGTCCGCTGGCCTCCCGGCAGCTGCGGAGTGGGTGATTTTGATGTCCCCGCCTAAGGTGTCCGCCACGGTCCTTGCGACGTGCTCGGCCTTGTCAGCATCTGATACCAGCCATTTGTCGCTACCGCTGCTGAAGAATTCTGAACGCTCGGAGTCGAAGGCTGACACAACGTGGAGGGTGGCACCTAGTGCCGTGGCCAGGTCCCTTGCGGCCTCTGCGGCTTTTCTGGCTGTTGCGCTGCCATCGACCCCTACAACAATGGTCCCGCTCATGTGCATGCTCCTTTGCCTGCGTTGAAATACTAAGAATTGGGGCGCCCGTTGAGTCACTGCCGGGGCGACGCCGGACGGATGTCCGACGTCGCCCTTGTGTGGATGGACGCTGCGGTCAGAGCTCGCTGGGTGCGCCCGGCTCGCCGACGCTGGCGTCGACTCCGTACTTCTCAAGGAGTTCCTTGATGGTGCCGTCTTCGCGGAGCTTCTGGATGTCTTCGTCCAACGCCTTGCCGAGGGTGTCGTTCTCAAGGCTGGACGGCAGCATGACCTGGCCTACGGCGGCGAACTGGGGGACGTTCGGGTTGGGCTTGACGTCGATCACCTGGACGCCCTCGATGGGGGCTTCTTTGAACCGGTAGTTGGCGGATGCGGCGGATGCCACGAGGGCATCGATACGGCCAGCTTTGAGGTCTCCGTAAATGGATTCGTCATCCTGGTAGATCTTGAAGTTGTCTCCAAGCCACTTTTGCATGCTGTCGTTCCAGAGGTTGCCGGCGACCGAGCCGACGATTTTGCCTTCGAGGTTGTCGCTGGTCAGGCCGGTCGTGGAGACGATCGCCTGCGGATCGCTCCAGAGCGGGGTGCTCATGTAGACGATCTTTGTCCGTTCCTTGGTCCGCAGCCAGTTTCCGGAGCCGATGTCGGCACGTCCTGACTGCACGGACGGGATGACCGCGCCGGCGCCGCCGGAGGTGGTCACCGTGACCTTGAGGCATTCGAGTTTGGCGATCTCGTTGATCAGGTCGCCTTCCATGCCGGTGACGTTTTCGCCGTCCAGGATGGTGGCGGGGGCATAGTCATAGCTTGCGACTGTGAGCTCACCTTCGGTGATGGTTGTGAGGCCCTCATGTGCCGGGGTGCAGTCGGACGCGGTGCCTGCGGTATCGCTGCCGCCGCAGGCGGTGAGGGAGATGGCAAGCAGTCCGGCGGCGGTGCCGGCCGAAAGTGCGCGCACGAGAGTACGACGTGTTTGCGTCATGGTGTGTCCTTTGTTGTGGGGTGGGCGGGTTGCCCTGGAGGGTCGAGGGGATTCAGTTGCGTTGGAGGTGGCGTCCGAGGCGCTGTTCGAGCACCCGGACGAGGCCGAGGAAGACGAGGGTGAGGGATCCGTAGATCACTGCGGTGAGTGTGTAGACGCTGAGGTATTCGAAGGTGATGGATCCGATTTCGAAGGCTTTGGACATCAGTTCCGGTACGGCGATCACGAATGCGAGTGCGCTGCCTTGGAAGACAAGGACGGCGAGTCCGGCCAGGGGCGGGGTGGAGATCCGCAGTGCCTGCGGCAGGATGATCATCCGGAACCCGGTCCAGCCGCGGAGTCCGGAGGTGAGTGCGGCTTCTTTTTGTCCCAGTGGTACCGCGGCCAGTCCGGCGCGGAAGTACTCCGAGGCGTAGGCGCCGGTGTTCCAGGTCAGGGCGATGATTGCTGTGGTCAGCGATGTCAGGGTGATGCCTGCGTCGGGGAGGCTGAAGTACAGCAGGTACAACAGCACCAGGGCCGGCAGGCCCCGCCCGACCTCGACGAACAGGAACGAGATCCACTGCAGGGGTGCGAGTTTCGACGCTGCCATCACGGCGAACAGCAGGCCGAGTGGGAAGCCGAAGAGCAGCGAGAGGCCGGTCAGTTGGAGGCTGACGAGCAGTCCGGGGGTGAGGTTGGGCAGCCATCCAATCCACTGTGTGAGTATGTCCATCACGCCACTCCGATCTTCTTGCGCAACCTGAGGTCGATCTGCCGGGCGACGAGGGCAACCACGAGGCTGATCACGATGTAAAGCGCCCCGGCGACGATGAATGACATAAGGCCTTCATGCGTTTGCTTTGCGGCTTGCTGGGCATAGTAGGTGATTTCACGGACGCCGATTGTGGATGCCAGGGCGGAGTCCTTCAGCAGTCCGATGCCGTATGTGGCGATGGCGGGCAGTGCGACACGGAACGCTTGCGGGGTGACGATGTGCCGGACAGTGGTTACTGTGCTCAGCCCGAGTGCGTGGGCGGCTTCGCGTTGGCCATCGGGGATGCTGAGGAGTCCCGAACGGTAGATCTCGGCCATGAATGCCGAGGCAATCACGGAAAACCCGATGATTGCCGCCTGGATCGTTGTCAGCTTCAGCGCGAACTGGGGCAGGCCGAAGTAGATCAGGAACAACCAGGTAATCGGTGGGATGACCCGGACCAGGTTGATGTACAGGGTGGCGATGCCCCGGACGATCGCGAATGGTGAACGGGCGGCACCTACGAGGACAAGGCCGATGATGCCGCCAATCACCAATGAGGCGCCGGTGACGTAGAGCGTGAGTCCGACGCCCCGGGCGATGGCGGGCAGGAGTTCTGCGATCATCGTCGTCTCACCGGTCCAGTACGGCTTTGAGGAACTGCCGGGTGCGGTCGTTTCGCGGCTCCGACATCACCTGCTCGCTCGGGCCGATTTCCAGTACGCCGCCGTTGCCCATCACCATGATGCGATTGGAGACATCACGCGCGAAGTGCATCTCGTGGGTGACGACGAGCATGGTCATGCCTTCGTCCGCGAGGTCGCGCATGACTGCCAGGACCTCAAGTCCGATTTCGGGATCGAGGGCGGACGTCGGCTCGTCGAAGAGCATGACCTTCGGCGACAGTGCGAGAGCACGGGCAATGGCGATGCGCTGCTGCTGGCCTCCGGAAAGGCGGGCCGGATACGCCTTGGCCTTTTCAGGAAGGCCAACGCGCCTGAGCAGGCTGTTGGCGACCTCCTCCGCTTGCTCCTTGCTGGATCCCAGCACTTTCCGCTGGGGCAGGGTGATGTTCTCCATCACGGTGAGGTGGGGAAACAGGTTGAAGCTCTGGAAGACCATCCCGGTGACCCGCCGGAGGCGGTCCAGGCTCGATTTGTCCGGGAGCTTTCCGCCAGCAACAACGCGGGCGCCGCCAATTTCGATCGTGCCCTCGGTGGGCGTTTCGAGGTAGTTCAAGCACCGCAAGAAGGTGCTTTTGCCTGCCCCTGAGGGGCCGATGATGGAGACCACCTCACCTTCGCTCATTGCCAGATTTACATCTGACAACACGCGGCTTGGTCCATAGCTCTTGCCGAGCCCGGAAACCACAACCTCACCCGAGAGCGCGATCGGGGGAGTCTTAGTGCCAAAACTGAAGCTCATTTTTGGTTCCTTTGGATAAATGACGCATATCGCCCTGCGGCTGGTCCGTGACATGCCTTGCTGAGGGGCCGGGTAGTCGTGGGCCGGGGGGACAGGCTGTGGCTTACGTCACTGCATGTGCTGCATGTCACCTT
Organism: Arthrobacter sp. RT-1; assembly: GCF_003367205.1. Classification (NCBI taxonomy): domain Bacteria; kingdom Bacillati; phylum Actinomycetota; class Actinomycetes; order Micrococcales; family Micrococcaceae; genus Arthrobacter; species Arthrobacter sp. RT-1. The sequence continues at coordinate 316,465 of NZ_QRGQ01000002.1, forward strand.
AGCCAGCGCCACTAGTCCTTGTCTAGATCTGTGATCACAGATCACGAAAATTCTTTTTGACCACAAAGGTAGGGGAGATGGAGCAGCGGCTTCTAAGGGGCTGCTCTGGTGGAATCGGCAGCGATGAAGTGGGGATGGTCGGCGAAAGAGATTTCAGTCCGACCGCGGGGTATCGAACCGCTAGGGAGCGACCTGCTCGGCGAGCCGGCTCTTAATCCGTTCGCGGGCGTTGAGGAGGGAGGCCTCGTTCACTGCTGCGGCGGCTGCGGGGTCGCCGTCGCGGGCCGCGGTCACCAGGTCCTGCTGGTACCTCCACAACGAGTCGTCCTTTTCGTCATCTAGGGAACCCTGGGCGCCGACAATCTTGTAGGCCCGGCACTGCTGCCATAGCGCCCTGATCATCTGGAGGAGGACCGGGTTGCCGGCAGCCTTGTACAGGATGGCCAGCATGGCCTCGTCGTGGTCAAGCAGGGGAATGACCTGGCGCTCATCGATGGCCTTGCGCATCAGTTCATATTCTGACTGCATCCTGTCGCAGTCCTGGGGCGTGATCTTTTCGCTGCCCAGCCGTGCGGCTTCGGTTTCCAGAAGCCGACGGACGTCATAGACGTGGATCAACTCCTCGAAGGTCAGGCTCTTGACGACTGCCCCCTTGTGGGGTTCGCGCTCTGCCAGGCCGGTCTCCTCGAGCCGCCGGATCGCCTCCCGGACCGGCATCACGCTGGTGCCCACCTGCTCGGCGAGATCGCGCACCTTAAGCCGCGAACCGGCGGGGAGGTCCCCGCTCAGGATGGCGGCGTGGATCACCGCATAAACCTGATCGGTCAGCAGGGTGGGTTCGGCGCGCTTGGAGATGACCACGAGTCAAATATACGGCCGCTTGTCCCACGCAGTTCGCAAGCGGCTGCGGCCCTTCCCGGATAGAAGAAACTTTCATAAAAAGACTTGTGTGATCTGTGATCACATCCTATGGTGGTTTGTGTCACACCGGCTCCAGTGCAACCCCAGCGGTTTCTGGGAAGGGCAGCCAACACGCAGGAGCCCGGCAGCGATTCAGGAAGCATACAGTCGGCTAAGCCCCAAAAAACTTCCGCGGAGCCGCCGCGGCTCCTTCGGCATCAGAAGACGAGCAACAACATCTAGGAATGGGAATCATGAAAGACGCAGTAATCGTCGGCGGCGGACTCGCCGGACTTTCGTCAGCATGGCGGCTCCGGCACTGGGACACGGTTGTCCTGGAATCCGGGGACCGCGTGGGTGGGCGGATCCGCTCCGAACGCCGTGGTGACTACTGGCTGAACTGGGGCGGACATGTCTTTGCCGGCGCGGGATCCTCTACCGACGCTTTGCTCAACGAGGTAGGCGTCATGGCAGTTCAGATCCCCGGGTCCCTGCAGGGCCTGTCCATGAACGGAAAGTTCATCAAAAAGGGGCACATCGCCACCTATCCATTCCGTATCCCGATGTCCCTGGCATCCCGGGTGGACACGCTTCGCGCCGGCATGAAAGTCGTGAGCGGCGTGGCCAAGTACACCGGCGTTGTCCGGAAGCGGACGGGCGAATCAGGCGCCATGCGGCAGCAGCGCATTTACGACTTCGCGAACGACACCTCGTTCCAGGACTTCATCGGAAATCTGTCAGAGGACGCCGCGGCCCTATTCAAGACCACTGTCACCCGGTCCGCCGGCGACATGGACGAGATCTCCGCAGGCGCCGGCATCGGCTACTTCAGCCTGGTCCTCGGTTTTGGGCAGGGGCTCAGCCAGGGCATCGTGGGCGGCCCGTCCACCCTCACCGAATCCATCGCAGTGGCGCTGGGCGAGCGCGTCCAGCTCGGGGCCGCCGTTTATGAAGTAGTCCACAAGAAGGACTCCGTCGTGGTCAGGTACCGGCAGGACGGCGTCGACCGTGAGGTGGAGGCCCGCACGGTGGTCCTGGCCACCACCGCTGACGTGTCCCACAAGATTGGTGTGGACCTTCCCGAGGACCTGCGCGGTGCGCTGGGCCAGATCAAGTACGGCCCTCACGTCAGCACGGCATTCCTCACCAACGAAACCACCGCGAAGCCGTGGGATGACATCTACGCCATCGCCGCTCCCAAACGCTCGTTCGCCATCGCACTGAACCAGGCGAGCATCGTCCGTGGAACCGAGTCCGTGCGCAAGCCCGGCGGCAGCTTCATGACGTTCTCACCGGCGAGCCTGGGCCGTGCCCTGCTGGAAAAGCCCGAGGAGGAAGTCATCAAGACCCACCTCACCGACCTCGACCAGGTCCTCGGCCACGGCTTCGCCGACAGCGTCGTCGAGGCCAAGGTCGACCGCTGGAAGAACGCTTCCCCTTACTGCTTCCCAGGCCGGGCCAAGATCCAGTCCACCCTCATGCGGGGCACCGACCGGGTCTTCCTCGCCGGCGACTACCTGGGAACCCTGTACACCGAAAGCTCCATTACCACCGGGTTCTCCGCAGCCCAGGAAGCCGCAAGCGTGCTGGCCACCCACCGCCAGTCACCGTCGAACACCGGGCTGTCGATCGTGGCCTAGCAAAACCTGCCTGAACAAGCTGCACTACCCACCGAACTTAAGAAGGAACGACTCATGTCCAACAACCTCAGCGGTGTCCTCACCGCACTCTCCACGCCTTTCAACAATGACGAGACCATCGACGTCGAAACCCTGCGGAAAATCGTTGACCGCTCCATCGACGCCGGCGTTGACGGCGTTGTGGCCGCAGGCTCCACCGGTGAGGTGGGTGCCCTGTCCTCCGAGGAGCGGCTGCTCCTGATCGAGACCGTCATCAAGCAGGCGAACGGGCGCGTGCCCGTCATCGCCAACACCGGCGCCACTTCCACCGCTGAAGCGATCCGCCTGTCCCAGGCCGCAGAGGAGCTGGGCGCGGACGTGCTCATGCTGATCACGCCCTACTACGAACCGCTGTCCCTGGAAGAAACGGTGACCTACATCAAGGACGTTGCCACCTCCGTCAACATCCCCGTGATGCTCTACAACATCCCGGCCGTCACCGGCGTCAACCTGGACTCGGCCACCGTCCGGGCGCTGGCCGAGGAAGTGGACAACATCCGCTACATCAAGGACTCCAGCGCCAACTGGGAACAGGCGCTGCAGCTCATCCACCACCACTCGGACGTCATCGGCACCTTCATCGGCTGGGACGTCTACCTCTACAGCGCACTGGTCGAAGGTGCAGCCGGGGTCATGGCGGGCACCGCCAACGTGGTCCCCAACGAGATCGTTTCGGTCAGCCGCCGCATCGCCGAAGGCGACCTGGCAGGGGCACTGGAACTGTGGAAGAAGGTATACCCGGTCATCGACGCCCTCCTCTCCGTGCCGTTCATCCCTGCCGTCAAAGCAGGCCTCACGCAGCAGGGACTCCCGGCCGGCTCCCCCCGCCGCCCCACCGCCGACCTTAGCGCCGACGACCTCGCCTGCGTCCAGCAGGCCGTGTCCGCCCTCTACCAGAACGTGGGCTAACACCATGACAACAGAAACTGCACTGTTCACCGTCCGCCGGGCAGAAGCGGCGCTGACCCCTGCCCTTCCTCCTTTCGGCCAGTTCATCGGCGGGACATTCGTTCCCTCCAGTTCCTCCGAAACAGTAGACATCGTCAACCCGGCCACGGAGGAAGTGCTGACGCAGGTTCCCGCGGGAACCGTCGAAGACGTGGACGCAGCCGTAGCGGCCGCCGTAGCGGCCAAGGAAGCATGGGCTGCGAAGACGCCCCGGGACCGCTCCGCAGTCCTGCTGAAAATTGCAGACATCATCGAGGCGAACCGTGAGGTATTCGAAACCCTCGAAGCCGCCAACACCGGCAAGCCCTCGGCGGTGGCCGAAGACGATATCTCCAGCGCCATCGACACCTTCCGGTTCTCCGCCGGCGCGGCCCGCGCCTACAGCACGCTCGGCGCCGACGACTACGCCGAGAACCACACCTCGGTGATCCACCGCGAGCCGGTCGGCGTCGTCGGGGTGATCACCCCCTGGAACTACCCGCTGCTGATGGCCGCATGGAAGATCGCCCCGGTCCTCGGCGCAGGCAACACCCTGGTGCTCAAGCCCTCCGAGCAGACACCGCTGACCACCCTCAAGCTGGCCGAACTCATCGCCAGCGAAGTTCCCGCCGGTGTCATCAACATCGTCACCGGCCCCGGCCGTGTGGTGGGCAACCGCCTCTCCGAGCACCCCGACGTGGATCTGGTGGCCATCACCGGCAGCGTGGGCAGCGGCCAGAAGGTCGCCGCTGCTGCCGCCGGTTCCGTCAAGCGCGTGCACCTTGAGCTGGGCGGCAAGGCACCCGTCGTCGTCTTTGCTGACGCCGACCTCGAGGCCGCCGCAAAGGGCGTCCGTAGTGCCGGGTTCTGGAACGGCGGCCAGGAGTGCGGCGCGGCGACCCGGGTCCTGGTCCACGAATCGGTCGCCGAGAAGTTCACCGAGCTGCTGGTCCGGGAGATCAGCGAGATCACCGTCGGCGCCCCCGGCACCGACGACGCCGAAATCGGCTCCATGATCTCCAAAGCCCACTACGAGCGCGTCCTCGCCGCACTCGACGAAGTACGGAAAGACGGACTGACCATCGCCGTGGGCGGCCGCGCCATCGACGGTCCCGGCTACTTCATCGAGCCCACCGTGGTCAGCAACGTCCCGGCCGGCGCCGCGATCACCAGCAACGAGATCTTCGGCCCCGTGGTGTCGGTGGAGACCTTCAGCACCGACGAGGAAGCCATCACCCGAGCCAACGAAACCATCTACGGGCTGGCGGCCTCGGTCTGGACCAGGGATTCCGCACGCTCCCTCACGGTTCCTCGGAAGCTGGACTTCGGCACGGTGTGGGTCAACTCCCACCTGGTCATCGCCACCGAAATGCCCTGGGGCGGCTTCAAGGGCTCCGGCTACGGCCGCGACCTCTCCAGCTACGCCCTGGACGACTTCTCCCGCACCAAACACGTCATGTACAACCGAGGCTAACCAGGAGTGACAATGTCATCCATGAAGAACCCAACCGCCCATAGGGGCGGTGCCTCATCGGCAAGCAAGCGACGGTTCCTGACCAGGATGGTCACCGTCCTGATCGGCGGCATGGTGTTGGACGGTTACGTCCTGGGCATTATCGGACCGGTGTCCGGGACGATGGCCGAGGACCTGCAACTTACCGCCTTATGGCAGGGACTGATTGCCGCGGCAGCCCTGGTCGGCATCCTGATCGGTTCACCGATTGGTGGGTGGGCCGCTGACAAGTTTGGCCGCAAGCCGATTTTTATGTTCGACATCGGATTGTTCGCCATCGCTTCGGGAATGCAGTTCTTCATCGATTCTCCGGTATTGCTGGTCGTGGTGCGGCTGCTGATGGGCATCGCAATCGGCGCCGAGTACGCGGTTGGATGGCCCCTGATGGCTGAGTTCTCGCCCTCCCACCTGCGAGGGCGGCTAATGGCCGCGATGGGGATCGCCTGGTACGGCGGCTTCATGCTTGCATTCCTGACAGGCCATCTGCTCAATGAGTACACCGACTTGAGCTGGAACTTCATTTTGGGCACGAGCACATTTATTGCTGTTGCCATCTTCCTCGCCCGGCTCGGAATGCCCGAGTCACCACGTTGGCTGTGGAGCGTGGGCCGTAAGGACGAGGCGCGCATCCTTGCTGCAAAGTACATGCCTGATGATGCGCTCGACGATCTTCAGCACGAGGATGTCCGTAAAGGCAGCTTCGGGATGTTGTTCTCTAAGGAGTACTGGCGTTCAACCCTCTTTATCTCCGGCTTCTGGTTCTGCGCAGTAACACCCTATTTCGCAATCGCTACATTCGCCGACAGCGTTTTGAACCAATACGGGCTGGCGGGCGGGCTTGCCGGGGGAGTCGGTCTTTCCGCCGTCGCCCTGGCCGGAGTCGTCGTTACCTTCCTGCTAATTGAAAAGATCGGACGGCGTGCCCTGACGGTTCCGCCGCAGTGGCTTTGCGCCGTGGTCCTGGCAGTCATCGGGCTCTGGGCCGGTGCGCCAGCGTTCATTGTGCTAATCCTGTTCCTGGTCTTCTCGTTCTTCAACGCCGGCTACAACACGTTGACGAACGTCTACCCCGGTGAGGTCCTCCCCACAGAGATCCGCGGGGTCGGAACAGGGTTTGCGGCGGCCGTCAGTCGGGTTGGAGCAGGCATCGGCACCTTCCTGCTGCCAATGTCCATGGAAAATCTCGGAGCAGGTCCCACGATGCTGATGGCCGCCGGTGTCGCCTTTGCCGGGGCCGCGCTCTCTCAGTGGCTCGCCCCGGAGACAAAGGGCAAAACACTCACGGAAGCCGCGGCCGGCTACGCGCACTGACAAAGCGTGCCAGCTAGGGAAACCTCTCCTGAGTAAGCCTGCCCCGGATCCTCCAGGGCAGGCTTACTGCGACTTGTGACATCGAGAATGAACAGGACGACTGAATTTTGGACATGAGACGCATCAAGGACTGGACGCTCCTTCCCGGGGCCAGTATCGAAATCCGGCAGCAAGGCAACTACGTCTGCAGCGGCTACGTGGACGCAGTAACGGATGACGGGGAAATTCTTTGGGTCAAATCCCCTTCAAACAACCGCAAGCTCTTCGAAAAGGCTGAGTTCTACGAGGCCTGGGCCATCGAGGACCGGGACGGATTCCACTACGAAGTCACAAAAAGCCTCGACAACCTGGAGAAAGCATCCTGAACCCGGTGCATCGTGTCTGCACCGCCATCTAGTGGCACCGCAAGAGTAAATAGCCCACCATTTCTCGACCCGTCCTAGCGGCTGTTCCTCAGCAAACCGCTCGCCTCGGTTCAAGAATTGGAGACGCCCGCCACCCGAAGGCTGGAGCGACTTGAGGGGGCTAAACCGCGGTCACAACTACTCCGAGAATGCGCGCAGCATTGGACGAAGCAGCTTCCGAAGTCACCATCAACACCCCTGCCCAGCCACTGGCAAGACGGGCAGAATCCCCGAAAGGACACATTGGAACTGCTGTGGGAAATCGCCGGCTGGGCCGGCGCGGTCGCAATACTCAGTGCTTACCTGGCCGTTTCCATGGGCTGGTTGAAAGCCGGCAAGGGCTTCCAGACCGCGAACCTTTTTGGCGCCGTTGCCTTTATCATCAACGGCACAGTCCACGGGGCATGGCCTTCCGTGGTGACGAACGTGGCCTGGTTCCTCATTTCTGCGGTCGCGCTATTTCGCCTACGAACGGCGATCCCGCAGCCGAGAGTGCCGGCTGAGGATCCACAGGTTCACTTCCCTGGCGTCCCGGACACAACCGCCCAGATCGCTGTAGTCGAGGTCCTCACGGATGCCGTGCACGGTGAGGCAAACGGGGACTGGCAGCGAGACGTGTCGATGTGGGACGAGTCGGTGACATGATTCTGGCGTGACTTCTATCGTTGAGGCAGCCATTGAAACGCTTTACGAGGCGCGTATTCCGTTGGGTCCGGGTCTAACTAATACCGAGATCGCCGACGTCGAGCAGCAATTCGACATCAGATTCAGCCCTGATCATGTGGGGCTGCTGAGTCTGGCGACGCCGATAGGCCCAGGCTGGGTTGATTGGTTGGGGGAGCCTGACGGGATTCAGCAGCGGCTTAACTGGCCACTGGAGGGAGCCCTGTTTGACGTTGAGCAGAATGCTTTCTGGCCTGATGAATGGGGCGAAAGGCCAAGTGAAACGGCTGCTGCTTTGCAGGTAGCCCGCGAGCAGATGCGGCTGGTGCCGACGTTGATTCCGATTTACTCACACCGGTATCTCCCTGGCGCGCCGGCGCCGGAAGGAAGTCCTGTCTTTTCCGTGCACCAAACTGACGTGATCTATTTCGGCAGCGATCTAGCTGCATACTTTGCTGCCGAGTTTTTTCGCGACCCAGATCTGCAGACCCCGACTCACCGCGTTGATTTTTGGTCTGATCTGGCAGAGGGCCGGTGGACTTAACCTTTGGCCGTTCTGAGCGAACGTATGTACTGGGCGTAGTTGGCTGACGAATCGATGGCGTGGCGATCGATCGTGGCCGGGGAGTAGCCGAGGGCTTCTGCGATGATGGCCACCGGGGCGAGTTTGGTGAGTTCGTGGAGGGTTCCGAGCCTGGCCGCGCGACTGCTGAACGAAGCGCTGAGCTGCTCCGTGAGGGTTGAGGCCTGGAGGTGCTGGCCGGGTAAGCCTCCTCGGAATACCCATTTGCTGTTGGGGTGCGCGGCTGTCTGATGGTGGGTTGGGGTGGCTGCGAGTTCTCGCCAGGGTTCATCGAGCGGTGGCGTAAGTGCGATTTCGACGCTTCCAAAGGTGATGGTGACGAGTTCCTCTGTCACGGTGACGTTGTCCCAGGTTAGTTGGACGATGTCTGAGACTTGTTGGCCGAAGACCAGGATGAGGATGGCTGCGGCACGTTGTCTAGGGTTCATGTCGGTCATGTGGCTGAGGTTGGTAACGAGTTCGGTTTGGGCGGCGGCGTCGAGCCGCGGGCTGGTGCCGCGGCGGTGGGGCTGCAATCTCAGGGACGGGTCGATGAGGTTGGTCCTGATTGCCCAGTCGAGGAAGCGTGAGGCGATGCCTCGTGTCGTGGGGCCTTCTGCCTGCCATCGGTCCAGGTGCGCTTGATTCACTTCGGCGAGTTCGGCGCCTTGATGGGTGAGCCAGTTCAGTAGTTCGATAGCGACGGTGACTGCTTGTTTGGCCCGCAGGAACGTTCCTCGGGTGACTTCGTCCATCTGATTCATGCGGCGCTGGTGGTGCCAGCGGATGTATCGGCGGGTGATGTCGCGGTGGCTCGGGCTGCTAATCCGGTCGAGGGCCTGCTCGGCCCAGACGCTGAACCTGGTGCTCAGTTCATCGCGGCGCGGCAGCGCGTTGTGTTCGACCAGCAGACCGCGGACGTATTCGCGGGTGCGCGATGCTGGTATTTCGTCGAGGCGGGCGTGGGTGATCACAGGTTCAGCCGCGAGTCGTTGGAGGAACTCTGTGACGTGTGGCTGCTGGATCCAGGTGAGGCCGCTGTTGGCGCGTTTCATGGACTTCAGAGCAGTGGCGACTGCCTGAAGTTCGGGGGAGGGCGTCTGGTTCTCTGGTGGGCTGAGGATCCGGTCAACGGTCATGGCAAGGATGCATGACCAGCATCGGTTGCCTGAGTGGAGTTCGTCTTCTTTGCCGCATCCGATGCAGTCGACGTTGAGGCGGACGCCGGAGCATTTGCGGCAGGCTGGCAGGGTGTCGACGCGGCCAGGCAGTACCCCTTCGTGGCCGCAGGCGCAGGTGCCGCGGGTTCTTTTGGCTTGCTGGTAGCAGTAGCCGCAGATTGCGCCGTCGGGCCAACGGACCACGATTTTGTGGTGTTCGGCGCAGCGCCCGCAGGCTTCCGGCCACTTTTGGGGATCGCCGGCTTTACGGGGTCTAGTCATCTTCGTCCGGTGGCAGGACGCGGATCCGGCGGGCGATCGGCGCGCCGGGTGCGATGCCCAGGTCTTCTGGCCGCTTGGGTGCGTTGGCGGTCTTGGCGGCGCGCATCTGCACGTAGGGCTCGAAGAGGTCGTTGGGCGTGCATTCAAGGATGTCGCAGAGGGCGGCGAAGGTCTGGGCGGGAATGCGTTCGGGTGTTCCGGTGACGAGGCGGTGGACCTGGGCGTTGGAGAGGTTGATGCCCCGGGCTTTGAGTAGGGGGAGCAGTTCGGTGGTCTTCCAGAGGTTTCGTTGGGCCATCAGTTGCCGGAGGTTCCAGCGGTAGCCGATCCGTCGCTGTTCAGCCATGGCTGTTCCCCTCGCCGTCGCCCTTGCGTAGCCGCTGGGCGATCATTTTCTGGATGGTCTTCTGTTTGAAGTCCGCCGACACGGAAGTATAGAGGGCTGTGGTGGAGGAGTAGCTGTGCCCGACCTGTTGCTGGATAAACAGGGGGTCGTAGCCGGCCTCGATCAGATGCGTCACGTACGAGTGCCTCAGCGTATGCAGGGTCAGTTCTTCCGGGAGCCCGGCGATTTTCCGCACCCGCTGGAAAGATCTGTCGAAGTTGCGGTGAACAGTCGAGCCGGAGCGCTCGGACGGCCACAGGCTGGCGGACCGGTCAGCGGTAGGAAATCTTTTGCGGCCGTCAGAGGAGAGCCAGTACTCAAGGAGTCCCACCACCCAGTCGAACTCCGGGACTGTCAGCACCGTCCGGCGGCGGGGACCTGAACCTTTGGATCCCTTGGCCCACCGCACCTGCAGCGCCCCGAACCGGCCGAAAGACTGAACGTGCGGGTTGGGGCCGAAATCGACGTACTCAAGCATCACCAGTTCACGCCGACGCAGCCCGTAGGCATAGGCGACCTTGAACGCCGTCGAGTCCCTCAGTGCCGGCAGCCAGCGCTTTGAACCCTTGGCGAACTCGGTGTCGACCAGGTCGTCGGCAGCGTCAAAGAACGACTGCAGTTCGGTCCGTGTGAACGCCCGGCGGCGTGCCGGCACGGCATCGTCCGTCGTATGCCGGGGAGAGTTCCACTCGAAGACCACCTGCACTGGTATGTCGGCGAAGACCCGTTCGCAGAACGACGCCCAGCCGTAGCGTCCGTCCGTCAGGTAGGAGCAGAATGCCCTGATGGCTCCGGAATTGGCCCTTAGGGTTGTCAACGCGAGACCTTTTTCAGAGCTGCGCCGGTCCGCCAGGAACTCGTCCACGTGATGCGCGGACCACGTCCACGGATACTCGTTGGTGTGCTCCTGGAACCGCTGGACCGTCCCGCACGAGCTCTTGATGTACGACGTCGACAGGCCACGTGCCAGCATCTGCGCACGCCAGCCATCCAACATCGCCTCGAAAACGCGATCCTCGGCCCGCAGCAGCCCGACATTCACGTTTGTCAGAAAGGCAGGAATCCGCCCAGGTTCGATGCTCACTGACCAAACTGTACGCAAAAATCTCTCATCTAATGAGAGATTACGTCGCTAAGCCGCGCCGTGGCGCACAATCGCCCGCTAGGGATGATCGGTATCAGGTCGTCGAAGCATTAGTTTGACCTGCGGAAACTTCCGAAAGCAGATCGAGACGAGTCCTCTCATCTACTTCTACTCGTCCCACTCAAAAGCCGATAACGGATATTCTGTCAACCTAGTGGAGCTCGTGCAGCCGTTACGTCTCTCATCCGGATAGGCCCACGTATCTGCACTTCGCCTGTCATGGAGGCTGCATCTCGCCGGTCAGGGGTCTCTGAGTCCTTGGCCCGGCCAGGCAGACGACGTAGCATCAGGCGAACCTCAAACTATTCGAGACCGCCCTAGCCACGGAGGACGCGATGACAAAACCTACAGAGGGCATCGAAACAGTTCACCGTGACCTAGAAGCTCACCTCGATGGTGAATCGCTATGAAATACGTTCCGTAGCCGGAGTCGGCCAACCTGGGCACTTGCTTGCCGTTGCTCAGTAGAAGCGGGCCGCTTTCAAGGAGCAGGTGACCTTCTACCAGAATGAGTCCAGAACCTTGCCGATTTTCTCTTTCAAGGCCCGTCAACGAGTTGACCTCGGGGCGACGTATGACGTGCTGGACGCCAGTGGGCTAAGGTGCTCGACGGGATCACGCGAGCATAAGGGTAAGGGTCTCGCGGCGGCGGTTCGTACAGCGTACGGTCATGGTAGCGTACAAAGTACTAAAACGATCCGGCTGGGAGCCATGATGTCAGTCAGCACGAAAAACCCGCCTCCGCAGCGCATACCGCTCAGCCGTGAAAGGGTACTCGACTGCGCCCTCGATCTCGCCGACGAGTCGGGAATCGCGTCGTTGACCATCCGTTCCCTCGCAATCAGCATGGGAACGAAGCCGATGTCGCTCTACCACTACGTTGCCAACAAGGATGAGATCCTGGACGGCATCGTGGACAGGGTGTTCGACGAAATCGAGCCGCCCTCCCCGGAGGGGGAGTGGCGGGACCAAATGCACCGACGGGCGCATGCGGTACGGCGTGCCCTTAGGCGCCACCCCTGGGCGGTCGGACTGCTGGAAACCCGGACAACTCCCGGGGCCGCCACCCTGCGTCACCATGAGGCTACCCTGGCCACACTGCGCACCGCAGGGTTTTCAGTCCGGATGACTGCCCACGCCTACGCGCTGCTGGACAGCTACATCTACGGAGCCGCCCTGCAGGAAGCAGCCCTTCCCTTCCACGGCCCCGACGCCGCAGCCGACGTGACAACATCGATCGTCAAGCTCTTCTCCGACGGGCAATACCCATGCCTGGTTGAAATTGCTACCGAACACGTCCTCAAACCCGGATACGACTTCGGGGACGAGTTCGACTTCGGACTGAACCTCATCCTCGACGGACTCGCCCGCTCCATCCAGCCCCCGGCAGACCATGCGCCCGATCAACCGCCCCGCGGGAGGGACAAAGCTCCCGGTCCACAGCCGTAGCGGGGGAAGCTGGAGGACGGGCCGAGTGTGCCTGCGCCAGCCCTGGAAAATAGTCATCCCGCCTTTCCGGCAAATAGGGGGCTAGCACCTATCGCCGTTTCGTACAACGTACGGTAAGGTGATCGTACGCCGTACGAAGGTGTGCTGCAGGCAACCGGAAGTCCCGATCACCAACTCTTGGCACGCCAGCATCGGCTCCTTGAAAGAAGATCGCCATGTCAACGTCAATGCCAAGTAACAATTCTGCGCGGGTGCCGAACTCACCAGTGGCCAAGATGCCCGCGTTGCCCATGACCGCCCTCGTGGTGGGGGTCCTGCTCGGGCTCGCCGCGGTCGGTATGCTGTCGGCCTACCGTTCACTTCCGCCGGAAGTGAACGGTCTCGCGACGGCCCTTATCGCGCTCGGCGCATCCGTGCTCCTGATCATCGTCGGGGCTGCCGGCCTTGGACGAGGGATCGCTCCCGGGGCCTCGCAGGAAGCCGACCGGATCGGAAACGAGCCGGCACAACTTACCGGACATCTTGATCCCGGACTGTCACGGTGGCTCTGGCTGGTCAAGTGGGTCCTCGTTATTCCCCACTACATCATCCTGGCCCTGCTCTGGGTCGCATTCCTGGTCGTGACCGTGGCAGCGGGCTTTGCGATCCTGTTCACCGGCCGCTATCCGGCCTCGCTCTTCCAATTCACCGTCGGAGTCCTCCGCTGGAACTGGCGCGTGACGTTTTACGCCTACGGTGTCCTTGGCACCGATCGCTATCCGCCCTTTACGCTCGCCCGCGCAGATTATCCGGCGGAACTGGACGTTGCTTATCCCGTGAAGCTCTCCCACTGGAAGGTACTGTTCAAGTCCTGGCTGTTCGCCTTGCCGCAGCTGCTCATCGTTGCCGCCCTCACCGGCAGCGCGGCCTCCTCCTCAACGGCGAGCATCTCTCTGCTCAGCCTGCTGGTTTGCATCGCCGCCATCATCCTGCTCTTCACCGGCGTTTACCGTCTTGGGATCTTCGACCTGCTGATGGGCATCAACCGATGGACCGTGCGGACCATCTCGTATGCGGCCTTGATGAGTGACAAGTACCCGCCCTTCCGGCTCGACCAAGGCCCGCTCGATCCTCCAACGAACCCTGCGGTGTCACCCACGCCTGCATGATGCCGGCCGAGACCATGCGGCGACCAAGCCCGGTTGCAGCACAACCACAAGGGACTCTGGGGGGTCCTGAACCGGATCAACCCGACGCGTGTGTGACCGCACCAACTAGAGAGCGACACCCATGACGGCCAAAACCACCCCCGTTCCCGTCCCAAGCCCTCTCTGACCCGATGGCTCGCGCCCGCCGCCCTGATCATCCTCAGCCTCGTCCCGGTCATCGCCGGCGCACTGCGGCTGACCGAACTATCGGGAGGTCAGCTAACACCGGATAACGCACGGTTCTTCGACTCGCCCATCCCCGTGCTGATCCACATTCCCACCGTCACCGTGTACCTGGTGCTCGGGGCCTTCCAGTTCGTTCCCTCGCTCCGCCGCGGCAAACGCGGCAGGCCCAGCTGGCACAAAATCGCCGGACGCACCCTCGCGCCCACAGGCCTGCTCGCCGCCCTGTCCGGCTTGTGGATGGCGGTCTTCTACGACCTCCCACCCCTGGACGGCCCGCTTCTTCTCGTCCTTCGACTCGTCTTCGGCTCCGCCATGGTGGCCTTCATCGTCCTGGGCTTCATCGCCGTACGGCGCCACAACTACGTCCGGCACAGCGAATGGATGTCCCGGGCCTACGCCATCGGCATCGCCCAAGGAACAATCGTCGTCGTCACCATCCCCTGGATCCTGCTCGTAGGACCGGTTGACGAACTGACCCGGGCACTGCTGATCGGGGCATCCTGGGTACTCAGCCTTGTGGTGGCCGAATACTTCATACACCGTCGAGCCCAAGGACCTGCACGAACCACTCGTCCTCCCGTACTGCCCGCTCAAGCACACTGAATCTGCTCATCATCGGCCGGGCTAGTGGGAGGCGAAATTTGAAACGATCTCAGTTACAACACACATCCAGTCACCGCCGGACGTGGTGTGGCAAATCTTCACCGGCTTCGGGGCCTACCCCGACTGGAACCCGTTCATCACCCAGGCCAGCGGCGACATCAAGGTTGGCCAGAGACTCATTTTGAGAATCGTTCCCCCGGGCGCGGGCGGAATGACCTTCCGGCCCCAAGTGACCGCCCTGGAACCCGAACACCTGCTCGAATGGTCCGGAACACTCGGAATACCAGGACTCTTCGACGGCCGTCATACCTTCATCCTCGAGCCCACGGCCGGCGGCACCACTCTTACTCAAACAGAGACCTTCACCGGTCTCTTGGTGCCCCTTTCAACCGGGATGCTGCTACGCACAAAGAAGGGTTTTCAGAACATGAACGATGCCCTCCAGAACCGGGCTGCCTCATTTCCCGCGAAAACAGTCCGGCCCACGGCGACGGAATAAGCAGGCTCTCCCCGCCCATTTTATGGAGCCGCCGTGTACCTTCCGTCAAGCTAGGGCGAGGAGCGGTGGGGGAGTGGACTGTTCACTCCTCAAGGAGGCCGAGCATCCGGTAGGCGTCCTTGATCGCATCGCTGTCGTGGTGCGGTTCCTCGGGCCTGGCGTGCGTTGGCTTCGGACTGACGTAAGGGTCGCCTCGTCATTGATGCACTGGAGAGTAGCGCCACCTAGGGCCGAGATGCACGTGGCACTCTGGATGTTGGAGCGCTCTAAAGCGTATGAGTGTGACTTTGTCCCGTCGGTGTCTTTGAACTCCTCACGAACTCTTCATTGCACGGGGAGCATGAGGTTAGCCTTGGGGGAGTCCTCGCCCGTAAGTCGAGCGGGCGAGGGGCGTGCGGTGCCCGTCAGGAGCGGGTGTCGAGGTAGTGCAGAATCGCCCGGGCCGTTTCCTCCGGAGCGCTGACGTGGGGGCAATGTCCGGTGGCCTGAAGCTGCATCAGGGTGCTGTGTTCCAGATTCTTGTGCAGGTAGGCGCCCACTTCCGGCGGGGCAAGGCGATCGTCAGAGCACTGCAGAATCAGGCAGTTGGTGCGCAACTTTTTCAGTTGAGGGCGGGTGTCGGAAAAGAAGGTTACCTCGGCGAAATGGCGTGCGATGGCGGGATTTGTCCGGCAGAAGCTGGCACGCAGGTCCTCCGCTAATTCCGGCTCCTGCGGATTGCCCATGACCATGGGCGCCAGGGCCGCTGCCCAGGCGAAATAGTTGCTGTCCAGGGATGCCAGCAGACCCTCGATGTCTTCCCGCGAAAACCCGCCCACGTAGCCGTCGTACGGGTCATCCGTATGACGGGGTGAAGGAGCAAGCAGGACAAGCTGGGAGAAGCGGTTGGGGTCCTGCACTGCGGCGATCACGGCGATCATTGTGCTGACGCTGTGGCCCACCAGGATGACGTCCTCAAGTTCGAGGGCAGCGCAGATCTCCAGCAGGTCCGACGCGTACCCGTCCAGGGACCCGTACTTCTCCCAGTCATAAGCGCTGATGTCGGAGTTTCCCGCACCAACATGATCAAAGAGCACCAGCCGGTAATCATCAGCGAAGTAGGGCAGGAGCTTCCGCCACATGGCCTGATCGCAGCCAAAACCGTGGGCAAACATCATTACGGGCCCATCATCCCGGCCGGTTATGGTGACATTGTTCCGGCCGATTACTGCAGCAACTGCTTCGATCACGTTCTCACTGACGCTCGTCTAGGGTGGTGTCCTGCCCCAGACTATCCACGGGAAATAAAGAATCCTAGGGGTTCTCCCACTATGACGGTCAAGGTGAGGTGGACTGAAAACAAGGAGCCGTGTGTCAGCTTGGAGTTGCCGCTGTGAGAGGCTGCAGTTATGGACACCTCATCTCGGGAACATGACCTCGTTCTTTACGGAGCGACGGGTTTCGTTGGCCGACTGATCGCCGGCTACGTCGCGGAGCATGCACCGAGCGGTATGCGAGTCGGACTCGCAGGCCGGTCGAGGTCCAGGCTCGCGGCGGTTCGGTCGCAGTTGCCGGTCGCGGCTCAGGGATGGGCCCTCATCGAAGCCGACTCGGAGGACGCGGACTCTATCGCCGCCCTGGCCGCGAACACACGCGTACTCTTCACGACCGTCGGTCCATACGCGAAACACGGACTACCCGTCGTCGACGCCTGTGCGCGGGCCGGTACCCACTACGCCGACCTTGCGGGTGAGGTGTCCTTCGTCCGGGAGGCGATCGATCGCTACGACGCTTTGGCCAGGACGAGTGGGGCCCGGATCGTGCACTCCTGCGGCTACGACTCCGTGCCGTCTGACCTCGCTGTACTGATGCTTCATCAGGCGGCAGAAGCCGATGGCGCTGGCGGTCTGGTCGAAGTCCAACTCGTTGCTTCGGCCAAGGCTGGCATCAGCGGAGGAACGCTCGAATCGATGCGCGGGCAGCTCGACGCAATGCGGCTGAGCCCTGCCCTGCGATCATTAGCCGCGGACCCCTACGCTCTGAGCCCGGACCGCACACGGGAACCGACGACACAACAGCCTCCTGACTCCGGTCCTGTGCGCCGTTCCGATGACGGCACCTGGACCGCGCCCTTCATTATGGCCCCGTTCAACACCCGGATAGTGCGCCGCAGCAATGCCTTGCAGGGCTGGGCCTACGGCCGCTCCCTTCAGTACGGCGAGGTGATGGGGGTGGCCCGGGGACCGGCGGGGGCGGTCATCGCCAGGGCAATGGCACTTGGGCTGCGGGCATTCACGGGCGCGATGGCGTTCCCGCCGACCTGGGGGGTGCTTGACCGCTTTCTTCCGGCACCAGGTGCGGGTCCGGGCACCAGTACGCAGCGCACGGGCTGGTTCCGCTCCCAGGTGACCGCCCGCACCGAGGGCGGGCACCGATACCAGGCGGTTGCTGCTGGCCCCGGTGATCCCGGCTATGCCGCCACCGCGGTGATGGCAGGCGAGACTGCACTCGCTCTTGCCCTCGACGGTGACCGGCTGCCTGCCGCGAAAGGATCGCTGACACCCGCCACTGCACTCGGCAACGTACTCATACAGCGACTCCGCGCGGCCGGCCACACTTACCAGGTAACCAAACTCGCCTGAACCCAGGTCCTGCAGGTCAGCTGAAAATGAGGCAATCCCAAGGATTCCAGAAAGCAGCCTCCTTTGTTCGTCCAGGGCGATGGTCATCTCGACGTCGCTGCACATCTGTGTAGAACGGGCCCCGATTCCGTCATGGGGGCGGAGAGCTCGGTGATGTACTCGATGCCGGCGTTCCGCAGGTTAAGCGAGAGGTGTGATGGGAGGGACGGAGAACGGTACTGCCAAGAGCGGTTCGCCGAGGCCTTCAGGATAAGGGGGACTACCTGTCGTTACCAGCGGATTAGGTAACGGACAGGACGGTCACTGTGTAAATTCCCAATGCGGAGAGAATGACGACCATGGCGGCCACCGCAGCTGTCGATGCGATATCCGGGGCCATTATTCCCCGCTGAATGCCGTGGACGGCACGGTTGAAGCGGTGCTTCCGGGTGAGGTTGATGGCCAGGGCAGTGACGACGGCGGCGGCCACCAGGGTGCTGGCGAACCAGCCGTGGTGGGGCAGCCAGCGGAGGAAAATGGCGGCGGCGGCCACCATGGACAGCGTTGTGCGGCCCCACGCAAGGTCTGTGCGTTCCGGCTGCACTCCTGGGTCGTTATGGGTAGGTGCATTGCCTTGTGCCGGCATGGCTCAGGCGGTGCTTAAGAGGACGAAGGCGACCATGGCCGCTGCGACGAGGGCGCCACCGGCGGCGAGGATGGGCGCGATCCAGGGCAGCGGCAGCGGAACCTTGCGCCGCATCGCGCGCTCTACGTTAAGCCAGCGGAAGAACGATCCGCCGCCGATGACGAGGGCGAGCAGCAGCAGGAGCACCGCGATGCTTCTGCGCAGGTCCGGGACGAAGAGATCCGCCATGAAGGCTTCGACGGCGACACCTCCCGCGAGCAGGGCCAGCGATGTGCGGATCCAAGCCAGGAAAGTACGTTCGTTCGCAAGGGTAAACCGCGGATCCGGCTCGGTTCCGTCGCGGAGGATCCGGGCGGAGAGACCCTTGCGTCCGTCGCCCGGGGAGTGAGTAGCTGCCATAGAGGGTTCCCTTTGTTGCCGACGGCGTCTGCTTCAGCCCAGCGCTACGGTGCGGAAACTCAGATTGCCGGAAGAGGATTCGGGTGTGTTGGCGGTACGGGCTGCGACACGGTACCGGTTGCAGTAGGAATCATGGCAAAGGTAGGAGCCGCCACGCATGACTCGTCCAGCACCGATAGTGGGTCCTTGAGGGTTGTGGGTGGGGGAGTTGCGGTAGTACTTGGGCAGGAACCAGTCCGCGCACCATTCCCAGACGTTGCCCGCCATTTCAAAAAGGCCGTACCCGTTAGGCGGAAAGGAACGAACGGGGGCGGTGCCTGAGTGCCCGTCTTCCCGAGTGTTGGTTGTGGGAAAGGTGCCTTGCCAGATGTTGCAGCGGTGTTCGCCGTTAGGGGTAAGTTCGTTGCCCCAGGCGTAGCGCATGCCGTCCAGGCCGCCGCGGGCGGCGTATTCCCATTCGGCTTCAGTGGGCAGCCGGCGGCCGGCCCATGCACAGTAAGCGAGGGCGTCATGGTGGGAGACATGCACCACGGGGTGGTCCGGGATGTCCTGCCAGTTTGAGTTTGGGCCCGTGGGGTGTGCCCAGTCGGCCCCCCGGATGTTTAGCCACCATGGCGCGCCGGCGGCGGCTCCCAGGATGTCCTGCCCGGTGGCAGTGGAGAGCAGGTGGAACACCGCAGAGGACCCGTATTGCCCGGCTTCTGTGCGGTACCCGGTCGCCTGGATAAAGGCGGCGAACATGCGGTTGGTGACAGTTGTGGCATCGATCCGGAAACCGTCCAGTGCAACGTCATGGACTGGTGTCTCGCCGTCGTTTGGATAGCCTTCCCCGAAGGCATCGCCCATGCTGAATGTTCCGCCGGGGATGTCAATGCCGTGATGGGATTCCTGGCGGGTCAGACTCGAAGTGTGTGCATGCCTGTCAGCGGCGGCACCAGCAGGAAGCGGCTCACGGGCGGGTGCACAGCATCCCTGCGTTGGGCCGATGCTAGTGGTTCCGCCGCGGGATGAGTCTTGGGTGGCCTCGGTGATTGGCAAATTCATGGTTCCTCTTTAGCCCACTGTTTCTGGAGGTCCAGGGGTCTCCGGCATCTTATCGAGTGGGGTGTTCCCCGCGCAGAAGAACCACTGGTGGAGGGCGCACGGCCCGGACGAGAGTCCTCAAGTCCGGGCCGCGCGCCAGCTTTGGGGGAAGGACGTCTTCCCGCGCGTTGGTTACTGGTGGGCCAGTGCCATGCGCTGACGATCGGCCGTCGTGAGGTGCTGGTCGTGGCCGTCGTCATGCAGGTCGATGCGCACCGTGTGGATGGTGCCGGTGAACGCGTTATCGATCGGGAGATAGTCATCGGTGACCGGCGTGCCACGGTCCACGCCGACGTTGAGTGTCTCATCAAAAGAGAAGTAATAGGCCGTTGTTTGCTCTACCCTTCCCTTGCCGACAACCTGGCCATCAGCGGCGAGCCGGACTTCCGCACCCTTGCCGATGCCGCCGCCGTCGTACTGGAATTCCAGGGCCAGTTCCTGGGTTCCCGGCACGAGGCGTTGGTCGGAGCGGACGATATAGAGGTCCCGCCCGTAGCAGTTGTGGGCGTAGCTGAGGTATCCATCTGCCACATATAGTGACCAGCCACCGAATCGGCCGCCCTGTGCTATCAAGACACCTTCAGCGCCGCCGTCGGGGACATCAACCCGGGCCGTGACGCTGTGGGACCTGTTCTTCACGTTCAGTGTGGTCTCTTCGGTGAAGCGGCCCATCCCGGCGCGATAGGTCACCGATGTCCGGTGGCCCAGCAGGTCAATCCGTCCTGCAACTTCGGGGTTTTCCCGTTCCGTGACCCGGTCATCAAGGGGGAAGACGTTGTACTTGCTGGCTTCGATCAGGAAGAGTTGCTGCAGTTCCCGCAGCTTCTCCGGATGCTTATCGGCGAGGTTATGGGCCTGGCTCCAGTCGGTCCGGATGTCGTAGAGCTCCCACACGTCCTGGTCGAAGGAGGGCAGCCCTTCCGGGACCATTTCCCACGGTGTGCCGTGGCGGGTTACTGCCGTCCAGCCCTCGTGGTAGATGCTGCGGTTGCCGCACATTTCGAAGTACTGGGTGCGCCTGCGGTCTTCGGCATCGGGGGCGTTGAACGTGTAGACCATGCTGGTGCCCTCGATGGGCTGCTGGGTCACGCCGTTGACAGTAACAGGGTGTGGGATGCCGGCTGCTTCGAAGATGGTGGGGGCAATGTCGATGACGTGGTGGTACTGGTGCCGCACACCGCCGCCTTGGCGGATGCCGTTGCCCCAACGCATGATCATGCCGTCGCGGGTGCCGCCAAGGTGGGAAGCGACCTGCTTGGTCCATTGGTAGGGGGTGTTCATTGCCAGCGCCCAGCCCACGGGGTAGATGGCGTAGGTGGTGGCGTCACCCAGGGCGTCGATTTCCCGGGCCATAGCCTCCGTGCTGTCTTTGAAGCCGTGGCCAACCAGGTGCTCCCGCATGGTGCCTTCGATGCCGCCTTCGCCGGAAGCCCCGTTGTCGCCAAGGATGTAGATGAAGAGGGTGTTGTCCAGTTCGCCGAGTTCGTCCAGGGCGTCAACAAAGCGTCCAACCTGGGTATCCGTGTGTTCGGCGAATCCGGCGTAGGTCTCCATGAAAGCGGCGGCTACCCGGTGCTCGGTATCGCCAAGTTCGTCCCAGTGGGGCACGACGTCGGCCCACGGGCTCAGCTCGGCAGATTCGGGAACGACGCCAAGTTCCTTCTGCCTGGCCAGGGTCGCTTCGCGCTGGGCGTCCCAGCCACAGTCGAAGCGGCCGCGGTACTTGTCCTTCCATTCGGGAGAGCCGTGGAAGGGGCCGTGGGTGGCGCCGAAGGCTATGTAGCTGAAGAAGGGCTTTTCCGGCGTGAGGGTTTTTTGGGTCTGGACCCAGTTGATGGCCTGGTCAACGAGGTCTTCCGAGAGGTGGTAGCCGTCCTCGGGCCGGCGTGCCGGCTCGATGGGGGTTGTGCCATCGAAGAGCTGCGGGTACCAATGGTTCATTTCTGCGCCCATGAACCCGTAGAACTTATCGAAGCCCTCGCCCACAGGCCACCGGTCAAAAGGCCCTGACGGGCTTACCTCGCGGGGCGGGGTCTGGTGCCATTTGCCGAACGCTGCAGTGCTGTACCCGTTCTGGCTCAGGGTTTGGGCAATCGTTGCTGCACTGTCCGGGCGGAATCCAGTGTAGCCGGGGGCGGATGTGCTCATTTCTGTCGTCACGCCCATGCCCACTGAGTGGTGGTTCCGGCCCGTCATCAGTGCTTGGCGGGTGGGTGAGCACAGTGCTGTGACGTGAAAGCGGCTATAGCGGAGGCCTTCTTCGGACAGCTTTTCCGCGGTCGGCATCTCGCAGGGTCCACCGAACGCACTCGAGGCACCAAAGCCCATGTCATCGATGAGTACAACCACCACGTTCGGAGCGCCCTCCGGGGCCCGGAGCGGGGCAACAGGCGTAAAGGGTGTCTCCTGTTGATGAATTCCCATCGCCGCCGTTACCGGTTGGCTTCTCCGTGTGGGGATGGGAAGAATGTCGCGGATTTCATTCATCGTATTTTTGCTCCTATCGAAGGCTTTTAGGTTTGATCGATGGCGCCGGCAGGCTCAGACTCATGGGAAGTGGTCCTCAACTTTGAATGCCGGGTGCAGTGGCTTTTCACAGTCCAGCCGTCGCTGACTGGGCACCGCTTGACGGGAGTGAGGGCACCGGCTGTGGGGAATCGCCATGACGACGGACGCCCTCATTCATGGATTCCTCATCTTCACCCCGTTCTGCGTCCTCGCTCTCCTGGACCGGCACAGTGCCGATTTCGCCGGTCTCGGGGTTCCAGCCGTCGGCCCATTTGCCGGTTTCGTAGTCAAAACCCACCGGCTCGCCCTCTGCATTGGTGCGCTGGTACCACTCCGTGTAGTCCTCATGCTCCGAATCGGTTTCGGCACCAGCTCCGCACCCTGGCTCGGTCTCAACCACGTGGAGGCCAAAGTCGTCTCCATACTTGTGGACGCCTTCCAATACCGCATTGCTCATTGCGATCTCGGCATACTGGGCGCGCAAAATATACGGGTCTGATCGCAGTTCTTTGAACCATGCGAAGATGACCAGGATCATCACGATGGCGAACGGCACAGCCGTGATAATCACCAGTGATTGCAGTCCCGCAAGAGCTGACGCGTTCCCGAGCAACAACATGACCACGGCGATGCCGGCCATGACCAGGCCCCAGAAAACCACCACGAGCTTGGGGGGATCCTGGCTACCCCGCGTGGTGAGAATCCCCATAACCATTGAGGCGGAGTCGGCAGAGGTGATGAAGAAGATCGCCAGCACCACCATGATGACCAGAGGAAGCCATTCCGCGAAGGGAAGATTGTCTACCAAGGTGAACAGCACTTCGGAAGCAGCCATCGAGTCGTGGAACCCCGGGCTGCCCTCGCGGTGCATCCAGATTGCGGTTGCTCCCATAATTCCGTACGCCACAAAAAGCAGGGCGGACGGAATGAAGATAACACCAAGGATGAATTGCCTGATGGTCCGGCCGCGGGAGATGCGAGCGATGAATATACCGACGAATGGTGACCAGGAGATCCACCAGGCCCAGTAATAGACAGTCCACGTGGATTGAAATTCGAGTGTCTCCTGTCCCCAGGAAGCAGATCGTGCCATCAAATCGAACAATGATCCGATATATTGAGTGATCGCCGATGGCAGCATATTCAGCAGGAACAGCGTCGGCCCTAAGACGAAGACCACTCCGACAATTCCCAAAGTCAGAATGATATTGATATTCGAGAGATAGCGAATTCCTCTGGCGACGCCGGAAACGGCCGAGAGCAGAAAGCAGACCGTCAGGACGCCGATGATGCCGATGAGGATGTCGTTGGTCAGTTCAGGGACACCAGAGACGATGGTGACCCCTTCGCCGATCTGGAGTGCAGCGATCCCCAAGGCTGCAGCCGTGCCGAACAGGGTAGCGATGATGGCGAAGATGTCCACCAGTTTTCCAGCGAATCCGTCAGTCTGCCTTTTTCCGAAGAGGTGCCGGAATATCGAGGACATCAGCAGGGGGCGTCCGCGCCGGTATCCCACATAAGCGACCGCGCCGCCCACCAGGGCGTACATGGCCCACGCGTGAAATCCCCAGTGGTAGTACGTTTGAGCCAGTGCCTGATGCATGGCTTCGACGGACTCCGCCTCGACCGTCCGGGGCGGGGGGTTCAGGTAGTGGGTCAGCGGCTCGGCGGGGCCCCAAAACAGCACCCCGATGCCGAGGCCGGCGGCGAAGAGCATCGCCACCCAGGAAAACGTTGAGAATTCGGGGGTCTCGCCGTCCTTGCCGAGCGGAATTTTTCCGTATCGGCTGATAGCCAGCCACAGAAGGGCCAGCAGCACGACGGTGGCGACGGCGTTGAAGAGCCAGCCCAGGTTCGTGGTGGTCCAGGAGAATGCCGCGGTTGCCACCTCGGAAACGCCGGATGGGCTGATGATGCCCCAGACGACGAAAGCCACGGTCAAGGTACCAGCCGCAGTGAGGACGACTTTGTCCAGTCTGTAGTGCCGACGCTGTTCATCGACGCTGATACCAGGCACCAACGCCGGGTGAATATTATGGGGGTAGCGCGGCCGGATGTAGTCCAGACTGCCTATCGGCTTGCCGTCCTTGCGACCGGTATGTTTAGTTCCGTCGCCGTTCCTTCTGCAAGTGAACGATACATCTTTAGCCATGAAACATGCACCTCTGTTCGTTTGATTTGCACTTCAGTCAGGAAGACATAACGATTCGCCGTGACGCACGTCATCGCCCAGTTCAGCGGGGGAGTGGCCCGGCGTTTTGGTGACCAAGATGCCACGGCTTCCCTCTTTGATGGCATGGCGCTGAAGTTAGTCCACGATGATGTCGAGCACTTACTTCTGTGTCTTGCGTTTCATCTCCCCAGAGGTGGCTTCTTCGGTGGAAGGGCAGCTTCCTCATTTAGTTCGCTATGTGTACCACGTTGCGTTCTCCGCAACTTCATGGTTTTAGTGTTACTCGGATCACGTCCCGCGTCAAGAGTCTTGCCAGACCTCGGCGTTTGTTTCGGCGGAAGAGGTCTTCGATTTTTCAGGGAGCGAGTCTGAGAGTATGAATGCATGGCATTTCCAGTGCGCGATGAGGACACGACGACGGATGGCGAGCAGTCCGCCGCCGAGCTTCAGGGGGGCGGCCTTCAATCAGTTGATCGAGCCATCGCGGTTCTGAGGATTCTGGCCCGCGCCGGCAGCGCGGGCGTTACCGAAGTCGCGGAGGAGATGGGAGTGCACAAGTCAACAATTTCCAGGCTTCTCAGAGCGCTGGAAGCACAAGGTATGGCCCAGAACAGCGGGCGAGGGAAGTACCAGCTCGGGCTGGGCATCCTTCATTTGGCCAATGCCATACCGATGCGGCTGGATCTGACGAGGGAGGCCCGCCCCGTCCTTGAAGCCCTCGCCGCAAAATTCGGGGAAACTGTCAATCTTGCTGTTATGAGCTCTGACCACGTCGTTAACATCGACGAAGCCTTTGGTCCCTCAACGCTCGCTGCCACCCAAAACTGGATGGGCCGCTTGACACCCATCCACGCCACGTCGAGCGGAAAAGTGTTCCTGGCAGCGCTCTCATCAGCAGAACGCAACCGCATCCTGGAAGACCTGGGCATGCCCGCGGTAACGCAGCAGACCATCACATCACGTCAGGAACTGGAGGAGCAGCTTCTGACAGTGACGAAACACGGATACTCCACAGTGCGCGGAGAACTCGAAGATGGACTCAACGGTATCGCCGTCCCAATCCGCGGCCACGAGGGAACCGTCATTGGGGCTGTCAGCATCGCTGGCCCGTCCTTCAGATTTGACCCCGAAAAGGTGCCGGGACTGATCGAAGAGCTGCAAGCGTCGGGCCGAAAAATCAGCGAAAACATGGGATACGCCCCCAGGGAAGCCCATCATTAACGGGCCAGGCGTCTACGATTTCCTCGGTTCACGGGCCTCTAGGTTGCTCGGGGCGCGTCAGTAATGGCCAGTGGGCCCGTTGTGTCAGGGACACCAGGGAAATTGGACCGGCAGGTTCTCAGTAGAGGCCACTGGCGACTTCGTGGAGCGCATGCGCAGAAGCGCCACCGCGGAGATCAGGCACCAAACAACGTTCGAGACCACAGACGGCCATGCTTCATGGAATGCGCCATTGACAATGAAAGCACAAGCGCCGAGGAGGTTTGCTGTCTGGAAGCTCTTGCCGGCTTTCATCCAACCCATCGACACGGCAAGGTAAGCACCGAGTATTGCAACCGCGCCTGCCCAGCCGGAAATTTCCCACAACAGTTCCATAATGTCCTTCCAGGGATAGATAAGACGGCGTTGTCCAACCGTTGCGGGCAGTAAATAGCGGGTTTATAAGTGTGCGTCCCGGAAATCCCATCAAATATTGCCGGATGAGCGATGAGCAATGGCCCAGCTCGCGCCAGTGAAATCTAGCGATGTAGCTTTACGGATAATTATGTGGAAGAAATCGCTTTAGATCAATTGCTTTTATCTGAAGATATGGTTTAGAAATGCTTACCATGGACATCGACCCTCGCCGGCTGCTCGTGCTTCTTGCCATTGCTCGCACAGGTGGCGTTCTCGCCACGGCTGATTAGTCGGGAAAGCGGGGCCACGGTGGCAGGGGTGGTGGGGATTGGCGGCTTCCCCAGTTTTATCCGTACAGTAGTGATCCCCCGCCTGCATGAGTGGGACCGAACGCCACGGGATCGACATCCTGACCGGCTCCTCTGCGGTCAGCGGGATTCAGGTGAGAGGCGTGATGGGCGTGACGGAGAACGGTACTGCCAAGAGCGGTTCCACTTCCTTCACAAACGCCTTGACATGGTTTTCTTGGTTATGTGCTGCGAGGTCTTCGTTACGCGCCCAGCCTTCGAAGAGAACGAAGGTGCCGGGCTGATGTTCGTCAGAGAAGACGGTGTATTCCAGGCATCCTGGGTCTTTCCGGCTTAGCGTCTGCAGGGCGTGGAGGGCTTCCTGGAGGTCGGCTTCGTGCCCTTCTTTGGCGATGAAAACCGGCATGAGCCAGACTTCCGCAGTCTCCTGGCGGATAGGGAGGGGATTGAGAATTTTGTCTTCCTGGGTTTTCGGGAGGGACGGCTTTTCGCCGTCCCTCCCAGAAATGGGTTAGTCGGTGATCTGCGGAACTTCCACCCATGATTCTTTTGCAGCTACCAGGTGGCCCTCATCGACGACGCCATTGTCGAGTCCGAGCGCGGCTCGGCACTGATCCACATACTGAGGTCCCCTGAGGGACGAAAACGACGGCGGGAGTTCCCGCCGTCGTTTTCGTTGCGGTGCCGTTAGCGGCCGGGTCAGTCGACGAGGCCGCCCGAGAGCCCCTTACCAAGCCACTTCCGGGCAAGGATGCCGAAGATGACAGGCGGCAGGATGCCCAGGGTGCTCGCGGCGAACATCGACCCCCACTCCACCTGGAAGGCGCCGAAGTACCCGGGGATCGTAGTGGGGAAGGTGTTGGCGGTCCGCTGCGTCAGGACGAACGCGTAGAAGAACTCGTTCCAGGTAAGAATGAAAACCAGGGTCGCGGTCGCTATGACACCGGATGCCGCCATGGGAAGCGACACCCTGCGGAACACGCCCCACTCCGTGAGGCCGTCCACCAAACCGGCCTCTTCAACTTCCGCAGGGATGTCCAGGAAGAAGCCGTGCATCATCCAGATGCCGAAGGCCAGGTTGTAGACGATATAAACGGCGATGATTCCGGCGTACGTATCGATGAGGCCTGCGCCGGATGCCAGGAGATAGATCGGCAGTGCGAAGACCACGGCAGGGCCCATACGCGTGCCCAGGACCAGGAACAGGAAGCGGTCCTTGTGCTTGCCCTTCATCCGGGCCAGTGCGTGGCCTCCCATGGCAGAGAGCACGACGACGATGGCCGTAGTGACCAGGGCGATGAGGAAGCTGTTGAACAATGCACGCGGGAAGGCGCTGCCCAGGACCCGCTCGAAGGAGGTCCAGTCCGGAGCCTGGAGCCAGTCGATGGGCATCTGGCGCCAGTCCACCTGAGGTGTGACTGCGATGCGGAGCATGACCGCAACCGGGACCAGGCACACCAGGCTGACCAGGATCATTGCTACGTAGTTGGGGATGTCCCAGAGCTTCCGGGAGTGGAACTGCCGGGGAGGGATAGGCCCCGTGGAGGCCGAGCTTGGGCTCCGGGGAGGCGCCTCGGCGGCCGTCCTGCTCTTGGAGGTGGTGTGCGAGCTCATTCTGATACTCCCTTGTTTGCACGGAAGAATTTGACGATGAACGTGCTGACCACGCTGATGATGATCAGCACCACGAAACCGACGGCGGCGGAGAAGCCCAGGTCCAGGTACTGGAAGGCGTTGCGCCAGAGGTAGATCGGGAGGGTTTCGGACGACGTTCCCGGCCCGCCGTTGGTCATGATGAAGAGCTTGTCGAACTCCCGGAAGCTGTCCATGAACCGAATCAGGGCAACGAGCACCAGCAGCGGACGGATCTGCGGGAGGATGAAATGCCACAGCTCCTGCCAGGCGTTGGCGCCGTCGAGCTTTGCTGCTTCCATAACGTTCTGGGGGACCGTTTCCATGGCTGCCCCCACCACGATCGCCACGAACGGCGTCCACTGCCAGGCGTCCACGAATGCGACCGTGACGAGTGAGACCCCGGGGATGGACAGGAAACTGGGTGCGGCGAGCCCGAAGAGGCTGAACAGCCAGGGAATGAACCCGCCCGAGTCGAGCAGGAAACGGAACACGGCTCCGACCACGAGGGGCGCCAGCACCATGGGAACGATCAGGATGATGCGGAACAGACCGTGCCCGAGGAGTCTGCGGCTCACGAGCAGGGCGATGGCAATGCCCACGGGGATACTCACGGCCATCGACACGGCCGAGAACGCCGCTGACTGGCCCGCCGCCTGCCAGAACCTCTCGTCGCCGGCGAGGCGGGTGAAGTTCTCGAAGCCGATGTAGCGGTTCCCTGCCGGGGCTGTCAGGGTCTCCCTCTTGAACATCAGATTCATGATGTAGATGGTGGGGAAGACCAGGACGATGAGGAAGATCAGTGCTGAGGGTGTCAGCGAAAGAAGCGTGTATCGCCGGCTTGTTTTCATTTCCTATTTCACCTCATTCGATGCCAGCCACCTCAGGGGGTTGGCTGTTGTGAGCTGCGCGAAGACGTCACGTTGGAGTCCAGCCTCCAGCGCGCGGTGCCGGAAGGACTCCGGCAGGTAGGAGATATCGCTGAAGGTGTGCCCTGCGATCGCCTCCGGACCGTTGAACTGCTGGACGCTGTCGTGGCTTAGCAGGATCCGGCCGGCCAGTCCCTCGGCGGCGAGTTTCTGGATGAGCTGGATCCAGTGGTCGTCGCTGTGGGAGGTGTGGCCGATCCTGTCGAAGCCGACGAATGCTCCCCGCCGAGCTATGTCGATGGCGTATTCGGGAGGTTCCTCGTCGGCGCAGACGTGCGAGATGAGGACTTTCGCTAGGTCCACGCCCAATTCGCTGTAGAGCGCGGCCTGTTCAATGCCCAGTGAGCCGGTGGTGTGGCTCACGATGGGCGCGCCGGTTTCCCGGTGGGCTTGCGCCGCAGCATGGATGGCTTTGATCTCGTTACCGTTGGCTTCCCCCTGGCTCGTGGCTACCTTGATGACCCCGCAGCCGCGGTTCAGTTCGGCCACGAAGGCAGCGGCCAGGTCTTCGACGGCGGCGCTGCGCACCCACGCGGGCTGGTCACTCCACTGCTCGCAGAACGTCCCCGTGCTGGCGATGATGTGGACGCCGCTGCGCTCGCTGACGCGGCGCAGGAAGTCCAGGTCCCGCCCGTACCCCGGAGGAGTGCAGTCCACGATGGCCTGGATGCCCAGCGGGGGGAGTGCCCGGAGGACCCGCACGCAGTCGTCCTCGGTGGCAAGCGTTGGCGGGGGAGCGGCTCCTTCCTTCTGCCGGTAGTCGATGACAACGTGTTCGTGGGGCAGTACAGCCAGGGCGGGGTCGAGTTCGGCCACGCCGCGCACGGTCCTAACGTGCATGTGAACCTCCTCCGGAGAATGAGTTGCCGTAGTCGAAGGAAGCCGTGAGGCCGCCGTCGACGACGATGTTGGTGCCGGTCATCGCCCCTGCCGTTTCGGGGAACAGCAGGTGCACGATGGAGGGCGCGATGTCCTCCGGGGTGAGGAGCCGGCCGAGGGGATGGCGGCGGGTCAGGTGCTCCTGCACTTCATTCCCCGCAGGGATGCTTTTGAAATGGCGTTCCAGCAGGGGAGTCATGGTGGTGCCGGGGCACACCGAGTTGACCCGGACGCCGTATGGTGCGAGCTCTATCGCCAGCGCCCGGGTAAGCGCCACCACGGCGCCCTTGGACGCGACGTACGCCGCGGAGCGGTCCTGCCCGACGAGTGCCGCCACCGAGGCGACGTTGACGATACTTCCGCGGGCTGCGGTAAGGAGGTCCCAGAGCTCCCTGGTGCCGACAAGTATGGAGCGGACATTCGTTGCGTACGTAGCATCGATCTGGGCGTTGGTGGTCTCGGTGAGCGGCGCTATCGGTGCGATGCCGGCATTGTGGACTAACGCATCAACGCGCCCGTACTCCCCGCGGAGGTGACGGCCGAACCCTGCCCAGGCATCGGCGTCGCCCACGTCAAGGCGGTAAGGAATCAGCCCCTCCTGCTCGGCGGCGGCGAGCGCCGCCTCATCGAGGTCGGCGACGACGACGGGGCCGTGGGCGGCGAGCCTGCGGGCGACGGCCAGGCCGATGCCGCTGGCTCCGCCCGTTACAACTGATACTCGTGGATCCACTGGTCCACCTCCTTCGCCCCGCCGGGGTCCTTGAGGACTGATCGGAAGAATTCGTCGACGCCGGCGCCTGGGGAAGCGGGCTCCCACCCGGTGAGGGTTTCCTTCACGCCTGCGCCGGTGAGGATGCACACGGATTCCTCGCCGCCCAGCCCCGATTCGAGGAGGGCTGCGACGGCGGCACAGGATGACAGTTCGACGTCCAGCCCGTCATAGCGCGCAAGGTCCGTCCGGATCTCACGGAGCCTGGCGTCATCGGCAGCACCCACGGTGCCGTTGCCGGCCCGGACCAGGTTCAGGAAGAACGTGCCTTCCGGGGCGTAGCCGGTCAGCCTGTCGGCGATCGAGGTGGCCCGTGTCTCGACGGGTCCTTCCCACGGCCGAACCTCCGCGCTTCCCTCGGAGAAGGCCCTCGCGATGGGGGCACAACCCGCTGCCTGTCCCGCCACCATCCGGGGGAAAAGCCGTCCTGATTCGGAGAGCCCCCGGGCTGCACCCAGGAGGACCGGGCCCACACTGACGGAGGCGGCGATGGTGGTCACTTCCCGGTCCGTCAGTTGGGCGGCGATCTCGTGCCCGATGGACCTGCAGGCCCACTCGCAGCCGGAGGCGCTGAAGGTGGAGGCAAGGTTCGGCAGGCCGTATTTTCCGGAGACAAGCTTCGCCAGATGGTGCACCGCCGCAGGGCCTTCGCCCGCGCGGAGGATGGTGGCCCCACGCAACTGCACCATGGCAAGGATGGGAGCGGGGACCTGCTCCGGGACCAAGACCAGGAGGGGCAGGCCGGCACGGGCGCAGTGGGTTGCGGCGGCCACGGCCGCGTTTCCCGAGGAGGCGACGACGGCTCCCGGGGCTCCTTCGGCCACCGCTTCCCGGACGAGCACGTCCATGACGCGGTCCTTGAAGGACCCGCTCGGGTTCGCCCCTTCGACTTTCAACCAGGTGCCTTCGAGCCCCGGGATCCTGCTCCGGACCAGCGGCGTGTGGGAGGGGGCGCTCGCCGGCGGTGCAGACCACGGGTCGCTCCTCAGGCACACTCCTCCACACACGGCGCAGTGCCCGGAGGTGCCTGCAAACGCCGTTCCGCAGCTTTGACAGACGGTTTTCATGCTCGCACTTCCTTTCTGGCGGTGAGACCGGGCAGCTTGGAACCCTGCCACGATCCCTCGTTGACGGCAGGAACACCCGCGATAAACGAGTGCTGCAGCGTGCTGGGGGTGTAGGGGCCCATGGACGGTCCTTCTTCGAGCTTCTCCGGCTGGATGACCACGACGTCGGCGGGCGTCCCTGCCACAAGCTGGCCGGTGGGAAGACCGAAACGGGTTGCGGTGCGGGAGGTCATGCGGGCCACCATCTGCTCGACGGATATGTCCAGCAGGCCGCGGTTGGCCCAGTCCAGGAACCGGTAGAAGCTGTTGGTTGCCCGGGGGTGGGGGATTCCGGATCCGAGGATGCCGTCGGACCCGACGAGGTGGTTGTCCGTGCCGGCGAGGGTCCGGATATTGTCCGGATGGCCCTGGTCCACCAGTACGCAGGCCCGGCCCTGCGCCTGGACGAAGAGCTGCAGGACAGCCCGTCCGCAGGAGATGCCTGTCTCTTCGGCAACGCGTGCAATGGACCAGTAGTCCCAGCGTTCCAGCGGGGTCCCCTGGAGGCCCGCCACGTAGATGGCATCCCAGCCCGCCGCGAAGGTGGGGCCGGGGCCGCGGGCGTCCAGCTCGGCAGCAAGGTCCGCTGCCTGGACCGCGTCGCTGGTGTGGGCGAGGAGGTCCGGGGCGTTCAGGGACTGGACGGAGCGCGGGAGAAGTGCGCCGATGAAGGTGCAGCCGGCCGTATAGGGGTAGGTGTCCCACGTGACCGCCTGCCCGGCACGGTGGAGGCGCTCAACGAACTCTCCTGCCGTGCCGGCCCGGCCGGGACCGGAAATATGGAAATGCGACAGATGGAGCGACAGCCGGCTGCTGCTGCAGATCTTGAGTGCCTCCTCCAGCGACTCCTCCAGGCCCGGCCCGTAGTCCCGCAGGTGGGTGACATAGGGCGTGTCCTTGGGAAGCTCACCGGTAACGTCGATCAGCTCATCCGTCGTGGCAGCCAGCGCCGGGGCATAGCTGAGCCCCGTGGAGAGCCCGAGCGCACCCTGGTCCATGCCGGTCTGGAACAGGCGGCGCATCGCTGCGCGCTCTTCCTCGGATGCGTCCCGGAGCTGCCTGCCCATGACCTTTGCGCGGACAGTGCCATGGGGAACCAGGGTGGCCACCCGGGCAAAGGCGCCGCGGGCAGCGAAATCGAGGTAGGACCGCGTATCGGGGAATTCCTGGTCGGGGAGTGTCCCGGCGATCGGCTCGAGGATGTCGGCCATGATCCGGTGCGCTTCCCCAGTGGCGAAGGACAGCCCCAGGCCGTCCTGGCCCACGATCTCGGTGGTGACCCCGGCCAGCGCCCTGACTTCCATGCCTTCTCCCGTCAGGACCGCAGCGTCGGCGTGGGAATGGGCGTCGATGAATCCGGGCATCACCCAGAGGCCTTCGACGTCGATAACCCTGCTGCCGTCGGCCGGCAAATCCGGGCCGAGCTCGGCAACCCTTTCATCGACGATCCGCAGGTCTCCGGAGGACCTGCGCGGGGAGACGCCGTCGAACACGGTGCCTCCCCGGAGCAGGTAGCTGGTCACTTCAGGTGCCCGGCGTTCTTCATGATGGTGGTCAGCTCGGACTGCGCCGTTTCCAGCGCGTCGTCCACGGACTTGCTGCCCGCTATCGCCGCGGAGATCTCCTTGGTGAAGGTGTCACCAATGGAGGTGAACTCCGGGTAGAAGGGCCAGTGCTCTGCCGTGGTGCCTTCCCAGCTTCCCTGGAGGGCGGTGCTGAATTCCTCAAGGCCCTTGGACGCCATGTAGTCCGTGTACTCCTTGCTCTGCAGGACGTTCAGGTTGGGCACGTCCGTGCGGTTCAGCTGCGTCAGCTCCTTCATGGTGGTGTCGCGGGACATCCGCCACTGCAGGAACAGCCAGGCGGCGTTCTTGTTCTTGCTCTTCGCCGTGATGGCCAGGCCCTCGTTGTACAGCCACTGAAGCTTCTTGCCGCTGGGGCCGGTGGGAAGGGTGTACCCGATCTTCCCGGCAACCTGGGACTGCTTGGCGTCTTCGAAGATGGTGCCGAACCCGGAGGTATCGAACATCATCGCCGCCTGGCCGGAGGAGAACTTTTCACCGGCCTGGGTGAAGGTCAGCGTCGCAGCGTCACTGGGGCCGTAATCCTTCATGAGCGTGACGAAGTCGGCCATGGCCTTTTTCATCTCCGGGCTGTTGGCCTTCGGGTTGCCGTCCTTGTCGAACAGGAGGGCGTCGTAGCCGTAGGACCAGCCGATCTCGGTGCCGAGCGAAGCGAACGTGGACGCGCCACGGGCGCTGAACGGGACAAGGTCCGGGCGCTTCTCCTTGATCACCTTCGCTGCGGCGAGGATCTCGTCGGTGGTCTGCGGCGGCTGGATTCCCAACTCCTGGAACACATCAGCCCGGTAGAAGAACATGCCGCCGATGATGGTGTGCGGAAGGGCGTAGAGCTTGCCATCGATCGTCATTGATTCGAGTGCACCCTTGGGGATGTTGTCCATCTCCAGCCACTCGTCCTTGGCCTTGCTGACATATTCATCGAGGGGCTCCAGCCACTTGGCAGAGACGAACTCGGGCATGTTCCAGAAGGATCCGGATGTGACGTCGTAGGTTCCCGTGCCCGATGTGGAATCGAGGACGAGCTTCTGCCGCGCGGTCGGCTCGTCGTACACCTCCAGATCTACCTTGATCCCGGTGGCCTGCTCGAATTCTCCCTTGAACTGCTGGATGGCCTGGATCTCATAGCCCTCCTTCAGCAGCACGCGCAGGTTCGTCCCCTTGAAGGACTCCCGCCCGCCTGTGGGGGCGGTCTCGGTGGCGCCGCCGCCACCACATGACGTGACCATCAGGGCGGTGGCGACAAGAGACGCCATGCCGGCCAGCCACCTCTTCTTCAGTGATTTCATCAGTTCTCCCGAGCTATTGCATATGGTGCAACGACTGTTGCAAAACGATGAATCCATGATTACAGTCGTTGTTTGTAGTGTCAATCACATGCGCTGAGCTGCGACCCAGGGAGAAGTTCTTGGAAGAGAAATCTGGAAATTCCGCGGCAGACGTCGTCTGCGTGGGCGAGTCCATGGCGATGCTTGTGCCCGAAAACCCCGGTGCAATGAGTTCCGATACGCTTTTTCGGCTCTCGGTGGCCGGTGCGGAGTCCAACGTTGCTGCCTACCTATCCATGCTCGGAACCGATGTTTCATGGATCAGCAAGGTGGGCGACGACTCCTTCGGCCGCTTCCTGCTGGACGAGATCCGCAGCTTCGGCGTTGACGTCGGGCACGCGGCCCGCGACCCTGAGCACCCCACCGGTGTTGCCTTCAAGGACCGGTCCGAAGAGCAGACGAGGGTGTGGTACTACCGATCGGGATCCGCTGCCAGCACCATGGGCCCCGAAGCGGCCCGCCTTGTCGGCTCCCTCGGAGCGAGGGTGATCCACATCAGCGGCATCACCTCCGCGCTGTCCGCGTCATGCAGGGACTTCCTGGCCGAGCTCATCCGCACC
The DNA here is from genome assembly GCF_003367205.1 of Arthrobacter sp. RT-1. Classification (NCBI taxonomy): domain Bacteria; kingdom Bacillati; phylum Actinomycetota; class Actinomycetes; order Micrococcales; family Micrococcaceae; genus Arthrobacter; species Arthrobacter sp. RT-1. The sequence continues at coordinate 351,436 of NZ_QRGQ01000002.1, forward strand.
AGGGCAACAGGCACCGCCGTGTCCTTCGACGTCAACTGGCGGCCGGCACTGTGGAAGGACGACGGCGGCCCGGCGGCCATGCTCGACGTCGCCCGGGCTGCGGACATCGTGTTCGTCGGGCTGGATGAGGCGAACGACCTGTGGGGATCGACGCACCCCATGGAGGTACGGCGGCTCCTTCCCGATCCTGAGTACCTTGTGGTGAAGCAAGGCGCGGAAGGCTGCACCGTCTTCCACCGCGACGAGCAGGTCTTCGTGCCGGCGCTCGTCGTCGACGTCGTCGAACCTGTTGGTGCCGGCGACGCGTTCGCCGCGGGGTTCCTCTCCGGCTACCTCAGGGGGATGACAATCCGAGACGCCGGACGCCTCGGCACGATTACGGCCAGCTGCTCGCTCAGCGTAGTAACAGACATAGGGGCCCTTCCGGGGCGAGAATACATAAGTGAGCTCTTGCAGCTCACCGACGAAGGCTGGCGAGGCCAGCGCTTCGCGCCCAACCTAAAAGAAAGCAGCAACACACGTGTCCCAAACCGTTGATCGCGCCCTGCAGATCCTTCCGTTCCTGGGCGATGGTGACAAGGACCTCGCCGAGACGGCTGAAATGCTGGGGGTGCACAAGTCCACTGCCCTGCGCCTGCTTCAGACGTTGGAAGCCCAGGGCTACGTCAGGCACAGCGACACCCACCGGTACCGCCTTGGTCCGCAGCTTTTCAAGCTGGCAGCGGTGGCCCTGGGCAGCCTGGACATCCGCCCCCTCGCCGCCCCGCACCTCCGCATGCTCGGCGAAAAGACCCAGCAGACAATCCACCTTGCGGCGTTTGACGAGGGCGAGGTGTTCTACATCGACAAATACGAAGCCCAGACATCGGTCCGCATGTACTCCCGCGTCGGAGCAACTGCCCCTCTTTACTGCACCGGGGTAGCCAAGGCGATCGTCGCCCACCGCCCCGTTAAAGAGCAGGTCGAGCTGGCGCACAAGATCGAGTACGTCCGGCATACCGAGCGCACCATCATGACCGCCGAAACGTACCTGGCGGAATTGGAGCAGATCCGCCAGCGCGGGTATGCCATCGATGACCGGGAGCACGAGGACTACATCCACTGCGTGGCCGTAGCCATCAGCACCGGGTCTGGCGAGGTTTCACACGCCATTTCCGTGTCCGCGCCGGTGATGACACTGACGCGCGACCGGCTTTTGGATATCGAGCCCCTCCTTCAGGAGGCGGCGGCCGCCATCGGCAGGGAATTCACCTAGCCACCGGACGCCTGCTGCTGGACCTGAAGGGCCACCCGCACCGACCAGAGCGCATCCTCCAGGGTCACTGCCGTATCCACTGCAGTTCCCCGGACGTGGGCGGCGAAGTAGCGGAGCTGGTTCGCCAGGGCTCCTGCCGGGACACCGTAGACGGAGCCCTCCAGCTCGATGGCGGGAGCGTATTCCCTGTCAGGGGCAGCAAACGAGACTTCTCCCCCGGGAAGGGAAAGCGTGGCAAGGGTTTCGTCCGATGAGACTTCCAGACGTGCATCGATGTACTTCCGGGCGTGGGGCAGGGTCCACAGGTTGTCCACGGATGCGATTGTCCCGTTTGCGAACCGGAGGTGGACGAAGACCGCCTGCGGATGGGGCAGTGCAGGATCAATCAATGATTGGACGGAACTGACGTGCTCCAGTTCCGAAGGCACGAGGGCGCGGATGAGATCGAAGTCGTGGACCATGGCACTCAGGGCCGGATGCGATTCCCCGTGCATCGCCACGCGCTCCCGGGGCACATACCGGACGGCCCTGATGGCCCGCACCGTCTCACCGCGCATCCGCTCCCGCAGGGCGCAGAACGATGGAAGATAGCGGCTGATATGGCCAGGAAGGACCAGGCGGCGGAGCTCGGCCGGCAGGCTCTCCAGCCTTGCCAGGTCTTCTTCACTGGTCACCACCGGCTTCTCGACGAGGACCGGAAGGCCATGGTCGAGTGCCATGAGGAGATCTGCGGTGTGGGCGGTCGGGGGAGTTGCGATGACGACGGCGTCGATCTCCAGCCTGCCGAGGACCGCCTCCAGGCTGCTGAAGGGCTCGGCCCCGTGCGCCTGCGCGCTCTCACGCGCAGCTGCTTCATTGCGGTCCGCGATGGCGGCCAGATGGAACTCGGGAAGGGCAGAAAGCACCGCGATGTGCCGCCTGCCGAAGTCACCGGCACCGATCACTGCGACCCGGATTGACGTGCTGGCCATGGAAACCTCCGATGATTGGAAAGGGAAAGATGTACAACGCCATTCGCTTCAGGAAAGCACTTCTCGGCCCGGATATGGAGCCCGCGGACGACGTCTGGATGACCATCAGTGATGGCCTTATCACTGCGCTGGGCACCGGCCAGGGGCCGGCGGGAATTCCCAGCCACCCTGCCGCCGTGGCGATACCGGGGCTGGTGGACTGCCATGTGCACCTGGCCTTGTCCGGCGGGGCGGATGTGGAGCAGGAAGCAAGATCGTCGGACCCGGCGGCCCGGCAGGACCTGCTCGAGGCCAACGCCTTCCGCCATCTCCAGTCCGGAGTCACCACCGTCAGGGACCTCGGCAGTCCGGAGGATGCGGTGCTGCACGCAGTGAAGGGCGGCGGCCTGGGTGCTGCGCGGGCGCCGCAGATTGTGGCGGCGGGTGCCATCAGCTCCCCGGCAGGCCACGGCAATTTCCTTTCCCGGTGGGCAACGACGCCCGCCGAATACGAGGAAGCCATCAATGCCATCGCCGGCCTCGGCGCACACTGGGTCAAGCTGTTTGCCACCGGCGGTGTCATTACATCCGGCACCGTACCGGGTGCCACGCAGATGGAGCCCTCCCTGATCAGCGAGGTGACGGCCGCGGCGCACCGTTCCGGACTCGCCGCGGCAGCCCACGCGCACGGGAGTGACGGGATCAGGAATGCCATCGAGGCAGGGGTGGACTCCATCGAGCACTTCTCCTACCTCACCCCGGACGAGGTCGCCCTGCTGGCCGAAAGCCGCTGCACCCTGGTCAGCACCCTGGTCGCCACCGAGCGCTTCGTCTCGTCTGACCAGCGCGAGACGGCGAACCCTGAAACCCTGTCGAAGATCCTCGCCCATGCCCCGCACGAGCGCGCCGCGCTGCAGCAGGCCGTTAGGGCACGGCTGCCGCTGGCCGTCGGGACGGATGCCGGCACAACGTTCAACCCCCACGGATTCGGCATGCAGGAGCAGGCGCTGCACCTAAACCGCGCCGGCATGGACCCTGCCTCTGTACTGCGGGCCATGACCGTCAACGGTTCCAGACTCCTGGGGGACGGCGCGGGATATCTCGACGTTGGGCGGCGGGCGGACATCCTGTGCCTCGACGCCGATCCGCTCGAAGACCTGGGCGCGCTGTACAAGATCAATGAGGTCATCCTCGTTGGCCGTCCTGTTGGTAAGTGACGTCATAGGCCAGGGCAAGGGAGGCGTACTTTCCTGAGACCGTCCCGCTGATGGCGCCCATCAGCCTCCGGGCCGCCTCCACGAAGTCCACCCGAAGCGGGATGTGGCGGAAGTCGATGCCGGACCAGGACTCGTCCACGGCCCGCAGGCATTCCTCCAGGCCCGCCCCGGCCACGAAGTCCCTGTACCAGTCCCGCTCCCGCAGGTCCGCCCGCGGAATATCGATGCGGCGGACACCCACAACCTCGGCGCGGAGCACCTCCTCGGAATGGCGCCACGCGATGAACTGCCGCGCAGCCTCTTCACTGTGGCACCCCGCGGTGATGCCCAAGCCTTCGGCGTACACGAACTGTGCGGGGCGCGCATCGCCAACGGTCGTGTAGCCCATGAGTCCCCGTACCGGCGATCCCGGGTCCTCGAACTGGAATGCCCAGGCGCTGGTGTCGAAGAGATGGGACGCTTTTCCGTCGGAGACCAGGTTCCCCACACCCGCGTAGTCCAGCCCCGTCAGGTCCTGCGGTCCGCGGGCGAGGGCCTGCACCAGGTCCCCAACGCCGTCGCGCAGGTCCTCGAAGGTGGGGTCGCCGGCGTCCGGAAGAAGCCTCACCGCCTTGGCCGCTGCCCAGCCGGAGAAGGTCTCCAAGGAGGAAAATTCCCCGTTGCACCGCGCAACAAGGCCCATGCCCCGCTCCCGCAGCACGCCGTGGGCGGTGAGGACGTCCGCCAGTGACTGCGGGCGCCCTAAACCGGCGGCCTCGAAGAGGTCCTGCCGGTACGCCAGCATGCCGCCTGTGAGGGTGTGGGGCACGGCCCAGAGCGTCCCGCCCCGCCGCAGCGCCGCGAGCGCATGGGGGACGAAGGCACTTTCGTCCAGTCCGACGTCGGCCGCTGCGATGGGCAGCAGGGTCCCCGCCGCGCGCAATTCCTCCAGGTACCAGAAAGGGACCGTGACCACGTCGGCCACCGGGGACCCCTGCACCAGGGCATCATGGGCCACCCCCTCCGGGACGACATCGAGGGCAACGTCGATCCCCGTCGCCTCGCGGAACTCCGGCAAGAGACGCCGGATAATTTCCACGGTGTGCCCTGCCTTCAGCCATACGCGAAGTGGCTCCACAACTCCTCCGTTGCAATATGTGCAATGCACTAGACAGCATGTGCAACCACTATATAGGGTAGGAGCCGCACAGTCTCCCACGAAATCAAGGAAGCGCCGTGGTTAACGATTCCGACTTCTTCCTCCGCCACCTGCTGGTGTCACCTGTGATCGCCATCCTCCGGGGCCTGCCCGCCGCCGCGACTGTAGAGATGGCAGTCCGGTGCTGGGACGCAGGCATCCGCCTGGTGGAGGTTCCGCTCCAGTCCCAGGAGGCATTCCTCGCGCTGAAGGAAGCCGGCGGGGCTGCGGACGGCACCGAACGACTGATCGGCGCCGGCACCATCTGCACTCCCGAGGATGTGGACCGTGCGCAGGAGGCAGGAGCCCAGTTCCTGATTGCGCCGGGATTCTTCCCGCCGTCCATCATGCGTGCCCAGGAGATGGGGCTCCCGTACCTGCCGGGAGTCGCGACTCCCACAGAAATGCATGGTGCGCTCAGCATGTCCCTGAACGTCCAGAAGCTGTTTCCGGCGGACATGGCAGGTCCGGGCGCGCTGAAGACCCTCGCGGGGCCGTTCCCGCAGATCAGCTATGTGGCTGTCGGCGGGGTCACCCCGTCCAACGCCCAGGACTTCCTCGATGCCGGCGCTGTCGGCGTCGGGGTGGGCAGCGCCCTGAGCGATTCGTCCGCCCTTGAATACTTCTCCCAACTGAAAAGCCCAACGAAAAGGAAGAACAGTGCAGATGACTAAGCAAGAGATCGTTACCGACCTCGCACCGACGCCCGTTGCCAGCTACTCCCAGGCCGTGAAAGTCGGGACCACCCTCTACCTCGCGGGGCAGGGCGGCTTCGACGCAAAAACCGGCCAGCTCGTTGGCGAGGGCATTCAGGAGCAGACCCGCCAGACGCTCCAGAACCTCAAGTACGTCATCGAGGCGGCCGGCGGCAGCATGAACGACTTCGTCACGGTCCGTGTGTTCATCAGCGAACACGGGGAGTTCCCCGGCATGAACGAAGTCTACGGAGAGTTCTTCGACAAGCCCTACCCCGCCCGCACCACCGTCTCCGCCGGACTGGGGCCCGGAATGAAGGTGGAAATCGACGGAATTGCCGTGCTCTCGGAGTGACCCCCAGGGCATCGAATTTAGATGAGGGGCGTGATTGGAGTGACGGAAAACGGTACTGCCAAGAGCGGTTCGACTTCCCTTACAAACGCCTTGACATGGTCTTCTTCGTTATGTGATGCCAGGTCTTCGTCACGCGCCCAGCCTTCGAAGAGAACGAACGTGCCGGGCCGGTGTTCGTCAGAGAAAACGGTGTATTCCAGGCATCCAGGGTCTTTCCGGCTTAGCGTCTGAAGAGCGTGGAGGGCTTCCTGGAGGTCGGCTTCGTGCCCTGCTTTGGCGATGAAAACCGGCATGAGCCAGACTTCTGCACTCTCCTGGCGGATCGGGAGGGGCTGTGGCATCTTGTCTTCCTTGCTTATGGTCGTCCTGGGTTTCCGGGAGGGACAGCTTTCGCCGTCCCTCCCGGAACTGGGTTAGTCGGTGATCTGCGGAACTTCCACCCATGATTCTTTTGCAGCAGATTCGACAATCGCGTCGTCGATGAGGGCCACCTGGTAGCCATCTGCGAAGTTAGGGCTCACGCTGCCACCTTCTGCGATGGCCTTGAAGAAGTCGTACGCTTCGATGATCTTCGTTTCCCCGTAGCCAATGCCCAGGGCCGGAATGGGCCAGAGGCCTTCTCCGTAGGGATGGGCAGGGCCGGTGTACACAGTGCGGAATCCACGGCGGTCGGCCTGGTCGGAAGCGAAGCAGACCTGCAGCTCATCGCGTCGTTCGTAGTTGAAGACGATGCTGCCTTCGGTTCCGTGGATTTCGAAGGTGATGTAGTTGTTCCTTCCGTGCGCGTTGCGTGTCGCCTCCACGGATCCCACGGCTCCGTTGGCGAACCGGATCATCGTCATGACCTCGTCGTCGACATCAACCTCGCCCCGCGGGCCCTCTCCGCCCCGTACGGTGCCGAGCGCATCGGCCCCGCCCGTTTGGAGGGGCCGCTCGGGGATCCAGGTGGACAGGACGGCGTTGACGGCGCTGAACTCACCGACGAGGTAGCGGGCCATGTCGAAGACGTGCGTGGCGATATCTCCCAGCGCGCCGGAACCTGCGACCGACTTCTGGAAACGCCAGGACAATGGCGAGTTGGGGTCGGCGCTCCAGTCCTGCAGGTATGTCCCGCGGAAGCTGATGATCTTGCCTATGGCACCTTCCTCGATGTACTTCTTTGCCAATGCCACTGCGGGGGTGCGCCGGTAGTTGAAGGCGACCATGTGGACGATGTTCTTGTCTTTGACTGCGTCATACATGGCCTTGGATTCTTCGCCCGTGCGGGCCAGGGGTTTTTCGCAGATGATGTGTTTGCCCGCTTCCGCGGCGGCGATGGCGATTTCAGCGTGGAGATGGTTCGGCGTTGCAATATCCACCACGTGGATGTCCGGATCTTCGATGATGCTGCGCCAGTCAGAGGTGGAGTTTTCGAAGCCGAAGCGACGGGCCGCTTCGGCGGCCAGTTCCGGATTGGCCTCCGCGATGACCTTGCGGACCGGGAGGGCCGGTGCAGGCCAGAAGAACATGGGCATGGCGGCGTACGCGAGGGAGTGGGCTTTGCCCATGAAGCCCCCACCGATGAGGCCGACGTTGAGGTTCTGCATGTGAACGAGGTTCCTTTCGGAAAAGACGGGAGTCGCCGAGGCTGGCTTTCCCTGATGGTCAAAATTGGTTAGAGGATTTTCTCGAGATACTTCTTGCTGATTTCGGCAGCTTCCCGTGGATCGCCGTCGTAGTTGTCGAGTTCGACCATGAGCCAGCTGTCGTATCCGCTTTCCCGGATGGCAGCAATGATGTCCGGGAAGTCGAGTTCGCCCTGGCCCAGCGGGAGGAAGGTGAACGGGTTCTGCTGGAAGTCTTTGAGGTGGACGTGCCGGATCCTGTCGGGATACTTCCGGATGACGGCGGCCGGGTCTGCTCCGCCGGCTGCAAGATGGGCCGTGTCCGGGCAGAAGCCTATCCGGGTGAGCGGCATGAGCTTGTCCAGCTCGTCCGGGCTCTCCACGATGGTGCTGAGATGCGGGTGGTAGCTTGCCGACAGCCCGAAGCTTTCTGCGATGTCCGTTACGCGGTCCAGCGCTTCACCGAGGCGGCGGTAGTCCTCCTCGTTGGTTCCGGCGGCGCGTCGTGCCCCGCCACCAACCACGAGCCGTTCCGCTCCGAAGCTCGCCGCCAGCTCGGCGGCCCGGTGGATCCGGTGCATCTCGTCGGGCAGGATCTCGGCGTAAATGAAGTTGGCCCCGGTATACACACTTGCCAGGGAGACCCCGGAGCTGCTTAGGAGCTCTTTGAGTTCCTCCGGCTTGTTGGCGTACTCCGCGAGGTTGCCGTCGAACATTTCCACACCTTCGTACCCGACAGATGCGATGTCCCGGACGGCGTCGCTCATGGATCCGTGGGTCATGTAGAAAAGGTCCTTGACGCTCGTCACGCCTTGGGGGTGGCCGACGACGCCGCCCCAGGTGATGGAACAGTAACCAAGTTTCATTGTTTGTGCCTTTCGACTGCAGGGATGGACTGCACGTTGCGTGCCGGAATCATCGGCACTGTTTTACTTCTTCCGGGCGAGCGCGACGGCGAGGATGATGATGACGCCGCGGACCACCTGCTGCTGGCTGCTGTCGAGCCCGGCCAGGATCAGTCCGTTGTTGATCAGGCCAATCAGCAGGGCCCCGAAGAGAGTTCCGACGATTGAGCCGAATCCGCCAAAGAGGCTGGTTCCACCCAGGATGACCGCGGCGATGGCGGAGAGTTCGTCGCCTGCTCCCCATTGGAATCGGCCCGACTCGAGGCGGCCGGCGTACAGCATCCCGGCGACGCTCGCCACCATGCCCGAGATGAGGAGCACCTGGAATTTGATCCGCTTGGTGTTGATGCCGGTGAACTCTGCCGCGTTGCGGTTGCCGCCTGTGGCGAGGACCTGCCGGCCGAACCGGGTGCGGTTCAGTACGACGGCGCCGATGGCAACGAAGATGGCGCTCCAGACCACCAAGCCCGGAATTGGACCGAAGTTCCCCGATCCGAACAGCGTGTTGAAGGTGTCGTTCAGAATGGGCTGGGGCGCCGAGGCGGTAATCCACTGGGCAACGCCAACGGCTATTCCCAGCATGCCGAGGGTCACCAGGAAGGAGGGGATTCCGAGGAGGCTCACCAGGGCGCCGTTGACCGATCCGACCACGAGCCCGACGGCGAGGCCGGCAAGGATGCCGGGGATCAGGCCCCACTGGGAGAGGGCCATAGCGGTGCAGACACTGGAGAGGCCGGCTACGGATCCGACGCTCAGGTCGATTTCAGCGCATGCGATCACGTATGTCATGCCTACTGCTATGACGGTGATGGTGGCAGTCTGCCGGAAAATGTTCAGCAGGTTGTTCGGCGACAGGAAGCCCTGGTCGCGCAGCAGAACGGCGAAAAAGAGGAAGACGACGACGAAGCCGATGTAGATGACGTAGCGTCGCCAGTCGAGTTCTTTCAGGATGGTGCCAAATTGACGGGGTGCCTCGGTGGTGTCCCGGGGCGCGATGGTGTTTGCCTTGCTCACTGTTCAGACTCCCTGGACTGCAAGTTGGAGATATTCCTCGTCAGCGATCTCGCTGCGGGGGATGTCGCGGATGATGGAGCCGTCCTTGAGGACGAGGACGCGGTCGCTGACCGCGAGTAGTTCGGGGTACTCGGAGGAGATGACGATGACGGCTTTGCCGGCACTGGCCAGCTCACGGATCATGTCCAAAATTTCGCTTTTGGTGCCGATGTCGACGCCGGCCGTTGGCTCGTCCAGGATCAGGATGTCCGGATCGGTGCCCAGCCACTTGGCGATGACCACCTTCTGCTGGTTGCCGCCGGAGAGCAGCCGCACCGGCCGGTGGGGGTGGGCCACCTTTACTGCGAACCTCTTGATCAGCGACGAGGACAATTCCTTGCCTTTGGTGCCGTCCAGGAGGGGTCCGCGCTGAATCTGTCCAAGCAGCGGCAGCAGCAGGTTGTCCTGGACGGAGTGCTCCAGGACCAGGCCTTGGGCCCTGCGGTCCTCAGGGATGAGGGCGACGCCGGCGTTGATGGCCTGCTGCGGAGTTGCAAGGTTGACCTTTTTGCCGCGAAGCAGGACATCACCGCTGTCCACCTTGTCAATGCCGAAGAGCGCGCGGGCAAGCTCCGTGCGTCCGCTGCCCATGAGTCCTGCCAGGCCGAGGATTTCGCCGGGACGGAGCGCGAAGGACACGTCCCGGACCCGGTGGCCGGCATTGAGCCCACGGACCTCGAGCAGGGGTTCCGCGTCCTGGGCCACGTGACGGGCACGGTACGAAAGCTGGCCCTCGATCTTCTTCCCGACGATCCCTTCCACGATCTGCTCGGGAGTGACGTCAGTGAGCGGCTTCGTGAGGAGGTGGCGGCCGTCGCGGAGGATGGTGATGCGATCTGCGAGCCGGTACACCTCGTCCATCCGGTGGGAGATGTAAATGATGGAGATGCCACGCCGCTTAAGGCGGTCAATCAGTTCGAAGAGGGCTTCGGACTCGTGGCGGGCCAGGCTGGCGGTCGGTTCATCCATAATCAGCACATTTGCGTTCTGTGCGAGGGCCTTGGCGATCTCGGTCAGCTGCCAGTAGGCGGTGCCGAGCCGCGAGACCTCCGCCCGGGGGTCGACGTCGACCTCCATTTCGGCGAAGACCTCCTTGGCCCGCTTCACCGCTGTTCGGTCGTCGATGAGCCCGCTCGGGCCGAGCGGTTCAGCGGCGAGGAAGATGTTCTGCGCAACGGTCAGGCTCGGCACGAGGCTGAATTCCTGGAAGACCATGCCGATCCCGGCGGCCTTCGCGTCCTGGATCGAGTTGATGGAGGCAGGTTTGCCTCCGATGAGGATCTCGCCGGCGTCTGTCTGGTAGACGCCCTGGAGGATCTTCATGAGCGTGGACTTCCCGGCACCGTTACCGCCTGCCAGCGCGTGGACCTCGCCGTGGCGGACGTCGAAGCTGACATCCTTCAGCACGGAAACGCCATTGAAGCCCTTGGAAATCGAGCGCATCTCGACGACATTGTCTGCGGTGTTCATTGTTGCCCTTTCGGCGCGGTGCGGGGGTGGGGCCCCCGCACCGTCGGGTCTGGCTACTGCTTGTAGGACTCTTGGATGTCCTTCGGGGCGTCCTCGTGGTAAACCTGCTTCCAGGCCTCCAGGACGTTGGAGTGGTCAACCGGGAGGGCGCTCAACGCCACGTAGGCCGGTGCTTCCTTACCGATCAGGGCGCCTGCGCCCAGCCGTGCTTCAGTAACACCCTGGTCGAAGGGAACCTGCGCCCCGAGGCCGACGACGAGTTCGTCCTTGGCAAGGGCGATCGCAACGTTCTTGCCGAGGTCCTCCGTGGCGATCTTCAAATCCTTCCGGCCGGCGGCGCGGGCTGCTGCCATGACACCTTCTGCCGGGACGTCCCATACCGCCCAGATGCCGGCGAGATCGGGGTACTTGCTGATCATGGCGTTGGCCGCAGCCTGGGCGTCTCCAGCGAAGTCCGGGCCGGCGATGCCCTTTTCCTCCACTATCTGGATCTCCGGGTATTCCTTGGTGATCGTGTCCTTGAAGCCTTCGTGCCGCTGCTTGGTCACAAAGAAGTCGGCCTGGTGGAAGACAAGGCCGATCTTTCCCTTGCCGCCGAGCGCTTTGGCCATCTGGTGGGCAGAGACGACGCCGTTGCCGTAGTTGTCGGCAGAGACAACGGAGACGTAGTCCTGGCCGGCGGTCAAGCCCTGGGGAACGTTGTCCATGAAGATGAGCTTCGTGCCGGCAGCAGCGGCCTTCTTGTAGGCGGAGGCGGTGGCAACGGGATCCGTGGGGATGGACACGATGATGTCCGGGTCCTGCGTCATCACCGTCTCGAGGTCGGAAACCTGCTTGTCCGGCTTGAAGTTCGCATCCGTTGTGGCGATGACCTTGATGCCCAGCTTTTCGAATTCGCTCTTGAGTCCGTTGACTTGGGCTGTGGCCCAGTCGTTGCCGCCGTAGTGCATCACGATGGCTGCTGTAGCGTTGAGTCCTTTGACCTTCTCGATCTCTTCAGTCGTCAGGTCTGCAACGGACGCCGGGGAGGGCGTTTCGCCATTGGGGCCCTTGCTGAGAACCTGTCCGGTGATCTTGTCGAGGGCCTGTTGAGCCTTTTCGGAGATACCGGCGTCAGGAGCGTTCGAGCTAGCCGTTGTGGAACTGCTGCAGGAGGCGACCGAAAGTGACAGGACTGCTGCCACGGCCATGAGGGGAAGCCTGCGGATCATCATTGTTCTCCAGTGCTTTGAGGTGGATGGATGGTTGGGGTGGATCAGGCGAGGGCTATGGCCAGCGCCGGGGGAATCGGTGACAGGATGAGGCCGCCCGCCGCAGAGGCCGAGCGGACAGCGCTGGCCTTGTCCGAAGCGCACAGGATGGCCTGTGCATGCTCTTTATTGACGAAGAAGCCCAGGGAGCACGGCCCATAGTGGGTCTGAACCCAACTCACTGCCGCGCCTGCCGTTTCAGTCATGTCACCGCCGGCTTCGGCAGCCGGGCGGTCCAGCGTGGACACAGATGCGCCACCGCCCGACGTGTCAACGGTGATGACCATGCCGGCCCAAAAAACGTTGTCATTGAAGATGCAGACAACGGCCGAGGAGCCAGCGGTAACGAAGGCCCGGACGGCTGCCGCGAGATCATCGACTGCTTCATCAGTGAGGAGCAGTGCCAGGTTTGCCCACTGTCCCCGGTGAATATTTCGAAGCCTGAAACAGGAATCGAGCGCAAGTGCATCTGCAACGGTGCCAGGCATTTCCGCTCCTTCCTCATTGAATGTTTTTGCTTCCGTAAACGCTAACGCTGATACCGTGAACGTTTACGGAGACGATCGTAAACGTTTACGGAACGAGGTGTCAAACCTCACAGCAGCACGACCGAGGAGCAATGGACTGGACCGGCGTCGACATAGGATTGACAGGCACGCCGTACCGGCGCCGGCGTCGGTACTGGCGACGCGAGACAGGAGAGAGCATGGCAGACGCTGCAATCCCACGCGGGGCGAAAGGGCGGCTTTCGGACGCCCCGCCGCGGCGGAAGCCAACCATCAACGATGTGGCCCAACTCGCCGGAGTCTCGTTTGGCACTGTCTCGCGGGTTCTCAACGATGCACCGGATGTCAGTGCCGCAACCCGCCAGCGCGTTTTGGACGTCATCAAGGACATCGGGTACCGCCGGAACAGGGCTGCGACCGCGCTGGTCACCAGCCGGTCCACCTCCATCGGGATACTGTCCGACGGCTCCCCTCGGTTCGGTCCTGTCGGGACACTCATGGCCCTCGAGAACGTGGCGCGGAAGAAGGGCTACGCCACAACCGTCATCAGTGTGGAGCAGCCCTACGCAGAGTCTGTGCAGCCCGCCCTGGACACCCTCGATGACGTCGGCGTGGGTGGAATCATCGTCATCGCACCAGTGGTGGACATGGCGGCAGCAGTCTGGAACGCATCGTGCCGGGTGCCCGTGGAGATGATTGCCGCAGGTGCATCATCCACCCCCAACGTGTTCACATACTCTGAAAACCAGGAGCTCGGAGCACGGCTGGCCACCCAACACCTCATCGACCTGGGCCACACAGACATCGCCCACATCGCCGGCTCAATGGACTGGTTCGACGGACGGGTGCGCAAGCGCGGCTGGGAGGCCGCGCTTCGTGACGCCGGCCTTTCGCCCGGGCTCTGTCTCGAGGGCGACTGGAGCCCCCGATGGGCCTACGAAACAGGCCTCAAGCTGGTCCGCGAAGACAGGATCCCCCAGGCGATCTTCGCGGCCAGCGACCACACTGCCCTAGGGCTTATTCGCGCGTTCGCCGAAAATGGGGTCCGCGTCCCGGACGACGTGAGTATCGTCGGCTTCGACGACATCGAAGGTTCCGACTATTTCCTGCCGCCCCTGACCACCGTGCGCCAGGACTTCACCGCGTTGGCGCTGATGAGCATGGAGGTGCTTATCGGCGCCATGGAGGGGCAGGAGGTAGACCGTACTCCCATCGCACCCACACTTGTTGTACGCAACAGCTCCACCCGCGCCACACCCCGCAAGTCCCCGAAGGCTTAGCAACAAAACCCTTGCGCGCGAGTCCACCGCTGCGCACACTGGACGAATGTGAGGATTGGACCCTGCCGGCTTGAGCGGCCCTGAGGCCAGGGCATGGCCGGCAACGTCCCTTCGAGGAGCATCCATGAACGGTCGGATCCTGTCAGCTCGCCGTGCTCTTGTCTGCGTTGCAGTCGGGGCAGTGGCCGGCACCGTCGCAGCGGTAGCCGTAGAACCTTCCCTTGGGCCCCTGGTCGGGTGGTGCACCGCCGGCGTCACCGCTCTGGCATGGGTGTGGCGGATCTGCTGGCGAAAGGATCCACCGGGGACTGAACGCCTCGCGCGCGAGGAGTCCGCCTCCCGTGTGACCGACAACGCGATCGTCACGGCTTGTATCGCGAGCATCGCGGCCGTGGTGGTCGCACTGATCCAGTCCAGCGACCGGAGCGAAGATCCCACCTCGGTGGCATTGGTCATCCTGGGCGTGCTCGGCACGATAGTTGCGTGGGCGCTCGTCAACACCGTCTATGCCTTGAAGTACGCCCGCATGTACTTCCTGGATCACCCCGACGACGGGTTCGACGTCAAGCAGGAGAAGCAGCCTACCTACAGCGACTTCGCCTACTTCGCCTTCACCGTGGGGATGTCGTACGCCGGGCCTGAGATCGAGCCCATCAATACCGAGGTCCGACGCAAAGCTCTTCTGCACGCTCTGCTGTCGTATTTCTTCGGCACAGTCCTGATGGCGGTCTCCATCAACTTGGTCACGAACCTCGGCCAAGGATGACGTGCGGGTGTCACCAGCAAATGCCTTGCTGGTGACACCCTTCGCCGTTCTGGCAGATCAGTTGTCAGGCTCTGTGCGCTCCTTTCGCAAGGTCCTATAGGCCGCTGCGAGCCCTACAGCCGCCAGCACCCAGGGGCCGGCCACGATGATCGGGTCGATCCACTGGTGGTTGGTGTCGGCCCGCTTTTGTCCGAAGCGTGAGCTTATGCCGTGGCTGGAGAACTCGCTGAGCACGCCGGTTTCGGTCACGGGGTTGTCCGGGCGCAGCGTCGCCAGGGACTTCACGTGGTGTTCCGTGGCGTCCACGCGGTCTGCGGCGACGAGCAGGAGCCAGTGCGCTGCCCGGCCCTCGCTGTACTTGTAGGCGTACTTCCGGATGGCCCCGGACGCGCCCTTGGGTGGGGTGGAGGTCCCGAAAACGGGGGTCAGGAAGGCGTGTTCGACGGACCGTTCCCGGGGCCATTTCTCGGGCTGGCGCTCAGGGAAGTCCCAATGTGCGCCGGTTTCGATGCCAGGTTGTTCGCGAGGGTAGGAGGGCCTGTCGGCCGGGTCCAGGTCCGCACCCCAGCCCGGGATCCGGGCGCGCAGGTCCTCCACGGACTCCTTCAGGGCCGGCTTGGCCGCGGTGTAGGGCGTTGGTATCTCAGCCATGATGGTTTTTCCTTTCAGGCCGCGCTGGGAATGACGAGGGGCTTGATGCATTCATCGAGCTTCGCGGAGAAGATGTGGTATCCCTCGGCGATGTGTTCCAACGGGATGCGGTGGGTGACGATGTCGCTGGGCTTGAGGTACCCGTTGCGGATGTGTTCGAAAAGCCGCGGCCACTGCCGTTTAACCGGGCACTGGTTCATCCGCAGCGTCAATCCTTTGTTCATGGCGTCACCGAATTTCACGGCACTGAAAATCGGGCCGTAGGCGCCCACCACGGACACGCTGCCGCCCTTGCGGACGGAGTCGATGGCCCAGTTCAGGGCAATGGGGGAGCCGCCCTGGAGTTTCAGTTTGCTGCTGGTGACGTGCTGCAGGAAGTTGCCGTCCGCCTCGGCCCCCACCGCATCAATCACGACGTCGGCGCCCAGGTAGTCAGTGGCTTTCTTCAGGTGCACCACAATGTCGTCGTATTCCGCGAAGTTGTACGTTTCAGCGTGGGCGAAGGTGCGGGCCTTCTCGAGCCGATACTCCAGGTGGTCGACCACAATCACCCGGCCTGCGCCCATCAGCCACGCGGACTTGGCGGCGAACAGGCCCACTGGCCCGGCGCCGAACACCACCACCGTGTCGCCTTGGACGATGTCGCCGAGTTGGGCGCCGAAGTAGCCGGTGGGCAGGGCATCGGTGAGCAGGACGGCGTCCTCTTCGTCCATCCAGTCCGGGATCAAGCCTGGCCCGACGTCGGCGAACGGTACCCGCACGTACTCGGACTGGCCGCCGTCGTAACCTCCGCAGGTGTGGGAGTAGCCGTAGATGCCGCCCACCGCCGTCGCGTTCGGGTTCACGTTGTGGCAGTTCGAATACAGGCCGCGGGCGCAGAAGTAACAGGACCCGCAGTAGATGTTGAACGGGACCATCACCCGGTCCCCGGGCTGTAGCCGCTCCACTGACGGGCCCACCTGCTCCACCACGCCGATGAATTCGTGCCCGAAAGTCATTCCCACCCGGGTATCCGGCATCATGCCGTGGTAAAGGTGCAGGTCAGAGCCGCAGATCGCAGCCCTCGTCACCCGCACGATCGCATCATTAGGATGCTCGATCTTAGGGATGTCCTTTTCTTCCACGCGGACCTTGTAGGGCCCGCGATACACCATTGACCGCATCAGTACCGCCTCAGGGAAATAGTTTGATCCGACATATCAAATCTCCTGTCCGGCCGCTCAGGCGCTGGCCGGGTGGAGGACGACTTTGGTCCAGCCGTCTTCGCGGCTGTCAAAGTTTCGGTAGCCCTCGGGGGCCTGGTCCAGCGGCAGCTCGTGGCTGACGAGGAAGGAAGGGCTGGCTTTTCCGCCGGCGATGAGGTCGCGCAGGGCCCGGTTGTATTTCTTGACCGGGCACTGGCCCGATCCCATCGTCTGTCCCTTGAACCAGTAGTTTCCGTAGTCAAAGGCCACCTGCCCCTGCTTTTCGAGCTCATCGGGGGAGCCAGGATCCTGGGGCAGGAACACGCCCACCACGCCCAGGCCGCCGACGAACCGCACGGAGTCCACGAGCCGGTTCAGGGTCTGGTTGGGATGTTCATTGCCGCCCGGGTCGTGTGCCTGGTAGCCCACGCATTCGCAGCCCCGGTCGGCCCCGAATCCCATGGTCTGGTCCTTGACGAACTCGACAGGGTCCACCGCGGAATCATCCACAGGGATGGCGCCGATCTGCTCGGCCAGCTTCAAGCGGTCCTTTTGGCGGTCTACGACCATGACCTTGCCAGCGCCTTTGATAATGGCCGAGTAGGCTGCCATCAGGCCTACTGGTCCCGCACCATAGATGACCACGGAGTCTCCCGGGTAGACCCCCGCCAGCTCGGTGGCATGCCAGCCGGTGGGGAAGATATCGGCGACCATGACATAGTCGAGCTCCTTCTCCACGGAGTCCTCGCCCAGGCGCAGGCAGTTGAAGTCTCCGTACGGCACCCGCAGGTATTCTGCCTGTCCGCCCTGGTAGGGGCCCATGTCCGCGAAACCATAGGCCGCGCCTGCGAGCTGGGGTTCCGGCTGCATGGTGAGGCAGTAATTGGTGAAGCCCCGATCGCAGTTCTTACAGAATCCGCAGGCGATGTTGAACGGCAGCACGACACGCTCGCCCACCTTTACTTTGCTGACCGCCGGGCCGGTCTCAACCACTTCGCCCAGGTTCTCGTGACCAAAGGTGCGTCCGGGTTCGAAGCTGGTCCGGCCTTCGTACATGTGCAGGTCCGAGCCGCAGATATTCGCAGCGGTAATCCGCACCAATACGTCGGCGGGGTGCTCGATTTTGGCGTCCGGTACGTCCTCCACGCTGACGTCTTTCGGTCCTTTGTCAACTACTGCCTTCACTTTTCCGCTCTTTTCTTTTATCCCATCCCGATCGTTGGCGCAGTGGTACCTTCCGGGCGCAGCAAAGCAAGGGACCTGCAGGACTGCGGCCCGGAAAAAGGGGGCACCCGATACGCGTATTGGAGCTGGCGAGGGAATGGGGGAACAAGGATAGCGGCCCCTGAGCCCACCCAAGGCTCGTAAGGCCAAAAGGTTTTCAGACCGCCAGGCTGTTGGGAAAATCCCGCCTGACGGCTGTACGCAAAAGAGAACTGATCGAGCCTTAATGCTAAGCAGCCTTAGTAACGGTGTCGAGGGGGCGTCCCCGAAATCTTCCCCCAATCGTGGGTTGGGTAGCTGAGCTTCGAGGAGTCAGGCGCGGATGCTCCGTGCCAGCGCTACACATCGACCTGCGATGGAAAGCGTCGTTAGTGACTACATTCCTTCTGGCCAATCTTGCCGTAGGGGCGTGGTCGGCCCAAGCTGCTGAGTTAGCGATAAATCAGCACCCTTACTAATGCTGCTGGCGCGGTTAGTGACTTCTTCTCCGTCTATTTCCGCCACTTTGCTTGCCAGTAACACCAGCCGTCACACCTTTAACGAGTTTCCCGAAAACCCTTGATAGTGCGCTAACTCAGCATGTAAGTTAGCTCACAGCCCCAAAGGTGGGGTGATCACGAACACAAGGGAGTGTTGTTCATGCGGAGAACTACAACTGGAATTCGTCGGAACAAAAGACTTGGCAAGGCGGCTCTGTGCGCTTCCGTCCTGACGGTCGCCATGCTTGGGCTGGCCGGGTGCAAGGGCGGCGCCACCGCGGACAATGCGGAGGAGAAGGCAAGCGGAAAGGGGCTTGTCATCGGCTGGAGCCAGCGCGGCATCAGCGGCAGTGACTGGTGGAAGACCCTCGTTGAGGGCGGCCAGGCTGAGGCGGGGAAGATTGGGGCGCGCCTCGAGTTGCTTGACGCCAATGGTGATACCGTCCGGCAGAACGCTGACGTGCAGACCCTCATCACAAAGGGCGTAGACGTCGTGGTGATGAACCCGAACGACCCGCTCGGCGTCGGACCCTCGGTTCAGGCGCTGAAGGATGCGGGCATACCCGTCGTCACCGTCAACTCAAGCCTGGATAAGTCACTGGTCCCGGACATGTTCTGCTACGTTGCCGAGGACCAGGAGCACACCGGCTCACTTGCCGGCGAAACCGCTGCCCAGAAGGCGCTCGAGAAGTACGGCGACAACGGCCAGATCAAGCTCGTCGGTATCGGCGGCTTCCCGGGAGACGTGTTGAGCGATCTCCGGTTCAACGGTTTCATGGCGGGGTGGAACCGCGTTATGGATAAGCACCCGGGCGTCACTACCGTAAAGCTCGATACGAAGTACGGGGAATGGAAGCCCGACAAAGCGCTCGCCCCGATCCGGGACGTGGCCACCGCCAACCCGGACATCAAGATTGTCTACAGCATGAGCGACGTGATGCATGGCGGCATCGTTCAGGGCCTGCAACAGGCCGGTCTCTGGGGTGACGGGATCATCATGGCCAGCTATGACGGCGGCATGGGGGCGATCAAGGAAATGGTGGACGACCCGACGGGTCCGTTGCAGGCGGATGCCTCCAACCAGCCGTGGGACCAGGGAGCCGCCGCAGTGCGGATGGCACTTGCTGCCTTCAATGGCGACCAGGCCCAGTGCCCGGACAAGACGAACTACATCGACACGACGGTCATCACGCCCGCCGAGGCGCCGGATTACTACGTCCCCACGGACACCTATGTCCGCGCAAAAGACTGAGCTCCCTGGCCGGCGCTGCCCCGTGGCCGGCAGTTCCACCCAGAGCCCTATATAAGGAGCATGATGCTCGCCCATAACCAGGTCTCGCCTTCCACCGCAGCGGCGGAGACAGCACGAGACACCCATGACGGCGCTTCGGAGCTGCGGCTCGATGGCGTCACCAAGTCCTATCCCGGCGTCCAGGCGTTGAAGGGAGTCAGCTTCAGCGTCTCCCGCGGATCCATTCACGCACTTGCCGGGCAGAACGGCGCAGGCAAGTCGACGCTCGTAAAAATCCTCTCCGGAGCGGAGTCCCCGGACGGCGGGACCATCCGCCTTGGCGGCGAGCTTCAGCGTTTTCGAGACCCCATGGACGCCCAGCGCGCCGGGATCCACACAATTTACCAGGAACTCTCGCTCGTGCCGTCCCTCTCGGTGGCCGAGAACATCTTCCTGGGACAGTTGCCCCGGCGGGCGGGGGCCTCTGTCGACTGGCAGCGTATGCAGGCAGAAGCCCGGACCGCGCTGGACCGGGTAGGTTTCGATCTCGATGTCCGCCGCCCCGTGGCAAGTTACTCCACAGCGGAGCAACAGGCTGTGGAGTTGGCCAAGGCCCTGCACAAGGACGCCCGGGTCCTGCTTCTGGATGAACCCACCTCCACGTTGCCCCTGCCCGATGTTGAACGGCTGTTCACCGTCCTCCGCTCCCTGTCCGAACAAGGCGTGACGCTGTTATACATTTCGCACCGCATGGACGAGCTGTTTTCGCTCTGCGACGCCGTGACAGTGCTGCGCGATGGGGTAAACGCTGCGGATTTGAAGACAGCAAACTCCAAGCCCGCGGACGTGGTCACGGCAATGGTCGGGAAGAGCCTCGAAGGGTCCATTGCCGAAGCGGCCCTCCGCGGGGAACGCTCGCCCAGCCTCGGCGCCGGACCGAAGGAGAGCATCATCCTCTCCGCCCGCGACCTTTCCGAGCAGGGGTACGTGGACAAGGTGTCGTTCGAGCTGCGTGAAGGCGAGGTGCTCGGCATCTCGGGGCTCATCGGCAGCGGCCAGTCAGAACTGGCTGGCCTCATCGCTGGTGCGCGGAGGCGGACTTCCGGCGAGATCCGCGTCGACGGGAAAGCGGTGGACTTCCGTGCCCCCCGCGACGCGATCCGCCGCGGGATCGGGCTGCTGCCGCAGGACCGCAAGGCAGCGGGCTTCATCCCGGACATGGGCGTTGCCGGCAACATCACGCTGGCCAGTTTGCCGCAATTCAGCCGGCTGAGCGTGATCCAGTCCCGGCGGGAACGTGCCGTGGCCGGGGAGATGGTGGGCCGGCTCGGCATGAAGGTATCCGGAGTGCATCAGCCGCTCAAGACGCTGAGCGGGGGAACCCAGCAGAAGGCCATCCTGGCCCGCTGGCTTGTCCGCCAGTCACGCATCCTCGTGTGCGACGAACCCACCCGCGGCGTGGACGTCGGGGCGAAGGAGGACATGTACGAGCTCATCCGCGAGTTCGCGCAGGCCGGCGGAACCGTCGTGGTGGCGAGCTCGGAGATCACGGAGGCGATGATGTGCGACCGCGTCCTCGTGATGGCGCGCGGCCAAGTCGTCGCCGAACTCGACCATGACGACATCGACCCCTCCGGCAACGCCATCCTTGAGCGCTTCGCCTGACGGCCCCCAATCAGTTTCTATTCAGGAGTACACCTATGTCCCGGACCTTGTCGTCCCTGCCGCCAACGAGTGGCGCCCCCTCCCCGTCCCCATCGCCATTGGCCAGCATCGGCTCCCGACTGCGGGGCAGCACCCTCCGTGCCTTGCCGAAGAGCTACCTTATCCTTGTGCTTCTCGCGATCATTGCGGTGGGCTATTACGTCTCCGACGACTTTCTGACGTTCCGCAATGCTGAAAACGTGATCACGGCCGCCTCGATCGTCGTCGTGCTGGCGATCGGCCAATACTTTGTCATCCTGACCGGCGGCATCGACCTCTCCGTAGGCTCGATCCTGGCGATGTCCACGGTACTTACGGCACTGACCCTGCAGTCCGGGATGCCCGCCGGCGCGTCCGTCGTGTTTGTGCTTGCCTGCTGCGCTGCCGCCGGACTGATCAACGGCATCCTCGTCGTTTGGCTGAACATCCCTCCGTTCATCGCGACGCTCGCCATGATGAGTGCCGTCAAGGGCTTCAGCTACATCATCCAGTCAACAAGCCTGATCGAGATCAAAGACCAGTGGATCATTCAGGTTTTCTCCCGCGGCAGCTTCCTCGGCATCCGCAACCCCGTCCTGATCTTCATCATCGTGGCCGTGATCGCGGCGCTCGTGGCCAAATACACGACGTTCGGGCGCTCACTTTATGCGATCGGCGGCAACCCTGAAGCCTCGCGGCTTTCGGGCCTGCCGGTCGCCCGGAACCTGATCATCACCTACACCATCTCCGGCGTGCTCGCCGGCCTGGCAGGCCTGGTCGCTGCCGCCCAGCTGCGGCAGGGAAGCTCGCTCATCGGCGTAGGTTACGAACTCGACGCCATCGCAGCCGTCGTGGTGGGCGGCGCCTCCCTCATGGGAGGCAAGGGCGATCCGCTGAACGCAGTGATCGGGGTATTCATCCTGACCACCATCATCAACATCATGAACCTCGTCGGGATCTCCTCCGAGCCGCAGCTGGTCATCAAAGGCGCAGTGATTATCCTCGCCGTCTTCCTTTCCAGCGCGGGCGGCGTCCAGAGGATCTCCGGATTCTTCGCCAAACATTTCCGGCGCACCCAGCCCGCATAGCCGCGTAGTCATCGTCATCCCAATTCAGCTTCAGAAAGCAGGAATCATGTCCATTCACCCCTTCGGACGCACCGGCCTGACCGTCTCCGACATTTGTGTCGGCACCAGTGCGCTCGGCAGCTTTCCCGCCCAGTACGGTTACGAGGTCGACGAAGACACCGCCGTCGCCACGATCCACCGCGTCTTCGACGGGCCCTTCACGTTCATTGATACGTCGAATGAGTACGGCGGCGGTGCAAGCGAAGAGCGGATTGGCCGGGCCATCGCCGAGCGCGGCGGCATCCCCGAGGGATACGTCGTCGCCACGAAGGTCGATCCGCTTCCCGGCAGCACCGACTTCTCCGGGGACCGCGTCCGCCGGTCCGTCGAGGAGAGCCTCGAGCGCCTCGGCCTCGACAAACTCCAGCTCGCCTACCTGCACGACCCCGAGAAGATCTCCTTCGAGGAGGGGGTGGCCAAGGGAGGCCCGCTGGAAGCCCTCATCGATCTCCGGGACCAGGGTGTTATCCAGCACTTGGGTGTCGCCGGAGGCCCGATCGACCTGGAGCTGCAGTACCTGGCGACCGACGCATTCGACGCCGTCATCAGCCACAACCGCTACACCCTCGTTGAACAGACTGCCGAGCCGCTCCTGGAGGACGCGGCCCGCCGCGGGGTCGCCTTCGTCAACGCCGCACCGTTCGGCGGCGGGATGCTCGTCAAAGGACCCAGGGCCGTCCCGCGGTACTGCTATGCACCTGTGGACCAGGCGACCATCGGCAGGGTCCTGCGCATGGAAGAACTGTGCGCGCAGCACGGCGTCCCGCTCGCCGCAGCTGCCCTGCAATTCTCCGTGCGTGATGAGCGCGTGGCGTCCACCATCGTCGGAATGTCCCAGCCGAGCCGCGTCGAGGAGACCCTCCGCCTGCTCAACCATGACATCCCCCAGGAGCTCTGGGACCAGCTCCTGCCTCTTGCACGCGAGGGCCGGAACGGCATTGAAGCCGTGACGGTCTGACCGCTGGGGCGAGTAGCAGGAATTTACGAAAGGAAACGAAGCAATGACCAGGAAGAAGCAGCCTGAGCCGGTGGACGTCGTCATCGTCGGCGCAGGCGCCGGCGGGGCAACCGCGGCAAAGGTGCTGTCGGAGGCCGGACTGAAGGTGGTGGGCCTCGAGCGTGGGCCCTGGCTGAAGCCCGAGCACGCCTCGGGGGACGAACTCAAGTTCCTCAACCGGAATTTCATCTGGCAGGATCCGAAGATCAAACCGCGGACCTACCGCCCAAACGACAAAGTAGAAGCCGAAATCACCAACTTCTCAGCCACGCCGCAAGTCGTCGGCGGAGGCACCACCCACTGGGGTGGCATGGTCCCGCGCATGGCCGAGAGCGATTTCAAGCTGCGCAGCCTGCACGGCGATGTTCCGGGAGCAAGCCTTGTCGACTGGCCCATCTCCTATGACGAACTGGAGCCGTACTACACACGCGTTGAGTGGGAGTTCGGCACGTCGGGTCTTGCCGGGGCGAACAAATGGGAAGCGTGGCGCAGCCGCGGCTACCCCACCAAGCCGTCACCGCTGAGCCAGATCGGGCGGACCTTCGCCACCGCGATGTCCAAGCTCGGGCATGGTACGTTCCCCATGCCGCAGGGCATGGTGACCGAACCCTACCGGGGGCGCCAGCCATTCAGTGAGAACGGTTTCTGGCAGCAGTACCCGGACCCGGGAAGCGGCAAGTCATCCACGCTGATCAGCTTCATCCCGGACGCCGTTGCGACCGGGCGCTACGACCTCCGATCCGACTGCTATGTCAGCGAGATTCTCGTCGGCAAGGACGGCCGCGCCACCGGTGTCCGCTACCAGGACGAGGACGGCGACGAGTTCGTCCAGCACGCCAAAGCCGTGATCGTCTGCGGCGGCGGCATCGAAACCCCGCGCCTGCTGCTCATGTCAAAGTCAGGACTCTTCCCGGACGGACTCGGCAACGGCAGCGGCATGGTAGGTAAGAATGCAACCTTCCATCAGTACTCATTCTCCGTCGGCTTGTTCGACCGTGAGGTCAGCGACCCGCTTTACGGGTGGGCGGGCCACTACATGAGCCTGTGTTCGTTCGACTTCTACGAGACGGATGAGAGCCGGGGCCACATCCTGGGATCACTGATCTTCCCGTCCATGATCGGACACCCGGTGAACTGGAGTTACCCCGGCCGGCCTACGTGGGGCCAGGCGGCAAAGGACTCCGACCGCGAGTTTTTCAACCACAGCATGAAGATCGGTGTCCTCCTGCATGACCTGCCGGTGGAGGACAACCGGGTCGACCTTGACCCGAACGTCAAGGACGCCTGGGGTCTGCCGGTTGCCCGTATTACCCATACGCCCCACTCCAATGACTTTGCGCAGGAACGCTGGCAGGTCGCCAAGAACGGGGAAATCCTGGAGGCTGCAGGGGCGAAGAAGGTCATCCCGGTCAACATGGAGCGGATCACCGGCAACACCTCGCACGAACTGGGCACCGCCCGCATGGGCAATGATCCTGCGACGTCCGTCGTGGACCGCTGGTGCCGCTCGCATGAAGTACCAAACCTTTACGTCTTCGACGCGAGCTTCTTCCCGACAGCGACCGGTATCAATCCGGCCCTGACGATCATGGCGAATGCCTGGCGGTGCTCCGACCGCATTCTTCAGGTGGACCGCCATGGCTGGTCCGAAAACTGACTCGCACTTAACACAGGACACGAAAGGACAGATGTCATATGGGACAGGCGGAATGGGCTACGGTGCCCATCTCAACACGGGACGTTGACGGGCCGGTCTTCTTCACCGAGCACGAGTGGAACACCATCGAAGCGGCGTCGGCCCGGATTATCCCCACCGACCACCACCCGGGTGCACGTGAGGCGAAGGTGGTCCGCTTCATTGACCGGATGCTTGCGGGAACGCAGTTCATCTTCCCGGCAGCGGACGGCAACGGGTTCCTCCGGATGGAGGGCCGCGACGAGGCCGCATGGCAGGAGCGCATCAAGCAGCGCCGGGAGTTTTACCGCGAGGGTGTCCTGGAGCTGGACCGGCTGGCGAAAGAGCGTGCTGACGTCGAGTTCCTCGGACTTACGGAAGAGGACCAGGACGCGGTGCTCGAGACACTGTCGGGCGCGGCGAAGCCACACGCTTTCTCGCTGGAGCACTCCGAGGTTGGTCTTGGCGGCGCGCCGGCAGGAAACCAACCGGTCAACGAGGACTTCCTGGAGTTTTTCCCGCTGCTGGTGCTCAACACCCGCCAGGGGTTTTACGGCGACCCGGTGTATGGAGGGAACGAGAACCGCGTCGGTTGGGGTGTCATCGGCTTCGACGGACCTCCGTCGCTGGCCTCAACAATGGACGGCAGCTACACAACCCGCAAGTACATGGTGGAGGGGGCCGAGTGGCCGTACGACCAGCATCCCGAAGTCCTGCGGTACCGGCGTCCGTGACAGCTGGCGCGCCGACCGGCGGCGCGTTCCGGGGCTCCTCGAGGGTAGCCGGGGATAATGGAGTGGTGTCCACGACTCCCGCGCCTTCAGAAGCCCGCAACACCAATGGGCGCGGGGAGCGGCTGGCCTCCAGGTCAAAGGCTCCCCGAATGTCCGACGTTGCCCGGCTCGCCGGAGTGTCCCAGCAGACGGTGTCACGGGTTGTCAGGGGAGCCACCAACGTGGATCCGGACATCCGACAGCGCGTGGAGCACGCGATTGCGCAACTCCGGTACCGGCGAAATCCTGCAGCCGCGGCGCTCGCCAGCAACCGGACCATGACGATCGGTGTTGTCAGCTTCGAACTGTCGGTCCTGGGCCCAACGGTGGCGCTGTACGGTATTTCGGAGGAAGCCAGGCAACATGGCTACGCTACGCGTCTGGTCACGTTGGCCAGTCTCGAACGGCGGGATATCCGGGCAGCCTTCGAATCCATCAATTCGGACACGGTCGACGGCGTAATCGTGCTCGCGCCCCTGTTGGATGCGATCACGGTGCTTGAGGACCTCGACATCGGTGTCCCCGTGGTCACCTTCCAGCAGGGATCGCACCCGAGCCCCACAAGCGTTTCCGTTGACGAAGTGCGGGGTGCCCGGATGGTGGTGCGCCACTTGCTGGACCTCGGGCACGAAACGGTGTGGCATGTTCAAGGCCCTCCGGGTTGGATGGCAACATCAGCCCGGGTCCAGGGATGGGCGGCGGAACTGGGCGCGGCTGGACGCGTCGTTCCGACGCCGCTCGCAACGACCGATTGGTCGGCCGCTGAGGGATACCGCGTTGGACGTGAACTCGCCGCGAGGAAGGATGTCACGGCGGTCTTTGCCGCCAACGACCCCTTCGCGCTCGGCGTGATTAAGGCCATGGACGACGCCGGGCGCAACGTACCGGGCGATGTCAGCGTCGTGGGATTCGACGACGTCAAGGAAGCACCCTTCTTCCGGCCGGCACTGACCACGGTGAAGCTGGACTTCGAAGCCATCGGTCACATCGCTGTAGGCCGCGTCCTCGCCATGATCAAAGAGGAGGCGGAGGGGGACATCCCCCTGCTGGAACCGCTCCTCATGCTCCGCGACACCACCGCGTCGCCGCGTAGCAGGCGCTGATACCAACAGCGTCTGCCTGCACCCAAACCGGGGGGCTGAACTCCCAGCTCTGGGACCCCAAGGGCTCCTGGCCTATTTCTGAAAATCATTGACCTTCAGGTCTTGCAATTCCCTACCTCACCGCAATACGTTGAGTTAGCGCTAACTCAGGAACTCAAAGAAGAGAAAAGAGAGAAAAACAATGGTCGATCCATTTGTCGTCGTTGCAGTTTCGCCGCGGACAATCAATGTGAAGAATCCCGGTGACGGCGTTGCGAACGTCAAGCGCATCAACGAATTCATCGATACAGCAGTCATGGTCGGGGCCTGGGAGGGCTCTCCGGTCAAGCTGGTTGTCCTGCCGGAGATGGCTATCCAGGGGATGATCGCTAACACCCCGGGTAACCGGGAAAAGGAGCGCCACTTTGCTGTGACAATCCCCGGGCCGGAGACGGACGAGTTGGCCAAGAAGGCCGTGGAACTCAACACCTACATCGCTGCCGAGCTGTACATGGTAAAAGATGATGATTTCCCGGACCGCCACTTCAATGTCGCCTTTATCATCGATCCGCAGGGCGACATTATCTACAAGCGTTACAAGGCCACCAGTGATGCCTATGAGGGCGGCATGCTTGGCAACATGAACCCGCACGACGTGTGGGACGAGTGGATTGAAAAGAAGGGCAATGGCAATGCAATGGATGCCATTTTCCCTGTGGCGAAGACCGAGATCGGCAACATCGGGTACGCCATTTGCCACGAGGGTGTCTACCCCGAGGTGCCGCGTGGGCTCGCGATGAACGGCGCCGAGATCATTATCCGGGGCACCCTGATCGAGCCGGCCGTGCAGAACGGCATGTGGGAACTGCAGAACCGGGCACACGCCATGTTCAACTCGGCGTATGTCGTCGCCCCGAACCTGGGGCCCGAGGTTCGTGACGACGGGAGCATGCAGGACCTGTTTGGCGGCCAGTCCATGATCGTCGGTCCGCGGGGCCAGATCCTGACCAAGCAGCAGGGCTGGACGTCGGGTGACTCGTTCGTCTGCACCACGATCGACATCGAGGCGCTCCGCCGGGCCCGAGTCTCCAACGGCCTGTACAACCAGTACAAGGACCTGCGCACCGAGCAGTACCGGGTTATCTACGACACCCCCATCTACCCGAAGAACCAGTACCTCGACGCCCCTCCCGGTGAGGACTGGCTGGCCCGGGAAGACTCAACCCGAGCCGCCAATATCGAGAAACTCATCGAGCGCGGGGTACTCACGCCGCCCTCGGGCTACAAGGCCTAAATTGGGGGATTGGCCGGGGTGCTCTTAGCGCACCCCGGCCAATTCATGTCTTGATTTGGTGAAGGCGCTTTTGCTTATGACGCACCTGAATACGCCCTCCGTGAACCGCCCCAACTTCTCCTCCACAGGCACGGCCCCATCCCAGCCGCCGGACGTAAACTGACCTTCGCACCACACCTTGTGGACACTGTGTCAGGAGCCGCCCATGCTCTGGAAACTGCTCGTTGAATACCTGCGGCCGCACCGGAAGCTGCTGGCCGCCGTCGTGGTTTTCCAGCTGGCGCAGTCCATCGCGTCCCTGTACCTGCCCACCCTGAACGCGGACATCATCGACGAAGGCGTGGCCAAGGGAAACGTCGGCTATATCCTCAGCCTCGGCGGCGTGATGCTGGGGATCACCCTGCTGCAGATCGTCTGCGCGGTCATCGCCGTGTACTTCGCGGCGAAGGCAGCGATGGGCGTGGGCAGGGACCTCAGGGACGCGATCTTCACCAGGGTGGGCGACTTCTCCGAGCAGGAGGTCACCAGATTCGGCGCCCCCAGCCTCATCACACGGTCCACCAACGACGTCCAGCAGGTCCAGCAGCTGGTGCTCATGTCCGCCACCATGCTGGTCACCGCGCCCATGCTCAGCATCGGCGGGGTGATCATGGCCGTGCGGCAGGATGCGCAGCTGTCCTGGCTGATCGCCGTCGCCGTCCCGGTGCTGCTGATCGCCGTCGGCCTGATCACCGTCCGGATGGTGCCGCTGTTCCGCAAGATGCAGAAGCGGATCGACACCGTGAACCGCGTCCTCCGCGAGCAGCTCACCGGCATCCGCGTGGTGCGCGCCTTCGTCCGCGAGGACATTGAGACCGAGCGCTTCGCCCGCGCCAACGAGGACGTCACGGACACCGCCCTGCGCGCCGGCCGGCTCATGGCACTCGCGTTCCCCATGGTCATGCTGGTCCTGAACGTCTCCAGCGTGGCTGTGATTTGGTTCGGCTCGTTCCGCATCCAGGACGGCTCCATGCAGGTGGGCACGCTCATCGCGTTCCTGAGCTACCTGCTGCAGATCCTGATGTCCGTCATGATGGCCACGTTCATGGCCGTGATGATCCCGCGCGCCGCGGTGTCCGGTGACCGGATCGGGGAGGTGCTGCGCACGGAGCCGAGCGTCCGGCCGCCGCTTCACCCCATCAGTACGACGGCGGGACAGGACGGCCGCCGCCGCGGCGAGCTGGAAATGCGCGACGTCGGATTCGCCTACCCGGGTGCCGACCAGCCCGTCCTCACCGGGATCAGCTTCACCGCAAGGGCGGGGCAGACGACGGCGATCATCGGCAGCACCGGCGCCGGCAAGACCACCCTGGTGAACCTCATGCCCCGGCTCTTCGACGCCACGGAAGGCTCGGTCCGGATGAACGGCGTGGACGTCCGTGAGCTGCACCCGGACCTGCTCTGGGGGCACATCGGCCTGGTCCCGCAGCGGCCCTACCTGTTCAGCGGCACCGTCCGCAGCAACCTGCTCTACGGCAAGCCGGACGCCACCGAGGACGAGCTCTGGACCGCGCTGGAGATCGCCCAGGCCCGCGACTTCGTTGAGCGGATGGACGAGGGGCTGGACGCGCCCATCAGCCAGGGCGGCACCAACGTTTCCGGCGGGCAGCGGCAGCGGCTGGCCATCGCCCGGGCCCTGGTGAAACGGCCCGAGCTGTACATCTTCGACGACTCGTTCTCCTCGCTGGATACCGGCACCGACGCCCGGCTCCGGCAGGCCCTCAAGCGCAGCACCGCCGGCGCCACGCTGGTGATCATCGCCCAGCGCGTCTCCAGCATCGTGGACGCGGACCAGATCCTGGTGCTCGACGCCGGCAGGATCGTGGGGCGCGGAACCCACCGCGAGCTGCTGGAGACGAACGAAACGTACCGCGAGATCGTCTCCTCCCAGCTGGCAGCGGAGGAGACGGTATGAGCGCGCCGCACCGCCCGCCGTCGTCCGCCTCTTCCGGAAGCGGCGCCCCAGGAACCACCGCCGGAACCGCACCCGGGGCCAAAACGGCAAGTGCCGACGTCGTCCGCATTCCCCGTCCGGCAGGCGGGCCGGGGCGCGGCGGACCGTTCGCGGGGATGAACGTCCCGGCGGAGAAGGCGATGAACTTCTGGCCGTCGGCCAAGCGGCTGATGGGGACGCTGCGGCCGGAGCGGGCGTGGCTGCTGCTGGTGTTCGTGACGGCGGTGGCCGGGGT
Source organism: Arthrobacter sp. RT-1 (assembly GCF_003367205.1). Classification (NCBI taxonomy): domain Bacteria; kingdom Bacillati; phylum Actinomycetota; class Actinomycetes; order Micrococcales; family Micrococcaceae; genus Arthrobacter; species Arthrobacter sp. RT-1. Next base: position 381,547 of record NZ_QRGQ01000002.1, read on the forward strand.
GGCGCTGTCCGTGATCGGGCCGCGGCTGCTGGGGGAGGGCACCAACCTGATCTTCGCCGGCGTGGTGTCCCGGGAGCTGCAGGCCGGGGTGAGCAAGGAGCAGGTGATTGCGCAGCTGCGGGCGTCCGGGGAGGGGCAGCGCGCGGACATGCTCAGTGCAATGGACCTGGTGCCGGGGCAGGGGATCGACTTCGCGGCGCTGGGCAGTGTGCTGACGTGGGCGCTGGTGCTGTATGTGCTGTCGTCGGCGTTTATGTGGGTGCAGGCGTATGTGCTGAACGGGGTGGTGCAGCGGACGGTGTTCGGGCTGCGGGAGCGGATCGAGGCGAAGATCAACCGGCTGCCGCTGCGGTATTTCGATTCGATCCAGCGCGGCGAGCTGCTCAGCCGGGTCACCAACGACGTGGACAACATCTCGCAGAGCCTGCAGCAGACCATCAGCCAAGCGGTCACGTCGGTGCTGACCGTGGTGGGCGTGCTGGTGATGATGGTGATCCTCTCGCCCACGCTGGCACTGATCGCGCTGGTGACCATTCCGCTGACGCTGGGGCTGACGGCGCTGATCGCCAAGCGCTCGCAGAAGCTGTTTGTGGCGCAGTGGAAGCACACGGGGGAGCTAAACGGGCAGATCGAGGAGACGTACACCGGGCATGCGCTGGTGAAGGTGTTCGGCCGGCAGCAGGAGGTGGGGGAGCGGTTCCGGCAGAAGAACGCGGAGCTGTACTCGGCCAGTTTTGGCGCCCAGTTCATTTCCGGGCTGATCATGCCGGCCATGACGTTCATCGGGAACCTAGTGTATGTGGGGATCGCCGTGGTGGGCGGGCTGCAGGTGGCGTCCGGGGCGATGCAGCTGGGCGACGTGCAGGCGTTCATCCAGTACTCGCGGCAGTTCACCATGCCGCTGGCGCAGCTGGGGTCCATGGCGAACGTGCTGCAGTCCGGGGTGGCGTCCGCCGAGCGGGTGTTCTCGTTGCTGGACGAGGAGGAGGAATCGGTTGAGCCTGCCCCTTCTGCGGGGCCGGTTTTTGGGCGGGGGAGGCTGGTGTTCTCGGATGTCTCGTTCTCGTATTCGCCCGAGCAGCCGCTGATCTCCTCCCTTTCGTTGGTGGCGGAGCCGGGGCAGACGGTGGCGATTGTCGGGCCCACCGGGGCGGGGAAGACCACGCTGGTGAACCTGATGATGCGGTTCTACGAGATTCATGCGGGGCGGATAACGCTCGACGGCGTGGACGTCACCTCGGTGCCGCGGCGCGAGCTGCGCTCGCGGATGGGGATGGTGCTGCAGGATACCTGGCTGTTCGCCGGGACCATCCGGGACAACATTGCGTACGGGCGGCCTGGTGCTACTGAAGCCGAGATCCTGGAGGCTGCGCGGGCGACGTATGTGGACCGGTTCGTGCGGTCATTGCCTGACGGGTACGACACCCTCCTGGAGGACGAGGGGTCCAACGTGTCCGCGGGGGAGAAGCAGCTGCTGACGATTGCCCGGGCGTTCCTGGCACGGCCTTCTGTTTTGATTTTGGACGAGGCGACGTCTTCGGTGGACACCAGGACCGAGGTGCTGGTGCAGAAGGCGATGAGTGTTCTGCGGTCCGACCGGACTTCCTTTGTCATCGCCCACCGCCTGTCCACAATCCGCGACGCCGACCTCATCCTGGTGATGGAGGCCGGGCAGATCGTGGAGCAGGGGACGCATGCTTCTTTGCTGGCTGCGGGCGGAGCCTACGCGCGACTGTACGAGGCCCAGTTCGCGGCTCCTGTGGCGGAGATCTAGGCACAGTCGTTCTTATGCGATGGCCACTCGTAGTGCCGGTTATGTCGAGCAGGGCTTGCCACCACTCGGTTTCCTCTATTGGTCGCTTTGGGGTTGTATAGGCATGGGTTTCCGTACGGGGCCATTACGACGATGGGGGTAACAGTGGCGCAAACCATACACAAGGTACGCGATGTTTACGGCATTTCTCGGGGCTTCCCAGGGAACTACGTGGTGAGGGACGACGTGGACGGGACGTTCCTTGGCGCCTTGACGGAATCCCTGCACATAGTGGTGCACGGCAGTTCGAAGCAAGGCAAGACGTCGGTCCGCAAATACAATCTCAACGATGATGATTACGTAGCCGTGGTCTGTCAGAATCGGTGGACGCTTGGCCAACTGCATTCGGCGATTTTGAAGGCGGCGGGTTATAGGGTTGAAGGCACTACCACTCAGACAGTCAGCGGTGAGAATAAGATAAATGCCAAGTTTAGTGGAGAAGCTGGGATACTCGGCTTCAAAGCCAAGGCTGAGGCTGGCGGAGAAACACTTAGCGGAAGCGCTACTGAGTACGTCGAAGCTCCAATGGAGTTGGACCCCTTTGATGTCAACGAGATAATCGAGGCCCTTCTCTACGCGAAGGCACCAAAATTCATTGTTTTGGACGACTTTCACTATTTGCCGGAACAAACACAATTAGATTTTGCAATGGCGCTGAAGGCGTTTCATGAGGTCTCCGAGTACACATTTGTGATCGCAGGGGTATGGCTTGATGAGAATCGTCTGCTTCAATACAATGGCGATCTCGGCGGCCGGGTCCTGTCCATCAACGCGGACAAATGGACCAGGAAGGAACTGAATGAGGTTATTCAGGAAGGCGCCAAGATGCTCAACATCAAGTTCAGTGACAAGTTCACCTCAGAGCTTCTTGACGGGTCCTTCGATAGCGTCTGGGTCGTTCAAGACGCCTGCCGCAGGGCATGCGACAAGGCTGGCATCAATGCGACTGTCCCTCAACTGCAGGTAGTAGACGCTGACGCCGAGGTATTGGTTCGGGAGTCCGTGGCCGTTCATTCTGCTCGCTTCAATGGCTTCATGTTGGGATTCTCGCTTGGTTTCCAGACCACCCGGCTGGAAATGCATCGGTGGATTCTGTACGCCGTCCTGTCCGCTCCCATTGAAGACTTGGAACGCGGACTGAGCTACGCCGAGGTAACAGAGCTCATCAACAGTGCGCACCCTGACGCGCCGATCAACCCGGGCAATATCACTCAGGCGCTAACGTCATCAACGTCATTGCAAGTGATTCGACACAACGTGAAGCCACCAGTTTTGGACTATGATCAGTCGCTGCGGCGGCTCAACGTCGTGGACCGCAGCTTCCTTATCTGGCTACAGCACCAGAATCGAAACGAATTGATATCGTCCTTTAACCTGACTGGCCCGCTTCCGGCCTACGTCGACGACGAGGACGCGGTGGACCAAAAGGTTTAGCGTCTGTTGCGGCAGTGTTCGGCAGCGCCAGCGGCGATAATGGTGGTCTGATTAAGCCAAAAGCCCCTTCTCGCGCCAGGGAAGCAGTTCCTGGCGCGAGGAGAGGGGCCCTTCCTGATTGCAGGAAGACGTTGTCCGTCCGAGACCTGTCTTCGTGGAAGAGCGAGGTGTAGTTCCACCCATGTACGGGGAACGCGAAGAGCAAGATGCGATATTCAATGACTCCTGGAAGCGGCTGGGTTGGGTTGAGCATCAGGTCGAGACCGTGCGGGCTTTGTGTGAGCCATTCTTGGAGGACCCAAAGTATCCAATGCTCAGCATCACAGTGGACGACAGCTCATCTTCGAAGGGGCATTGTGAATTCACGGTTGATGTTCAACATCTGCCAGAGCTTCCCCAAGCAGTAAATTTCCTCATTGGAAACATCGTTACGGATGCACGCTCCTGCCTTGATATGGCCATGGAGTCAATTTGGAAGAACTACAAGCTCCCTCGCAAAGGCATAAATGTTCAGTTCCCCTTGGAAGGGAACTACCAGGAGAAGATTGCAAGCAATAAACAAGGCGATGGGCTTCGGAGGTTTATCGCGCTCTTAGACGATAGGTTCGTTGAGGTGATAAAACGAGCGCAACCTGATTATGCTGGCGGTCTTGTTGATATTCCTGCAAACTTGTCAGCGCTGTTCATAAGTCATCTTTCAAATGCCAATAAGCACCGTAATATCACGCCAGTCTTCGTCCGCGTTGCTCTGTCCATGTATGGAAGCGATCAGTCCGGACTCCGTCTTAGCCTTATCGGCGAGTCCGCGAGCGGAGTGCCACCGCTTCGTTTTTCACTCGAATACGACGCGACCCAATACTCGGAGCTGGATGCTGAAAACTACATCCGGGCGCTGGAAATGACCAACTCCGGCCCACTTCACATCACCGTCACCCAAAAGTTATTGATCGACAGGCAGGTAATTCCGCTTTCTCCACCAGAATATTCTGGACAAACTATCGACTGGCGTGCAGGGCTAGATGATTTTCTGAATAACGTGCCAGCGTATACAAGGCTCACTCTTCGTAATCTAAACCGCGTCCATAGAGTCATCCAAGGTGGGAGTGATAAATTCTATCTTTTGGATAGTGACGCGACGCTCTAACGTATTAATACAAATGTCGGCGGCCTGCAGTACCCGACTGACACAAACCAGCTAATGCGGACAAGAATCCCTACGCCGCCATCGAGCAGGAACTGGCCGGTCTTCAACCCTAAAACGCTACGGCAACGGGACCACCTAGACCTGGCCGGTCAATGCTGTCTTCAGCTCTAAGCAGTTAGGCTTCGACGACGCCCGTTCCGCCGGCTTCACCTCTGGCACGTCCGCCGACACGGGCCGCTGGTCAGCGACAACTGGGCCAAGCTGTTCACCTTGCAGCGCTTCGGCCCCTGTGCAGAAGGCCGAGGCGCCGGGCTGCGCGCCTACCTGGCCGAGGCGCATGCAACGGCTATCGCATCCGCGTCTGGGCCACTCCGGACATGCCCGGCGCCGCATGCGAAGCCGTCATTGATGAACCTCTCGACGCCGCATGGACAAAATCAACACGAACAACGTCGGTGTCAGTCGGCAGTCTGCAGCAATACCTCACCGCCCACAGGGCCTAACTTACCCGCGGGGCGGCGTACGAATTGAGTCTGCAAAGCCTGGATTAGGGGTGCAGAGTTGACAGCCCCAGGCCATTGCCGCACGTAGCACACGGACATACGAAGCAATGTTTCGACGTGTCGCCCTTAACCTGTTTAGATGCCTCGTTTTGCACTTGATATTGAGTCCGTGCCCCGTCCTGCCCGTGCGCAGGAGCTTCTGGACGCAGTGAACCACCGGGTCGTCATTGCCGACGGCGCGATGGGCACCATGCTGCAGGGCCGGGACCTGTCCCTGGAAACAGACTTCCAGGGCCTCGAAGGCTGCAATGAGATCCTGAATGACACCAGGCCGGACGTCCTCGCCGACATCCACGACGCCTACTTCGCCACCGGCATCGACGCCGTCGAAACCAACACCTTCGGCGCCAACTGGTCCAACCTCTCCGACTACGGCATTGACGACCGCATTGAGGAGCTCGCGCGCAAGGGCGCACAGATCGCCCGCGAACGCGCCGAGGCGGCAGAAAAAACGGACGGCCGTATGCGCTGGGTCCTGGGCTCGATGGGCCCGGGCACCAAGCTCCCCAGCCTCGGCCACACCACCTACGACTACCTCAAGCAGACCTTCGCCCTGCAGGCCGAGGGCCTCATCGACGGCGGCGCGGACGCCTTCCTCATCGAAACCAGCCAGGACCTCCTGCAGACCAAAGCCGCGGTCAACGGCTGCAAGCAGGCCATCGTGTCCCGCGGCATCCGGCTCCCCATCTTCGTTGAGGTAACCGTCGAAACCACCGGAACCATGCTCATGGGATCCGAAATCGGCGCCGCGCTCACCGCCCTCGAACCGCTCGGCGTCGACGCCATCGGCCTGAACTGCGCCACCGGGCCGGACGAGATGAGCGAGCACCTGCGCCACCTCTCCAAGCAGTCCTCCGTCGCCATCGCCTGCATGCCCAACGCCGGCCTGCCGGTCCTCGGCCCCAACGGCGCGCACTACCCGCTCTCCCCCACCGAACTCGCCACCGCGCACGAGCAGTTCGTGCGCGAGTTCGGCCTGGGCCTGGTGGGCGGCTGCTGCGGTACGACGCCGGAGCACATGGCCGCCGTCGTCGAACGGCTTGCGCCCTTCCGCACCGCAGCCCCGGGCACCGAGGAAACGAAAGCCAGCAACGGCACCGCCCGCACCCCCACCGAGCGGGAAGCGGGCATTGCCTCCCTCTACCACCACGTGCCGTTCGACCAGGATTCCGCCTACCTCGCCATCGGTGAGCGCACCAACGCCAACGGTTCCAAGGCGTTCCGCCAGGCCATGCTCGAAGAGCGCTGGGACGACTGCGTGGACATCGCCCGCGAGCAGGTCCGCGTCGGCGCGCACCTGCTCGACGTCTGCATCGACTACGTGGGGCGCGACGGCGTGGCGGACATCAAGGAGGTCGTCTCGCGTTTCGCGTCGGCCTCCACCCTCCCGCTCGTCATCGACTCCACCGAACCGCCCGTGCTGCAGGCCGGGCTCGAACTCATCGGCGGCCGCCCGGTGGTCAACTCCGTCAACTACGAGGACGGCGACGGTCCGAACAGCCGCTTCGCACGCATCATGCCGCTCGTGAAGGAACACGGCACCGCCGTGATCGCCCTGACCATCAACGAAGAGGGCCAGGCCCGCACCACCGAGGGCAAGGTGGCCATCGCCTCCCGCCTCGTCGACGCCCTGGTGGGCGAATGGGGCATGCGCGTCGAGGACATCATCGTCGACGCCCTGACCTTCCCCATCGCCACCGGCCAGGAAGAAACCCGCCGGGACGGCATCGAAACCATCGAGGCCATCCGCCAGATCACCGCGAAGTACCCCGGCATCAACACCACGCTCGGCGTCTCCAACGTGTCCTTCGGCCTGAACCCCGCGGCGCGCGTCGTCCTGAACTCGGTGTTCCTGCACGAGGCCGCGCAGGCCGGCCTGACCAGCGGCATCATCGATGCCGCCAAGATCGTGCCGCTCGCCTCCCTGCCGGAAGAGCAGCGCAAGGTAGCGCTGGACCTCGTCTGGGACCGCCGCGAATACGACGCCGAGGGCAACACCACCTACGACCCCCTGGCCGTCATGCTGGACATGTTCGCCGGCGTCGACACCGCAGCGCTCAAGGACCAGCGCGCCGCTGAACTCGCGGCGCTGCCCACCGGCCAGCGCCTGGAGCGGCGCATCATCGACGGCGAAGGCAAGGGCCTCGAGGAGGACCTCGACCTGGCGCGCAGCGAGGGCATGACCCCGCTCGGCATCATCAACGACCACCTGCTCGAGGGCATGAAGGTGGTGGGCGAGCGCTTCGGCGCCGGCGAGATGCAGCTGCCGTTCGTGCTGCAGTCCGCCGAGGTGATGAAGAACGCCGTCGCGCTGCTGGAGCCGCACATGGAGAAGTCGGATTCCTCGGGCAAGGGCACCATGGTGATCGCCACCGTGCGCGGCGACGTGCACGACATCGGCAAGAACCTGGTGGACATCATCCTCACCAACAACGGCTACAAGGTCATCAACATCGGCATCAAGCAGGGCATCGCCGAGATCATGGCCGCGGCGGAGGAGCACAACGCGGACGTGATCGGCATGTCTGGGCTGCTGGTGAAGTCCACCGTGGTGATGAAGGAGAACCTCGCTGAGCTGCAGTCCCGCGGCCTGGCGAAGAAGTGGCCCATCATCCTCGGCGGCGCTGCCCTGACCCGTGCCTACGTGGAGCAGGACCTGGCCGAGCAGTTTGACGGCGTGGTCAGGTACGCCAAGGACGCCTTCGAGGGCCTCGCCCTCATGGAACCGCTGGTGCGCGTCGCCCGCGGCGAGTCACCGGACGACGTCGGCCTGCCGCCCCTGAAGAAGCGCATCCACAAGGGCGGTGCGAAGTTCACGGTGACCGAGCCGGAGGCAATGCCCGGCCGGTCCGACGTCGCCTCCGACAACCCCGTCCCTGCGCCGCCGTTCTGGGGCACGCGGATTGTGCGCGGCGTGGCACTCCACGACTACGCGGCCTTGCTCGATGAGCGCGCCACGTTCATGGGGCAGTGGGGGCTCAAGCCCGGCCGCGGCGAGGACGGTGCCTCCTACGAGGAACTGGTGGAACGCGAGGGCCGGCCGCGCCTGCGCTACTGGCTGGACCGCATCCTCGCCGAGGGAATGCTTGACGCGTCCGTCGCCTACGGCTACTTCCCGGTGGTCTCCGAGGGGGAACAGGTGGTGGTGCTGCACCACGGGGAGGATCACGACGGCGTCCTGGGCGCTGCGGGCCTGCTCGCCCCGGACGGTGGGTCAGGCGGTCCGATCGGGACCGATCGGCTGCGTTTCGACTTCCCGCGCCAGCGCCGCGACCGGCATCTGTGCCTGGCCGACTTTGTGAAGTCCCGCGAGTCGGGGCAGATCGACGTGCTGCCCGTGCAGCTGGTCACCGCCGGCTCGAAGATCGAGGAGTTCACGTCCAAGATGTTCGCCGCCAACCAGTACCGCGACTACTACGAGCTCAACGGCCTGGTCATGCAGCTCACCGAGGCGCTGGCGGAGTTCTGGCATGCGCGGATCCGCAAGGAGCTGGGCTTCGCGGCCGAGGAGCCGAAGGACACGGCAGGGTATTTCAAGCTCGACTACCGCGGTGCCCGGTTCTCCCTTGGCTACCCCGCCTGCCCGGACATGGAGGACCGCCGCAAGGTGACGGAACTGCTGAAGCCCGAGCGGATGGGCGTTGTTTTGAGCGATGAGCTGATGCTGCACCCCGAACAGTCCACCGACGCGTTCGTGTTCCACCACCCGGAGGCGAAGTACTTCAAGGTGTGAGGTGGTACTTCCGCCTGCCGGAACAGACACTGTTGGGGCGGGTCTGTTACACCTGGAAAGCTGAAGGGACTGGGCCCGGTGTAATGACCGAACCCAGTCCCTTCAGCTCCAGCTCGCAGGTCAGCTGTTCATACCGTGGGCGGGTTATTTCTTTTCGGGGAGGAACATTGCCTTTTCCAGCGGTGTCACGGTGAGTGATTTGAGCTGGGCGGTACCGCCTTCGGCGAAGAGGGCCATCTTGTCGGCTCCCGGGTTGGGGAATACCTGGTCGGTGATGGTCTTCAGGCCGTTCTGGGCGAACACCTCCACGGAGGAGCGGTCGAGGTAAATCCGCATGGTGACGTTGCCGTTCTTGTCCAGCGTGACGGGGGCGTCCTCGATGGAAGCGAAGGCCGGGTGGAATGTGGTGTTGCCGGATTTTGTGCGGTCAACAAACATCTTGCCGGTCGTGGCATCGTAGCCAATGACGGTGGACGACTGTCCGTCGCCGAGGACTGTGATGCCGGATTTTGTTGCGGTGCCGGGGGCGAAGGTAATGTCCACCTGCTGGACCTGGCCTGCCGACTGTGCCGGCAGCGGGTGCGTTCCTGCTGAAATCGGGCCGCCCTTCTTGTCGTTATAGCTGACTTTCCCTCCCAGGTTTTCCACTTGCTTTACGGCGCTTTGGGTGAGGCGCGGACCGTCAGGGGTTTGCGTGAGTTTCACTTCACGGGGGAGGGCCATGGCGCTGCGCCAGGGGTTGGTTGGGGTGTTGTTGGCGTAGTCCCAGTTGCTCATCCAGCCCAGCATTACCCGCTTGTCGTCGGGCATGTTGGCGAAGGATACGGTGGCGTAGTAGTCCCGTCCGTAATCCAGCCAGTCATAGGACTCCAGCCGGGAGGCAGCTGGCGTGGGGCTTGCTGTGAATTCATCCGCGAGGATGTGCCCCCAGCCGAACCTGTTGTTATCGACGACCTTGATGTGTGCCTGCTGGCCAACGAATTCCTTGACATCCCATGATGCCCAGTCCAAGGATTCACTGTCGTTGCCGGTGGTCGTACGGACCACCTGTCCGTTGACTACCAGGTTCACCGTTTCTTCATCGGACCTGGGAACAGCGGCAGTGTCAGTGAGCATGACGTGGTCAAGGGTCAGGTGTCCCCACCCGCCGGTGGCTTGGTCAACGATACGCAGCTGGGCGTTTTGCCCGGCGAATTCGGAGACGTCCCAACCTTTCCAGTTCAGCAACCCGCCGTTGTCGCCGGCCAGGGAGCGGACCACGTTGCCATTAATGAGCAGTTCGACTGCGAGGGTCTGTCCGGAGTCGGCGGAGCGGTTGCCGCCTCCGACCAACATGCTCATGAAATCTTTGGTGATGGGGAACTCGGGGGATGTCAGGGTACCTTGGCGGTCATCACCGGGTACCGTACCGGATTCGAATGTGTTGATCCGTTTTGCGCCAATGTAGTAGTCCCCGCCGCTGGTGGCTGGCTGGAAATTGGGGGTCAGGTCTCCGGTGCCGGTCCAGCCGGCATTGGCCAGCGTAGTTCCGTCGGGAACCTCGAAGCCTTCAAACTTGAGCTCTCCTTCGGGCGGGTTATTGTCCAGCTTGTCCGAGACGTGGGGGTGCTTGCCTCCGCCCACGAGGAAGTTCAAGTAGTCGTCGGTCACGGTGAATGTGGGTGACTGCATGGAACCCAGAGGCCAGTCCCCATCATTGAAGGAGTTGATCAGTCCGCTGCCGCCGAATCCGGTCACGGGGCTCTGACCGGGCAGGGAACCGGGCGCTGGGGCGTCACCGAAGGGGCCGTTCTTCCAGTTGCCCGGTTCGTTGTTCACTGTCCAGCCGTTGTAGGTTCCGTCGTTGAATCCGGCCAGGACTGTTCCGGCGGGTGGAGCAGTGGCTGGTTCGGTGGTTTCTGAGGTGAACGTGGTGCCGTCGAAGTTGCCCACGAAGTATTGGACGGCAGAGCCCCCAGCGACGCCGCCGGGGTTGATGCTGACGATCATGACCCATTTGACGTTGTTCGGGTCACCGTCAACAGCCAAGGGGAACAGGTCGGGGCATTCCCACTGCCCGCCGGTGGCGTTGGCGGGCCCGAAGTCGCTCAGTGCGGTCCAGTCCTTGAGGTTGTCGGACTTGTAGAGGACAACCTTGTGTTCCTGCGATTCCACCGCGGTCATGACCCAGTAGCCTCCGCCGGCCGGGTTGTCGTACCAGAAGACCTTCGGGTCGCGGAAGTTGGCTGAGTTCCGGTTCAGGACGGGATTGCCGTCGTACTTGGTCCATGTCTGGCCGTCGTCCAGGCTGTAGGCCAAGGACTGGGCCTGCAGGCCGCGGTGCGGGGACGGCTCCTTGTAGGCACTGGTGTAGATCGCGATCAGGGGCGGGTTTTCCGCGGTGCCCAGCCCGGACGTGTTGTTTTTGTCCACGACGACGCTGCCGGAGAAGACATCTTCCTGGGCATCGGTGGAGATGGCCAGCGGCTGCTCTTCCCAATGGACGAGGTCCTTGGACGTGGCGTGGCCCCAGGACATGTTCCCCCACGTGTTCCCGGAGGGGTTGTGCTGGTAGTACAGGTGGTAAACGCCCTTGTGGAAGACGAGCCCGTTGGGGTCGTTCATCCAGTTCTTTTCCGGCGTGTAGTGGATGGCCGGCCGGTGCTGCTCATCCCCGAGTTCAGCGGCGGCCGCGGGCATGGCGCCGGCCAGTGCTGCGGCGAGCGAGAGGCTGGCCAGTGTCAGTGCGGAGACGCTGCGCGTGCTTCGCATTGTGGATTGTTTCATGTTGCTTGTGTCGCCCTTCATTGCGCGTGTCTAGCCAGTAGACAACGTTGTCAGCCAATGCGATGGACTCTAAAAGATGTCCAGCGGACAAGTCAACGGTCCTTTGGTGGCCGTTTTTCTTAAGGCTGATTTCGGTGCCGGGCGCGGGCACGACGACTGGCCCCGCGTCCAGAGGACGGGGGCTGAGGTGTGTACGAATGGGCTGCCCTAGAGGTAAAACCCCTGGGACGCGCCCACTCTACTGTCGCTGTTTTAGCTTGGTTATACGACCGGTTTGAGCCAGGTCAGCTCCGAGGCGTCACCTTCGATGTGACGGGCCAGTTCCTCGTTGAATCTGGCTCCGTAGTCGGCGGTGATGTGTTCCTGGAACGCGGCTTCATCCCGGTAGACCTCGAAGACGAAGTACTCGCGGGGATTCTCTTCGCGGGTGTAGGGGAGAAACAGTTCGTTGCCTGATTCGTTGCGGACGTGCTGCGTCAGTTCGGCCATCATTTCGGCAACGCGGGCCTCACTGCCGGCTTTGACGGTGAACTCGGCATACAAGGTTTTAGTCATGATCTCTCTCTTCAGTTGGTTTTTGCAGAGGTGCAGTTTTTCTTTGAGGGTTTACGCCGACGGGCGGATTTCGCCGGAGCCTCTTTGGATGAGCTCGGAGGGGACAATGTAGGTCTGCGGAGGTTGATCGTCGCCATCGATCCTGGCCAGAAGCCGTTCGGCCGACTTGACGCCGATCCGCTCCGGGTGTTGAGCGATGACAGTAACCCCGGGGTCCATCATGTCGGCAAGTGTGAAGTCATCAAACCCAACAAGTGCCACACGCTTGTGGACGTCCAGTTCCTTCAGTGCGCGCATCGTTCCGAAGGTGACGAGGTTCTGGCTGGAGAAGATTGCGGTGGGAGGATCCTCGGAAGTCAACAGTTCAAGGGCTGCCCGCCTCGCTGCTTCCTCATCATGGAGATTGTCGATGACCGGTAGTGCGGAGGTGGGAAGGCCTGCGTTGCCGATCTCCTCGAGGAAGCCCCGCCGGCGCTCCCGCGCGGTTTGGATGTCTGTGCGGTCGCCCAGGTAGGCCAATTTGGTGTGTCCGTGCGCCAGCAGATGTGCGGCCGCTTTGCCAGCGCCCACTGCGTTGTCAGTGACCACAGCATCAGCCTCAACCCCTACCGGCTCCCGGTCAATAAAGACCATTGGCAGGTTTCTGGAGTGCTCCGGGATCATATATGCCTGGTTTTTAGCGATCGGTGTCAGGACAAGGCCGTCCACCCGCCTGCCCAGGAAAGCTGCGATGATTGCCTGCTCCCGTTGAGGGTCGTCGTCGAGGCTGGCGGCGAAAACGGCTATTCCCCGGGCGCCAAGGGCATCCTCCATGGCGCGGTGTATCTCGCCGCTGAATGGGTTGGAGACGCTGGGCAGCAGGAGGCCAACCGAGAGGGTCCTTCTACCTGCCCGGCGGAGGCTGCCGGCTGTGACGTCCAGCTGGTAGTTGAGCTGCGCGATGGCATCGAGCACCTTTTGCCGGGTGGCCTCGGATACTCCGGCCTCGTCGTTGATCACCCGTGAAACGGTTTTGATTCCGACACCAGCGAGTGCTGCCACGTGACGCATCGTGGGCCGGGTGGGGGACAGAGGTGGCTGGTAACGATCGGACATCGTTGTCAAGAAAGTCGCTCCTTCTCGTTCTTTTGCTATTGACTCTAGCGTGTGATCCTGCTTACCTCGTCTATGACATCGTTGTCGAGGCCATGGAGGCCTCAAACACCAGGAGATTCAATGTTGAGTTCCAAGTCCCACCTTGCAACAGCCACCCGCATCTTTGCGGCAGGAGCCGCCCTTACCCTGGGAACGCTTAGCCTGTCGGCTTGTGGAGGAAGTTCCACCGCGCCGGGTGCCAGCGAAGGCACGTCAGGCGAAAAAGTCGGCGTCTCCCTGATCGTCAAGACCACAACGAACCCGTTCTTTGTTTCAATGCAGGACGGAGCGAAGAAAGCCGCAGAGGCTGACGGTGTAGACCTCAAACTGGCCGCCGGCAAGGCTGACGGCGACGAAGATACGCAGATCCAGGCAATCGAAAACGCCATCTCCAAGGGCGACAAGGGCATCCTCATCACGCCCAACGGCCCCTCCGTGGTTGACGCGCTGCAGAAAGCCCGGGATGCCGGCCTGTTCGTTATCGCATTGGACACCCCGCCGGACCCCGCCGACGCCGCAGAGATCACGTTCGCCACCGACAACTTCGCCGCCGGCGAGCTGATCGGCAAGTGGACGGCAGCACAGCTGGACGGCAAGAAGGCCACGATCGCCCTCGTTGACCTCTTCGATGACAAGGTCGTCTCCGTGGACTACAACCGCGACCAGGGCTTCCTGACCGGACTCGGCATCGATACTGCCGATCCCAAGAAGAACGGTGATGAGGCCAAGACCGGAAAGTACACCGGCGGCAAGGGCGGGGACTACGAAATCGTCGGCAACCAGGCCTCCCAGGGTGCCGAAGACGGCGGCCGGACGGCCATGGAAACCCTCCTGTCGAGCAATCCCGACATCAACGTCATCTACACCATCAACGAACCTGCAGCAGCGGGAGCATTCGAGGCCTTGAAGTCGGCCGGCAAGGACAAAGACGTGCTCGTCGTTTCAATCGACGGCGGCTGCACTGGCGTGAACAACGTCAAGTCCGGCGTTATCGGTGCCACGGCACAGCAGTACCCCGTGAAGATGGCCGAACTCGGAGTCAAGGCAATCGTGGACCTAGCCAAGACCGGGAACAAGCCCGCGAACTCCGAAGGCCTGGACTTCTACAACACCGGCGTCGAGCTCGTCACCGACAAGCCGGCCGACGGCATCAAGAGCATCACCACCACCGAAGCTTCCGAGATCTGCTGGGGTAAGTAGAACCCCCGCTACCCGTCCCGGGAGGCCGTGCTCCGCTCCGGCCTCCCCGGCGCACCACTTCCGCGTTAGCTACGCCCCAGCGACCATCACCAAAGATCAGGACCAACCGTGACCCAGCAACAGACCGCCGGCCCGCCCAGCGCCGGGCATGCCGACCTGGCCGAGGAATTCCTTGACCGCCAGACCCCGCTCAGCCGCATCCGCAACATCCTCCACCGTCACCCCGCCGTCAGCCCCGCCCTTGTCCTTCTGATAGCGGTGGCCGTGTTCGGCCTGCTCAATGACAGATTCCTGCGGGTCGAAAACCTCTCACTGATTACCCAGCAGGTCTCCGTCGTCGGCACCCTGGCCATCGCCCAGACACTCATCATCCTCACGGCCGGCATCGACCTGTCCGTCGGCGCCGTCATGATCCTCTCCTCCATGGTCGTGGCCCAGCTCGCCGTCAACAACGGACTGCCCGCCCCTGTTGCCCTGCTCGCAGGGCTGGTGGTCGGCCTCGCGACAGGAGCCCTGAACGGATTCCTGGTCACCAGGTTCCGGCTCCCACCCTTCATCGTTACCCTGGGCACGCTGAACATCTTCATCGCCCTGACACTGCTCTACTCCAACGGGGCGACCGTGCGCGGCTCGGCCATGCCGGACCTGCTGACCTGGACCGGCAGCACCTTCCCCGTAGGGCCAGTGCGCATCTCAACAGGCGTCGTCGTGATGCTTCTGCTCTACGTGGCCATCGCATTCATCCTGGGCAAAACCGCCTGGGGCCGGCACGTCTACGCCGTGGGCGATGACAAGGAAGCCGCCCGCCTGGCCGGCATCGCCGTCAACAAAGTCCTCATGAGCGTCTACCTCGCCGCCGGCGCCGTCTTGGCCATCGGCGCCTGGATCCAAATCGGCCGTACCAACGCAGCCAGCCCCAACGCCGGTGTGGACCTGAACCTGGACTCCATCACCGCCGTCGTGATTGGCGGAACCAGCCTCTTCGGCGGCCGCGGCTCCGTCTGGGGAACCCTCCTCGGCGCCCTGATTGTCGGCGTCTTCCGCAACGGACTCTCCCTCGCAGGCCTGGACGTTCTGTACCAGACCCTAGCGGTGGGCGTCCTGATCATCCTCGCTGTGTCCATCGACCAGTGGATCCGAAAGGTCAAATCATGACCATGACAGAATCAGCAGCCACCCACACCGCCACCCGCGAACCCATCCTGAAGGCCAGGAACCTCGTCAAGACCTTCGGCCGCGTCGTCGGCCTGGACGGCGTCAGCCTTGACCTCTACCCGGGCGAAGTCCTGGCAGTCATCGGCGACAACGGCGCAGGTAAATCAACCCTGATCAAATGCCTCACCGGAGCGGAAGTCCCGGATTCCGGTGAACTCTTTGTCTCAGGTCAGCCGGTGCATTTCAAACGGCCGCAGGATGCCCGGGCCCACGGCATCGAGACGGTCTACCAGAACCTCGCGGTGTCGCCGGCACTCGATGTGGCATCAAACCTTTTCCTCGGGCGGGAAGAGCGGGTCCCCGGTCCGCTGGGCAAAATCTTCCGTGTCTTGGACACGAAGGGAATGCGCCGCAAAGCCAAGGACGAGCTCACCCGGCTCGGCATCTCCACCCTCCAGGACGTCACCGTCCCCGTGGAGAACCTGTCCGGCGGCCAGCGCCAGGCTGTCGCCGTTGCCCGCGCCGCGGCGTTTGGTTCAAAGGTTGTCGTGCTGGATGAGCCGACGGCGGCGCTGGGCGTGCGCGAATCCAACCAGGTCCTGCAACTGGTCCGGGACCTCCGGGACCGCGGCCTGCCGGTCATCCTCATCAGCCACAACATGCCCCACGTCTTCGATGTGGCAGACAGGATCCACATCCAGCGCCTCGGCAAATGCGCGGCCACGATCACGCCTCAAACCCACAACATGACCGAAGCAGTTGCGATCATGACCGGCGCAGCCAGCGCCTAACCAACTGCTGCCCTTACGTCAGTCCGCGCACCGGTTACCGGTCCGCGGACTGACGTCGCTTGAACAGCCCCCACCCCATCAGATCCCCACGAGAGACAGACCATGGATTACCTCACAACAGCCCGGCCCGACGCTCACCCGACGCTTGACGTCACTGTCGTAGGCGAAGCGCTGATCGACGTGGTCACCACCTCAGACGGCCAGGTGGAACACCCCGGCGGCTCGCCGGCCAACGTCGCCTACGGACTCGGCCGCCTTGGCGTCACCACAGGTCTGCTCACAGCCATCGCCCCGGACGCCCGAGGGACCGCAATCGAAGACCATCTCCGAAGCGCAGGAGTCACACTTCTACCCGGCTCAAAATCCCTCACCCGGACGCCGTCTGCGACAGCGACCCTCGCACCGGACGGCTCCGCCACATATGACTTCGATATCTCCTGGGATCTGGCCCCCACGCCGCCCGCGTACTTCCCCAAAATCCTGCACACGGGATCCATTGCCACGTTCCTCAGCCCAGGCGCCAGCGCGGTAAAGGCCCTGCTCGAACAGGCCCACCGGCACTGCATGATCACCTACGACCCCAACATCCGGCCGGCCCTGCTGGGCAGCCACACGGAAGCGAAAGCCATCTTCGAAGAGCTCGTGGCCCTCACGGACGTCACCAAACTCAGCGATGAGGATGCCCAGTGGCTGTACCCCCGGAAAAGCCTGGACGAAACCGCGGCACACATCCTCGGACTGGGCACCCGGTTGACCGTCATTACGAGGGGCGCCGAAGGTTCACAGTTCACATCCGCCGACGCCAACATCAGCATCCCCGCGGTGAAAACGACAGTCGCAGACACTATCGGCGCCGGGGACTCCTACATGTCAGCCCTGATCCTGGGCTTCCTCACCCGAGGAACCGAAGGCTTCGCCCCGGCTGTCCTGGAGCAGCTTGGACACACCGCAGCCGCAGCCGCGGCCATCACCGTGCAGCGCCCAGGAGCGAACCCACCGACCCTTGAGGAACTGAACGCCGCAGTAGAAGCCCATGCCCCTGCTCAATATGCAGGTGCCTGAAGCACATCATCAACAGGAGGGTGCCCTGCATTTCACCTACCGAGGGGAGCCGAGTGTGGTTTAGTTCTTGTTTTTGCCGCCCCCCTGATCTTTCGGCTTGCCGGCCTTGGACTTTTCGTTGTCGAGGCCTCCACCTGTGGTGGTTTGTTCTTCGTTCGTGGTTTGGTCCTGTTGCTCCCCGGGAGGGGTATCACCTGCCTGTGCGCCGGCGGGGATTTCCACGGTAATGACGGGCGCGGGTAGGGGATTGGAAACAGGAACGGGGTCTGCAGTCGTGACCGGCACAGGGCCGGGGGCTGCGGGGACTGCGTCAGCGGTGGGTCCGGCAGAAGCGGTGATGAGTGTTTGCAGATCGTTGCGGACCAGACGGATGGCCTCGGTGATGCTCCGGTATTTTTCGAACGTCACCCCGTTCCTGACTGCTTCATCACTGACATCCTTTTCCAGCCGGTCCAATTGGGTGAGGGCAGTTTGAAGGTCGCCTTTGATCACCGCCTGGCGCACCCGGTTGAGTGTGGACTGGAAAGCAGGGGAGGGCTTGAGGGCGGTTTCGAGCTGGTCAAGGTGAAAATCGACTGGGTTGTTTTGCACCGGTACTGCCGGCCCGGCAGGTGAAGCTGACTGGACCGTGCCCTCACCGCCAAGGGTTGCAGCTGTGCCTCCGGCGAGGAGGACCGCCGCGATGGACGCGGCGAGAGCAGCCCGGGCGCGCTTTCCGGGTTTTCGCAACGGCCGGGCAGCAGCGGTTGGCGGATGCGGCGGCAACGGCGGGGGCGCGGGAGCCCTTGAACTGCTGACATTCCGCTCCACGGGTACGAAATCAGCGGTTGTCACGGAGGCGGCGTGCGTGTCGTCCTGCAGGGCCAATCGCTGCAGTGCGGTCGCTGCTTCTGCCGCGGTTGGCCGGTCGGCGGGTTGCCGGGCAGTCATCGCAGTTAGCAGGGCCTTCCAGCCTGCGCCAACACTGTCGGGGATGACGGGGCTCCTTTGGAGCCGCGCCACGCCCGATTCGATCTGGTTGCCGGGGAACTCAACCTGGCGTGTGAAGCATTCCAGCAGTACCAGACCCAGGGAATAGACGTCGCTTGCACCGTTCAAAGCCTCGCCGAGCGCCTGCTCTGGGCTTAGGTACGCGGCAGTGCCGACCATGCGGCCTGTCCCCGTAAGGTGGTCCTCCTCCATCATCCGGGCGATGCCGAAATCGGCGAGCTTGGCCCGCCATGGCATTCGTGGCTGGCCGGGCCGGGGGTTGTAGAGAAGCACGTTCCCCGGTTTGAGGTCCCGATGGATCACGCCGCGGCTGTGGACGTAGTCCAGGGCAGCTGCCAGATCCGAGCCCACGTTGGCGATTTCGGCGGGGTCCATGGGCCCGTCCCGCAGATGACGGCGGAGGTCAGGGCCGGGCACGTACTCCATCACCACGAAGCTCCGCTCCGTGTCCGGATCGGTGCCAGCGTCGAACAAAGTCACCAGGGACGGATGGATCAGGGAGGCAAGGATCCGAATCTCAGCGTCCTGGCGGGCCAGCAACTCGGGCTCGCCGCCCTCCTTGGAGAAGACCTTCAGCGCCACCTCCCGGCCCAGGGCTTCATCCAGCGCCCGGTACACGCCTGCGGCGGCGCCGCGGCCGACCAGCTCCTGAAGCCGATATCGCCGGCAGAAAAGTTGGCCGGTTACCGCCGACCTCTGTACTTCCGTCATGCGAGCTCCCGTAGGCGTTTCTGGCCGTCTTATCCGGCCGGGTATTTGCTTTCGCTGCTCCGCTCGGTGCGGAGACAACAAAAGGCGCACCCCGTTCGCTGAGTGCGCCCCTCGTTGCAGGCTGGTCAATCCTTTTTGAAAGCGTCCTTGACCTTCTCGCCGGCCTGCTTCAAATCACCTTTGGCCTGATCGGCCTGCCCCTCGGTCCGCAGGCTCTCATCACCCGTGGCCGTGCCTGCCGCTTCCTTGCCCTTGCCGCCGGCTTTCTCGGCGGCGTTTTCGATCTTGTCGCCCAATCCCATGGTGTTTCCTCCTCTGGTTGGCAGCCGTTCGCATTCGGCTACAAACATAATAAGCATGCTTAGGATCCTGTTTTCAAGTGCCTATCCGGTTCTTGACCATTCTGGAACCAAACGGTGTGACGTGCCGGGGCTGCCGTGGAACCATGCACTAGAACAAATTATTCGCATCAGCCGTCGACGTGACCAGCGAATACAGCAGGAAGCTGCTGAGGTTGGTGGCCAGCGGTGCGCCGGGCTCATACGAGATGCCGGTGCCGGCGCCCACCGCAAAGGACCTCGGCTGCACGCAGCTCTCCTGCGGCTGCGTCCCCGGTGAAGAGGTCATTCGAGGTGTCCGGATCGACGGCGACGCCACCGCCGTCGATCCCGCCGCCGTCGACCGCTGATTCACTCGCCGTTCCCTCACCCAACGCGAGCACACCAGGAGGGACGACTTCCCGGCCCCGCTCGGCCTTACCAGGGCCACATATTTCACCCCGGTGCAGGGTCAGGGATGGTCGCGCACCAGCCGCTTGCCCTCGGGGGGTCTGGCATGCGCGGATCCGCAAGGAGCTGGGCTTCGCGGCCGAGGAACCCAAGGACACGGCGGGGTATTTCAAGCTCGACTACCGCGGTGCCCCGTTCTCCCTCGGCTACCCCGCGTCCCCTGACATGGAGGACCGCCGCAAGGTGACGGAGCTGCTGAAGCCCGAGCGGATGGGCGTTGTTTTGAGTGATGAGCTGATGCTGCACCCCGAACAGTCCACCGGCGCGTTCGTGTTCCACCACCCGGAGGCGAAGTACTTCAAGGTATGAGGGTGCTTCTGCCTGCCGAAACGGGCACTGTCGAGGGAGTCTGTTACACCTGCGGGGTGAACCGGAAGCGGCGAAGCTAAGTCTGCCAACGTTCGCTTGTTGAACGAAGCGTTCGGAGATGGCACAATGAGGCATTGCTGCAGGAGCAGTGTTCTTCGCCTACTCTGGTGAAAACACCCTTCCAAACCACCATCACTACCCCTGCCCAGCCAGTGGCACCCCGGGCGCCTCGCTGAAAGGACAGCATGGAACTGCTGTGGGAAATCGCCGGCTGGGCTGGCGCTGTTGCGATCCTCAGCGCCTACCTCGCCGTTTCCATGGGCTGGCTAAAGGCCGGCAAGGGCTTCCAGACCGCGAACCTGTTTGGCGCCGTTGCCTTCATCGTCAACGGCACAGTCCACGGGGCCTGGCCTTCCGTGGTGACGAACGTGGCCTGGTTCCTCATTTCTGCGATCGCGCTTTTCCGAATGCGTTCGGCGAGCCCACAGCCGATCGTGCCAGCCGAGGACCCGCAGGTTCATTTCCCTGGCGTCCCGGACACAACCGGCCAAATCGCTGTTGTCGAGGTCATCACGGGTGCCGTGCACGGCGAGACCAACGGGCGCCGCCTGCCCACAGAATGCCCGACGGCGGTCAGGCCGGCTGAGGTGCCTCGCCCACCCCGGTCCTCGGAGAGTTAGAACGAAAGCGGGCTGCCGATCTCAAAGGACCGGGCAGCCCGCCAGAGCGAAAGCCACGCTGCGAAAGCCGTGTCAGCGCGCGTAGGGGTCCTGGATCCGCAACCCCATGGTCACGCCGAAACGTCAAATTCGACGGTGCCCCAGCCTTCGAAAGTCCCGGACCAGCGGCCCGCTTCGTTCATCGGAACGGCCTGGAGGCAGCTGCCGGGAAGAATGACGTGACCCGCTTCGAACTCCACGTCGTAGTCCGCGAGGCGGTTCACCAGCCAGGCGACGGCGGCGAGGGGGTTTCCGAGGATGTTTCTGGTGCTGCCGGAGATGATTTCGCGGTGGTTGAAGGTCAGGACACCGCGCGTGTCGCGAAGGTTCAGGTCGGTGACCTTCCGGGGTGTGCCACCGAGGATGACGGCCCCGGTGGAGCCGTTGTCTGCGAGGGTGTCCGGCAGGCCAATGGCCCAGTTTTGCACCCGGGAGTCGATGATTTCGATGGCGGGCAGCGCGTAGTCGATGGCGTTGATGACGTCGGCGACCGTGGTGTTCCGGCCGCCCAGACGGGAACGGAGCACGAATGCCGGCTCCAGCTCGACGTGGGGCGCAATGAAGTCGTCCCGATTGAGGGTGGTTCCTTCGAACTCGAACATACCTGCCAGCAGGTGGCCGTAATCCGGTTGGTCCAGCCCGAAGGCGTCCTGCATCACCTTGGCGATGTTGCCCAGTTTGTAGCCTACGAGCCGGTCGCCGCCGGCAACGGCATGCTCAACGTTGATCTTCTGGATCTGGAACGCGGCATCGGCATCCAGCGAGGGCCAGGTTTCGGTGGGGGCGGAGACGGGCTGGCCTTGCAGCCGGGCGGTGCGCAGCGTATCGGCGATGTCTTCAAGCGTAGTAATGGTCACGGTCCCTGGTTTTCTCAGTGGTTGGGGATCCGGCCCCGGGCGACTCGTTGCGTGAGGCGTGCCCGGGTCCGGAAGATACGGGGACGCCGGCCTAGCCGTGTTCCGGTTTGCCGTCGATGAGGCGGTTGACCTTCCAGGGGTTCTCGTCCTGTAGCGGGGAGGGAAGAAGTTCCTGGGGGATGTTCTGGTAGGCGACGGGGCGCAGGAAGCGGTTGATGGCGAGGGTTCCCACGGAGGTGGTGCGGGAGTCGGAGGTGGCGGGGAAGGGGCCGCCGTGGACCATGGCGTGGCCGACTTCGACGCCGGTGGGCCAGCCGTTAATAATGATGCGGCCAACCTTCTGCTCGAGTGCCGGGATGAGGGGCGCCGCGGTGGGGTAGTCCTCTTCGGTCAGTTGCAGCGATGCGGTGAGTTGGCCTTCGAGCCTGTTGATGGCCTCGATCAGGTCCTGGCTGCTGGTGTAGCGGATGACCAGGGACGCGGCGCCGAAGATTTCCTCATGCAGGACATGGTTGCTCACGAAGTCGCGGACCTGGGTCCCGAAGATGGTCGGGGCCGGGGCGTTGCTGGTCTGT
Source organism: Arthrobacter sp. RT-1 (assembly GCF_003367205.1). Classification (NCBI taxonomy): domain Bacteria; kingdom Bacillati; phylum Actinomycetota; class Actinomycetes; order Micrococcales; family Micrococcaceae; genus Arthrobacter; species Arthrobacter sp. RT-1. The sequence continues at coordinate 403,846 of NZ_QRGQ01000002.1, forward strand.
CCTTCCAGTCCCTTCCCGATCAGGTCTACACCTTTTGCGCTGGCGATTGCTTCGGTTCCTGCATTCCAGGAACCTGCGATGCCTTCGGTGAGCATGGTCTGCCCGGAGCAGCCAGAAACAGCACGGCCGACGGCGGCAGCGAGTTCGTCCCCTGCCTCACCTTCGGGGGCGAAGAGGAGCCCGGGGGAGGTGCAGAGCTGTCCCGAGCTTCCGGTCACGGATGCGACGTACTGCTGGGCGAGGGCGTCGATGTCCCCTTTGAGGGCTCCTTCGAACACGAACACCGGGTTCAGCGAGGACATTTCGGCGTAGACCGGGATGGGCTCGCGGCGGGCAGCGGCGGTCTTCATGAGTGCGATGCCGGCTGCCTGGGATCCGGTGAAACCAACGGCCTTGATGGCAGGGTCGGCGACAAGGGCCTGGCCGATGCTGGCGCCCGGTCCGTAAACCAGTGCAAAGACGCCCGGATGCAGGCCGAAGTCCTTGACAGCTTTGACGACTGCCTGACCGACGAGTTCGCCGGTACCGGGGTGGGCGTTGTGGGCTTTGAAGACCACGGGGCAGCCCGCTGCCAAGGCTGAGGCCGTATCACCACCGGCGGTGGAGAAGGCGAACGGGAAATTGCTGGCTCCGAACACGGCAACGGGTCCCAGCGGGATCTGGCGCTGACGGATGTCTGCCCGCGGCAGCGGGGTGCGGTCCGGGAGGGCGGGATCGATGCGGACGCCGCGGAAGTCGCCGGTGCGGACCACGTTCGCGAAGAGCCGCAGCTGGCCGGTGGTGCGGGCGCGTTCGCCCTGCAGACGGGGAGCGGGTAGCCCGGTCTCCTGGCTCGCCCGGGTGATGAGTTCCTCCTCGCCGATGGCCTCGATGTTGTCAGCGATGGCTTCAAGGAAAGCTGCGTGGATCTCCGGCTCCAGGGCGCTGAAGGAGGGGTAGGCCTCAGCGGCCGCTACGGTGGCCAGCTTCAGCTGGTCCTCGGTGAGCAGCGAGTAGGCCGGCTCGAGCTGTTCATTGGTGGCCGGGTTCATTCCATAGGTTGTGCCGCCGGTTCCGGCGGTGGTCTTCCCCGCGATGAGGGAGTGTCCGTTAAGCGTCATTTGATACGTCTCCTGAAGACAATGAAGGGGTGCGGGCAGGTTGGCGGGTTTTCAGGCGTTGCCGGATCCCAGGTGCCAGATGCCGAGGGCTGAGAGGAGCTCCCTGGGGTCCCAAACAACGAATTCCTCAGCGATTTTGCCATTGTCAAAGCGGAGGAAGGACGCGCCGGTGACGGTGATGCTCCGTCCTGTGGCAGGCACGTCCATGAACGAGCCCTGGTGGGTTCCCTGGCTTTGCCAGTGAATGGCGGCGGTTTCGCCGTTCTCAACGATGTGCAGGATGTCAGTACTGAAGTCCGGGAATGCTTCATGGGTGGCTTTGATGGTTTCCACGACGCTGCTGGAGTCCTCGCTGCCTGATTTTGAGCGGCGGACGTAACCGGGAGAGATGATGTGTTCGAATGCTGCCACGTCGCCGTTGCCCCAGGCACGGTTCCAGGCGTTGAGGAGTTCTTCGCGACGGTTGCTCATGATGCGCTCCTGGCTACTTGGGGTGTCTGCGTAGGAATTTCGATGGGCAGGTACTGCCCGAACTTGCCGCCGCGGAAGAGCAGCGCGTCGCCGGTGCCGTCTTCCATGCTGGTGACGGCACCTACCACCATGTAGTGGTCGCCGACAACGACTTCTGCGGTGACGAGGCAGTCGATGTAGGCGGTGGCCCCATCCAGGTGCGGGGTGCCGAGGGGGCCGGGTGTGCATGGCAGGCCCTCGAATTTCTGCGGGCCTTTCCGGGACAGCGAGCGGCAGATACCGACCTGGTCATCGGAAAGGATGTTGGCCGTGAACTTCTGCAGCTTGCGCAGTTTGGGCCAGCTGGAGGAGGACTTGTCCACGCAGAACATGACCAGCGGTGGCTCGAGCGAAAGGGACTGGAAGGTCCCCACGACCAGGCCGAGCTTTTCCTCATCGTCGTTGGTGCCGGTGATGGCCGTGACGCCGGTGGGCAGCTTGCCCAGGATCTGGCGGTAGTAGGCGGGGGTGATGCTGTTTTCCGGAGTCTTTTCGGGTGTCGGGGTGATGTCCATGTCAATCGTCCTTGATCGAGGAGGGGTGGGTCAGGCGGCTTCGCGGAAGCTTCCGAAGCGGCCGCCGTGGAAGATGAGCGGGGTGGAAGCCCCCTCGGCTGGAGTCATGTCCAGCACGCTGGCAATGACAACGACGTGGTCCCCTGCGGTGAACTGCTGTTCAATTCGGCAGTCGAACCAGGCAAGGGAGCCGTCCACGTGCGGGGTGCCCCACGCCGACTCGGACCACGCGATGTTATTGAGCTTGTCCTCGCCCTTGGCGGACAGAGCACGGCAGACCTGCTGCTGGTCTTCGGCGAGCAGGCTGACGCTGAAGGTTCCGGATTCGGTTATTTTGGGCCAACTGGTGGACGAGTGCATCACGCTGAAGGTCACCAGTGCCGGTTCCATGGACAGTGAGGCGAACGTCCCTACCACCATGCCGTTCTGTTCACCGGTGACAGGATGGGTGGCGCAGATGGCGGCGACACCGGTGGGCAGGTGCCGCATGACGGCCCGGTAGGTGTCGGAATTGATCCGGCGGCCTTCGAGTGCGGGGGCGCTCATGCCTGTGCCTCCTTGAGTTCTGCGTGGACGTTACGGGAAACGCGAAGTCCGCTTTCGATGGCGCCGTCGAAGAATCCGGCCCAGATGTTGGCGATGTCGCTGCTGGCAAAGTGCAGTGCACCTTCACTGGCCTGCTGCGCGGCGTGGTACTTGATGAGCTGACCGGGCCGCTGGATCTGCCAGGTTTCCTCGGCGTAAGGGTCCTCGCCCCACTTGTGTCCGGTGACCTCGAGGACTTCCAGGTCGTCGCGCCATACCTTGATGGCTTCCTGGATCTGGCGGGCATCCGTGACATCGATGCGGTTCGCGTCGGCGCCGAAGCCCACCAGGACGGCGTCGGTATCGCTGACGAATTCAGTGCGGATCACGGACAGTGGCTTGTCCTGGGCGGAGTAGGCGAAGAAGGGCTTGATGGGCCCCTTGACCCGGATCCAGGCCTTGACGCCCTGGGATGCAGTCTTTTCCCGGCTGGCCGCGAGCTTGCCCTCGGACAGGGCGGGCTCGACATCGAGCTTGTGCAGGATGTTCTGGGGAAGGGTGATGACTACCTTTTTTGCCTGGATCTCCTGGCCGTCGCCATAGCTGACAGTCGCGCCGCCGCTGTTGTGCCGGACGGCGGTCACTGGGGCGTCGAAACGGATGTCAGCGTTGGTGTCCGCGGCGATGGCTTTGGGCAGCGTGTCATTGCCGTGCCTCAGGCGGAAAATTGCCGAGGCTTCGTGCATGAGGTGCCAGTGCCCGGAAGATCCGGCGGTCCAGCGCAGGGCGTTGACGTAGGCGCACTGGTCCAGGGGTGCGTTGAAGTGACCCACCCAGGCGGCTTCGTTGGCGTTCCGTTCGTCCTCGGACAGGTCCAGCTTGTCCAGCATTTCCTGCAGGTTGTACTGGTCGGCTTCGGCGAGGTTGGGATTGGTCAGGGGGGCATCCGGGCGGGGCAGCCACTTCATGGTGTCCTCGAGCAGGCGCGTCATGCCGGGATCGATCAGCTTCATAAAGTCGTCCAGGTTGCCGCGGCGCACTTCATCGCCGGCCAGCCAGTAGGTTTCTTCCGAGCGAGGGCCTCGGGAAACTTCGAGTCCGTAGCGGGTGACCTCTGCCCAGACATGGGGCTGGGTCCAGTGCAGCCAGTTGCCGCCGAGCTCCAGCTTCTGGCCCAGACGGTTTTCCGTCCACAGGCGCCCACCTATGCGGTCCCGGGCTTCCAGGACAACCACGCGGTAGCCGCGGTTGCCGAGCTCCCGGGCGGTGATGAGGCCGGCGAGACCGGCACCGATGACGACGACGTCAGTTTCTTCAGTCATTGAGGGATCCTTTGTTGATAATTCCGTGATGGCGGCTGCGTTTAGAGGGCGGCGTCGCTGAGGTGCTTGGCGCGCTGGGCCGTGGCAGGGTGGCCGGCCAGCGTGTACTTCCGGCCAAAGAGCTTCTCGCGCAGGGTGACCGGCTCCTGGTCCTCCGGGCGGGCAGGGGCGACAATGCCCTGGGCACGGAGCTCCGGAAGGGCGAGTTCGATGAACTCTTCCCAGCCGCCGGGCTTGGTGATGTAGCTGAGGTTGATGCCGTCGATGTCGGCTTCGTCGCGCCAGCGGCGCAGTTGTGCTGCCACGGTTTCCGGCGAGCCGATGATGGTGGATCCGGTGCCGCCTACGGCTAGGAACTCCGCGATCTGGCGCGGGGTCCAGTCCCGGTCCGGATCAGCCTTGGAGAACATGTCCACCATGGATTGCCCGGCCTTGGTGCCTACGGACCGCAGCGGGGTGTCCAGCTCGTATTCGGACATGTCTATGCCGGTCCAGCCGCTGAAACGGGCCAGGACGGCGTCGACTGGCGCGTTATCCACGGCCTTTTGGTACTTCGCCTGGGCTTCCTCGTCGGTGGGCGCGACGACGACGGTGAGCAGGATGACGATCTTCACGTCGCGCGGATCCCGGCCGGCGTCGGCCACGGCCTGGCGGAGCTTCGCCACCGTGCGCTTTGCGCCTTCCACCGAGGTGCTCTGGATGAAGACTGCTTCGGCGTGCTTGCCGCCGAACTCCATGCCGCGTGCGGAGGAGCCGGCCTGGAACAGTACCGGGGTGCGCTGTGGGGAGGGCTCGCACAGGTGGAAGCCGGGCACCGTGAAGTGCTCTCCGGCATGCTCGATCGGGTGCACTTTGGCGGGGTCGATATAGGTCGCGGATTCGGCATCGCGGACCACGGCGTCCTCTTCGAAGGAGCTTTCCCAGAGCTTGTACACCACGTCCATGTACTCGTCGGCCATGTCATAACGCTCTGCGGGGGTGAGCTGCTGCTGCTTGCCGAGGTTCCGGGCAGCTGCTTCCGAATAGGAGGTGACAATATTCCAGCCCACGCGGCCGGAGGTCAGGTGATCCAGAGAGCTAAACTTTCGGGCCAGCAGGTACGGCGGTTCGTACGTTGCCGAAACGGTCACGCCGAACGTCAGATGCCTCGTAACGGCGGCCATTCCACTGATCAGCACGGTGGGGTCGTTGATGGGGAACTGTGCCGCGTCGCGGAGGGCGGCGTCGCCGTTCCCGCGGTAAACGTCGTGGTAGCCGACGTTGTCGGCGAAGAAGATTCCGTCAAAGCCAGCGTTTTCGAGCATCTGCGCGATGCCGGTCCAGTACTGCAGGTCCGTGTAGCGGTAGCCCTGGTCTGCTTCGTTGCGCCAGGACCCGGAAGTCAGGTGGGAAGGGGCAAAGACATCGAAGGCGAAGAGGCTTAGTGGCTCGTTTTTCATGGCAGCGGTGCTTCCTTGGACTGGTGCCGGACAATGCGACAACGTGAGAGCAATGACGTTCAAGATATGAACACTGCGTTCAACTTAGGTTGTAACCAAACTCACTGTCAAGGGGCTTCTTCGAATGCGGCTGCCCGAGGTCACTTTTGACAGCAATGTGGCGAATGCCATAATTTTTGACCATCGCGTTCGACAACTGAACGAACGGAGGCAGCCGCCTTCTATGCCGCAGCGCCAGCCAGGCGTTCCCCAGCCACGCGCAGGCTCTACGAGGAAGCGCGGTGGCAGAAACTGGCACAACCCGGATGGGTGTCTGCCCAGGTGGCCTTAAGCGCCGGACAGGGGTCTGTGCGACCAACTAAAAGAGCTTCCATCCCCCACGGAAAGAAGGACAATGATGTTCGATCAGCTCGGTACGAAGCGTTCGATACCGCCCACAACCACGCGTCGACTGCGGGCCGAGGACTGCATCGTCATCGACAACCGCGACCTGCGCAAGGCCCAGGTTGGTGCGGGCGTCGGCAACTTCATCGAGTGGTACGACATCGGCATTTACGGATATCTGGCAGTCACCATGACATCGGTTTTCACCGAGGGCATGGACGAGCGGATGGGCCTGCTGGTCACGCTTCTGGGATTCGCCGTCTCCTTCGTGGTGCGGCCCCTCGGTGGAATGATTCTCGGCCCGCTGGGTGACAGGATCGGACGCCGGAAAGTGCTCTTCTTTACGATGGCACTGATGGCCGCCGCCACCACCATCATTGGCCTGCTGCCCACCGCCGGGCAGGTAGGGCTGTGGGTCATCATTCCCCTGTACCTGTTGAAGATGCTGCAGGGTTTTTCCACCGGTGGCGAGTATTCCGGCGCTGCAACCTACATTTCCGAGTTTTCCCCAGACCGCCACCGCGGGTTCATGACGGCCCTGCTGAATTCAGGATCGATGCTTGGTTTCGCTGCGGGCGCCGGAGTGGTGGCTGTGACCACGGAGGTGACGACGTCCGCGTGGGGTGCTTCAGCCATGCTCGACGGCGGCTGGCGGATTCCGTTCCTGCTCGCCCTTCCCCTGGGCATCCTTGCGATCTGTCTCCGCAGCCGCATCCCGGAGTCACCGAGCTTTGAGGTTGCCCAGGATAACGCCGAGGATAAGAACGACAACCCCATTTTCGTCAGGCATAACCTGCCGAACATCCTGAAGCACTACTGGCACCAGATCCTCATTGGCTTCGCGTTGATTGCCGCCGACGGAACCTCGTCCTACATGTTGACGAGCTACATGCCTACGTACCTGGAAACGCAGGTGGGGTCGCCAACGGTCCACACCGCTGTGGCGGCAGTGCTCGTGCTGGTACTGCAGGCCGTCCTGATTCCACTGGTCGGTCACTGGTCGGACCGCATTGGCCGCCGCCCCATCTACATCATGGCCACTATCGGCAACCTCATCCTGCTGTTGCCGGCATTCTGGCTGATGCATTTTGGTACCCTCTGGTCGTTGTATCTGGCCATGTTCCTGGTCATGGTGCCCAGCGCATTGTTCCTCGCGTTGACCGGTGCGGTAATGTCCGAGCTGTTTCCCACGGCCTCACGCTTTGGCGGCGTCGGCCTCACACACAACCTGGCCATTTCAATATTTGGCGGCACGACGCCACTGGTTAGCCAGGTACTCGTCGAGGTGACCGGCAACTCGTATGCCCCGGCCTTTTACATCATGTTTTTCTCGGCCATCGCATTCACGGCAACGTTGAAAATGCGCGAATCCGCAGGACGGCCGCTCCTGGGTTCAGTGCCGGTTGTTAGCAGCGTTGAGGAGGCGGCCGAGCTGGCCAAGGGACAGGATGCCAACGAGCGCATCGATACTGCCACCATGCTCCTCATTGGAGAACCCATATCCCGCGAGGGCGCCAGGGTCGGCTGACCCACAACCGTCGGAAGTAAGTGTTGCCCGGCCTGGCATCTGTCGCCGCCAGGTCATAACGTTGCGGTCTTGAACGCCTTGTTCGCTCTTTGAAGGGGCATAGGATGGTACGCAGACCAGTCAGGGCTGCTGTGCCATGACAGAACTGAACCAACCGGGACCGGGGGCCGATGTGGCAGCGGAAGCAGATTTGGACGTGCAGGCGGGAAATGGCAGCGACAACACCGCACCCGGCGAGACTGCTGACCTCACCAACAAGTCCGTCATCAAAGCCACAGTCCTGCTCAGTGAGCTCGGCCGGCACAGGGCGGGAATCACCGTAACCGAACTGGCCCAGGCCGTCGGAATGACCCGCCCCACGGCCTTCCGCCTGCTGCTGAGCCTGGAGCAAACGGGATTCGTTGACCGGGTTGACAACCGCTATACCCTCGGTTGGGAGATGGCGCGCCTGGGACGGCTTGCCGATCCCTATGCCGGCGCTGTTGCGAGGGTGCAGCCCATCCTGGAGGAGTACGCGGCAGTACTTAAGGAGACGCTCAGCTTTGCCATGGTGCGGGAGGCGCTGGCCTACGACGTGATTGCCGAAGCGTCCGGCTCCCGGTATCTGAACGTCACCATGTACGTGGGTGAAACCTACCCGGTGCATGCCAGTGCCACGGGCAAGCTCATGCTTGCGGAAATGAGCGACGAAGAAGTGGCTGAAGCGCTGCCCAAAAAGCTGGAAGCGTATACCTCAAGAACCATCACAAAACCCGGCGCACTCATCAAGGAACTGCACGCAATCCGGGAGCAGGGGTACGCAGTTCTGGACAGCGAACTCGAAGAAGGCCTCTTTGTCGTGGCAGTCCCGGTCCGGGACGTAGGCGGCGCCCTGGTAGGCATCGTGTCCGTCAACGGACCGGAGCAGCGGCTGAAATCGGACAGCCTGCCGGACACGATTGAACAGCTCCGTATGGCCAGCAGAGATATAGCTAAGGCCCTCCTCGGCATCGATCAGGGCAACTCCTGAACTTTCGCTTCACGTCTGACGGGCCGGGCTGTACGGCATCCGGGATGGCGGACAGCCTGTCGGGCTAGGCCTCGGCCATCTGTAGCAACTGATCCACGGACGGGTACTTCCAGCGCACGTACTGAACCGGGACGCCGGTGCGCTCTGCCACCAGGGTGTGCGTCAGCCCCTGTTGACTGCCGTACAGTTCCTTCACGCATTGGACCAATGCCGCGGTCCGGCGCTCATCGCGCTCCCTGAGGACTTCCGCAGGCTCCCTGCGCGGTTTCTGTTTCTGCTTTTGGTGCCAGTACGGCATAGTCATTCCTCCTTTTCAGGAATGCACGGGCGGGAACAAGTGGCGCGCCGCTACCTGAACGTCACGTTCATTAAATGAACATACATATTATTGTGGCCACCCTCACGTTCTTTTGCAAGGCGGGCCCCACCCACGCCCCCTGAACTTCTGCAGGGCATCCCTTGCGCGCTAATCGTGAGATGTGCCACACTGGGATTACGTTCATTTATCGAACGGCACGTTCATTTTATTTTGGTCCGTTTTGAGACATCGTCGTCTCGAAGCCGGCGTCAAGGAAGGAAAGCAAGCATGTCTATCTCGATCGGGCACCGCGCCATTTTTACCGCTTTCGGTCACCGCAACACTGTGGCGAGGCGTGAGCATGCTCCGTCCGCGCCGGAGTTTTCGCCGGGGGCCACAGGGGACGTTGTCGTTCCTTTTGAAACAGGCGTCTCCCACGAAGCGGGGGAGCTTAAGTGCTCGCCGTGGGAAGGCTTGTACCTTGAGCAGGCGCGGCCTGTCTCTACTGGGGGCGGCGAGGCTGGTCCGGGCCGGCAGCTGGACTCATTCCTTGCCGGCTTGATGTACGGCGAATAAGGCCATGGCTGCCACTCCTTATGCTGAAGCAACCCGCAGCGAAGGTGCTGTCGATTCGGCTGCTGACGACTGTGATGCCAACAGCTGCTTCTTCTGCACCAGCCCGGAAACCGATTGACCACGACTATGCAGCTTTTGGGTAAGAAGGCCCTGGTCACCGGGGGTGGCCAGGGGATCGGGAGGGGCGTAGTAGGCCGCTTCCTTGACGAAGGCGCCCGTGTGGCCGTCGTTCAGCGTCGTTCACTTGATCCGGAGCTGCAAGGCCGGTCCTCGGTGTTTGGCATCCACGCGGACCTGGCGGACACGGCCGTTCTTCCCGCGGTCGTCGATCAGGTGGTCGACCGGCTTGGCGGGGTGGACATCCTCGTCAACAACGCAGGCATCATGTTCGAGCGCAGTGTCGCTGAGATCACGCCCGCTGAGTGGGACAGCATGATTGCCCTGAATCTGCGGGCGCCGCTATTCCTTGCACAGGCCGTCCTTCCCCAGTTTCGTAAGGCCGGCGGCGGAAGCATCATCAACATTGGCTCCATCGAAGGCATTGCCGCCAATCCCCAGCACGCAGCTTATGCGGCATCCAAGGCGGGCATTCATGGGATGACGAGAGCGCTCGCCCTGGATCTCGGCGTCGACAACGTTCGATGCAACGCCATTGCCCCCGGCTGGATTGCCTCTGAACTCAGCGAAACCTATCTCGCCTCCCAGCCGGCACCGGCAGAGGCGCGAGACGCCTTGAAGAGGCTGCATCCCGTGGGCCGTATTGGCGAGCCTCGCGACGTAGGGGACCTCGCTGTTTTCCTGGCCGGCGATAATTCGGGTTTTCTCACCGGGGAGGTCATCACGCTCGACGGCGGCAGGACCGCCAGGCTGCCGCTGCCGTTCTGACGAAGCCTCCGTGTCCGGACTGGCAGTATTACGCCCACTCTTCCGCGTCCAGTCCGTTCATTGAGTGAACGTAACGTTCGAAATATTTGCAGATACTCCTTGTGGTTCAGGGTGAGCTGCGCCACAATCGAGAATGTTCAATCAATGAACACCCTGTTCAAATTTGTCGACGTCCAATGGCGGGCCTCCTACTAACCCTTCAAAAGTCTCCGGAACCTTCGGTTCCCTCGTCCCAGCTTCCCACTCCGTGGGGACCTGATGGGAAGACAACTTCCCAGCAGTGCCTTTCATCGCATCTGCAAGCCCCGAAAATCCCTACCGTTTGCTGAAAGAGGCTCCCATGAGCACCAAACATTCCGCTCCGGACGTGCCGGAAGAAGAGGTGGTAACGGCGCCACCCGTGGATGACACCGCCCTCCTGCACCGCACCGAGTCCGAGGAGGTGAAGATCCTTGAAAACCTAAAAGACGGCGTCGCCGAACGGCGCGGTGCACTCAGGAAACACGCCCGTGGGCTCGATAAGACGATCATCGTAGTGACCGGTGCCCTGGTCATTGCGTTCCTGGTGTGGGGTTTCACCGACACCGATGGGCTGGCGGCCGCATCGACACTGGCGCTGAACTGGGTCCTCGGAACCTCGGGATGGGTCTTCGTCCTCCTCTCCTCGGTCTTCGTCGTGTACGTCCTGTGGCTGGCGGTCGGACGCTTCGGGAACATCCCGCTGGGCAAGGACGGAGAGGCCCCGGAGTTCCGGACCGGGTCCTGGATCTCGATGATGTTCGCCTGCGGCATGGGCATCGGCCTGATGTTCTACGGTGTCGCCGAGCCGCTGTACCACTACATTTCCCCGCCCCCGGGCACCGTGGACGGGCAGACAGCCGAAGCGGTGGAAACCGCGATGGCGACCTCGGTGTTCCACTGGACCCTGCACCCCTGGGCGATGTACGCCGTCGTCGGTATCGCAATCGCCTACAGCACCTTCCGGCTGGGCCGCAAGAACCTGCTCTCGGAATCGTTCGTCTCCCTCTTTGGCCGCAAGGCCGTTGATGGTATCGGCGGCAAAATCATCAACATCCTCGCCATCTTCGCCACCCTCTTTGGCTCCGCCGCGTCCCTTGGCCTGGGAGCACTGCAAATCGGCAGCGGCCTGCAGTTCAACGGCGTCGTCGGCGAAGTCGCCACACCCCTGCTCGTTATCATCATCGCCGTCCTGACGTTCTGCTTCGTCGCCTCGGCAGTGTCGGGTCTGGAAAAGGGCATCCAGTTCCTGTCCAACACCAACATGGTCCTCGCCGTCGTTCTGGCCGTCATCGTGTTCGTCGTCGGGCCCACCCTGTTCATCCTGAACCTCATCCCCTCCGCCCTGGGTTCCTACATCCAGCAGCTGCCGGAGATGGCAGCCCGCACCGAAGCCACCGGGGATGACACAATGCGGTCCTGGCTCTCGGGCTGGACCGTGTTCTACTGGGTCTGGTGGATGTCCTGGACCCCGTTTGTGGGCATGTTCATCGCCCGTATCAGCCGCGGACGCACCATTCGCCAGTTCGTCACCGGCGTGCTGTTCGTCCCGTCCCTGGTCTCCCTGCTGTGGTTCGCCGTGTTCGGCGGCACAGCCATCCACCAGCAGCGCGCCGCGGACGGCACTCCCGATACCGGCGACGGCATCGCGACAATCGTTGACGGTGCACCCGCCATCTCCTTCGACGGTGCGCTCTTCGCGATGCTCAACGGGCTCGGTACACCCCAGTGGCTTACTGTCGGCCTGGCCATCCTCGCTATGGTCCTGACCGCGATCTTCTTCGTCACGGGCGCCGACTCTGCCTCCATCGTGATGGGCTCACTGAGCTCCCGCGGCACCCTCAAACCCTCCAAACCCGTCGTCGTGTTCTGGGGAACCCTGATGGGTACCGTCGCGATCGTGATGCTCCTGGCCGGCGGTGACACACCAGCCGAAGCACTCGGCGGACTTCAGCGGATGACCATCGTCGCCGCAGCGCCCTTCGTTATCGTGCTGCTCGTCCTCTGCATCGCCCTCGCCCGGGACCTTCGCCGGGACCCCATCTGGCTCCGTAAACAACTCTCCGACTCCGTCATGCGACGCACCGTCCGCGCCGCCGTCGATGAACATGGCCACCAAAAATTCATCCTCGCCACCAAAGAATCCACCGCCCCAGCCACCGGACCGCTGCACGCCGTGGACGCCACAGCCGCAGGAGCACCCATCTACGGCAGCGGCAATGGACACCGACCGGAAGCCAATTACGAGAGGCAGAAGATTTAGCCGGCCTTCGTCCAACGTGACGGCGCACTAACGCGCACACCTGAAACCGAGGTCTCGGCTGGTTCCCCGCCAGCCGAGACTGCGGCAATGTGCAGTCTTTACGGTCGCGATACGAGTCAAAGGCCTTCGGCAGGAGCTACTTTCCGCGGGGTCCTTAGACCCTAAGTTGCGGCCGGTCCCTGGCTTGGGTTGAGTGCGCCGTCGCGGCTTGGCTACCCATGCTGGAGACCGGCTTCACCCGCCGGAACGCGGCGAGAATCGCCCGCCCCACCACAACGATTCCGACGATCGTGGTGACGGCCCGCAGGGTGTCCCAGCCCGCCGTCGACGTCACCAGCGAGTACAGCAGGAAGCTGCTGAGGTTGGTGGCCAGCGGTGCGCCGGGCTCGTAGGAGATGCCGGTGCCGGCACCCACCGCGAAGGGCCAGAACCACAGGTTGGTCAGCAGACCGAACAGGTAGGACGCCACGGCGCCGTAGCCGCACAGCATCCACAGTTCCGCTTTGCCCCGCACCCGGCGGGGGAGCAGGCCTGCACCGGCGCCCACCCACGCGCACGCGAAGATTTGGAACGGCGTCCAGGGCCCAACGCCACCCCACAGAACGCTGGAGACGGCGATGGTGGCGGCGCCGAGGAGCAGGCCAAAACGGGCACCGAACGCCCGCCCGGCCAGGATCAGCAGGATAAAGACTGCCTCCACGCCCCCGACGCCGGTGCTCGCCACCCGCACCGCCGAGCCGACCGCGGCCAGGACGCCGAGCAACGCCACCGTGTGTGCCGAGCGGACGGAACCGTCGAGGGACACGACGACGGCGACCGCGGCTAACGGCGCGATGGCCAACGCCGCGTAGGGGAGGGCAGCGGCGGCATCCTGGGGGAGGGCCGCGGCGAGCAAAGGCCAACAGAAGGCGCCGAGTGCCAGAATGTTTGCGGCCGCGAGGACTGCGAGTTCGACGCCGCGCGGCAGCCGGATGCGGTGATGTTTTTGCGGGGCCTGGGAATCTGCTTGTTCGTTGATGACTTCTGGCTGTGGTCCGGCAGCTGTCAGTTGGAGATCCGGAAGGGTCGGTTCGGGTGCACCGGCCGCGGCAGAGGGCGCGACGCCGTCACGCATCGGGAGGATCCGGGCGCCGAGGCCGTGGGCGAAGTCGAGGTCGTGCGTGGCGATCAGGACGGCCGTGCCGGTGTCCGCCGCTGCACGCAGCGCCGCCGAGACTGCTGTGCGCGCGGCCGGATCAAGTCCACGGGTGGGCTCGTCGATCAGGAGGACCTGGGGGTCGTCCATGGTCTGCAGCGTGATGGCAAGGATCCTGCGCTCTCCTGCAGAGAGGTCCCGGGGATGCTCGTGGCCAATGGGAATACTGACGTCTCCCCGCAGACGGGCAAGGTGTGCAGCTGCAGAACCGGGCTCCGGCTGTCCGCCATTCTTGCGGCGGGCCAGCCGCCGTTCGGCGGCGCGGAGCTCTCCTGCCACCGTATCCCTGGTGAAAAGGTCGTCCGAGGCGTCTGGCACCAAGGCGACGCGGCCCCCGTCGACCGTGCCGCCGTCGTACGTTTTCGGACCGCTCTTTCCTTCACCCGCCGTGCCTTCACCCAGGGCGAGCGCCACCAGGAGGGAAGACTTCCCGGCCCCGTTTGGCCCCACCAGGGCCACCACTTCACCGCGGTGCAGGGTCAGGGATGCGTCGCGCACGAGCGGCTGGCCCTTGCGGTGCACCGCAAGGTTTGTCGCCGTCAGCACGGGTGTGAGGTCCGTTGGCTCTACCGGCATCGGACGGGCCTCGAGAGGGTGCGACGGCGCGGGCGCGGCACCCGGAACCAGCGCGCCGTCGTCGATGGTCCACCAGGAATCGGCCACCGGCACGAGCGCTTCCGCAAGGTGCTCCGCCACAATGACGCAGACGCCGGCGTCGCGGGCGAGGGCGTGAAGCACGGCGATGACGCGTCCGCGGGCGGCGGTGTCGAGGTCCGCCAGGGGCTCATCCACGAGCAGCAGGGCCGGATGATCCACCACGGCAGCAGCGATGGCGACGAGTGTTGCCTCACCGGCTGAGAGGGTGCTGAGATTCCGGTCCAGCAGGTCCGTCACCCCGATACGCCCGGCGACCTCCAGCACGCGGGCCTTGGCGGAAGCGGATGGGGCACCGCGCAGCTCAAGGGCGAGGGAGATCTCGTCCCGGACGCGGGTGCTGGCGAACGCAGCGCGGGGATTCTGCAGGACGACGCCGATGTGGCGGGCAGTATCGCGCGGCGGCGTGGCGGCACGGTCTATTCCGCCGACGCTGACGGTGCCGGAAATTTCCCCGCCGTCAACGTGGGAGAGGAGGCCGGCGATGCCCCCCAGGATGGTGGACTTGCCGGAGCCCGTCGGCCCGGTAATGACGTTTATTGAGCCGCGCGGCGGCTTGAATTTCGCCACAGCCACCTGCGCGCCACCAATGCGGAACTGTGCGTCCCGGATGAGGACCGGCGCTTCTGTACTTTGGCCGGGGCGGTGCGCCGCCCGGCTCCCGAAGCCCCGCAGCTCCAGGGCGGCGGCAACCCGGCCTGCGTGCTCAAGGGTACGCTCCAGCACGGGCACCAGGGCGCGTGCTCCAAACTTTTCACCCCGCAGCCGGAAGGCCAGGCGCACGGAGGCAACGGCGTCGGCCAGTGCAGGAAGGGCCGCCCACGCCACCACAAGTGTCCGCGCCAAACCCTGCACAGGGCCGCGGCGGGCCAGGTGCACGAAGCCGCGCGCCACGTCCACGAAGGCGTTGAGCAAGCCGAAACCGAGGATCACGCCGGCAATCGGCAGGGCGGACAGCACCGCCTCCCACAGCCCGGATCCCGTGACGGGGCCGAGGAGGACCACGTGGGCGTACGGGGCAGGCAGCCGGATTGCGGGCAGGTCAAGCAGGAGCGGCCCGCCAATGGCCGTCCCGTGGAAAAGGATGCGGTAGATGACCCGCGCCGCGACGAAGATGGCGGCCAGGGCCGCCGCGGCGCGTAACGGCGCGGGTCGGAAGGTCATGCCTTGGGGGCGGCCGGTTCGCCGTCGACCGTGTAGAGCAGTTCCAGGCTCTCGCCGGGGCTCACTTTCAGGGTGGCGTGGCCTTCCTGGGCATAGGCCCAGTCACCGGAGGCGGGCTTCACCCAGAGGGACCAGTAGGCGAAGGCGGCGGGCATCCCCTTGCATTCTTCACGGTACGTGCCGGCCTTGTGGGTAATGTCGAAGTCCGCGGCGGGGACACCGTTCACGCGGCAGACCAGTTCGGTGGGGTACTGCTCGGTGCCCTCGGTTTTCACGTCAGCCTTGTCGAGAATCTCGGAAGCGACGGTGGGCTCGTCCACATCCACGCAAACGGAGGTGTCGGCGGCGTCCTGCTTGAGGGCGCCCGAATCCACGATGACCTTCACGCCTTCGCAGGGTCCGGCGTCGGCGCTGGCTGAGGCCGCTGCGGTGGAAGCCGGTGCGGAAGTGGTTGGCTGGGTGGCGGCCGGCGAGGAGCAGGCGGCGAGGGAAATCAGGAGACCGGCGGCGGCGAGCGAGCTCGCGGCGGCGGTGCGCATCTTAGTCAAAGTCACCTGTCAAGGGTAGGCCGTTGCCTGTCCGGAGCGGGATGCTGTCGCGTTGTGTGACGTCAGTTCTCGAGCCCGCTGGCTGCGGGGTCCCCGCTACAGGCCCAGTTCCATGAAAACGCTGTGCGGATCCAGGGTGTAGCCGGCAAACGGCGGGCACTCGGTGAAGCCGTGCCGTGCATACAGCCGCCGCGCGGGGGCGAAGTAGTCCTCGGTTCCCGTCTCGAGGTAGACGCGCTCCAGGTTCCGGGCGCGGGCGTCGTCGAGGATGTGCCGGAGCATCAAGGTAGCCACGCCCCGGCCGCGTGCTCTGGCCGTGGTGCGCATGGACTTGATCTCGCCGTGCATCGCTGGCCCGGACGGGGAATCCAGGAGCTTGAGCGCGCCGCACCCCAGCAGATCACCGTTCTCGCGGGCCGTCCAGAACGTGATGGACGGTACGGACAGGGCGGAGTGGTCCAGGGCGTGGACACTTTCGGCGGGTGAAGTGGCGTACATATCCGCCAGGTGTTCGCTGAGGAGTTGATGGACGTCGGCGCGTGCGGGGTCGTCCCGGTCAATGGAAATCATCGGCTCAAATCTACCGGCTGGCGCCGCCAATTCGTCCATCCCGACCTGCAATTTTAGGGTCTGGACCCCGGTGACGGGCGGAATTATGGTGAAAGTGTGGCGGCTGCCTGACTGGCAGGATTGCCAGTGCTGCCGGTCCGCTGTTGCGGCCGTCCGTCATGAGGAGCAAGCAGAATGGAACACGTTGAAGAGACCGTTGAAGTCGATGTCCCGGTGCGGACCGCGTACAACCAGTGGACCCAGTTCGAATCCTTTCCGCAGTTCATGTCCGGCGTGGAATCCGTAACCCAGCTGACCGACACCACCAACCACTGGGTAACCAAAGTGGGTGGCGTGCAGCGGGAATTCGATACTGAGATCGTTGACCAGGAGCCTGACGACCGGATCGCCTGGCGCAGCACCGACGGCAAATCCCATGCCGGCATCATCAGGTTCACGCCGGTGGATGCCAACCACACCAAGGTCAGGGTCCATTTCGAATGGGCGCCGGAAACCGTCACTGAAAAGGCAGGCGCGGCACTGAAGATTGACGAGATGCAGGTGAAGGCGGACATGCGTAAGTTCAAGGCCTTCATCGAATCGCGCGGTACCGAAACCGGCGGCTGGCGCGGCGAAGTCAAGGACAGCGGCCCCACCGGGCAGTTCTAGGAGTGCCAGCGGGACCAACTGGGGAAGCGACCCCCACCAAACAGAAACGCGGTCGACGGCGGGGACCTCCCGCCGTCGGCCGCTTCCGAGTGAGGCGCGTTAGGCCGTTACCGCCCGACGAGGCCCATGTGCAGGACGTTGTAGCGGTTTCCCTGCACGCCGATCCGGCTGGCGACAGCATTCAGATCGGCGACCTCATCGGCGGACAACGCCACGGTGGTGGCGGCTGCGTTCTCCTCGAGGCGCTCGCGACGGCGTGTCCCCGGGATCGGCACGATCCATGGCTGCTGTGCCAGGAGCCATGCCAGCGCGATTTGTCCGGGGGTGGCGTTCTTGGCGGCGGCCAGTCCTGCGACGTGGTCCACCAACGCCTGGTTAGCGGCGCGGTTCTCGGCCGTGAAGCGCGGGATGGTGCCGCGGACGTCACCTTCCGCGAATTCTGTGGACGTGTCTACGGTGCCGGTGAGGAAGCCCTTGCCGAGCGGGCTGAAGGGCACGAACCCGATCCCCAGTTCTGCCAGGGTGGGCAGCACTTCCGGCTCCGGGTCCCGCGTCCACAGCGAGTACTCGCTCTGCACAGCCGTTACCGGAAAGACGGCATGCGCTGCACGGATGGTCGCAGCCGAGGCCTCGGACAGCCCGAAGTGGCGGACCTTGCCGGCCTGGACGAGTTCGCCGACGGCACCGGCCACCTCTTCAATAGGCACATTGGGGTCCACCCGGTGCTGGTAAAAGAGGTCAAGCGTGTCGACGCGCAGCCGGCGGAGTGACTCCTCCGCCACGCGTTTGATCCGCTCCGGCGAACTGTCGAGTCCTATGGATTTGCCGTTCTCGATCCGCCAGCCGAACTTTGTGGCGATGACCACCTCGTCCTTGACCGGCGCGAGGGCTTCGCCGACGAGCTCCTCGTTGACGAACGGGCCATACACCTCCGCCGTGTCAAAGAAATTGATGCCCATCCCGACGGCGTCCCGCAGCACCCCGATCATCGCCTGCCGGTCCCCGGGGTTGGGGCCGTAGCTCTGTGACATTCCCATGCAGCCAAGGCCAACAGCCGATACCTGCAGACCTTGCCCAAGTGTTCGAGTGTGCATGAAGTCTCCCTCGTTGATGACGTCGCTGCCGGGGCGTGCCCGGCCTTCCTCCAGTCAACGGCTTTTCGCGGCGCCTGTGGGAGTCCCTGCTGAAACGGGTACTGGCAGGACCTCCCTAAGCGGAGCATCACTTCATAAACGCGGGACGCACTTGCCGGTTCCCAGCAGCGCAAGCCCGGCGCGGTCGCCGTCGCCGAAGTCCAGTTGCCCGCTGTTCTCTTCGTACATCAGCTGCGTGGGATCGTTCACGTGGCCGAGACCGACAACATGCGCCAGTTCGTGCATGATGATGGCTCGAATCGACGCCGGGCCATTCGGAGAGGCCAGTGTTTCAGTCAGTCCTGGCGCATCCAGCTGTACCTGGCCCGTGACGTACACGTAGGGCTCACCCGGAACCTGGATCGAGGCGCTGCCTCCCGTTCCTGCAATTCTTCCCGTCAGCTCAGGGGCCTCTTCCGGCGTGGACCACGCAATCAGGACCGGCGCCCATCTCTTGCCGTAGCGATCAGGCTGGTACGCCTCTCGAACCTTCGTCGGTGCTTCGGACGTGATCCCGTCGTACACGAACTGCAGTCCGGAAGCAGCGGACACGGCGGACACGGCCTCCTGTATGAGCTGGTCCGTGCCGGGCGGTGCCAGGTCCGTCCGGACAACGTAGTGAACGGGACGGCACGGATCGTAGGCCACAAACGGCTGGTCCGCATCGGGCGACTCCTGCAGGACATACGCCGTCGACCCGGTGCTGGCAGGCGGGATACCAAGTGGGGATGAAGCGGCTTCAAAACCTGGCGGCGGGACTTCAGAGCCGGGCAAGTGGGGCAGTGCCTGCGACAAGATGTACCGATCGAACAATGATGGCGCGAAGTAGAGTCCGACGACGAGCCCGACGCCAAGAACCGTGGCCACCCCTGATCTCCACTTACGGGTGCGACCTGCCTTGGTCTCCCGGAAGCGACGCCTCTTTCCTGCGCCTTGGGTTGCCGCCGTCCGCCAGGGCTCGGGATTCTCAAGCTTGCCGAGTGCCTCATCAATCGCCCACTGTGGGATACGACCGCTCGGCGAACGCCTCACGCCTGGAATGTCATGGCCGTTGGCAGGCACACCTGAAGAGTCCTTATTGCCGAAACCCGATACCACCAGCGCCCCCTTGTGCGGGTTGTTAGTCAGAAGTGGTCAGGATTGCGGCTGCAGGTAGCTCTTGACGCTCGCACGCAGCGCCTCGGTGTGTTCGTAGATCTCCTCCAAGGAAGCGATGGGTACTCGGGTTTCTTCCTTGTTCTCGTCGAAGATCCCAATGTACTTCTGCGTCCGGTTGAAGTGCAGGCGCGCAATCGGCTTGCGGTTGTTGTCGTCCAGTAGAACTGCAAAGTACGACTTGGCGTCGCGCTGTACTACACGAGCTGGCTTAACCTCGCTGCAGACAATGGCCCGCACGATCTGGTAACCCTCGATCTCTTCCAAGGTCGTCTCCAAGCCATCAGCCTCGGCTAGGTCTGCTTCGGCGACGGGAGCGCTGGTGACGGTTGCAGCCACTGCGACTTCTTCGTTTTGCGGGAAGCCGGGTGCGCCCAGCGCTTTCTTCAGCCGTTCGTTGACCTGGTCATTCAAGAACTGTTTTGACGCCTTGGATACCAAGGCGGTGAACTGTTCCCGCACCTTTTGGGTGTAGGGGCCCGGGTAAACGCGTCCGGTCAGGAACTTCACCCATTCATCCTCAGGCTCCTTGAACTGCGCCGCCAGCGTCCGCTTCAGTTCACCGATGTATTTCAGTTCGCCCGCTGCGCTGATTATTGAATCGAGGTCGAAGACTTCCTTCGACAGTTTTTGCAGTTCCGGGATCAGTGACTGGTCGATGTCGTTGAGATCGAGCACGAGGAAAGGCTTGGCATCCATACGGTTAGGCGCATCCAGGTCGGTGAAAAACTGATAAACCTCGCCGTTGGTGAGAATTGCGATCCTGGCATTGGTCACGGCGAAGTACCTGAAAAGCTGGGACGCGTGCTCAATTTTTACCGGTTCGGTCGACTTCTTGCACTCGATCAGGATCTGGACTTCGCCGTCCTTGACGATGGCATAGTCAATCTTCTCGCCCTTCTTGAGCCCGACGTCCGCGATGAACTCGGGCACGACTTCCAAGGGATTGAAAACGTCATAACCAAGGATGGTGGAGATGAACGGCATCACGAACGCGTTCTTCGTTGCCTCTTCTGTTTGGATCACATCCCGCTGCTGGCGCACCTTTGCTGCCAAAGCGGAAAGTTTTTCTGCGAACTCCATCGGTCCCCCTACAAGACTGTTGGTTGCTGCCATAGCAGAGCAGCGTTTAACCAAGCTGTTGAAGCAACAAAATACATGTCAATGCCTCTGTTGCGCGATAAGCCCGTCCTAAAGTCACAGCATGTCGAAAACATGCGCAGCGGTTAGGCTAACTTTCGCTTACTTTTCTGATCCCCAAAAACCAGTAGGGGCACTATGTCCGTTGATGAGCAGATTCTTACTTCCGGGGATTTGTGCTTGGCCAAAGATATCGGCGGAACTCGATTATTTTCGGTGTCGTAGGGTTATGTATTTTTGGGATCACCTTTGGTGTGGTGGCCTTTATGACCGCTCGTAAGGCAGAAGAACAGGGAGTGAAGGCCACGGCAGGAAAGGTGCTCCGTGTCCTGGGGCTCGTCGGCGGCGTCATTGTTATGACAGCGTTCTTCTCTAACAAATAGCAATCATCAGCGGCTGCTAGTTTTTGCTCGCTGAGGAGGTTGGTGTCGAGCGGTTTCGACAGGGTCAACCACCGGTCCTCGCTTTATGACAAGGCAGCAGGCAGAAGCGGACGACCGCTAGAACCAAGCCTCCCGCCGTCGTTTTGCCGTTGCCATCACGGGCCAGCCTGTCCCGTGGGACGATAGGTCCAGCGCGCTGGTGGAGGGCGGCTTCGTGACGGTGAACGGGGGGCATCATGACGGTTGATTCGAACTCCAGTGCGCCGGGAGGACTGCACCTCCCTGACATGGAAGCCGCGAAGGTTCCCGGACTGCTGGATGACAATCCCGGGGCCGCCATGACGGTGCTGGTTGCCGACGACGACGAAGGGTCCCGGCTCGTGGCGAAAGCCGCAGTGGAGAAATCCGGGCATCACTGCATCGTCGCTGCGGACGGCGATGCCGCGTGGCAGCTTTACCAGCAATGGCGTCCCCAGGTGGTAATCAGCGACGTGATGATGCCCGGGCTGGATGGGTTTGATCTGTGCCGGGCCATCCGGGCCGCCGAAACAGGCACCTATGCGTACGTCATGCTGCTGACCTCGCACGGCGCCCAGGAGGACGTATTGGAAGGCATGAGGGCCGGAGCGGACGACTACGTGGCCAAACCGCTGGACCCTTTCATCCTGCACACCCGCCTGCTGGCCGCCCGGCGGGTCACGGCACTTCATGGTGCCCTGGCCACCGCCCTGGATGAAGCCAGGGACAGTAATGAGCGGCTCGCCGAATTCACCGGCCGGGTCAGCCACGACCTCCGCAACCCGCTGACCTCCATCCTGGGCTACGTCGAGCTGGGTGCCACAGACGCAGAATCGGGCCACACGGAAGAGGCCGCAGAGTACCTGGAAATCGTCGGCGGCAGCGCGCGGAGGATGCTGTCCATGGTGGAGGAGCTGCTGGCGTTCTCTACCGTCGGCGGCTCCCTGTCCCGGTCCCGGCTGTCGCTGGCAAGCCTGGTCAGGGACGCCACCGAGGACCTGAGGCTGGGCCTGCAGGAAGCCGGCGCCGTAGTGCACTGTGAGGATTTCTCTCTCGACGCCGACGAAAGCCAGCTGCGCGTGGCCCTGCAGAACCTGATCCAGAACGCGGTGGCCTACCGGCGCCCGGGCGTTCCCCCCGTCATCACCGTCAGCGGGCAGGGAGCCGGAGCCGGTGCAGTGGTCCGGGTGGAGGACAACGGCAAAGGGATCGCGGCCACAGACCGGCGCAGGGTAGTCGAACCCCTGGTCCGGCTGCATAGGGCGGGCGACCCCGCCGGCACCGGGCTGGGCCTCGCCACGTGCGCCAGGATCGCTGCCGCCCACGGCGGACGGCTGGAGATTTCTCCCGCCCCCAGCGGCGGTACGGCCGTCAGCATCTACCTCGGGGCGCCGTAACGCAGGGATAAGCCTTGGCATGCCGGCGGCCGCGGCAGGGGATTGGTCCCTTCCAGTTCACCCGCCGGCAAACAACAGGTCCTTCGCCGTTTTCCCGTAACCAGCAGTCTTTTCAGGCACCCCTTCTGCCCGGCGCACCCCATCGCCCGGGCGGACATCCCCGAGGTACCAGGAGTACTCCGTGTTCGTGAAAAGCACCCTTGCCGCCGTCGCCATCCTCGCCTCCCTGGCAGGGACGGCCGCAGCACCGGCCCAGGCCGAGGCAACCAAGCCCGCTCCCGTCGTCGTCGGCCAACCGCTGGCCCAGGCACATGCGCACAACGACTATGAGCATGACCGCCCCCTGTTCGACGCGCTGGAGCACGGCTTTACCAGTGTCGAAGCGGACGTCTGGCTGGTGGACGGCGAGCTGCTGGTGGCCCACGACCTGGAGGACGTCCAGCCCGGCGTCACACTCGAAAGCCTCTACCTTGACCCGCTGCAGGACCTGGTCCGCAGCCAGCAGGGCCACAGCGTCTACCCGCACTGGGACGGCAGCCTGCAGCTCCTGATCGACATCAAGAGCGAAGGCGAGGCCACCTACGCCGCCATCGAGCAGGAACTGGCCGAGCACCGCGACATCATGAGCCGCTACACCCACGGCACCACCAAGACCGGCCCGGTCACCGCCGTCATCAGCGGCAACCGCCCGCTGGCCACCATGCAGGCACAGGAGAAGCGGTTCAGCTTCTACGACGGCCGCTCCGCCGACCTCACCTCCGGCAGGCCCGCCGACCTGATGCCGCTGGTCAGCGACAACTGGACGAGGCTTTTCACTTGGCAGGGCGTCGGACCCATGCCCGAGGCTGAGCGCACCAAGCTGCACGGCTACGTTGCCGAGGCGCACGCGAACGGTTACCGCGTCCGCTTCTGGGCCACCCCGGACATGCCGGGCGACGCGCGTGACGCGGTCTGGAATGAACTCGTCGACGCCGGGGTGGACCACATCAACACCGACGACCTCGCCGGACTGCAGCAGTTCCTCACCGCCCGCGCGGCGTAGCCCTTCCCAGAGAAACAGGAGTGCGTTCCATGCCTTCAAAGACCATTAAAACCACGACGGCGGCAGCCGTCCTCGCGCTTGGCCTCCTTGTGTCCCAGCCGGCCACGGCCGCTGACAGCACCAGCGACGCCTTCACCTTCGGCGTCATGGGCGACATCCCCTACGGCGAGGCCGAAATCGCGAAATTCCCCGCCCGCATCCAGGACATCAACGCCGACAGTACGCTGAAGTTCGTCACCCACGTGGGAGACATCAAGAATGGCTCCTCGGTCTGCTCGGATGAGTACTTCGCCAACATCCGCACCCAGTTCGACACCTTCGAGCACCCGCTGGTCTTCACCCCGGGCGACAACGAGTGGGTGGACTGCCACCGCACCAACAATGGGGCCTACAACCCGCTGGAACGGCTGGACAAGCTGCGGGACGTCTTCTTCAACGAACCCGGCAAGACCCTGGGCGCCACCATGCCGGTCAAGACCCAGGAGAGCCTTGGACTGCCGGAGAACGTCCGCTTCACCCAGAACCGAGTGGCCTTTTCCGTGCTGAACATCCAGGGCAGCAACAACTCGCTGCTGCCGTGGAGCGGCCTGGGCGAAACCACGGCCACCCCCGAGCAGCTGGCCGAAGTTGAGCACCGGACGGACGACGTCCTGGGCCAGATCCGCGAAACGTTCGATGACGCCGAGCGCCGCAACGACCGCGCCGTGGTGCTGATGACCCAGGCCGACATGTTCGACCCGTCGCTGCTCGCCGCTGCCACGGCCAACCCTGACCTGGTGTCCGGGGTCCGCGGGATCGTCCAGGCCATTGTCGAGGAAACCAACGGCTTTGACCGCCCTGTCTACCTCATCAACGGCGACAGCCACATCTTCGCCGAGAACCAGCCCCTGGCCGAGGGCTCACCGTGGCTGGACATCTACGGCCAGGCCCCCGCCGACGACCTGCAGCGCATCACCGTGGACGGCTCGGCCAACGCCACCAACTACGTCCGGTTCACGGTGGCCGGCAACAGCGCCGACGGCGCCGAAGTCCTGAGCTGGGAGAAAGTCCCCTTCAGCTCCTAGGCACACAAACGGAAGCGGCCGACGGCGGGAACCTCCCGCCGTCGGCCGCTGGCCTGAATTAACGGCGGGAACTGCCCAGCGGATGTTGCAGGGCCGTCTCGCGGAGAAGCTGCAGACGCAGGGCGCGTGCTGTTTCCATGTGCTGCCTGGCAATTTTCCCGGCGGCGTCGCCGTCCTGCTGCTCGATGGCGTGGATCAGGGATTCATGCTCGTCCAGGGACTCGGCCCACCGGTTCCCCGTGGAGAGCGTGGACCGGGGTGCATGGATCAGGTGCGTCGACAACCGGTCCAACAGGTCTGTGAGGACGGGATTGTGCGCGCAGTTCCAGATGGCGGCATGGAACTCCAGGTTAGTGGTGATCCTAGTATGGTCATCCGGTTCCTGCAGTTGCCGGTCGCGCTGCAGCAATGCTTCAAGCCGCATCAGGTCCGGGAACTGCCTCGACCGTGCTGCCTGGCGCGCGGCCTCTTCTTCGAGGAGGATGCGCATATCGTAGATCTGGATGACCTGCTGCGGGTCCACCTGGGGCACTTGCAGGCCCCTGTCGACGCGCTCAAGAAGCCGCTCCTGCTGGAGGCGGGACAGCGCCTCCCGGACCGGGGTCCGGGAGACGCCGAAACGTTGGGCCAGCGATGTTTCCCGAATAGCAGTACCAGGCTGGTGCACTCCGGACAGGATCTCGCTCCGCAGGGTCTGGAAGATGCTTTCTCCGTCGATGCGGGCGGTTGCTGTGTCCGTCACGTGACTGGTCCTTGAGGCATTGGAATGGCTACTGCTGGGCAATTCTCTTGTAAGGAACTTTACGCGAGAACGCCGGCCCGTCGGCCAAAAACACATCCGGCAGCAAGCCCGCTGCCTCCCGGATAGTTGGCGCTGAACAGGCCGCCGAGCATTTCGCCCGCCACGTACAGGCCTTCGATGTGCTTCCCCTCGCTGTCGAGAACCCGGCCGTGGGTGTCTGCTTTGATGCCGCCGAACGTAAACGTGATTCCGCAGGTGACACCGTAGGCGTAGAAGGGGCCCGTTTCGATCGGGGCGGCCCAGTTGCTCTTCACAGGCTCGGTGGCGGCGGCGCGGCCATCTTTGATATTGGGATCGAAGGTGATGCTGCGGTCGATCGAGTTGTTGAAGTCACTCACGGTCTTTGACAGCTTTTCGGCGTCAATGCCGATCTTGGCCGCCAGCTCTTCCAGGGTGTCCGCCACTTCCACCGATATGCCCGGCATGTCGTACTCTTCAGTGCGCAGCATGGGGCGCAGGGTCGCATCAAAGATCTGGTACGCCACGGATCCGGGCTGCTTCAGGATCTCCTTGCCGTACTTGGCATAGGTGTAGTTGCGGAAGTCGGCCCCTTCATCCAGGAACCGCTCACCGTTGGTATTGACGATGATGCCGAACGGGTAGCTCTGGCGGGTCAAACGGTTGGTCAGCTCACGGTTGCTCTCATTGGTGGCGGTGAAGGCGTCCCACTGAACACTGTGGCACGTTCCCCAATCGCCCCCTCGTGCTGCTCCGACCGCAAGGGCAGCAGCGATCATGTCGCCGGTGTTATTCGGCGTGCCCCTGACCTTGGCGTTTTCCCAGCCTTCCCCCAGGTACTCCCTGCGCAGTTGGGGATCGGCTTCGAAACCTCCTGCCGTGAGGATGACTGACTCGGCGTGCAGTGACAGTTCACCCGAGGGGGAATCCGTGACGATGCCAACCACTCGGCCGCCCTCGACGATGAGGCTTTTTGCCGCGTGGCTGTACCGGACATCGATGCCAAGCTCTGCGGCTACCCGGGTATGGTCCTCGATCAGTCCTTCGCCTCCGCCGACGTTACCGACGTGGAGACCACCCCAGAACAGGTACGACCCATCGGGGCGTTCAAACGCCTGGCGTTCGTACATCAAGCGGTACTTCAATCCCAGGCTGTTGAGCCAGCGCAGCGTGGGCTGGGATTCCTCAACCAGCACCTTGGTCAGGTCCGGGTCGTTCCGGCCTTCGGTGACCTTGGCAAGGTCAGCGGCGTATTCGTCCGCGGAGTAGGGCGGAACTTCGGTGCGGCTGTGCCGTTCGTCCGGTTCCACCCAGTCCAGCAGATCGGCGAGGCCATCGTGGGCTATGCGGGTGGCGCCCGCGGTGTAGAAGCTGTTCCCGCCCGCCATGTCTTCGCTGCCCTTTTCGAGCAGGACTACCTTCCGGCCGCGCACTGCTGCTGCGTGCGCTGCAGTGAAGCCTGCGTTCCCGCCGCCCACCACAAGCACGTCTACAGCCTCAATGTCCTGAGGCTTCAAACCTTTTCCGAGAGACATCCCTTGTCCTTTCGTTGCCGTTGCATACGACTGTATACAAACTTAGCCGCCCGGCACAAGAGCGCTTTTTCGGGCTGTGACTTGCCGGTGACGTGACTCACAGGTATAACTGTATTCGATTGTGTACAAATGTATGCGCACTTCATCCTCAAATGCCGGGATGTCATACGCAAAGTACCGTTCACCTGACTTGGCCCGCTCAACAACGCCGTTACGGAACGAGAGATATGAAAAAGCCCCTACGCAATGCCGTGTTCGGCGTGGTCGTCGCCGTGATTGCTGCGCTTGCGTTCCTCAATGCCGGTACCGCCGGCGGAACCAGCACCGCAAGGAACAAACTGACCCTCATCGCCCCGGCAGCACCTGGTGGCGGATGGGATGGATTTGCGCGCGAAGGACAGCAGGCGCTCAAGAGCGACGGCGTGGTCAACAACCCGCAGGTGGTGAATGTCCCCGGCGCCGGCGGGACCATCGGACTAAGCCAATTTGTCCAGACGCCAGGACGCGAGGATGCCCTCCTGGTGACGGGCGGAGTGATGGTGGGGGCCATCGAGCTCGGCGACAACCCGGAGTCCATGGCGGACGTTGTTCCCATCGCCCGAATGGCCGATGACTACGCTGCCCTGGTTGTTCCTGCCGATTCCAGGTTCCAGACACTCGATGAGTTCCTGGACGCCTGGACATCGGATCCCGGCGGAACCTCGATCGGAGGCGGTTCTCTGGGTTCCATCGACCATCTGCTCAGCGCCATAGTGGCCAAAACCGTCGGGATGGATCCGAAAGATGTTAATTACATCGCCTACTCCGGAGGAGGCGAGGCGCTGACCTCCCTGTTGTCCCACACCACGGCCGCCGGCATGTCCGGCTACAACGAGGTCAGGGACCAGATCGAAGCCGGAACCCTGCGTGCTTTGGCCATCTCCTCAGAGGAGCGGCTGGAGGGCGTTGACGTTCCCACCTTCAAAGAACAGGGCGTGGATGCGGCCATGTCGAACTGGCGGGGGTTTGTGGCGGCGCCCGGCACCACGGAGGAAGCGAAAGCGGAATTCATAAAGATCGTCACCGAGATGCGGGACAGCGCGCAATGGCAGGGCGCCCTCAAGCGCAACAGCTGGACGGACACATTCTCAACCGGCGAAGAATTCGAGCAGTTCGTAGCTGCTGAAGTTGCAACTGCCCAAGAAATCGTAAAGGACCTCGGCCTATGAGCATCACCCAGCACCAGTCCGAAGCGGGAGCCGTCATGGATCCACAGGGCACTCCCAAGCCCCGCTTTGGGACCGGCCGCAGCGAATTTGTTGTGGTTTCGGTACTTTACGCAGTGGCAATAGTCCTCACCATCGGCACTGTGACGATGAACGTGCAGGGCAAGTCAGCCCCCGGGCCTCAGTTCTTCCCGATTCTCGTGTGCATTGTCCTCTACCTCGCAGCCACGCTGCTGGCCATCCAAATCCTTCGTAAACCTAACGTCCCGGACAACACCATCCATCCCGGGCACGGCCAGTTCTCCGCTGACATGCTGCACGACCTCGGACACCTGGGGAAGGAAGAAGATGCCGCGTATGAAGCTGCCCCACTTCCAAGCCCCGGCAAAACGTGGAAAACCTATTCCGATTGGCGCACGGTCGGCCTGATGCTTGGAGGCGTCGTGGCCTTTGTCCTGCTGCTGGAACCGCTGGGCTGGATCATCACTGCGGCATCGTTGTTCTGGCTCGTCGCCTACGCTCTCGGCAGCCGCCGTCCGTTCTTCGACATTGGCCTGGGCCTGCTCTTCTCCTCAACCATCCAACTCGCCTTTGGCGGCGCGCTCGGCCTCAGCCTGCCCTCTGGCTTCATAGGAGGAATCCTGTAAATGGAACAGCTCGAACTCCTCATGGGCGGCTTCGCCAATGCCCTGACCCCCATTAACCTGCTCTGGGTGCTGATCGGCGCCCTCCTGGGCACCGCCGTCGGCGTCGTCCCCGGACTTGGCTCAGCCATGGCGGTGGCCCTGCTGCTGCCTGTCACCTTTTCGCTGGAACCCACTGCGGCCTTCATCATGTTTGCCGGGATCTACTTCGGCGGCCTCTTCGGCGACTCAACTTCCGGAATCCTGCTCAACACCCCCGGCCACTCCTCTGCCATCGCCTCCACCTTCGAGGGTCACCGCATGGCCAAAAGCGGCCAGGCGGCAAAGGCCCTGGCCACCTGCGCCATCGGTGCATTTATCGGCGGCCTCATCGCCACCACCCTTGTGGTCTTCTTCGCACCAACCCTGGTCAAGATGGCCACCGTCTTCGGTCCGGCCGAGTACTTCGCCCTGGCAGTATTCGCCTTCCTGGCCATCTCCGCCGTCGTCTCCGAATCCGTGATTCGAGGCATCGCGGCCCTGGGCGTCGGCCTCGCGCTGGCCCTCGTCGGCATTGACGGCCCCAGCGGAACCGCCCGGTTCACGCTGGGCATGCCGCAGCTCTTCGACGGAATCTCCGTCATCGTCATCACCGTGGGGCTCCTGGCGCTTGGCGAGGTCTTCCACATCGCCTCCCGCATCCACCGCGACCCGGTGGTAACCCGTATTCAAACCACGGGCCGTGCCCGCCTGAGTATGGCCGACTTCAGGAAGGCCCTGCCAGCATGGCTGCGTGGCACCGCGTTCGGCGCCCCGTTCGGGCTGATCCCGGCAGGCGGCGCCGAGGTCCCCACCTTCCTTGCCTACGGCACCGAAAAGCAGCTGGCCAAGCGGCGGAATGACCCTGAGTTTGGTACTACCGGTTCCATCCGCGGCCTCGCCGCGCCCGAGGCCGCCGCCAACGCCACCGCCGGCACCGCCATGGGCGCGCTGCTCGCCTTGGGGCTCCCGGTATCGGCCACGGCGGCAATCATGCTCGCCGCGTTCCAGCAGTACGGCATGCAGCCAGGACCGCTGCTCTTCGAACGGAGCGGTGACCTGGTGTGGGCCCTGCTGGCCTCACTGTTCATCGGCCTCGTGATCCTGGTGATGATCAACATCCCGTTCGCATCAGTCTGGGCAAAGCTGCTGAGCATCCCAAAGCACTACCTCTACGCGGGCATCACTGTCTTCTCCATGCTCGGCGTCTACGCGGTCAGCTCCGCAGTCCTTGATCTGTGGCTGCTCATCGCCATCGGCCTCATCGGATTCCTGATGCGCCGGTACAACATCCCCCTGGCGCCGGTTCTGATCGCAGTGATTCTCGGGCCCATGGCAGAAACCGAACTCCGACGGGCACTGGCAGTTTCCGAAGGAGATCTGGGCATCTTGGTAGACAGCCCCATCACTGTCACCCTTTACGTGGTCCTGGCCGCAGCCCTCGTGCTCAGCGCAGTTCAGCACCTCCGCCACCGGAGGCAGGCAACAGCGCCGACGTCGCCGTCGTGAGCTGGGAGAAAGGCCCCTTCACCTCCTAGCTACCAAAGGGAAGCGGCCGACGGCGGGAACCTCCCGCCGTCGGCCGCTTCCTTTTGCGCTGGCTGCTTTTGTGGTGCCTGCTGGCGTCGTTCCCCACCACATCTGGGGGTGTCTGGTGGACACTGCCACCGGCCGGCCAAGCTGCGTAGCGTGATGGATGTGGACAGAAAAGACGACATCCGCCAGTTCCTGATCTCGCGCCGCGCGAAGGTCAGCCCGGAGCAGGCCGGCATCCCCAGCTACGGGGATCTGCGCCGGGTTCCGGGCCTGCGGCGTGAGGAGGTGGCGCAGCTGGCCGGGGTGAGCACCGATTACTACACGCGGCTCGAACGCGGCAGCCTCCGCGGCGTCTCCGACTCGGTCCTCGAAGCCGTGGCATCCGCCCTTCAGCTGGACGAGGCCGAACGGGCACATCTGATGGACCTGGCAAGGACGGCGAACGCGCCGTCACGCCGGATGCCGCGTCGGCCGCAGCAGCGGGTCCGCCCCGGGGTTCTGCGCCTGCTGGAAGGGGTGACCGGCGCGGCAGCGATGCTGCAGAACGGTCGCTCGGACGTGCTCGCCGCGAATCTCCTGGGCAAGGCGCTGTATGCGGACGTGTTCAACTCTGAGGTGTCGTACGGGCCGGACGTGCCGGGCAGGCTGCCGAACCAGGCACGCTACCTCTTCCTCGACCGGGGCGCCGGCGACCTGTATCCCGACTGGAATGCGGTGGCGGCCACCACGGTTGCGATGCTGCGCTCGGAATCGGGCCGGAATCCCCACGACCGGGCGCTGAACGAACTGGTGGGGGAGCTGACCACACGCAGCGGGCAGTTCGCCGCGCTCTGGGCCGGGCACGACGTGCGGATCCACACCACCGGAACCAAGCGCTTCCACCATGCCGTGGCCGGGGACCTGTCCCTGCAGTTCGAGACGCTGCACCTCCCCGGCGACGAAGGCCAGACCCTGTTCGCCTTCACCGCGGAGCCGGACTCCGCCTCCATAAGCGCGCTGGCCTTCCTCGCCAGCTGGGCGTCAGCACCGTCCGCTGCAGCCACCGAAACGGCCACCGCCGGCGGTCCTGCCGGCGGAACCACTATCCCCGCCCGCCCCCACGCGAAGGCGGAATCACGCATCACAGGAAAGACAGAACCACATGACTGAGCAGAGCCCATCGACAGAACAGAACGCTAACCGGACCGGCCAAGAGGTCTGGTTCATCACCGGCGCCGGCCGTGGACTCGGTACCGATATCGCCAAAGCTGCCCTGGCGGCCGGGCACGCGGTGGTGGCCACCGGCCGCAACCCCGAAAAGGTCACCCAGGCGGTCGGCGCCCATGAGGACCTCCTCACCGTGAAGCTCGACGTCACCGACCCCGCGGACGCGACCGCCGCCGTCCAGGCAGCAGTGGACCGGTTCGGCCGGATCGACGTCCTGGTGAACAACGCCGGCAACTTCTACGCCGGGTTCTTCGAGGAAATCATCCCGCAGGACTTCCGGACCCAGATCGAAACCACCATGTTCGGCCCCATCAACGTCACCCGCGCCGCCCTGCCGGTCCTGCGGGCCCAGCGATCCGGCCTGCTGGTCACCATCTCCTCCACAGCCGGCATCGCGGGCGGGGAGTTCCTCACCGCATACGCCGCCTCAAAGTTCGGCGTGGAGGGCTGGGCCGAGTCGCTGGCGCCGGAAGTGGCCCCGTTCGGCATCCGGTCCATGATCGTGGAGCCCGGGTTCTTCCGCACCGAGCTGCTGACCCCGGAATCCACCAGCTACGTCGACTCCACCATCGAGGACTACGCCGAACGCACGGAGCAGACAGTCAAAGCCTGGAAGAGTATGGACGGCCAGCAGTGGGGAGACCCGGCCAAGCTCGCCGATGCCCTGATCCAGCTGGCCGAGCTGGACGACCCGCCGCTGCGCTTCGCGGCCGGCGCGGACGCAGTGGAGACTTTCGAGGCACGGGCCAAGAAGCTGGGGGAACAGGCAAACGCCCACCGCGACCTGTCCAGCAGCCTCGCCTTCGCCGACGCCTGACAAAGGGAAACGTACGACGACGGGAAGCGTCCCGCCGTCGTACGTCCCCTTTGCACCGTTGTCTTGAGAAGGCGGTCAGGGCTCCGTCACTGCCACGGAAATGCTGTGCGGCGGCAGGGTGAAGGTGGCTGCCTCATCGGCCTTGATGACACTTGAACCAGGCGGCTGGTTGGGTTTGGGTTGTCCGCCGTTCCCTTCACCCTGGCTCGGGTTCCACTTGTACTGTGCAGACCCGTACTGCTCGAGGGCGATCTCCCCCTCAACAACGTCGTGCTCACCGCCGGTTTTGTGCATCAACCGGACTTTGATCGATTTTTGCGGGTCCTTGTTGAACAGGAGCACACCCAGGCTGCCGTCGGGCCGGCGCAGCGCGTAGGCGGTGACCAGCGGCTCACCCTTCTGGTTGTTGATGTCGCTGGTGGCGGTATGGACGGTGTGGTTGCCGTCGCTTGCATGCACCCAGTGCTCATTTACAAGCCGGGCAGCCTGGAACGCGGCCAGGGGTCGGATTTTCCACTCATCGTAGAACTGCAGCATCATCAGGTTTCCCCACGAGTTGCAGTTCTTGCCTTCCTTTTCCTGGAAAACCCAGTTCGGTTCCAGCCCGTAGTAGTAGCTGGTCTCCCCGCCCAGGGCCAGGAAGAGGGCGGCTGTTTCGGCGTTAATCATGGCTCCGGGCAATTCCAGCTCCACCTGGCCGGCGAAGGAGGAATACCCGTACTCGGTGATCACCTTGGGAATGTCAGCCGGAAGGCCGGCCTGTTCCTGGCGGACAAGGAGGTCCTTGAGGAGCTTGGGGTGTTCGGCCAGCGGTTCGCTCGGATCAGCGCATACATCATCGAACGGATACCACTCGAAAGAGAAGAAGTCGAAGTCCTCCATCTTGTTGCGTTCCCGCAGGTAGGACACGAAGCGGCCCGTCCAGGACCTCACGCCCTTCGCATCAGGCCAGTGCACCCACTCCGGCAAGGTGGTCTGGTAGCCCGGGCCTCCGAACTCGACGGCGGGATCAACCTCTTTCATCGCCCGGGCCATCTGCAGGTACAGCGCCGCGTAATGTTCGGGCTGGGCGAGCTGGCCGTCCGGTTCCTCACCGATCTCGACGCGTTCCACCGGGTAGCCGCGCTTCTTCAGGTAGCGCAGCAGGGCTGCGGCGTCCTCCGGCACGCCGTACAGTGCGGGAACCGGAACCATCATCGGCTGGCCGTTGGTGATGCCGCTGTCGAAGAGCCGCTCGAAGCTGGCGTGCTCGTAGTGTTTGTCGATGTCGCCTGCACTGTGCCACGGGTCGGTGGAGGACGTCCACATCTCCGTCTGCTCCTGCGAGGGCGTATGGGCGATGTAATCGACAAACCCGTCGGCCGTCTCCTGCCCGATGGAGAGCTCGCGCACGGAGAATCCGAGCTTGTCACGGACATCGGTGGAACCCTCGGGAGCGGTGTCCGAATCCTGGGTCAGCACGATGCGCAGATACTGCACATCCATGGGTTGGGGCGCGATCCGTACTGTCTGGGAACCGCCGGTTCCTGTGTGGGTGCCTAGCGGAAAGTCGACCCATTTCCCGTCGTCAACGGGAAAGTGGGCGTCCTTGCCGGACCAGTACTGCACCTTGAAACCCGTGGCGAACGGCGTACCCCAGTCGAACATCACGGTGTCGATCGGAAAAGCGTGGGGGAAGACGGCCATGATCCACTGCGGGTTCAGATCGTCCGGTTCCCCGGTGAAATGCGAGTCCAGGTACGGGTTGCTCTTCCAGAACGTGGAGAGGTCTCCGTCGGAGAGCCGGGAGTAGCCGTCGTTCTTTCCCTGGTCGACGGTGTTTCCGCGGCGGGGAAGGCGGTACCCCTGGGACGCCCGGTAATCTTCCTTCGGTTCATCTGAGGAGACCCAGTACCCCTGCTCCGCAGCGGGGTCGCTCCATGTCCCGCGCGGGTTCCAGTGCCAGGCCTTGACGCCGAGTTCAGTGCGGAGCCGGTAGCTGATGGGTCCGAATCCGGCCGTTTTCATCGCCTGGACGTTGGCGGGGGTCCAGACCTTGTCGATTTCCCCTTCTTCCAGGCCGTCCACGCCGGCGCCAAGGACCCGGGTGCCAGGAAACTCGTTGAGCGTTGTATCTAGATCGATGGTGACGGTTGCATCCACGGCCGGCAGCGTGGGAGGAACGACGGCGAAGCCATCGAGCATTTCCACCGTGAGGAGGGCCGTGACCACCAGCAGCACCATCTTCTCGACGCGCCAGGGTTCCCTGTGCCGTTGCTTAAGAGTCATGCGTCCCTCCAGGAACCTGACAATTCACATTCCCTCCTCGCGATCAGGGGGGTGGGAACCAGCGGTCCCCGAAGCCCCAGGGTCTCAAGCCAGGGCGCCACAAAACGTAGTTCGACGCTACAAGGAGACCGCGGCCGGGCGCACGAGTATTAATTACCTACAACGCGCAGGCCTACTACTTGCCCAGGTTCGTTGGCACCAAGAGGACGTACGACGGCGGGAGTCCTAGCCCTCGGCGTTTCAGGCGCTGAGGTTCCAGTGGACGCGGATGGCTTCGGCAATCGGTCCGGCGGCGACGTCCACGCGGAAGGCAACGGGCGCCGTGCCTGTCTCTTCGATGACTGCGTCGCGGTACACACGGCCGCATTTAGGGCACAGGGTGTAGAGGTCCTCATCCGCGGGCCATGCCGCCAACTCCGGAGGGACCGGCACATCTCCTCCTGCGTGGACCGGCACGCCCTGCGAGTTGGCCTGGATCAAGCCGTCCTGGCTGACCGTGTTGCCGCAGACGCAGGTGATGGTGGTGACATCATGACCCACCACAGTGGCGGTTTCAGCGTCCACGATGACCTCCCGGGGTCTGGAAGGAAGCTGTACCTATCAGCTTATGCCTGCTGGTCAGCGGCCACAGCATCGCATCGCTGGGGCCTACCCAACTTCCGCAGAATCCATTGCCTGCGTGCGGTGCGGGGTTCACTATAGAGGCTGTCGGGAAGGCTGGGGCCGCCTACTGGAAGCGCTCACCGCCCTAGGATCAAGGATTCACCATGGATAACGGCTCCGTCTCCCCGAACCGACGTACGCTGCTGAAAGCGGCTGGAATGGGGGCGGCCGGTGTTGCCGGCTTGCCCGTTCTGTCCGCCTGTACGGGCGCATCGGCGCAGCTTGCAGCGTCATCGGCGCCGGCAGCTCTGCTCCCGGCCCCGCCTCAACAGGTCGAGCCGCTGCTGGACAGGGCCAAAGTCGATAACGCCCTGGCCAAGCTCGAGGGATTGATCCAGGAGGCCATGGGGAGTACCGGGCTCCCGGGCATGGCCGTGGCCGTCGTCTACCGGGACGAGGTGCTGTACTCCAATGGCTTCGGGGTCCGGGAAGTCGGGAAGCCCGGGGAGGTCACTCCTGACACCGTGTTCCAGGTGGCTTCCGTGTCCAAGCCCCTGGCGTCCACCGTGGTGGCCGGGATAGTAGGACAGGAGGTGATCACCTGGACGGACCCCGTCATTGAACACAACAAAAGCTTCGCGCTCAACGATGAGTACGTCACCCGGAATGCAACCTTCGCTGACCTGATGTCGCACCACAGCGGGCTCAAAACGGGTTCGGGTGACCTGCTGGAGGACCTCGGATTCGACCGGGCCTACATCCTCAGCCACCTCAACCAGGAGCCCCTGGACACGTTCCGGGCAAGCTACAACTACAGCAATTTCGGCTTCACCGAAGCCGGCCAGGCGGCAGCCGATGCGATGCAAATGAGCTGGGAGGACCTGGCCGACGAGGTCCTGTTCCGGAAGCTGGGCATGTCCGCCAGCAGCTACCGTTACGCGGACTATGAGCGCGCCTCCAACAGGGCCACCATCCATGTTCCGCTCGGGAACAAGGAGTGGGCGGCAAAATACCGCCGGATTGCCGATTCCGAGGCTCCGGCCGGAGGAGCGAGTTCGTCGGTGCGGGACCTGGCCCAGTGGCTCCGGCTGCAGCTCGGAAACGGCAGCTACGAGGGCCAGCCCGTCATCGATCCGGCCGCCCTCCAGACAACCCGCGTTCCCCACTCGGTCTCCGGGCCGGCGCAGGCCCCGGCAGCCCGGTCCCGTTTCTACGGACTGGGCTGGAACGTCTCCTATGATGACCAGGGGCGCGTCCAGCTGGGGCACTCCGGAGCTTTCAACCTTGGCGCAGCCACCGCCGTCTCGATGCTTCCCGGCGAACAACTGGCCATTGTGGCACTGACCAACGGGCGCCCGCAGGGGATTCCTGAAGCAATCTGCGCCGGCTTCCTGGACGCGGCACAGCACGGATCACCCACCGTCGACTGGCTCACCTTCGCCGCCGATGCATTCAGGCGGATCGATGAGTCCGACAAACCCGAGGTCGATTACACCAAGCTTCCGCCCAGCCCCTCGCCTGCCGGGCCTAACAGTGCCTACACCGGCACCTATGACAACCCCTACTACGGCCCGCTTGTGGTCCTCGAAGAGGGTGGAAAACTGGCCATGAGAATGGGCCCCGCCGGCAGCCCCACCAGCTTTCCGCTCACGCACTTCGACGGCGACACGTTCAGTTTCGAAACCATCGGCGAGAACGCCAACGGCCTGGCCGGTGCATTGTTTGCCGGGGCCGGCAACGGCTCCTCGCCAAGCGTCACGCTGGACTTCTACGACCGGACCGGGCTGGGCACCTTCACACGGGCCTCGTAAGGCGGCAGCCACACAAAGAAGCGTACGGCGGCGGCGCCTCCCGCCGTCGTACGTCCCCTTTTGCACCAACGCGGGGTCAGATCCTGCCCAATTTCCGGCGATTATTGGGCCGGGAGTGACCCCGCGTTGCATGTGCGGAGCGGGCTAAGCGGCCGCCGCGGAGGGCACTACGCTGCTGTCCGCAGTGGTGCCCGCGAGCTGCGGTGCCCAGCCGTCTGTTCCCTGCAGGTAGGTCCTGACCGTGTAGTTGCCCGCCTCCGCCCCGGGCAACTGCGGACGGTCGGGGGTCACCTGGGCGCCGGGGCCGCGGTTGTTGTACTCGTGGAACCGCGCCTCGCGCCAGGAGAAGCCGCTCATGTCCGTCCACGGCGTACCGGAGATGTGCGCGCCGAGCCAGGAGTCCCTGACCAGGACCTGGGCAACAGCCTTCGGGTCGCCACTTGGATGCCACGGCCTGCCCAGGTGGACAGTGTTGGCCGCCGCGTCCGAGACCAGCCGGCACTGGTCAAAGAGGTAGCCGTACGTGATGGACAGGTCCAGGCTGCCGGCGGTCACGTACCCGTTGTTCGTGCTCGAGGCGCGGTTCAGGGACTTGATCTCGCAGCCGCTGAAAACAGCCGTTCCGCGGCCGAAGATGAAGTCAACATCCCCTTCCACGTAGCAGCTTTCGAAGTAGAAACGGGCTTGGACACCCGCCGCCGGTGAGTTGACCAGCAGGGTGTCCTGGTTGCCCAGCATCCTGACGTTGGACAGCACCGAGCGGTCCGCCGTGATATGCAGCGCGACAGCCTGGCGGTCCTTCATGCCCAGGTTGGCCGCTTCGTCGAAATCGTTGCTGATGGTCAGGTTCCGGGCCACGAAGTCCGGTCCGTCAATCCGCACGGAGGCGCTGCCGGAGGTGCCGAAGTTCCCGCTGCCGTCCGGCTTGGGCGTTCCGGATGCGTTGTTGTAGACCAGCACCACGTCCTCCGGCCGTCCGCCCTGGCCGATGAAGGAGACCCGGGGCTTGTTGCTCGGCACCCGCACGGCTTCCCTATAGGTGCCCGGCTGGATCCTGATGATTGTCCGCTGAAGGCTGCCAGGAGGGACGGAATCGACGGCGGACTGTACAGTCGCGAACGTCCTGCCCGGTCCGACGTCGAGCGTGACCGGGACGTCGACGGGCCGCTCGGCGGGCCAGTACATGCCGAGCAGGGGATCGGTGCCGGCGTCGATATTCAGGAAGTAGCCCGGCGGGACGATTTCCTTGGATTGCAGCTCGCGGGCCACGAGGCGGGCCACCGCCAACGCGCCGGCGGCCTGGAAATGCGTGTTGTCCTCCGAACCCTGGGGATACTGCGGGTGCTCGCCGGCAGCCAGGTGCAGGAAGTGCTGCTTGGTCCCTTCCGGGCCCAGCTGCTGCCACAGCGCCTTGGACGACGCCGTCAGATCCACCAGGGGAGTGCCGGACGCCGCGGCGAGGTCCCGCACGGCCTGCGGATACGCGCCGTGCGAATCCTGGGCATTCCCGAAGGAATCGAAGCGGCGGCGTTCCACGGAGGTCACCAGGACGGGCTTGCCGCCACGGGCTTTGGCGCCGTCCACGTAGCGGCTTAGGTACTCCTTGAACGTGGAGTCCGGCAGCGTTCCCCGGTTGGGGTCCGTGACTTTCTCGTCGTTGTGGCCGAAGGAGATCAGCAGGTAGTCGCCCGGCTGCATCAGGGCCAGCACCCGGTCCAGCAGCCCGGCGTCGGCATAGCTCTTGGACGAGGCGCCGGACCAGGCGTAGTCAAAGACGGTGGCCTGCGGCCCCAACAAGAGCGGCAGTGCCTGTCCCCAGCCGGCGCGGGGCCGTTCGGACTGCTGGTAGGCCGACGACGTCGAGTCCCCGACGACGAAAACGACTGGCTTGGTGCGGGGTTTCGTGGGGTCCGGCTCGGCCTGGGGGAAGGCGCTGGCTATGCCCGTTCCCGCGAGTGCCATGGTGCCTGCGGTGAGTGCGAGGGTGGCCAGGACGCTGCGGCGGCTCGGCAGGATGGCGGCCATCAGAGGTCCCCTCCGGCGGTGAAGATGGGGCCGGTGGAGTTCTGGAGCAGTGCCGGCACCGCCTGGGCCGGGTGGACCTGGGTGCGAAGCGTGGGCGTCCAGGACGTGTCCGCTGCCAGCTGGTCAGCAGGTGCGGCAGCGGCGTTGTACTCGGCACGCAGGTCGGTGATCTTGCCGTTGACGGCGTTCCCGATGGTGGTGATCGCGGTTCCCTTGAAGCGGGTGATGACCTTTGCGGGGTCGATTCCGTCCGGCAGCGTAAAGGCATTCGCCTCGGCGTAGAGGTGGGAATCGAACCCGGCGCCCAGCGTGTAGCCGTAGGGGATGGTGCTGTCTTCATTCACCTTGAAGTGGTTGTTGTACACGTCCACCTGGCCGAACCGGACGCGCGGGGCGCGCTGGCCGACGTTTTCGAAGACGTTGTGGTGGATGGTGACGCGCAGCTTGCCGGGGTCCCCGCGGTTGGTGTTGTCCGTGGAGCCGATCAGGAGCAGCTTGTCATGGTCGGAGAACCGGTTGAAGGACATGGTCACCAGGTCCGAGCCGTTGGTGACGTCCACGGCGCCGTCGTGCACCTGGTACGGGCGGCCGAAGTACTCCGGCTGGGAGCTGTCCAGATTGGGGGCGTCGGTGAATTCGGAGTGGTCAATCCAGACGTGGGTGGCTTTGTTGATGACCTGCAGCAGGTCGTACTCGCTGTTCCAGTTGCCCTCGGCGCCGTCGGTGGGGTCCCAGGCGGGGAAGCAGTCGGCAGCGTCCCGCACCGTGAGGTTGCGGACGATCACGTTGGTGGCACCGTTGACGCGGAGGGCGGCGCCGCTGATGCTGCTCTCCGGCGTGGCACCCACGATGGTGGTGTTGCTGGGGATGTCCCACCGGATGGCCTTCGCCTGGTTTGCGGCGGCGAGGCGCCTGGCGCTTTCCTGCGGACCGGCGGGTTCCTGGCTGCGGCCGTAGGTTGCTGGGTCGAAGTCCAGAAGGTACTGCTCGAGGCTGTAGCCGGTGCCCTCGG
Organism: Arthrobacter sp. RT-1; assembly: GCF_003367205.1. Classification (NCBI taxonomy): domain Bacteria; kingdom Bacillati; phylum Actinomycetota; class Actinomycetes; order Micrococcales; family Micrococcaceae; genus Arthrobacter; species Arthrobacter sp. RT-1. The sequence goes on from NZ_QRGQ01000002.1 coordinate 443,769, forward strand.
CATAGCTTTCGCAGGTCAGCGCTGAACCGTCCGCGGCGGTGTTGGCGTTGATGGTTCCATGGACCCGGACAATCTTGGGCTGGGTGCCGGCTTCAGCGAAGGCAGCCAGCAGCTCGGCTTTGGTGGAGACGTCATAAACGTGGGCATCGTCTGCCGCTGAACCGCCCGTGGTTCCTGTTCCCTCGGACGCCCAGCCGTTCCCTGCGGCAAGAACCTGGCGCTCCAGCGGGGTCTGGGCGGTCTGGGCGGTGGGATCGGATACCGGGCTCGGAGCTGCTCCCGCAGGAGCCGAAATGGCCAGTGCTCCTGCCACGGCAAGGGCTGCGGACAGGGATAAGCGGGTACTGCGTTTTCGCATGTTCTCTCTTCCGTCATTGGAATGAACTGCGCCCGGCTCGGAGTCCACTATGACGCCGGCATTGTGAGCGCTGACAAGGAGACTACCCAGAAAGCGGTTTCTCAGCAATCGCTGGATCAGAGGCGGGTGCTGTTTTGGCATGTCAGGTGTGCCATCCGGCCTTCTTCGGGAGCATATTGTGGTGGCTGTCGGACGGGCGCACCATGGTGGTATGAACGCGGAAACAGCTGCACCTGTGGACTTGAGCCTTCCCGAAGCCTTCCTCCTCTTGGCGACAAATGACAACGACGGCAAACCCGAAATTCCCGTCTTCGCACTCAGGACCACCTTGGCCGGGGCGATACTGGGGGAGCTGGAAATGCAGGGGGCGATCGAGCTGCAGGGAAAGCATGTAAGGGCTACCGGCGCCACCCCCAAAACCGAGCTCCGGCGTGAGCTGGAGGCTATCCGGCACAAATCCCGCCTCCACACACCTAAACGGTGGGTATCCATGATGGAGAGCCGGGGGGAAGTGCAGCGCGTTTATGAGGGCATGGCGTCCCGGGGCATTGTGGAACATGCGGGCGAAAAGCACCTCGGCTTCTTCCGGACAGTGCGGTTCCCGGAGAAGGACCACGCTCCGGAGGCGGCGCTCATGAAGAAGCTCCAGGCGGCCCTCGCTGTTGTACCGGCCGGGCAGCAGGTGCCTGGATCCACGCCGGTCCCTGCAGTGGCCACTGATGGGAAGACGACGGACGCCGCGCAACCTGCTGCCAAGGCACCCGATGCCAGGACGCTGGCGTTGATCGCTTTGCTTCAGGCTGCCGGGCTGTTCCACAAGCTTTTCCCGTCAGCTGACAGGGTGTGGGCGGACGAGCTCGCGAAGGATTATTGGCCGGCCCGTGCGGTGGAGGACGAGCTTCGGATGATCAGGCTGGCGGAGGAAGAGGCCCCGGCCTTGTGACTTCGGGTCCGACGCGGCAGGTCCGGATGTCGGGGACGCACCAAAGGCCAACGGACGACGGCGGGAGGTCCCGCCGTCGTCCGTTGAAGGAGTCTGTCAGCTCTCGATGGTCACGCCGCGCCAGAATGCGATGCGGTCCTCGATCTGCTGAGCGCGCGGCTTTGCCTGCGGGTAGAACCAGGCGGCGTCCACGTTCAGCTTCCCGTCGACTTCCAGCGTGTGGTAGCTGGCCTGGCCCTTCCACGGGCAGACGGAATACATGTCACTGTCCCGCAGATAGCCGGCGTTGACTGCGTCCCGCGGGAAGTAGTGGTTGCCCTCCACCACCACGGTGTCGGCGGATTCGGCGATGACTTTTCCGTTCCAGATAGCCCTGACCATGTAGATCCTTCTGTTGGGTGCCGTCGGCCTCGGATGCGCCACGGTCGTAGGTATGCCAACGTCTCCGGTGATGCCGTTTGTTCCCGCGCGAGACGGACAGTCAGCGGCCTCTGGTGTCCACCGGAATCACGTCCACCCGGGCACCGGGACCGAGCACCACCAGGACGTGCCGCGCCGTAATGCCGTCCAAGGCCTTCACTACCTGCCCCATGCTCTCGTTGGACGCAGGGGAGGTGACCGGGTCCGGCGGGGAGGCGGCGCCGTCGTCCGTTCGGAGCCAGACGGTAACTTTTGCACCCCCGGTGGCCTCGGCAATTTCCTGAGCGAACCCCTCCGAACCGGGCCGGGCCACGAGCGTGACCTGGTCAATGGTCCTTGTCTGTGGCGGCGCAGCTGCCGCGAGAGCAGCACGGTCGCGCCGCCACAGGGCGAAGTGGTAGCCGGCCACCATCCCCGCGGCCACCAGGAGACCGAGCGGTCCGCGGATGCGGTCGATGGCGCTGCCGCCCGATACTTCGCCCAGGAGGAATTCGAAGATCCGGTATCCGATCACCAACAGGGCAATCAGGGCCACCACGGCACTGACCCCGAAGAACGCGATGAGGTAGATGCGCCTTCCGTGCGTGATCGCATCGGCGCTGTCTGGCTGCTTTGCAGGTTTCCATGCAAGCCACCAGACCGGGCCGCCCACCACCAGGGAACTGATGCCACCCAAGAGCAGGGTCCGCTCCGTGCCTCCGGCCAAGGGCGATACAGCACCGCCCAGCAACGAACTCACAATCACGCCAATGCCCGAGGCCGCCGCCGCCAGGGCCACCGCGGACGTCACCAGGAGGCTTCCCCGCCGGGTTTCACCGGACCGGTCCACCGACACGGCCCGGTGGTAGCGCCACACCACTGCCCCGATCGCAGCAGCGGCCAGCGCTGGGGCCAGGGGTTCGAGGAGTTTGCCCATCGGGTCTGCCCGGTCGAAGGCCAGCCTGAGGAGGACAAACAGCACCACTGCGCCGCCAGCCAGCGCCGTGATGCCGCCCGCGAAGATTCCGACGGCGATCATGCTCACGTCAACGAGGGCCGTCCGGAGCCTGTGGCCGCCCTCGTGGAACCAGTGCCACCACCACACCGAGCCTCCGCCGGCCGCCCACACCACTGACCGGAGCACGGAATACCACCATGGTTCCGCCCCGGTGATGGCAAGGCTGGCGCCCCGGATGGCGGTGTCGAGTAACCCGCCCAGCGCGGAAATCGCTGCAATCGTGCCGACGACCAGGCCATAAACGCTTCCGATGGTGGTCCGTACATCCTCCAGGTGGGCAGCCCCTTTGTCCGGATGCCTCCACATCCAGCGGTGCCACACCCAGACGGTGGCCCAGACCAGGCCGTTCGACAACAGGGACGCCCACTGGCCGCGTGGACTGCCGATGAGGGACGCCCCGAGTTGCAGCAGCGACGTGGTGGCGACGATCAGCGAGACGGTGTACATGCCGGCCAGGTACAGGCCCCAGGCGGCTGCGGCCCGCTCCGCCTCGTCGATCCTGCGCCACAGGAACCACCACAGGAGCAGGGCGAGCGGCCCGCCGATCAGGGTGAAGGCAAGTCCCCCGGCGAGGCCGGGAACATCCCGGGCTGCAAGCACTGCCCCCGACGCGAACAGACGCTCCAGCAACCCGCTGAAGCCGGAAGCCGCGATCATCACCAGGGCGAACAGCAGGGCGTACTGGATGAGGCGGCGCAGGGTGGTCTGTGCCCGGGTCAGGCCCGTCGACGCCGACACTAGCTGGGAACTCATGGCCTTGCCGGGACGCCAGCGCAGGAAAGAAGGGGGAACGGGGCCGCGTCCACCTTCCACCTGCCGTCGACCTTCACGAGTGAAAAGGCGTCCTCCGACTGATACTCGGAAGGGCCGAAGGGGCCGCCGTCAGAAGACTGCACGATGGACACGGTCACGGTGGCCGATTCCGCCCGTTCCCTGGTGGAGACCAGGACCACCCGGTCCGGTGGAGGCATGCCGTCGAATTTGCCCACGCACTGTGTCTGGGCGGCTGCTGTCAGGTATGAGCCCGCGGTTACGGTATCGCCGTCGATCACCGCAGCGCTGTACCGCTGCACCACCCCGGCAGGACTGGCCTCGTCCAGCGGTTCCGGTTCACCCCTCATAAACACGACGGCCAGCGCGACCGCCACCAGCACGCCGACAGTGGCAAGCAGAACGATGAGGATCCTGTCAGGTTTTCTCGCTGCACCGTTCATGCGGTCAGTATGAGCCTCCGGCATCACAATTACTGTCGCCTTTCAGCCGCGATTTGGTCACTTTTCAGCTTCCGCCAACCATAGTGACAACCATGTTGCTGTTGCTGCAACACAAACCCGCACCGCTACATCTCCGAGAGTTCATGGCAGAACCGGCCGGTCGAGCGGTAGAAGGGAAAACAAATCCACCAAACCCTCTTGACTGTGTGGTGGGTCACGGCCTACCTTGAAGCAACCGTGTTGCAACAAATGCAACTCCAACTTTCATTGGTGGACACATGAGCAACGAATCGAAAGCACCCGGGCCAGGAGTCATTGCCGATGACGCCAACGGTCCTGCTTCGGGTGCAGCCGCCGTACATGCCCCAGGCTCCGGCGTGACTGATCCAACTGGTGCCGTCAGCGTCGATGGACCGAGCAAGGACGTCCGGCGCCGCGTGATCGCGGCCAGCTTTATCGGAAACTTCGTGGAGTGGTTTGACTACGCCGTCTACGGCTACCTGGCCGTCACCATCGCCACGGTCTTCTTCCCTGAATCAGATCCCCAGACCGGCCTTCTGCTGACCTTCGCCCTTTTCGCGATTTCGTTCCTGGTCCGGCCTCTGGGCGGCTTCGTCTGGGGCCACATCGGCGACAAGGTGGGCCGGCGGACAGCCCTCTCCCTTTCCATCCTGATCATGTCCGGAGCAACCTTCTGCATAGCCCTGATCCCGGGTTACGACACCATCGGTATCTGGGCGCCCATCCTGCTCCTGATGATCAGGGTGGTCCAGGGCTTCTCCGCGTCGGGTGAATACGCCGGAGCGTCGGCATTCCTGGTGGAATACGCCCCTGCCAACCGACGCGGCCTGTATGCCGCCGTGGTTCCGGCCAGCACCGCGGCCGGCCTGCTCCTCGGCTCGCTGATGGCCGGCCTGCTGACAACACTCCTGTCTACTGACGCAATGCACAGCTGGGGCTGGCGCCTGCCGTTCCTGCTGGCGGCCCCGATGGGCCTCATCGGACGGTACATCCGGACGAAGCTGGAAGACACTCCCGTGTTCCGCGAACTTGCGGCCGAAGACCAAAAGGACAAGACACCTGTCTCCAGCCTCTTCCGGAACCACTGGCGCCAGCTGCTCCAGGCCGTCGGGGCCGTGCTGCTCAACGCCGTCGGCTTCTACGTGATCCTCAGCTACATGCCCACCTACCTGTCCTCGGAGCTGGGCCTGGGCGAAACCGAATCATTCCTGGCCACCACCATCGCGCTGGTCACCTACATCGGCTTCATCTTTCTCACCGGCATGCTCTCGGACCGCTACGGCCGCAAGAAGGTGCTCATCAGCGCATCGGTAGCCTTCATCCTCCTGACCGTCCCCGCCTTTGCACTCCTGGGAACCGGGAACTTCCTGGTCATCGTCCTGGTCCAGATCCTCCTGGGCGCCATGCTCACCCTGAACGACGGCACCCTGCCCAGCTTCCTGGCGGAAATGTTTCCGACCCGGGTCCGCTACAGCGGCTTCGCCGTCAGCTTCAACCTGTCCAACGCCCTGTTCGGCGGCACCGCCCCGTTCATGGCAACCCTCCTCATCGCGGCCACAGCCAGCGACCTGGCGCCGGCCTGGTACCTCGTCGCCGCCGCCGTCGTCTCCCTGATCGCCGTGGCCCTCTCCAGGGAAACCTGCAAAGAGCCCCTGCGCCACGAATAGCTTCCTTCCACAACCAGCAACACCTTAAGAAACTCAGACAGAAAGGCATCACCCATGACCACCACCGCCGAGAACATCTCCTCCATCGCCGAACTCGAGCGCCTCAAGGTCCTCCACAACGGATCCAAGGGCAAGCTCACGTTCTCCGACGCAGAGTTCGAGCGCCGCCTGGGCGGCCTCCGCCAGATCATGGCCGCAAAGAACCTGGACGCGGTCATCCTGACCAGCTACCACGGCATCAAGTACTACTCCGACTTCCTGTACACCACGTTCGGCCGCAACTACGCACTGGTGGTTACCGCCAATGATTCGGTGACGGTCACCGCCAACATCGACGCCGGCATGCCGTGGCGCACGTCCTACGGCGAGAACATCGTGTACACCGACTGGCGCCGTGACAACTTCTACTTCGGACTCCAGGAGGCCCTGCGTCAGCGCGGCGTCAAGGCCAGCCGCCTCGGCGTCGAGGACGACCTCCTGCCGGGCCTGACCCGCGAGAAGATCGCCGCAGCCTTCCCGGGCGCCGAACTCCTTGACGTCTCCCAGGACGCCATGCGCCAGCGCATGATCAAGTCCGCCGAGGAAATCGAAGTCATCAAGCACGGCGCCCGCATCGGCGACCTTGGCGGCGAGGCCATCCGTGCCGCGATCCGCGAGGGAATCACCGAGTACGAGGTGGCGCTGGCCGGTACCGAGGCGATGGTGCACGAGATTGCCAGGACCTTCCCGGACCGGGAAGTCCGCGACACCTGGGTGTGGTTCCAGTCCGGCATCAACACCGACGGCGCCCACAACTGGGCCACCACGCGCAAGCTCCAGCAGGGCGACATCCTCTCCCTGAACTGCTTCCCGATGACCTCCGGCTACTACACGGCCCTGGAACGCACCCTCTTCCTGGGCCAGCCGGATGAGCGCTCGCTGGAACTGTGGAACATCAACGTGGAGGTTCACAAGCGGGGCCTGGAACTCATCAAGCCCGGCGCCGTGTGCAAGGACATCGCCGCCGAGCTCAACGAGATCTACGTCAGCCACGGCCTGCTCGCCAACCGCACCTTCGGCTACGGCCACTCCTTCGGCGTCCTCAGCCACTACTACGGTCGCGAAGCCGGACTCGAGCTCCGTGAGGACATCGACACCGTCCTCGAACCCGGCATGGTGGTCTCCATGGAGCCGATGATCACGGTTATGGACGGCCTGCCCGGCGCCGGCGGCTACCGCGAGCACGACATCCTGGTCATCGGCGAGGACATGGTGGAGAACATCACCAAGTTCCCGTTCGGCCCGGAACACAACATCATCGGCGCGTAGGCGCCACAACCCGAAGCGGCGCCGCGGTCCACGTGGCGCCGTTTTCGGCGTCTCCGCCGAAGATAAGGAAAGATGATGGCTACCATGACCCCATCAGCAGCAAAGAACACGGACACCGATGCCCCGGCGGCGAACGGCAACGGCACCAACGGAAGCTCGGACACCAAAGGCGCCTCCGTCGTCGTCAACGCCATCGCCGTCCTGCGCACCTTCACCGCGGACGAGCCGCTGCTGGGCGTCACCGAGATCGCCAACCGCGTGGGCATGCACAAGAGCTCCGTTTCCCGGATCCTTGCCACCTTCGAGCAGGAAAATTTGGTGGAGCGGGACCCCGAGACCCGCCGGTTCCGCCTGGGCCTGGGGTTGATCGCCGTCGCCGGGCCCCTGCTGGCCGAGATGGAGGAACGGCGCGTGGCCTACCCGGTGCTCCGCCGGCTCACCGAGCAGACGGGGGAGACCAGCGCCCTCATGCTGTGGAACGGCGACGAAGCCATCTGCGTGGAGCAGATCGCCAGCCACCACCAGATCAAGCACACCACGCCGCTGGGCGCCCGCTACCGGGACGCGATGAGCGCCTCCGTCCAAGTCTTCCTGTCCACCCTGCCCGCCGAACGCGTCCGCGAACTGCTCCGCAGCGGAACCATCACCTACCCGGGAATGGACGACGCCGGCCTCGCGGCTTACGAGGCCCGGCTGCAGGAGGTCGCGGGCCGGGGATGGGCCGAGAATTACGGCGAATCCTCCATGGACGAGGTAGGGGTTGCCGCCCCCGTCCACGACCACCGCGGCGACGTGGTGGCCGTGGTGCTGGTCCCTGCGCCGCGCTTCCGCGTCTCTCGCGAGCGGCTGGAGAGCCTGGGCGAGGCCTGCGTTGCTGCCGCGGCGCAGGTGACCACCCGCCTGGGAGGACGCGCCGCGGGATAACGCTGCACCTAGGGCAGCACGGCCATCCGCGCCGCCAGGTGCAGGGCTGCCAGCCGGCCGGTGCCCCGCGGATCGCCCCCGCACAGCTCGAAGATCCGCTGCAGCCGGTGGTGCATCGACTGCCGCTCCAGGTGCAGTTCCCGCGCCGACTGCGCTGTGTTGCACCCGGAATCCAGCCACACCTGCAGGGTCTCCAGCAGCTGGGACTGGCGCTGCGCATCGTGGTCCAGCAGCGCCTTCAGGTGCCGGCTGACAAACGCCGCCCGCGCCGACGCCTCAATGCCTGTCAGGGCAAGGCTCTCGACGGCGGTGTCTTCCGCATCAATTACTACCAGGCCGCGGGACGGGTGCTGCCTGCGCGGGGATGCGTTCCGGCGGCGGATCTGCCGCACATCCAGGGCCCGGCGCGCTTCGGCCAGTGACCAGGCGGCTTCGGCCACCCCGGCTGCCGGCGGCCCCACTGCTATTGCTGCATCGTGGTCGCCGTCCACCCCTTCCAGGGACGCCAGGAGTTTCCGCCGCCCGCCGGCAGGATCGGCAGGGGGCAGCGCGATCATCACCACCAGCTCGGCATCGTCCAGGTAGGCGGCGCTGGGGATCCGGCTGGAGCTCAGGAATGACTCGATCACGCGGCGGAGCCTTTGGGGCGATGCGGCATGGATGGCCGCCACCACCGCCGGGGTATCCGCCGGAAATCCGGCACCCGGGGCCAGCTGCTCCAGGCGCCACGCCGGCGCGGCGGTCAGGACCGCCCGCATGAGTTCCGCCCCGGCCTGCGCATGCAGCCCCGGCGGCATGTGCTGCAGGAGCGCCAGGCCAAGGATGTCCACCGCACGGTCGCCGGCCACCCGCGCCAGGCCCGTGTCCACCCCGTCCGGAACGTCCACCTCCAGCCGGCCCATCAGCACGCCGCGGACGGGAATGTCCACGGTGATCGCTGTTCTCCCGGCCGCCTCTCCGCGGCCATCCTGCGCATCTTGGCCGCTGCCGCCGTCGTCCTTTTCCTGCCAGCCGGCCGGCACAGCGCTGCCCAGGGCAACGCCCCACGGCGAGACGAGCTTCACCGCCGAGCTGATGATGCCGGCCAGCACGCCAAGGATCTGGTCCAGCGACGCACCGTGCGCCAACTCCGCGGCCATGGCCCGGGTGGCGGCGTCGGCCTGCTGCAGGTGCCCCACGGATTCGCTCACCAGGATCGAGTTGATGGCCTGCATAACGCCGACGAACGGCACCACCTTGCGCAGCTCCACCACGGCCAGGCCGTGCTCCTTCGCCGCCTCCAGCATGTCCGCGGGGATCTCCGGCAGCACGCCGCCGGTCTCCACGGCGAGGGCAGCAATGCCGCGCTGCGCCAGTTCGCGGACGTAGGCGGCCCGCTTCTCCGCCGTTGCCGATGCGAGGGTAATGCCGCCGCACAGCAACAGCTCGCCGCCGCGCAGCAGGGGAGCGATGTCCAGCACCTCGCTGGAGTGGACCCAGCGCACCGGGTGCTCCGCCATGGCGCCGGGGGAGTGGACCACGGGATCGGCGGCAGCAAGGACCGGGTGGGCGAGAATATCGCCGAGGGAGACTGACATGACGTTCCGTATGGATTAGTAGTGATGTGTTAGACACATCGTATCTTGTTGCTTGTGATGGGTGCCACATAGCCTTGAAGTACTCATTCACCTCCTGGAGGCTCCCATGCACGAAAAGCTTTCTTCAGCAGCGCAAAGGCGCGCTGCTGCCGCAGGAAACCAGAGCACGCAAAGCCACAGCACTGAAGACCACGAAGCCTGGCTCCAGCCCATTCCCGAGTCAGCGCGGACCCGCAAGGTATCCGGCCAGTTCTGGATCTGGGCCGGCGCCAACCTGGCACCCATCAACTGGGTGCTCGGGGCACTCGGAATCCACCTCGGGCTTGGCTTCGCCGACACGGTCACCGTCCTGGTCCTGGGCAACCTGATCGGCATGCTCCTCTTCGGCTGTTTCGTCCTTCTCGGCCAGAAAACCGGCGCCACCGGCATGGTCCTGGCCCGCGCGGCATTCGGCCGGCGCGGCAACTACCTGCCGGCCGCCATCCAGGCACTGTTGGTCATCGGGTGGTGCGCGGTCAACACCTGGATCATCCTGGACCTGGTGATGGCACTCTTCGGAACCCTTGGCTGGGTGGACCCGGAAGCCCAGAACTACGCCTGGAAGATCGGCGTCGCCACCGCCATCATGGCCGCCCAGGTGGCCATCGCCTGGTTCGGCTACAAGGCCATCGCCGCCTTTGAAAAGTGGACGGTTCCGCCCACCATCATCATCCTGGCCGTTATGTCCGCGGTGGCCTGGTTCGGCATGGAGATCGACTGGGGCTACGCCGGTCCGGCCGGCCAGGTCCTGGAAGGCTCCGAGCGCATCGCCGCGATGAGTGCCGTGATGACCGCCATCGGCATCGGCTGGGGCATCACCTGGTTCACCTACGCGGCCGACTACTCCCGCTTCGTCAGCACCGAAGTGCCCAAGCGCAAGGTCTACCTGGCCTCCGTCCTGGGCCAGTTCATCCCGGTGGTCTGGCTCGGAGTGCTGGGCGCCAGCCTGGCCACGAACAGCGGCGAGGTGGACCCCGGCAAGCTCATCGTGCAGAACTTCGGCGTCCTGGCACTGCCGGTCCTGCTGATGGTGCTCCACGGCCCCATCGCCACCAACATCCTGAACATCTACACCTTCTCGGTGGCTACCCAGGCTTTGGACATCTCCATCAGCCGCCGCAAACTGAACCTTTTCGTCGGCGTCTTCTCCCTCATCGCCGTCGTCTTCTTCATCTTCCAGGAGGACTTCGCCGCGGTCCTCGATGCCTGGCTGATCGGCCTGGTGGCCTGGGTGGCCGCCTGGGGCGGCGTCATGCTGGTGCACTACTTCTGGCTGGACAAGCGCTGGCCGGGGGATCCCGAGCGGCTGTTCGACGGCGTCGGCACGGGCAGGCTGCCCAGCATCAACTGGGCGGGTGTCACCTCCCTCCTGGCCGGCATCTTCGCCACGTGGCTGTTCATGTACGGCCTCATCCCCGTCATGCAGGGCCCCATCGCCGTGGCCCTGGGCGGCTGGGACCTGTCCTGGCTGGCAGGCGGCCTGACCAGCGCCGCCGTCTACGCCGTCCTCGGACCGCGGGCCCACGTCCGGTACATCGGCGTCGAGAACAAGGACGTTCCACAGCCCCAGAGCGCCGGCAGCACCCCCGTCATCCCGGTCCTCTGACCGTTCCCTACCTATCCCTGGCGGGCGCCGTGCGCCCGCCGAAAGGATCCATCGTGAACCAGCCCGCCATCGCGGACCTCCTGCACCCGATCACCTGGCCCGAGGGCTTCAAGGCCGCAGCGTCCTTCACGTTCGACGTGGATGCCGAGTCCTGCACCATCGCCCACGATCCCGCCAGCACCCGCCGGATGTCGCTGATGACCCACCAGTCCTACGGTCCCAAGGTCGCAGTGCCGCGGCTCCTGAAGATCCTGGAGCGGCAGGACATCCAGGCCACCTTCTTCATTCCCGGCTTCACCGCCGAGTCCTACCCGGATGTGGTGCGGCGGATCGTGGACGGCGGGCACGAGGTGGCGCACCACGGCTACCTCCACGAACCCATGCAGGGCATTGACGCCACCACCGAGGCCGCCTACCTGGACCGCGGCCTGGAGGCGCTTGCGAAGGTAGCGGGCGTCCGCCCCGTAGGCTACCGGGCGCCGTGGTGGGAGCTGAACTGGCACTCACCCGGCCTGCTGGCCGACCGCCGGTTCCTCTACGATTCGAGCCTGCTCGACGGCGACGCGCCCTACCGCTTCGCCGTCGCCGCGGACGATCCCCGGGACATCGTGGAGATCCCCGTGGACTGGACCCTGGACGACTGGGAACAGTATGCCTTCTACCCCGGCGTGACCGGCAGCGGCGTCATCGAAAGCCCTGCAAAGGTCCTGGAGATGTGGACCCTCGAGGCCGAGGCCCACCTCTCCCAGGGCAGCTGCTTCGTCCTGACCAACCACCCGTTCATCTCCGGCCGGCCCTCCAAAGCCGTGGCCCTGGAGCAGCTGATCGAGCGCGTGGCGGGCATGGACGGCATGTGGGTGACCACCATGGAGAAGATTGCCGAGCACACCAAGGCGACCGTCAACGAAATCCACACACACGCCCGGATCGAGGTGCCCACCTTCCCGGGCGCCGGCGCCCGGTTCGAACCGGCCGGAGTGCGTGAAGCGCTGCTGAAGTAAGGCATGGGAGGACGGACGACGGCGGGAGGTTCCCGCCGTCGTCCTTTCCCTTGTGCGGTTCTTGACGGCTCGAAAAACCATGGTGACGATGGGGTATGACTGAGTCGACAGATACCCCGGATGCCCCTTTTGACGACGACAGTGCGGAGGACGTCTCCCACACCGAGACGCCCGAAAGCATCGCAGAGGAAGTTAAGGACGAGATCCGCCTGGGCCATGTCCAGGACGACGTAAGCCACGTGCTCGAGGAACGTTTCGAGGAGGAAGGCATCGACATGCGTCCCGAAGAGGTTGACGAACTCGCCGAAGAAATCGAGAGGGACGCCTCCACCTGACGCTTCCAGGAGCTGACCACGGCGGGAGCCGGGCCCGGATAACATTTAAGCGGTGCGGGGTGCGGGCTCGAAACGGCAGGGAACAACCTGGATTAGTGCGCTGGCCGTGTTGGGCGCATGGCTCCCCGGAGTAATACCAATGATCCAGGTGGCCCGCTCCCCAGCCCTTGACCGCTATGGCGGATGAGCCCCTGCGGGGGAAGAAGTCAGTTCCTGCCGGGCCGTTCCTGGAGGTGGGCCTGCAGGAGGTTGGTTGTCCGCTGCGCGCACTGCTTGATGCCGCGAAGATGGTCCGCCGCCAGCCGGGGCAGGGCGATGGCGGGGTCGGAGTTGCGGGACTCCTCCCGGATGTTCAGTTCCAGGTCGAGGGCAAGGCTTGCGAGGCGTTCGGCGCCCACCATCTGGCTTGAGGTCTTCAGGCTGAGAACGGCATCAATGGAGCCGGGAAGGTCCCCGGTGGTGAGGGCAAGGCGCAGCCGCTGGAGCCGATGGGGCAGGTGCGCAGTGAAGTCCTGCACAAAGACCCGCCAGACACCCTCATCGTCATCAAGGTCGGCGCGCAATCTTGCCAGGACTGTCTTGTCCAGGAGGGGCCGGACGTCGCCGTCGTCGGTCATGGCCCGCCGCCCGGGATGCCACCGTCATGCCCCATAGCGCCTCCGGCCCGTCAGACCTCCTGCGCGCACGGTGCCGCAGGACTTCTAACGGACGCTACGGGGGAGCGGGGGAGCGGGCATGCGTGGTGTGTACTCGACTTTCAGCCGCCCGACTCTTGGATGGCTGCCTTCCTCGAGTCCCGCATGCCCGCTGCCCTACTGCCAGAGCCCCCTTACTGCCAGAGACTCCTTACTGCCACAGACCCAGTGCGAACTCCGCGATCACGGTGGAGAGCAGGAAGGACGCCGTGATGGCCACCAGGCCCACGGGGATGATCTTCCACCCAATGTTCTTCAGCAGCGGGATGTCCTTGCCCAGGGACAGACCGGCGAGCGTCAGCATCACCGTGGCGATGGACAGGAAGTCCACGGTCTTGACCGCGGCGTTGAGTGCTTCGGCCGCGAAGAACCAGGGGCTGGAAATGTACGCGCCGAGGGTGGTGACGAAGATGATGGCCGAGATCTTCCGGGTGGCCTTGGCCAGCGCGATGCTCACCAAAACCAGGGCCAGCATGATGGCATACCCGGCCACAATGCTCAGGCTGAACCCCTTGGCCGCCACGGACGCCGTGCCGATGCCCAGGATCGTCAGCACGGACAGGGACAGCCACAGCGGCAGTCTCATGGCAGCCGAGGACTCCGCAACGCGCTCGCGGAACCGGCGGTTCTCCTCTGCCTGCGCTGCCTCACGGTCAAGGTCCGCGACGGTGCGTTCGGCGGGGGCGCCTGCCGTAACAGCGGCTTCCTGGCGGGCTTCCTGCTTGCGGGTCAGTGCTTTGTAGAACCGGTCAGCCAGCGGCAGCGCGATATAGATGCCCACGTAGACGCCCAGCACGGTGGTGATCAGGTTGGACACGGCGGCCATGCCCAGGATGGCCTCCTGGTCCGCAGGGTAGGCGGCCACGATGCTGGCCGCGGAGGCCGCCATCATGGATCCGGACCCCACGCCGGCGCCCATGGCCAGGGCCAGCGGATCGAAGATCTTCCAGTTTGCCACCAGGGACGTCAGCAGCGTGATGAACACGGCGCCGAACAGCGTGCCGAAAACGTACATCGCCAGCACGCCGCGGTACTGGTCCGAATCCGGCCCGTACTTCTCGGACACCATGGCGAAGGACGGCTCACGGTCCAGGGAGAACGTGGCGCCCACGGTCGCCTTGCCCATCCGGAGCAGCACGGCCAGCGGCAGGGCCAGCACGATGGTGCCCAGCAGGTGGCCCACTTCCTGGAGGAGCAGCGCCGGGCCTGCCTTGAGCAGCGTGGGCAGGCTGGGCCCGATGTTGAAGGCCAGCCGGGCCACCAGGAGCAGCACGGCGACGCCCACCAGGGCCGCGGCAACGCGCTGAAGGTCAAGGCCCAGGGGCTTGAATTTCTGGACCGAGACCAGCAGGCCCAGGATGAGGCCCCACACCATGGGGAAGATGATGATGGCGCCGATTCCGACGTCGATTTTCGCCTGCCCGATGAACTGGACCGCCAGCGCAATGACGAAGGCCAGAGCGGCAATGGGGACCGTCAGCCTGGTGCCGGCCTTGTCGATCCGGGCCGTTTTGGTAGTGCTCATGATGTGCCTTCCTGGGTGACAGTGCGACGGCGGTACGCGGCTTGGGTGAAGCGCTCCCGCTCGGTGGGGGTTGTGGCGGCGCCGGCGACGGTCCAGGCCAGCGCGGTGGCCGCCTGGAACATCACCCCGTATGCCTCGGAGGAATCCGCAAGCGCGGCGAACGCATGCGAGTGGATGGGTACGTTGGCGCCCGGAATGCTCAGCCAGGGGTGAAGGGACGGGATGACCTGGGAGATGTTGCCCATGTCGGTAGAGCCGCCGCTCAGTCCGGAGGAGCGGGACGTGTCCTTGCCGAACGCGTTCATCGCGTCGGTCCAGTGGGCTGCGAGGGTGTCGTCCTGCAGCAGCGGTTCGTAGAGCGGCTCGGCCTCCTCGATCACCAGGGTTGTGCCGGTAGCCAGCGCGGCGCCTTCGAAGCAGTTCCGGACGCGTTGATGCAGGGCCTCGTATTCCGGCAGCGTAAAGGCCCGGCACTCGAACTGGACCACGGCTTTTTCGGGGATGATGTTGGTGACGTGCCCGGCCTCGGCCACGAAGCAGGCGATCCGGTGGTCGGCGGGGATCTGCTGGCGGAGCAGGCCGATGGCCACCTGGCTCAGCACGGCGGCATCCGCGGCGTTGATGCCCTGGTGCGGGGCCGCCGCCGCGTGGGCGGCTTTGCCGGTGAACGTTGCCTGGTATCGGCCCACGGCCTGCGCGCTGGTGCCCGCCGGGTTGTAGGTGATTCCGTCCTGGACGGGATGGACCATCAAAGCCAGCCCCACGCCGTCGAACGCCCCGCGCTCCAGCATCAGCGCCTTGCCGCCGCCGTGCTCCTCGGCAGGGGTGCCGATGGCTTTCAGGGTGATGCCCAGCTCGTCCACGAAAGGCCGCAGGGCAAGGGCGGCGGCCACGGACGCGCCGGCGATCAGGTTGTGCCCGCAGGCATGTCCGATCTCCGGCAGTGCGTCGTATTCCACACACAGGGCCACGGTGAGGTCCCCGGTCCCGGCGCCCGCACTGAACGCCGTGGCCAGGCCGCCGGTGCCGCGCTCCACCTCGAACCCGCCCTCCTCCAGCAGGGCCGCGAGGGCCTCGGCCGAGCGGACCTCCTCGAAGGAGATTTCCTTGAGCGCGTGGATCTCCTTCGCCACGGCCTGGACGCGGGGTCTCCAGCGTTCGACGGCGTCCGCCAGGGCGGCGCGGAGGGCACCTGTTGCGGTGGTTGTGTCAGTCAGTTCCATGGACATCTCCCTTGATCTGGCGGGGCTTTCCTTTAGTAGGACAGGGACGGGAACGGCGAGCCGGCCGCGCGGGTGGGCACCCAGACGGCCTTGGTCTGCGTGTACTCGTCTAGGACGCCCGGGCCGGAGGAGCGCCCGTGGCCGGAGTCGCCGAAGCCGCCGAAGGGAACTGCCACGTGGATCGTTTTATAGGAGTTGATCCAGAACGTGCCGGCCTTCACCTCCCGGGCGATGTGGTGGGCGCGGGATACATCGGAGGTCCACACCGCGCCAGCCAGGCCGAAGTTGGTGTTGTTGGCGCGGGCGATGGCCTCAGCCTCGGTATCGAACGCGTCGGCGCCCACCACCGGTCCGAAGACCTCCGTGGTTTCCAGGCGGTTGGCCGGTGTGACGCCGTCGAGCAGCGTGGGCATAACCCAGTGTCCGCCTGCGAGGCCTGACCCGGCCAGTGCCTCCGGAAGCGCGGCCCCGGTGAGCCGGCGGCCGCCGTCGTCCATGCCGGCCGCGATGAGGGTGTTGACGGTGGCGAACTGCTGGGCGGTGATGATGGGGCCCACCTCGGTGTCCGCGCTGAATGGGTCTCCCACGCGCAGCCGTGCGGCTTTCGCGGCGACCATCTCCACGAACTGGGCGTGCACGCTGCGCTCCACCAGGAGCCGTGACCCGGCAACGCAGGACTGGCCCGCACCCGAGAAGA
Source organism: Arthrobacter sp. RT-1 (assembly GCF_003367205.1). Taxonomy (NCBI): domain Bacteria; kingdom Bacillati; phylum Actinomycetota; class Actinomycetes; order Micrococcales; family Micrococcaceae; genus Arthrobacter; species Arthrobacter sp. RT-1. Next base: position 460,319 of record NZ_QRGQ01000002.1, read on the forward strand.
TCGCCGAGATGGCGCCGTCCGCGGCGCGGTCCAGGTCGGCGTCGGCGAACACGATGTTGGCGCTCTTGCCGCCGAGCTCCAGCAGGGCGGGAATTCCGGCCTGGGCGGCGGCGACGGCAACGCGGCGCCCGGTGGGGACGGAGCCGATGAAGCTGACCTTGCCCACGCGCCGGTCCGTGGTGAGGGTGGCGCCGACGGTCTGGCCGAGCCCGGCGGCCACGTTGAAGACGCCCGCTGGGAGACCGGCTTCGTGGGCGATCTCGGCGAGCCGGACCGAGGAGGCCGGGGTGAATTCGCTGGGCTTGATGATCACGGCGTTGCCCGCGGCCAGGGGAGCGGCGGAGTTCCAGCCGGCCGTGAACAGGGGAGCGTTCCACGGGGTGATGGCGACGACGACGCCCCACGGCACGCGCTCCGTGTAGGTGTGCCAGTTCCCGGGAACCGGGATGGTCTGGCCGGTCAGTTTGTCCGCCCAGCCGGCGTAGTAGCCGAACATTTCGGCCACCTTGGCGGCCTCCACCCGGGCGTCCCGGATGGGTTTGCCCGTGGTGGCGGACTCCAGGATGGCCAGCTCTTCCCCATGCTGTTCCACGGCGCGGCTGACGTTGCGGAGGATGGCGGCCCGCTCGAAGCCGTTCATCGCGCCCCAGACGGCCGCGCCCGTCGTCGAACTTTCCAGGATGGCCTCGGCGCCTTCGGGGCCTGCGTCCGCATAGGTGGCAAAGGCTTCGCCGGTGGCGGCTGCAGTGAGCGTGATGCCCTCGCCGCTGCCGGGAAGGGTGCGGCCGTCGACGAACGCGCCCAGGCCGCCCGGGAATGCTGCGTCAAGGACTGCTTTGGCGGTTGCTGCCGAGGAGGAGGTTGGTGCTGTGGTGATGCTCAAGGTGGGGTCCTTTGGTGCTGGGGATGAGGGGCCGATTCCGGGGGTCAGACAGGGGATGTGGTGCCGGCAGGGGTGGCGGCGCCGGGTGCTCCCGCCGGGGTGACGGCCGGGGCAACCACGCGGGCGATTTCCGTGAAGTCCGCTCGCGGCCCGAGGACTGCCAAGGCGTCCTGCCACTGGCTGGCGACGGCGGCGAGCAGGGACGGCGTCTCGCCGATCTGTGCGGCAACATCCACTGCGAGGGCTGCATCGCGGGCCATGAGGCCCAGCGAGAAGCCGGAATCGTGCGTCCCGCTGAGCACCCAGTTGGGGTACATGTTCGCGGAGACCTTGCTGCCGCCGGAGGCTTCACTGATGCTTGCCGCAGCTTTGGCGGGGTCGATGCCGTAGGCCTTCGCAACGCCCAGGGCTTCGCCCACGGAGGCCAGGTTGGCCGCCGCGAGGACGTTATTAAGGAGCTTGACCACGTTGCCGCTGCCGGGGCCACCGATGTGGCTGTACTTGCCGCCGGTGAGTGCCAGCAGGACGGGTTCGGCTGCTTTAAGGGCGACTTCGGTGGCGCCGACGAAAGCGCTCAGCGACCCTGTTCCGGCGCCGTCGCGGCCGCCGGAGACCGGGGCGTCAACGAAGGCTGCTCCCTGGGCTTCGGCGAGTTCGGCCATCTGCTTGCTGGTGGCCGGCTCGGAGGTGGTGGTGTCGATGATGGCGACCGTCCCGGGTGCTGCCAGGAGCTGGGGGACTGTTGTTTCCACGATGCTGGCGGCGGGCAGGGAGAGCACGGCATAGGGGGTTCCGGCGACGTCCCCGAGGGTGGCGGTGGTGGTGATGCCGGCTGCTTCCGCTGCTGACCGTGCCGTGTCCGAGGGGTCGAAGCCGGTGACGTCCCAGCCGGCCTTGTGCAGGGTGGCGGCCATTGCTCCGCCCATGGCGCCGAGGCCGATGACGGCGATCCGCCGGGTGTTCTGGTTCATGGGGAGGCGCTCCTGAAGTGCTGGATAGAGGGAGTTAGTCGAGGTAGATGTCCAGGTCTTTCCACAGCTGCTGGGTGCGGCGGATGGCGGCGCGGCTGCGTTCGGGGTGCGCCGCCTCCATGCCGGCCAGCAGGCCGTAGACCAGGGAGTTTGCGGCGGTGACGGACTGGAAGAAGGAGATGCCTTCCGAGGCCACCACCAGCAGGTGGTCGGCCACGGCTGCCAGGCGGCCCCGGCGCATGTCGCTGATGGCGATGACCGTGGCGCCGGCCTGCTTGGCGGCTTCGGCGGCCACGATGATCTGCCGGACCGAACGCCACATGTTGATGACCACCAGCACGTCTCCTTCGCCGAGGGTGTTGGTGCTGGAGGCCAGGTGCACGCCGCCGCGGTTCTCCAGGGAGATGGGGTACCCCATCGTGGCGCCGAGGTGGGCCATCACGCTGGCGGGACCGGCGAATGAGCCAATCCCGACGACGGTGATGGACTTGGCGGCGGCCATTGCCGCAATGGCGGCCTCGGCGTCGTCGGCTGTGTTGGAGTCCAGCGTCAGGCGGAGGTTCTCGATGTCGTGGTTCAGGGCGTCGTGGAGGGGGCTGCGGTGCTCGCCGTGTTCGGTGAGCGTGTCCTCCGTGGAGATCATCACCAGGTACCGGGAGCGCAGTTCCCGCTGGAGGTCCGGCCAGCCGCGGTAGCCAAGGTGCTGGGCCGCACGGACCACGGTGGAGCTGTTGACGTCCGCGCGCTGGGCGATCTCGGCGATGTCCGCGTAGGAGGAAAGCTGGGGGTTGCGGGCGATGACCTCCACCACCCGGCTCTGGGCCTTGGTGAGTGGGACGTCCGGAAGCGCGTCGCCGAGCCAGGCCTGCGAACTGTTCCCGGCACCCGTGGTTCCGGCGTCTGTGGTTCCGGCGTCGGCGGCCTCCACTTCTGCGGCGTTCGTGTTCAAGGACCACCCGTTCTGTAGTGCAGATCACTCTGCAAGGCTGATTGCATTAAATGTACTCTGCAATTTCGCTTGCTGCTAGTGCTCCGCGTTTCCACCGCGTAAATCGTCATTGTGGTGGGGGTCCGACGGCGGGACCATGGACGTATGGATGCTCAATCTCCGAGGGCCCGGGAGCTGAACCTTCCGCAGGCATTCCTCCTACTGGCAACAAATGACGCGGACGGCGAGCCCGATGTGCCGCAGCCCTTCCTCCAGGCCGGCGTGGCCGGTGCCATCCTGGCCGAGCTGGATCTGCTGGGTGCCATCGAACTGCAGGGCAGGCACGTCCGGGCAACCGGCATTGCGGTCGAGTCGGATTTCCAGCAGCAGCTGGACCTGATCCGGCACAAGTCACGGCCACACACGCCCAAGCGCTGGGTTTCCATGCTGGAAAGCCGTGCCGAGGTGCACCGGATCTATGAGGGCATGGCGGCGCTGGGCATCGTGCAGCATGTGGGCGAGAAGCATCTGGCGCTGTTCAGGACCACGCGGTATCCGGAAAAGGACCATGCTCCGGAGGCGGCACTGCTCCAGAAGGTTTCGGCAGCAATGGCTGCCGGGTCGGTGGAACCTGCGGTGGTCGATCCACGGACCAACGCGCTGATCGCACTCCTGCACGCGGTGGGGCTGCTGGAGAGGCTGTTCCCGGAGGCCGATCGCGGCCGTGCCCGGGAATTGACGTACAGCCATTGGCCTTCCCATGCTGTGGTCGAGGAGCTCCGCTCGGTCAGGCTGGCGGAGGCGGAAGCCGCGACCTAAACACCCTTCGCTGCCGCGAGGAACTCCGCCGCTGGCGCTTGAAACAAGCGAACGACGGCGGGAGGTTCCGTCGTCGTTCGCTTGCCTGGCTCAGCTGTCAGTCGTCGTACGTGTTGGCGATGTACACATCGCACGGGGCGTTGTGCGCCACGCTGTTGGCGACGCTGCCCAGGAGCCGGCCGATGCCGCGCATCCTGCGGTTGCCCACAACGATCAGCCGGGCGTCCAGGCGGATGGCTTCCCTGATCAGGGAATCTGCCGGTTTGCCGCGGGCTGCCGAGTAAGTAATTTTCGGCCCCTGTCCTGATTTGCCCAGTTCGTTCGCCACGATTTCGGCGCTGTCGGCGTTCGAAATCCGCACCGTGTCCGAGCCGCTGCCGAAGACTTCGGCGTTCTCGGTCTCGAACGCGGTCACTACGTGAAGCGAAGCTCCCAGGGATTCCGCCAGGTCCCTGGCAACTTCCGCGGCTTTCCTGGCCGACTGGCTGGCGTCCACTCCTACAACAACTACTCCGCTCATTCCTGGCTCCCTTGCTCTTGGTGTGGCTATGGTCCTTGGCCAGTTTAGAGAACCGGGTTCCGGTACCGGCCGGATTGCTGAAAGTTTCATCCGTGAGTCCATGCCACGCGCCGTATCATCAAGAGGCATCAGCCCGTCCCGGAGAGTGGAGCACCACATGCAGCTCGGCGCGTTCTCAGTCAGCCTGACCGTCAAGGACCTTGCGGCGTCGGCCGCGTTCTACGAGAAACTCGGCTTCAGCAGTTTCGGCGGTGACATGTCGCAGAACTGGCTCATCCTGAAGAACGGCGAGACCGTCATTGGCCTGTTCCAGGGAATGTTCGAGAAAAACATGCTCACGTTCAACCCGGGCTGGAACCAGAATGCCGAGCCGCTGGACTCCTTCACCGATGTGCGCGAGCTGCAGCGGGAGCTCAAGGAGCAGGGCGTGGAATTTGTTGCGGAGGCCGACCCAGGAAGCACGGGACCGGCGAGCTTCATCGTTGTGGACCCGGACGGCAACCCGGTCCTCGTCGATCAGCACCGGTAGAGGCTCACGCGCGCCGGTTCCGGGGCATGTCCTGCTCCCGAATCAGCGGGTCCGGAGGGGCGCCTCCCCAAACGCTTTCCCTGCTACAGGAATCCGCTTTCCCTTTTCTTTGACGTGACGGGCAACACTGCCTATAATCGAGTGAAACGATTCAAAAAGTGACGCACATCCCGGCCGGTGAGGATGATCACCAACTCCACCAGCGGCCCCCAGTCACCAAGACAATCCGGAATGGAAGCACTCCGGTTCCTTGCCAACGAAGACGAAGGAAATCAGCGCATGAGCATAACGCCCACCGTGCATGCCCAGCCCGGTCTCACAACCGGTACCGGGGGCAGGGATCCGAAGCGGGCCGCGATGAGCGGCTGGATCGGCGGCGCCCTTGAGTACTACGACTTTGCGTTGTACGGCCTTGCCGCCACGCTCATCTTCCCCGCCATCTTCTTCCCGTCCGAAAACCCCACCGTCGCGATCATCGCCTCGCTGGCGACCTATGCGGTGGGCTACGTCTCCCGCCCCGTCGGCGCCATTGTCCTGGGAGCATACGGCGACAAGCACGGCCGCAAGAACGTGCTCGTCCTGGCCATGCTGCTCATGGGCTTCGCGACGTTCGCCGTCGGGCTCCTGCCCACGTACGGACAGGTGGGCATCCTCGCCCCCGTCCTCCTCGTGATCCTCCGCCTGGTGCAGGGGTTTGCGGTGGCAGGCGAACTCGGCGGCGCCAGCGCCATGATCGTGGAGCATTCGCCTGACGCCCGGCGCGGCTTCTTCGCAAGCTTCAGCCTTCAGGGAACGCAGGTGGGCTCCATCCTGGCCACCGGCGTGCTGCTTCCGCTGGCTGCCCTTCTCCCTGCCGACCAGTTCCAGACCTGGGGCTGGCGCATTCCGTTCCTGCTCAGCGCCTTCGTGATCCTCGCCGGGTACATCATCCGCCGCCGGGTCCAGGAGCCCCCGGCCTACCTGGCGCAGTCTGACAGCGCTGCGGCGAAGCGCAGGTTCCCGCTCCTCGACCTCCTGCGCACCCACCCGCGGGTCATGATCCTGTGCGTCATCATGACGTTCACCAACGTGATCGGCATGGCCACCCTCATCTTCGGTGTCTCCTACGCCACCCAGGAGGGCTACGGCATCGGCTTCTCCAGCAGCGAGTTCCTATGGGTGACCCTCGTGGCCAACATCGCCGCAGTAGTGACCATCCCGATGTTCGGCGCCCTGTCCGACAAGATCGGCCGGCGGGTGCTGATGGTGGCCGGCGGACTCGGCGGCGGCCTGGCCGCGGGCGGCTACCTGTGGGCGATTGACCAGAGGAGCCTGTTCCTGGTCTTCGTCAGCGTTGTGATCGTCCAGGGAATCTTCTTCCAGATGTGGAACTCGACGTTTGCCACTTTCTTCCAGGAGCAGTTCCCCATGCGGATCCGGGTGACCGGCTTCGCGGTGTCGCAGAACGTCGGCCTCATGATCGCATCCTTCTTCCCGAGCATCTTCACCGCCGTGGCTCCTCCCGGCTCAGCCAACGTTCCCGTGGTCATCGGGCTCATCACCTTCGGCATTTGCCTCCTCGCCGCCGTGGCCACCTTCCTGTCCACCGACACCAAGGGCAAGTCCCTCGAGGACCTCGAAGTACACAAGGCCTGACAGCAATAGACAGCAGAAGGGGCGACGGCGGGAAGTTCCGCCGTCGCCCCTTCTTTGGCTCCTCCGGTACCCTGTTGAGATGGTGCGAGGAATGGCCGACTACGGCGGAGAAGGCATCCTGCTCGCCGGTGCGGGACGGGCCCTCCTTCTGCAGCTTGCCGACCCGGCCGTCGGCCGCGGCGTTGACGAACACAGCACGTTCGTGGGGCGTCCGGTGAACCGGCTCAAGGGAACGCTGACATACGTCTATGCCATCGTGTACGGCACTGACGAGCAGGTGAACGAGGTCCGCCGCCGCGTGAACCGGGCGCATGTTCCGGTCCGCCGGGCCGATAACGAAGAATCCCCCGGGTACAACGCCTTCGACCCCCAACTCCAGCTCTGGGTGGTGGCCACGCTTTACGACACGGCGATCACCATCATCGAAAAGATCTACGGCCCGCTCGACGACGAGTCAGCCGATGCGATGTACCGCGACTATGCGAGGATCGGCACAGCCCTGCAGCTTCCCCCGGACATGTGGCCGGAGGACCGGGCGGCCTTCCGCCGCTACTGGGACCAGCGCATCTCCACCCTCCGCGCGGAGGCCGGCGGGGTGCGCGTGGGCCGCGGCCTGCTGTTCCCGAAGCACACGGCGCTCTGGTACCGCGCCATCATTCCGCCCGCCAGGTTCCTCACCGCCGGGTTCCTGCCCCCGCACGTCCGGCAGGACTTCGGCCTGCCGTGGAGCGGCCGCCACCAGCGCCGCTTCGACCGCACCGTGCGCGTCCTCGCCCTCACCTATCCCAAGCTTCCGCGGCGGATCAGGCACTGGTTCAAGGACTACTGCCTGGGCGAGCTGGATAAAGACCTCCGCAAGAACCGACAGTCCGCCCAGCGTCAGGGAGTACGTGCGTAGTTCCACCCAGGTAGAGCAGCGGATCGACGAACAGGCCCGCCGCTTCCTGGCCAAGGCCCCGGCCGGCGGTGTCACAGCAAAGCTCACCGAGTTCATCGTCTTCGGCCTCAAACAGGGCTGGGCCTGCATCTTCGGTGCCGCCCTCCTCGCGGTCCTCATGGCGGCCCGCCTCTGGTACCCGGACACGGCGGCGCTGGCCCGCAACGACTTCCTGACGCTCGCCGCCGTCACCATCCAGGTCCTGATGGTCGCCTTCAAACTCGAGACCCTCCGTGAACTGCGGGTGATCATCCTGTTCCACCTGGTGGGTACGGTGATGGAGCTGTTCAAGACCGACGTCGGCTCCTGGTCCTACGAGGCCGAAGGCTTCCTGCGGATCGGGGCGGTGCCGCTCTTCAGCGGCTTTATGTACGCCGCGGTGGGCTCCTACATGGTCCGCGTGTACCGGCTGTTCGACCTGCGGTTTGCCAGCTATCCACGGCGCTGGATCACGGCGGTCCTGGGCGCGGCCATTTACGCCAACTTCTTCACCCACCACTACATCTGGGACCTGCGCTGGGTGCTGCTTGCCGCCGTCGTGGTCATTTACGGCCGGTGCGTGATGCACTTCCGCGTGTTCCGGAAGCAGTTCCGCATGCCGCTGGCCATCGCGTTCCTGCTGGTGGCGCTGTTCATCTGGATCGCCGAGAACATCGCCACCTGGTCCGGCGCCTGGCTGTACCCAAGCCAAATGGACGGCTGGCACCCCGTGGGCCTGGAGAAGCTGGTGGCCTGGTTCCTGCTGATGATCATCTCGGTGGTGCTGGTGGCGTGGGTCTACAAGCCCCAGCCGCCGGAAGCCGCGGAAGGAGACGACGGTGACGGCGGCACCCGCCGGGGCGCCGCCGTCGAACCTTCCGCCCGCTAGAACGCCGATCCGATGGATGCCAGTTCCCCGGCCCCCGAGCCGGCGTAGCGGTTGGCCTGGCGCTCCAGCCCGTAGTGTTCCCGCAGCGTCCTGCCGGTGTATTCGGTGCGGAACAGGCCGCGTTCCTGGAGGATGGGCACCACCTGGTCCACGAACGTCTCCAGCCCCGAGGGCAGCACCGGCGGCATGATGTTGAAGCCGTCCGCCGCGCCGCCGTCGAACCATTCCTGGATGGCGTCCGCAACCTGGACCGGGGTGCCGGTGAAGGTGCGGTGTCCGCGGCCGCCGCCCAGGCGTCCGATCAGCTGGCGCACGGTGAGCTTTTCGCGGCGGGCCAGCTGGACGATCAGTGTGTAACGGCTCTTGGCGCCCTCGATCTCGTCCTCGCTGGGCAGATTGTCCGGCAGCTGGCGGTCCAGGGGCAAGTCCTCCGGGGAGACACGCAGGGTCTTGGCCAGCTGGATCCGGGCGTATTCCGGCTTGATCAGCCGGTCCAGTTCCCGCTCCAGCTCCAGGGCTTCCGCTTCCGTTGCACCGATGACCGGCACGATGCCCGGCAGGATCTTGATGCTTTCGGGATCGCGTCCGACGGCGGCGGTGCGCTTTTTGAGGTCCCGGTAGAAAGCCTGTGCATCAGCGAGCGTCTGGTGGGCGGTGAAGACGGCGTCCGCGTAGCGTGCGGCGAGGTCCTTGCCGTCCTCTGACGAGCCGGCCTGGACGATCAGCGGGTGGCCCTGCGGCGAGCGGGGCACGTTGAGCGGGCCCCGGACCTTGAAGTGCTTGCCTTCGTGGTCGATCACGCGGATCTTGTCGGCATCGCCCCACACGCCCTCGGCCTTGTCCGCGAGCACTGCGTCATCCTGCCAGCTGTCCCACAGCTTCTGCGCCACCTCGATGAATTCGGCGGCACGTTCGTACCGGACGGCGTGGGCGGGCTGGTCGTCCACACCGAAGTTGCGTGCGGCGTCCGGGCCTGCTGTGGTGACCACGTTCCACCCCGCGCGCCCGCCGCTGGCCCAGTCCACGGATGCGAACCGGCGGGCCAGATTGAAGGGTTCGTTGTAGGTGGTGGAGGCGGTGGCGATCAGGCCGATGTGTTCCGTGGCGCCGGCGATGGCGGTAAGGAGCACGGTGGGCTCAAGCTTGCCCGAGGGGCGCCGGCCCACCTCGCCGAAGAGCACGGGGGAATCGGCGAAGAAGATCGAGTCCAGCTTGCCGCGCTCGGCCGTCCGGGCGAGCTTTTTGTAGTGCTCGATGTCCGTGCTGGAGTGCGGGTCGCTCTCCGGCAGCCGCCAGGATGCCTCGTGATGCCCGGTGCTCATCAGGAAGGCGTTGAGGTGGAGCGGGCGGTTCCGGGAGGGGTTTTCGGAAGTCATGGGATGGTCCTTCAGGTCGGGAGGGTCAGTGGCTGGTGCCGACGACGCCAAGGTCGGCAAGGAGGTCGCGGCGCAGGGCTTCGTGGCCGGCGGCATCCACCGCGGTGCTGACGTCCGGCGTTACCGTGCGGACGGTGGCAACGCGGCCGTGGTCCAGCACCACGATCCGGTCCGCGAGGGCGATGGCTTCGTCCACGTCGTGGGTTACCAGCAGGACGGCCGGGCGGTGCGCGGCCACCAGGTCCTGGAGCAGCCCGTGCATCTTGATGCGGGTGAGGGCGTCGAGGGCGCCGAAGGGCTCGTCGGCCAGCAACAGCTGCGGCTCGCGGACCAGCGACCGGGCCAGCGCCACGCGCTGCTGCTCGCCGCCGGAAAGCTCGTGGGGCCAGGATTTTTCCCGGCCGGCGAGCCCCACTTCGGCGAGGGCGTTGCGTGCCCGGGACTCGGCGTCGTGCTCCCGAAGGCCCAGGGTGACGTTGCCCAGCACGCTGTCCCATGGCAGCAGCCGCGAATCCTGGAAGACCACGGAGACGCGGTCCGGGACGGTGATGACGCCGCTGCCTTTCACGTCGTGGTCCAGCCCGGCGAGGGCCCGGAGCAGGGTGCTTTTGCCGCAGCCGCTGGGGCCGAGGAGGGCCACGAACTCGCCGGGGGCGATGTCCAGGTCCACGCCGTTCAGGACGCCTTTCGGGCCAAAGCCGCGGATCAGGTTCCGGACCGAGACTGCGTTGGTTGCGACGGCGGTCAGCCCGCCAGGGTGCGCTGCCATGAGAGGGCCTTTCGTTCGAGGAAGCGGACGGCGCCGTCGGACAGCAGGCCGAGGATGCCATAGACGGCCAGTCCGAGGACGATGATGTTGGTTTGGCCATAGGTGCGGGCGAGCTCCATCATGTAGCCGATGCCGCTGGTGGCGTTGATCTGTTCCACCACCACCAGGGACACCCAGGCGCCGGTGACGGCGAAGCGCAGGCCCAGGAAGAATCCGGGCAGGGCGCCGGGAAGAACCACCTTGCGGATGAAGGCGGCGCGGCTGAGCCCCACGGTCTGGGCGAGCTCGACGTAGCGCAGGTCGATGCCGCGCAGCCCGGCGTGGGTCTGCAGGTAGATGGGGACGAAGACCCCCAGGGTGATGGTGAGGACCTTCATGGTCTCGTCGATGCCGAACCACAGGATGAGGAGCGGAATCAGGGCGAGGCCGGGGATGGCGCGCTTGATCTGCACCGGCCCGTCGATCAGTGCCTCACCTACGCGGCTCAGCCCGGACACGAGGGCCAGCAGGGCGCCCACCACGATGCCGAAAAACAACCCCAAACCGGCCCGCTGGGCGGAGATGGCGAGGTTTTCCTGCAGCCTGCCGTCCGCCAGGAGTTCACCGGCAGTGGCCACGACGGTCCAGGGTTCGGAGAGGATGCGCGGGTCCAGCAGCCCTGTTGCCGAGGCTACTGTCCACAGCGCCAGCAGGGCGGCGGGGCCCAGCAGCCAGGCCAGGCGCCGCCGCCGTCCGGGGCCCAGCCTCCTGCCGGTGGGCCGCACGTCCTCGCCTGCCGCGAGGGCCGGGTCCAGGTGGGGTTCGACGGCGGGACGTTCCAGGACCGGGACGGCGCTCACGCTGCACCACCCTTGCCGGCCGCGGCGAAGGCGGTGCCGGCGATGGCCTCGAAGCGGGTGTCGTAGAGGTCCGCCGCCTTCAGCTGCGGCTTCTTCTGCTCCCTGGCCAGCAAATCGATGGTCTGCTGGTGCCGTTCGATCGCTTCCGTCCAGGTGGTGGGGACGTCCCGCTTGCCTGCGGCGTCGATCAGGTACTGGCCATCCTCCGCGGAGAGTCCCTGGTCCTTGATGTAGTAGCCTTCGAGCCATTCCGTGGGGTGGTCCTCGATCCAGCGCTGGGCCTTGCCCCACGCTTCCACGTACTTGGCCAGCGCGGCGGCCTTGGCGGGATCGGCGAGCACCTTGGCGGGGGAGTACAGGTGGCCGGGGTCGTCGCGGAGGCCGTGGCGGAGGGTGGTGGCGCCGTCGGCCTTGTACTTGGCGAGGTACCGCTTGATCTGGACGCCGCCCAGCGGCGCCGCGTCAACCTGCTTGCTGGAAAGCGCCGAGGAGTAGGCGTCGCCCGTGCTGGGCAGTTCGATGAGCTTCACGTCGTCCTGGGCGAGCCCGGCCTTTTCCAGGATCCGCAGGACCAGGGCGCCCTGGGCCTGGCCCGGGCTGTACGCCACCTTCTTGCCGCGCAGGTCCTCCAGTTTGGTGATCCCGGAGCCGGGGGCGACGCCGAGTTCATACAGCGGGTGGTTCACGGCGTCCTGCCGGTAGGCGCTGGCGATGATCCGGACGTCCAGCCCTGTCCAGGTGGCGTGGATGGGCGGGATGTCCGCCACCGAGCCGACGTCCAGGGCGTTGGCCCGGAACGCTTCGGTGGTCTGGGGGCCGCCGGAGATGTTGGCGAACTCCACGTTGATGCCGTCCAGGTCCTTGATCAGGCCGGACAGTTCCAGGGCAACCCGGATGCTGGGATCACCCACGGTGATGGTGGTGCCCGCGGGAACGGACGTGGCGAGCGGGGCGAAGGACGCCTGGCTGGTGGGGTTGCCGGCGGTGGCGGTTCCGCCGCAGGCCGTCAGGAGCCCGACAGCGGGAATCGCCAGGAGTGCGCCCAGGGCGCGCCGCCGGCTGAAAGCACGGGTGGAGGACTGTTGGGGCGGGGAGGATGCAGCGGGGGACATGCTGTGCCTTTCGAAGGGACGGTATGTGGGCATCAGGGCGCGACGAAGCGCTCGGGGACCCGGACAGCCGGGAAAAGGGAAGGAGGTGCGGGCCGCCGTCGGACGCTGTGGCGGTGGTGCTGTGATGCTGCGGTGCTGGGTCAGCGGCTGGCGGTTGAGCTTGTCGACACCAGGGACTAGGTGCACATTCGGCGGAGGCAACACGGACCGAAAGTGCGGGTGCCTTGCGGGCGGTTGGATGAATGCGGCATCGGTCCTCCTGTTCACTGTCAGTTGGTGTTGCGCTTGACCTGGCGTGTGCCGTGGAAACACCTAAGCACGGGCTGCAGGGCGATGGCCAGCACCCCGCAACGGAAGCGAAACGGAAGGAAACGGCGCTACTTATGGCGCCATCCGGGGGACAAACCGGGCAACGTGACGCCATGATGCGCAACGGGGGTTAATGTGACTGGAACGACTCGTTAGGAGAAGTACATGCGCCATTGGGCCCTTACGGCAGCTGCCCTCGGGACAGGCATCCTGCTGGCAGGCTGCACGGCAACGCCGCCCGCGCCGCCGTCCAGCACTTCCCCTGCCCCGGCACCATCCGCCCCGGTTTCGTCCGGGCCGCCTGCATCTCCACCGCCCACATCCGCACCGTCCAATGAACCCACCAGGACCGCGGCCGGCACCATCGGCGGCGAACCCCGGCCGGTGGCAACGGACCTGCAGGCGCCGTGGTCCGTGGTGTTCCGCGACGGCACCCCGCTGGTCAGCGAGCGGAACAGCGGGCGCATCCTCGAGCTCGCCGCGGATGGTTCCTCGCGCTCCATCGGGACGGTCGACGGCGTGGCGGACCGGGGCGAGGCAGGCCTGCTGGGGCTGGCGGTGGGCAGCGGGGGAGACCTGTACGTCTATTCGACGGCGGAGGACGGCAACCGGGTCCAGCGCTTCCCCATCACCGGCACGGCGGGATCGCTGGCCCTGGGACAGCCGCAGACACTCCTTGACGGGATTCCCGCCGCAAGTACCCACGACGGCGGCCGCATCGCCTTTGGTCCCGACGGCATGCTGTACGTGACGGCAGGGGACGCGCAACAGCGCGACAGCGCCCAGGACCGGGACTCACTGGCCGGCAAGATCCTGCGGATGACCCCCGAGGGCGATGTTCCGGCCGATAACCCGTTCCCGGGCTCCCTGACCTACAGTTACGGGCACCGGAACCCGCAGGGATTAGCGTGGGCGGACGACGGAACCATGTTCGCCACCGAATTCGGGCAGAACACCTGGGACGAGCTGAACATCATCACCGCCGGCGCCAACTATGGGTGGCCAACCGTCGAGGGGATCGCCGGCAGGGAGGGCTTTGTGGATCCCGTGCAGCAGTGGCAAACCGGTGCCGCCAGTCCCAGCGGGATGGCGCATGCCGGCGGGACCCTGTTCATCGCGAACCTTCGGGGACAGGTCCTGCGGTCGGTCCCCGTCTCCGACCCCACCACGTCCACGGAGCACTACAGCCGTGAGTACGGCCGGATCCGTGATGTCGCGCTGGCTCCGGACGGCCACCTGTGGTTCCTGACCAACAACACCGACGGCCGGGGTGACCCGGAGCCCGGGGATGACCGGATCCTCGCAGTGCCTTTGGTTGAGTAGTGGCATGGCCAGGGTACTGATTACCGGTTCCGCCGGCGGGCTTGGGTTGAATGCCGCGAAGGAACTGATCCGGCTGGGCCACGAGGTGGTGCTGCACGCCAGGAGCGAATCACGGCTGGACGATGTGTCCGGGCTGCGGGACCAGGCCCGCGGCGCGGTGTCCGGCGACCTCGCCGACCCCGCAGAGGCCATAAGGGTTGCGGAGGAGGCCGAGTCCTTCGGCCCCTTCGACGCGGTCATCCACAACGCCGGCGTCTACCGTGGCCCGGACATCTTCAGCGTGAACACGGTTGCGCCGTATGTCATGACCGCCGTCATGGGCAGGCCGCGCCGGATCGTTTATCTCAGCAGCGGCATGCACCGCTCCGGCTCCACGGACCTCGCCACGGTGGACTGGGCGGATGCAACCGGCCGGCCGGGCGCCTACTCGGACAGCAAGCTGTACGTCACCGCGCTCGCGGCGGCGGTGGCGGTGCGCTGGCCGGACGTCGCCAGCAACGCGGTGGATCCCGGCTGGGTCCCGACGCGGATGGGCGGCCCGGGCGCACCGGATGACCTGGAACTGGGTCATGCCACCCAGGTATGGCTCGGGCTGGACGCGGACAACGCTGCCGGGTCAGGCGGGTACTGGTTCCACCAGCAGCGGCGGAAACCGCACCCGGCGGTGGGCAGCGGAGCGTTCAGGGCCGAACTGCTGGACCGGCTGGAACAGTACACCGGTATCGGTCTGCCGGAGTAACCTTCCGGCTAGCTCCGGGCGTGGGCCAGGGCTGCCTCGACAATGTTCTCCGTGGCAGCCCAGGACGCCAGGAGTTTCAGGGCCTCGTCCGAGGGGCTGCCAGGCGTGGCAGGGTAGACCGTGAGGGTATGGCCCGGGTCCTCCTCCAGGCCCAGGACTTGGTAGTTCAGTTCGAGCAGGCCCACCACCGGGTGCTTGAAGATCTTTGTTCCGGCGTAGTGCCGCCGGACGTTGTGGGCTGCCCAGCGGGTCCGGAATTCGTCACTGCGCATGGAAAGCTCGCCCACTAGCTCGGCGATGCCCTTGTCGTGCGGGCTGCGGCCCGCTTCCCGGCGCAGGATGGCCACGTTCACATTGGCCGCCCGGTCCCAGTCGGTGTAGAAATCGTGTGCCCGGGGGTCCAGGAAGATGAAGCGGGAATGGTTCGCCGGCCGGGCCGTGCCGCGGTACATGTCCGAGTACAACGCATAGCCGAGGGTGTTGGCCGCGACGATGTCCAACCGGTTGTTCCCGATAAAGGCCGGCGCACCCGTAATGGTGTCCAGGAGATACTGCAGTTCCGGCCGCACCCCTGACGGGGCAGAGCCGCCGGCGCTCGCAGCCCGTTTTCGTCCCGATGTGTTGGCCGCCCGGGCGAGGTCGTAGAGGTGGTCATGTTCCGCGCGGTCCAGCTCGAGTGCCCGCGCGATGGCGTCCAGCACACTATCGGAGACTCCCGTGAGGTTTCCGCGTTCCAGCCTCGTGTAGTAGTCCACGCTGACCCCGGCCAGTCGCGCCACTTCCTCACGCCGCAGTCCCGGCACCCGCCGCCGCCCGCCGTACGGTTCCAGCCCCGCCTGCTCGGGTGTGATGCGTCCACGGCGGGTCGAAAGGAACTGTCGTACCTCGGCTCGGTTATCCATAGGGACACGTTACGACGAAACCGAAAGCCGTAAGGAGGGTCTGCCAGAACCAGTTACGGCAGGACCCTCGCTACGTTTCCCGGCAGCCGGTTGGATGGAACGGTCCCCCCTTTTGCCACCACCGGATGGAGCACCACCGCATGCGCGCAAGCGTCACGCACTCCCGGGACGGCCTCCGGCCGGCGTCCGGTGCCGTGCCTGCCACCCTGGTTGCCACGGTCATCTTCCTGACAGCCGTGGCGCCGCTGGCCACCGACATGTACGTCCCGGCCTTCCCGCAGGTGTCGGAGGAGTTCGGCTCCACCGCATCCGCTGTTCAGTTGACGCTGACCACGTTCTTCGCCGGCATGGGGCTTGGGCAGCTGGTGGGCGGCCCTTTCAGCGACCAGCGCGGCCGGCGGCTGCCGCTGGTGGCGGGCACCGTCCTGATGGCAGCGGCGTCCATTGCCTGTGCCACCGCACCGGACGTCGGGATCCTGATGCTGGCCCGGTTCCTGCAGGGCTTCGGCGGCGGCTGGGCCATGGTCATCGGCCGGGCCGTCATCGTGGACCTGGCCCATGGACAGCAGCTGGTCCGCGTCCTCAACCTGGTGATGGGAATAGGCGGCGTGGCACCCATCATCAGCCCCCTCCTCGGCGCGGTCATCCTCCAGCTGACCGGGTGGCGGATGACGTTCTGGACGCTGGCCGCCCTCGGCATCCTGATGACCCTCTGCGCGCTGTTCATCGTTCCGGAGACGCTGCCGCCGGAAAAGCGGCACGCAGGCGGGCTGCGGGAATTCGGCCGCGCGGCGAAGGCCGTCCTCTCAAACCGCCGCTTTGTCGGCTACGTCGTGGTGGCGTCGTCGGCCTTTATTGCCCTGTTCGCCTACGTGGCCACGTCAGCGTTCATCCTGCAGAACATGAATGGGCTCTCGCCCGTGGCGTACTCGATCGTCTTCGCGGCGAATGCGGGCGGCATGACCATCGCCGCGCTGGTCTCGGCGCGCCTGGCCGGGCGCGTGCCGACCCGCCGCGTCATCCTCACAGGCCAGGTCATCGCCCTTGCCGCCGGGATGGCCATGCTGGCCGGAGCCCTGTGGTGGGCCACGCCGCTGCTGGTGGCGATGGGCAGCTTCTTCGCCCTCATGGTGGCGCAGGGCCTGATCAACACCAACGGCGGCGCCCTCGCCTCGGCGGAGGTGCCCGAACACCCCGGCACCAGCTCGGCGGTGCTCGGACTTGTCCAGTGGACCACCGCAGGCGTCGTCGCGCCGATTGCCGGGCTGGGCGGCTCCGGGACGGCCGTTCCCATGGCGCTGCTCATGATCGGCGGGGCATTGCTGTCCCTGTTCGGCCTCCTCGTCCTGGCCCGACCCGCTAAAGGGGTTCTGCCATAACCCGTTACAGCAGGGCCCTCGCCGGGCACCCCAACAGCGGGTTTGATGTTAATGAACCCCTGTAGCATTTCGTTATCCCCCAAAGAACCACAGGAGAACCATGACCACCGTCAAGGCCTATGCATCCCCGTCCGCCACAGAGGACCTCGTTTCAACCACCATCGAGCGCCGCGCCGTCGGCCCCCACGACGTCCTGATCGAGATCAAGTTCGCCGGCATCTGCCACTCGGACATCCACACCGTCCGCGGCGACTGGGGCCCGCAGCAGTACCCGCTGGTTCCCGGGCACGAAATCGCCGGAGTCGTCACCGAGGTGGGTTCCGCCGTCACCAAGCACGCCGTGGGCGACCGCGTGGGCGTAGGCTGCATGGTCAACTCCTGCCGCGAGTGCGCCAACTGCGTCAAGGGCGAGGAGCAGTACTGCCTCAACGGCATGGTGGGCACCTACGGCGCGGTTGACCGCGACGGGACCATCACCCAGGGCGGCTACTCCACCCACGTGGTGGTTACCGAGGACTTCGTGGTGCGCATCCCGGAAGGCATCGAGCTCGACGTCGCCGCGCCGCTGCTCTGCGCCGGCATCACCACGTTCTCTCCGCTGCACCGCTGGGGCGCCGGCCCGGGCAAGAAGGTTGCCGTCGTGGGCCTCGGCGGACTCGGGCACATGGCCGTCAAGCTCGCGTCCGCGATGGGCGCCGACGTCACCGTCCTGTCCCAGTCGCTGAAGAAGCAGGAGGACGGGCTGCGCCTGGGTGCCACCAGCTACTACGCCACCAGCGACCCCTCCACCTTCGAGCAGCTCGCCGGCTCGTTCGACCTGATCATCAACACGGTCAGCGCCTCGATCGACATCAGCTCCTACCTCCAGCTGCTGACCCTCGACGGCGCCCTGGTGAACGTCGGCGCCCCCGCCGAGCCGCTGCCGGTCAACGCCTTCGCCCTGATCACGGGTCGCCGCTCCTTCGCCGGTTCCATGATCGGCGGCATCCGCGAAACCCAGGAGATGCTGGACTTCTGCGCCGCCCACGGCATCGGAGCCGAGGTCGAGGTGATCCCGGCCGACAAGATCAACGACGCCTACGAGCGCGTCCTGGCCTCGGACGTCCGGTACCGCTTCGTGATCGACACCGCCACCCTGTAACACGGACATCGCGACGGCGGGCCGGTTCCTTACGGGACCGGCCCGCCGTCTGCATGGGGCCGGGAGCAGTTTTGTTATTCGCCGCAACGGTTGGGCGGCAATCCCGCGGTTTTCGGTCCTTCCTGCGCCCGCGGTTCCACAATGAAGGGACAGGTTTTTCGTACCCTGGGAGGGTGTGATGAGAAGGTCCCGCGGTCTGTTTCCCGCATTGATTCTGGTTGGTGTTGCGGTTGCCGGATGCGGCCCGCAGGCAGGGCAGCCAACGGTCACCACGCCGGCAGCGACGAGCACCGCCCCCAGTCCGTCCGCCACTGCCGCGCCGCCGTCTGCCTCGCCATCGGCCGTGCAGACGGCTACCGCAACCGCCACCGTGAAACCCACAGCCACCACCGCGCCCACCGCCACAGCCACCAAGGCGGCCTGGAAGACATTCACGACGGCGGACGGGCAGCTGGCCTTTGACCTTCCGCCCGCGTGGAGCGTGCGGGACCCGGCCGGGGAGCTGCCCGAAGGTGGCGGGGCCTTCGCCGAGGTGACCAACGAAGCGGGCCGGCCACTGGCCACGCTGCGGACCAACATGGCCACGGGATCCACCTGCATGGAGAAGCACCCCTTTTCCGAGTTTGAGTCGCAGCAGATGCCGGCCCTGGCCCAGAACGGGGATGTGCCCCGGTATGTCTTTGAAACCCGCGGCGACGGCACCGCTCCCGGCCCGGCCGATACCCCGGCTGCCGCTTACGGCATCACCACAGTTGAGGCTCCCACCGGCGACACTGCCTGCCCCATCTTCCATTTCTTCACATGGCCGCCCACCGCTGCCATGTTCGGTGCCTTCTACAACCCGGACAACAACAGGACCCCCGGCAGCGAGTCCTTGCCGTACCTTGAACAGGCCCGGAAGTACATGGACACCACCGAATACCAGAACATCCGGCGGATGATCACCTCGCTCCGGCCGGCCGGCTAAACGGTCCGGTATTCCGCCATCCGGGCCTCCAGCCACAACGAATCACTGTCATGAACTATTACAGCCCGGCGGCGCAGGAACGAGCCCTGGATGCCGCATACGACGCAGTGGAGAAAGTCCTCGACGGAATGTTCGCCCCGTTGAGCCGGCACGCGATGAACGCACGCTGGAACCAGGCCTGCGAGGCAATGGCCAAGTACCTGGAAGCAAAGGACAGCGGCGAAGAGTAAGGGTTCTGGCCGGGCCCTACCCGGCCGGACGTGCTTCGAACTTTTCCCGGGTCAGGAACACCAGCCGCGCTTCCTTTTCGGCGAGCTGGACCGTGGGTCCGGCGTCAAACCCGAACCCCACGAAGCGACCGATCGCCTTGCTGTTCCGGGCGTCCGGCTCCGCCACCACCCGGTCCTTGGCCGGATCCGAGAACAGGAACCGGACCAGGCCGGACAGCAGGGTGGGCGTGAAGCCGGGGACCGGGCGTGCGGCCGGGGCCAGCAGCAGGTGCAGGCCGGCATCCCCGGCCCGTGCCGGGTAGGTCTCAGCCACCGGATCTTCCAGGGGCTCATAGGTCTGGAAGATGCCGGCCGGCTGGCCGTCCACGGTCATCAGGTATCCGTGGTGCGTGTCCAGGCTGTCCAGGAACAGGTAGATGTCCCGCACTTCGTCCCGGTCCAGTCCGTTCATGCCCCAGAACCGGGCCCGTTCCTCCCGCACCCAGCCATGGATCAGGTCCGCGTCTTCCTCGGGAGCCAGGCGGAGCAGCCGCAGCCGGCCCAGCCCCGGAAGGTCCTCCTCGTAAGCGGCCTCCCGGTCGGCGTACGGAAGGGCGGTGTCAGTGCTGGTCATGGTTCTCCTTAGTGAGCTGGTCCCAGTCGGTGATGACGGGGAGAAGTTCGCCGGCGGCCCACAGCGGCATCTGGCTGAGGAAGTTGTCATCGGCAGGGTTGCCGGACGCACCGAACGGCACGATCCACCGGCTTTTCGCCCGGTCCGAAAGGTCCCACACATAGCGGGCCACCGGTCCGCGGAACGAGGCGTCCGTGACCCCAGGAAGGCTTTCCGTGCACAGCACGCAGCCGGTGTCCCCGGACAGGGCGGTGGGCGGAACGGCGGGCGCAGCGGCACCCGTCGCCGGGTAGTCCGCCACGGCATGCAGCGGCAGCACGGTGTGGGTTTCTCCCCAGGCAGCGGACGACGGCGCCGCTGCCGCCACCTCGAGCGCCTGGCCCACCGCGGCAGGGACGTCGATCCCGAAGGCGGCCCCTGTGGCGAGGATGGTTTCGAGCGCGAAGCCCACCCGTGCCACCGGGTTCAGCCACGGTGCGAACAGGGGCGAGTGCCCGGCGGGCACGGCGAGCGGTGCCAGCAGGGGAGTCCCGGCCAGGGCCACCACCAGCGCTGACCGCCACGCCGCAAAGGATGCTGCGTCGGTGCTGCCGGCATGCATCTGTCCGTCCCAGCCCAGCAGCCGCTCCCGCAGTTCCACCGCACCTGCGGACAAGGGCAACGCGGGGTCACTTCCGGCCGCATTTCGGCGTTGGATTGGGCGCGGAGTGACCCCGCGTTGCGTGGTGCTGCTGTGATCCAGATCCAGGTCCACCAGCACTTGGCGCAGCGCAGGCCAGGATCCGAGCCGGCAGTCCATATGGATGCGCTGCATGTCGTCAGCGGTGAGTCCAGGAGCAGTGCTGATCCCGGTGTCACTGCTGAGCCCGGTACCGGCCCGTTCTTCCAGCAGGTGCCGGATGCGCCGTGCCCGGTGGGCAGGGGCGAATTCCATGCCGGTCAGGTCCCCGCCGCCTGAAGCACGGTCGTTGGCGTTGACGGCCAGCCTGTCCACGCGGGACGCCGGCAGGTCCACCCAGTCCCCGTGCCACTGGTGGTCCGGGGATTCCGCCGGAACAGGCTGGACCCGGTTCTCCGGGTTGCGCACCGGAACCTTGCCGGCCACCAGCTGCCGAACATCGCCGCCGGAATCTGCGGCCAGGACGCAGTTGACCGGCTCCACCCATGCTTCCAGGGCAGCCTCAATGTCACCGGCGGAACGGCTCCGCAACAGCGGCAGGAGGGCCTCGAAACCCAGCCGACCCGCAGCCCTGGACGGTGTCCGCAGGCTCAGCGCGGCGCCGTCGGGCCCGCCGGAAATGACCGGCCCGCGCTGTGTTTCGATGATGTCCACGGTCTCGGCGGATGCGCCGCGCACCAGGATCTTTTCCTGATGGTTCGCGGGCACCGGCTCCCAGCCGTCCGGCCCGAGGGCCAGCAGGGCCCCTCCGTCCCGGCGCAGCTGCTCGCTGTAGAGGTCCTGGTAGTCGGCCATCGCATTGGTGACGGCCCACGCCGCGGACCCCGTGTGGCCGAAGTGCGGCAGCCCGGGTACGCCGGGAAAAGCCAGCCCGACGACGTCGAACTCCGGGCAGGCGAGC
Source organism: Arthrobacter sp. RT-1 (assembly GCF_003367205.1). Taxonomy (NCBI): domain Bacteria; kingdom Bacillati; phylum Actinomycetota; class Actinomycetes; order Micrococcales; family Micrococcaceae; genus Arthrobacter; species Arthrobacter sp. RT-1. The sequence continues at coordinate 481,688 of NZ_QRGQ01000002.1, forward strand.
CGCACCTGCTGGTAGACGCCCGGCAGCTCCATGAGCCGGTGCGGGTCCCCGGCAACCAAGGGCGAACCCGTGGCGGTCAGGCCACCGGCAACAGCCCACGCGTTGCTGCCGGCCCACACGGGCGCCTCAATGCTGAACAGCCCCACCGCATCCGGGCCGAGGGCCTTGGCCACCTGGTCCCGCCAGAGCTTGTTGGGAAAGGTGCTGAACAGGATGTGGTGGACCAGGAAAACACCCAGCGGAGTCCACGGCTCCCAGGCGGCGGGCGCCGTGCGGGTGTCCCCGAACTCGCGGGCGTCCCGGCGGCCGGAGCGAAGGGCATCATTGACGCCGTCCACGTAGGCCGTGCACCACCGCTGCGTGGCCGGGTCCAGGTTCTCGAAGCAGCGGCGTGCCGTGTCATCGATGCGGGCCTGGCGCGCAAACCGGTCCCATGGCAGTCCTTCGGAGCCCAGCTGTTCGGCCGTCCGGCCCTCCGCCCGCCAGCGCTCCATTTCGATCTGCCAGGACCGGTCCGTGGCGGCGTTCTGCCCCTGCAAAAACGCCAGCTCATCAGCCGAGCCGGCGCGCAGGTGCGGAATGCCCCAGGGGTCGCGGAAGGTCTCAGCGGGCATGGGATCGCGGAGCCGGGGAGGTGGTGGGCACGTAAATTCCTTCTTCTTAGGTAAGCCTAAGTAAGGGTACGTGGCCGGTTCGCGCTTCCCAAAACGCGGGTGCAACAAAGCGGCGGGAGGACTCGGCGGTCAGGAGCCGGAAGGGTGCGCTTCGCTGTCGATCTCCGCCAGCACGTCTGCCGCGTCCTGGTTGCCGCCGGCCGCCAGGCGCCGCAGTTCGTCCAGGTCGTTCCTTTCAGCGGCCAGCTCCACCAGCTGGTCGGCCGCATCCCGGCTTCCGGAGGCTGCCAGGCTGCGGAGCTCGGCCATGTCCCCGCGTTCGGCGGCCTGCTCGATCAGCTCATCGACGGCATCGGAATCACCGCGGGCGGCGCGCTGCCTCAGCAGCTCAAGCTCCGGATCGGACATGATGCGCCTTTCATGAGGAGTGTCAGTTCCCAGTATGGCCCTGCTTTCCCGGCACTGGTTCCCGGGGTCAGCTGCGGACCGGTCCTGTTGATTCCCGGTAGATCAGTTCCATGGGCGGAAGCACCAGGGGGTTGGCGGGTGGCTGTTCGCCGCGGATCCGTGCCGTCAGCTCGGCCATGCTGCGGGCACCGAGTGCCTCAAGGTCCATGTGCACCGTGGACAGGGAGGGAATGTGGAATTTCGATTCCGGAGTGTCGTCCCAGCCAAACACGCTGACATTGCCCGGGACGGAAATGCCCCGATCGTGCAATGCACGGATGACGCCGATGGCCATCTGGTCGTTCGCCGTCACCACCGCGGTGACGCCCGTTGCGGCCGCCACCTCGAGTCCAGCCTCGTAACCGGACGAGGCCGACCAATCACCTGCGGTGATGCCCAGGGAGTTGAGTCCCAGTGCCCTCACGGTGTCCTCGTACACCGCCCGGCGGTTGTGCGCCGAAGGCCAGCCGGCCGGACCCGCCACGTGGAAAAAGTTGCGGTGCCCCAGCGACGCCAGGTGTTCCACGATGCCGGCCGCGGCTGTGCCGTCGGCGATGCTGCCGAGCGCGCGCATCTGGTTGTCGTATTCGCCGGCAACCACCAGTGGAACACGGGAGGCGTGGCCGGCAGCGGTGGGCGGCGGCTGGGGAACGAAGGAAAGGATGCCGGCAATGTCGTCGCCCGCCAGGAGGGTGTGAAGCTGACGGCTGCGTGCTTCTTCTGTTCCCTCCATGGCCACCACGTCCACCCGGTAGCCGGCGGCATGGGCCGCCGCAGCCGCGCCATTGAGCATCCTTGCGGGGAAGTACAGGGACGCCTCGGGGACCACGACCACCACCCGGTACAGCTCCCGCGACCGCAGCGACCGGGCAGCCAGGTTGGGGGTGTAGCTCAGCTCGGCGAGGGCCTTTTCCACCCGTTCCAGGGTGCTCGGCTTGAGCGCGTTTTTGTCCTTCAGGTAGCGGGAGACAGTCTGGTGGGAAACACCGGCCAGCGCCGCGACGTCGTAAATCGTCGCCGCCTTGGGCCTGTCCCGGCCAACTGCTTCCTGCACCATTTGCTTCCTGCGTCATCTATGGCGGCTCGGCCGCTGCTTTCCGGCGGCCGCGCCGTTCCGACGGACGGATCCGGGCTCCAGCCTAATCCCTCGCGGGGAACAGGATCAGTAGAGGAAGATGTCGATCCACGCGCGGTTGTGGGCGTGGATCAGCACCAGGAACAGCACGAAGTCGAACAGCAGGTGCACGCTGACGATGTAGGAGAGGGACTTCGTCACCGTGAACAGCCGGGCCTGGAGCAAGGCGAACGGGAAGATGAAGAACGGCGCCCACGCATGGAAGCCGAGTTCCCACAGGAAGGATGTGAAGAGCACGGCCTGCAGCAGGTTGGCCTGCCAGTCGGGGAGGTGCCGGCGGAAGAGTGTGAAAGCCGTGCAGATGAAGAACAGCTCATCCCAGATGCCCAGCACGTTGGTTCCGAGGAAGAGCCTGGCTATCCCGTCCACGTCACTGACGGCGGGCCAGTTGTTATAGACGCCGGTGCGGATCATGTAGACCGGCATCAGGGCGTACCCGATCACCAGGACGGCGGGCAGGTACCACTTCTCGGCGCGGGTCCATGGCTGCCCGCTCCTGATGGGGAAACGGATGGCATGGTCCCTGGTGATGAAGCGCGACACGGCATACGGGATGCCCACGGCCACAATCATCGCCGTTCCCATCACCGCCATGTGCTCGGTGCTGATGTCCGTGGTGATGGGGACCAGGCTCATAGCGGTCAGCCCCACCGCGATCAGCGCCAGGTCGATCAGGAGGCGCCTGTTAATGAAGCCCGCCAGGCCAAGGGCCACCGCCAGGAGGAGGAATCCGGAGAGCCGGTCCTCCCGCACAAAGAGCAGGAACCCCGACGCCGATACAAGGGCTGCGGGGATGACGGCCAGTGCCGTGCGGGCCGGTTTAGCTGCTTCCGGCCCCAGAAGATCGGCTTGCGCCGGTGATTGCTGCCTCATCACGTCCCTATGCTTGCAGTGGCGCTTCCGGTGTGATGCCAGTTTACTTGCGGCCCGGAAGCGAAACGAGGGCGGGACACCCCGTCACCACAGCAGCGTAAGGTCCAGGTCCACCGCAGGCCGGGAGCCGGTCCAGGCCTTCAGGATCCCGCTCAGCTCATGTTCGTGGCCGGCCAGCCCCAGCCGGGCGATGTCCGACGGCGCCGGGTCATGATGGTGTCCCTCCGCTGGAGTTCCATGCGAGCACTCCGAGCACATGAGGCGCATCCCGGACCAGTCATCCAGGCCCAGTCCCCTCTGTTCCAGCTGGTCGGACAACTCCTGGAGGTCGTCCGTGGTGGCTCCCGCAACCCGGGCTTCCCAGGTGGGCAGGCCCGAGTCCTCGAGCCGTTTGAGCTGGTCGAACACGGCGACGTCCTGTCTGCCGAGCCGGCGGAACCCCTTCGGCTCGCCATCGTGCAGGAGGACATCCCTGCACCTGTGCCCGGATTCCGGGAGCGGGACATTCGCGATGACGGCATGGGCCGGGCTTCGCCGCCAGCACCAGACCACCTCGGCGGCTCCGGCCGACGGCGGGACCTGGTGGGGGAGGGACGGCTGGTCCGGGTTCAGCCGGATGGGCACCATGCCAAAATCTTCGTCGATGGGTTCAAAGCCGCTTCCCAGGCCCTGGACGCCGTAGGCCGTCCATGCCCGCCGGGCGGTTGCCCAGTCGCCCAGCGCCGTGGCCGCAATGCCCAGGTTCCACGCTGCCGGATTAACGCCGTCGAACTCCTCAGCGTCCCGCGACGAAAAAAGCTCAACTGCACGCGCATTGCGTTCCAGGCTCTGCGCCCACTCACCCTGTGCCTTTGAGAGGAGCCCGGCATGGAACCAGGCGTCGAAGGAATCCGGGACCAGCCGGAGCATCTCGGAGGCAAGCTGCGCTGCCCTCTTCGCATCCCCGGCCTCATCCGCAGCTGTCCAGTCAGACCACACCTCCGTGGGTCCGCGCCGGCTGCCGAATCCAGTCCATCTGCTTGCCGTCACCCGTCCAGTATGCGGCCCGCCCCTTGCGGGCACCATGGCGGATTAAACGGAAGCGGCCGACGGCGGGAGGTCCCGCCGTCGGCCGCTTCCGTGGAGCAGAGGCTGGCTGCCTACGCGTTCGCCAGGGCCCGGTCCTCGCCGCGCAGGCTGAGGGTGAAGGTGTTGGGGCCGCTGCAGGTGACGGCGACGCGGCAGGTGGTGGTGTTGTGCCGTGCCGAGAGGTCGCTGACTGCGGAGTCGAGGGTGTGGTGGAGAGTGGCCTTGTCCCAGATTTTGAGGGTCACGGAATCAGTGGCATCGAACGTCATTATTCAACTTCCATTTCTTGCGGTCTGGCGGCCCGGGATGTCCGGCCGTGTCCTCGTCGGTGAGGACAAGCAATTGGGAAAGCGCGTTCCCGTCTTTCCATGGTGCATGGTCGCGAGGGAAGAGTGCAACCCATTTCGGGCGATGTGACCAAGCACACCGGCGAGGGTTCGCCCGGGGATTTGGCGGAGTTAGGCAGCGCCGCTGTTCAGGCTGAGCGTGAAGGTGTTGGGGCCGCTGCAGGTGACAGCGATGCTGCCCTTGGTGGTGTTGTGGCGGGTGGAGAGATCCTCGACGAGCGCATCCAGCGTGTGGTGCATGGTGGAGCGGTCCCAGATCTTGAGCGTCACGGATTCGGCAGCTTCAAACGTCATTGTTCAGTACTTCCTTGTTTCGGTCCGGCCGGGCCGGGGAAATGGCCTGCTCACGCCCTGCGGCGTCGGCGGCCCCCAAGGGCAACCGGTGGGCCTCATTGCGTCACCAGGATGGATAGGGCTGGAAGTGTCCAGCCCTGCCCTTCCATGGTGCACAAACCGAAACGGCACTCTCAACCAAATCGCCTTTTATTGCGAGTGAATCGCATCACGTGTGACCAGGGACACGGCGTCGGCCGCCGGGGCCCCTACTGTTCCCAGCGGGATGACGTGCGGGCGGCCCTCCGTGGGTTCCGGCACCACGTGCGCGTCCAGGCCAAACACATCCAGCAGCCGCTCGGAGGTGATGACCTTGGCCGGGGTGCCCTGCGCCACGATGGCACCGTCCTTCATGGCCACGATGTGGTCCGAGTACCGGGCCGCCAGCGAGATGTCGTGCAGCACCATCACCACGGTCCGGTGGTGTTCGCGGTTCAGCCGGCGGACGAGTTCCAGCACGTCAACCTGGTGCGCCAGGTCCAGGTAGGTGGTGGGTTCATCCAGCAGCAGGATTCCCGTCTCCTGGGCCAGCGTCATGGAAATCCAGGCCCGCTGGCGCTGCCCGCCGGAGAGGTCCTCCAGGGGCGTATCGGCGAGGTCCAGGATGTCTGTGGCTTCCAGTGCGGACTCCACCACCAATTCGTCGGAGGCGGAAAACTGCTGGTACCACTTCTGCCGCGGGTGCCGGCCCCGCGAAACGAGGTCCGCCACCGTGAGTCCCGACGGCGCCGTGGGTGTCTGCGGCAGCACGCTGATGCGGGTGGCGATGTGGCGGGTGGAATGCTGGCGCAGGGGTGCGCCGTCGAGGAACACCTCGCCGGACCTGGGGCTGAGCAGCCGGCCCAGGCCCCTCAGCAGCGTTGACTTTCCGCATCCGTTGGGCCCGATGATCGACGTTACCCGGGCATTGGGAATGGTCAGCGAGAGCCCGCTGATGATGTTGCCGCCGTCGTAGCCAAGGCTGAGGTCCTGGGCCCGGAGGCCCTCCTGCTGCTCCAAGGACGTGTTCAACTCAGCCTCCGCTGGTATTTGAGGATCAGGTGGATCAGGAACGGTGCCCCCAGCACGGCCGTGGCCACGCCTACAGGCAAGGGGGCAGCAAGGGCATTGGCGGACAGGGTGTCGGCCAGCAGCACGAAAATCGCGCCCACCAGCGCGGATACTCCCACGGAGGGAATCACAGTGGAGGTCAGGGCCCGGGCAATCCGCGGGCTGGCCAGCGCAACGAACGCCACCGGACCAGCAGTCACCGTGGCCACGGACGCCAGGAGGACGGCGAGCGCCAGGACTATCAGGCGGACGGCATCTATCCGGGTGCCAAGCCCGACGGCGGTGTCCTCGCCCAGGCTGGTCAGCAGCAGCCAGCGTCCGGTGGCCATGGCGGCAAGGAGCAGCACGGCAGCGCTGAGCGCCATGGGCTGCACGGTCTCCCAGTCTTTTCCGTTCAGTGAACCCATCATCCAGGTCAGCGCCTGGGCCGCGCTGGTCACGTCGCCCAGGGTGAGGATCCAGGTGGTCAGGCTCGCGGCGAGTCCGGAGATGCCCAGGCCGGCCAGCACCAGCCGGTAGCTGTCCAGGCCCCGCCGGTAGGACAGCAGGTACACGGCCACGCCGCTGAGGATGCCCGCGGTGAACGCCGCAGCGGGCATGCCCACGGTCGCCGCGAGGCCGCTGAGCCCAGCGTGGCCCCCGCCGGCAATCACCAGCACGCTGACAGCCCCCAGTGACGCGCCTGCCGTCACCCCCAGCAGGTCGGGGCTCGCGAGGGGATTGCGCGCCACGGTCTGGGTGATGGCTCCTGCAGCAGCGAGGGAGGCACCGACCACGACCGCGGCCACCATCCTGGGGGCGCGGAACTCCGTGACGGCCAGGTGGATCCGCGTATTGGACTCGTCGCCCAGCAGCGCCCTGAGGACGTCCGGGTAGGCCATGGGGGTGCCGCCGAAAGCGACGTGCAGGGCCATGGCCGCCACCGTTGCCAGGATCAGCAGCGAGGCCACCACCATCACGCGGACGTTGAGCCGGATGGATACCGGGCCGACGCGCAGCGCCCTGATTTTTGTGGCACCCGGGCTGGCCTGCAGCCGGGTTCTCTGGAGAACTGTCATAGCGTTGCCAGCCTCCGGCGCCGGGCGAGGTACACGAAGAAAGGTGCTCCCACCACTGCCAGGACCACGGCGACGGACAGTTCCCCGGGCCGGGCAATAAGGCGGCCGGCGGTATCGGCGAGGAGCACTACGGTTGCCCCGGTAAAGAGCGAGAGCGGCACCAGCCAGCGGTAGTCCGGCCCGGTGATGGCACGGGTGATGTGCGGGACCAGCAGTCCGGCGAAGGCGATGGGGCCTGCCAGGGTTACAGCGGTTCCTGCCAGGAGCGTGACAGCGCCGATGCCCACGGCCCGCGCCCGCAGTACTGAAATACCCAGGGAAACAGCGGCGTCCGAGCCCAGCGCAAGGGCGTTCAAGGCCCGGATGTTGAGCAGGGCCAGCACAACGCCGGCCGCGATGAAGGGCCAGACCAGCTCCAGGACCCCGGTCCGTCCCGCCAGCGAACCCACCTGCCAGAACCGCAGGGTGTCCAGGGCCTGGTCATTGAGGAGGACAATTCCTGCCACGAGCCCTGAGCACAAAGCGGTCACCGCCGCTCCAGCCAGGACCAGTGTGACCGGGGTGGCACCGTACCGGGCTGCCGATCCGATCATGAACACCAGGACACTGGCAACGAGTGCCCCGGCGAAGGCCAGCGCCGCCTGGGTCAGGGCTGGAAGGTCGCCGGCCAGGGCGGTGGCAGCCACGATGGCCAGCGCCGCGCCCTGGTTGATGCCGAGCAGGCCGGGGTCCGCTACCGGGTTCCGGGTATGGCCCTGCACCAGGGTTCCTGCCAGGCCCAGGCAGATCCCGGCGCTGATTCCCAGGACCGTGCGGGGCCAACGCAGCTCGCGGACAGTCACGTCCATGACGTCGCCCGTGGGGGTGAACACCGCGTGCCAGGCCTCCTGGAGGGATGACGGTTGCCCTCCGATACAGATGCTGAGCACGCAGGCGGCAAACAGTGCCAGGGCCGATACGATCAGCCAAACCGTGCGGTTCCGCGGCACCTTCCGCCGTGGGGCCGGCGCGGCCGTCCGTGCCGGATCTGTCCGGGCCACGTTCGGAGACGGCTCTGCGTTCAGGGTTTTCACATGGGACTTTCTATTACGTCACGGGTTTGTGAGCTAATCCGCCAAATCCTGCTACAGTCTACGGCAGGCGCAGGTAAGCCTTACCTAATGCGTCGCATCCCCGCATCGTTTGTGAAGGCATTCCCCGTGAAAATTCGCATTGTCCAGCAGCTCACCGCTGCTGCCGCCGGCCTGGTACTCTTGGCCACCGCGGCCTGCGGCTCCCCGGCCGCCACCACCAGTGACACCACTTCCGCCGCTCCCGAAGCAGCAGGCTTCCCGCTGACCATGGAACACACCATGGGTTCAACCAGCATCGAAACGGTCCCCAAGCGCGTTGTTGCGCTGGACCCCAGCTACATCGATGCTGCCCTGCTGCTCGAGGCCGACCTGGTGGGTTACGTGCAGTACCGGCAGGATCCCAACGCTCCGTTCGCCCCTTACCTCGGCGATGTAGCCGATGCCACCAAGGATTCGGTGAACGTCGGCACCCTGGCCGAGCCCAACCTGGAAAAGATCCTGGAACTGCAGCCGGACCTGATCGTGTCGGCGAAAGTCCGCCACGAGGCCCTGTACTCGCAGCTGTCCAAGATCGCGCCCACGATTTTCTCCGTGAGCACCGGACCCACCTGGAAGGAAAACGTCGTTTTCCTGGGCGAGGCGCTGGGCAAGAAGGCCAAGGCCGAGGAACTGGTCAAGGCCTACGAGGATCGCGCCGCGAAGGTGGGAGCCGAGATCCTGGCCAAGAAGCCGGACGCAACCTACTCCCTCATCCGTTTCACCGGCGGCGACACCGCGCGGCTGTACTCCTCGAACTCCTTCATTGGCGAGATCATGGCGGACATGAACATTCCGCGCCCCAAGGACCAGCCGGACAGCGAGAAGGAGATCTTCGTACCGCTGTCCGCCGAGCAGATCCTCCAGGGCGACGCCGGACTGGTGATGGTCAGCGCCTTCACTCCGGCTGGAGCCGAAGGTGACAAAGCCCGCGCGCAGCAGGAAGCGTTCCAGTCGAACCCGTTGTGGGAGCGGCTCCAGGGCGAGGTCATCAACGTTGACGACGCCACGTTCCTGGCTTCGGTCAGTATTCAGGGCGCCCACGCTGTGATCACTGACCTGGCCAAGCACTACGGCGTGGATCCGCAGCTGCCGTAATGCCCCTGATGGCTGCCGCAACCCTGGTTTCCCGGCACCCCGTGCGGGTGTTCGAGGCCGTGGTGGCGGAAGTGCGGGACCTGAGCCCGCACTTCCGCCGCATCACGTTCACCGGTCCGGCGCTGCAGGCGTTCGGGGTGCCCGGACCTACCCTGGACCTCCGCATCAAGCTGCTGCTGCCCATCCCCGGCCATGACCTCCAACCGCCGGGCACGCCCAGCGGACTCCTGCAGGCGGGGTGGTACCAGGACTGGCTCCGGCAGGAGCAACCCGGCCGCGGCTCCATCCGCAGCTACACCGTCAGGGACCTGCGGCATGGGCCTGCAAGTCCGGAACTCGATATCGACTTTGTGCTGCATCAGGAACCCGGAGACCATGCAGGGCCGGGATCGCGCTGGGCGCAGGAGGCGGAGGCCGGGTGCCGGGCGTGGTTTGTGGGACCGGACGCCACTGCGGTGACGCCCGCCACGCCTTTGCCCGAAGCGGGGATCAACTGGAAGCCGGGCAGCGCGGAGCACGTCCTCCTGGCCGGTGACGAAACGGCGGTCCCCGCCATCAGTTCCATCCTCGAAGCGCTTCCGCCCCACATCGGCGGGCACGCTTTCCTGGAAGTCCCCGAAGCCGCGGACGTCCTTCCCCTGGCCACGCGCAGCGGTGTGCGGATCACCTGGCTGGACCGCGACGGCGGTGCGGCACCACGCGGCCTCCGCCTGGAGCAGGCGGTCCGCGGCGTCGTCGAACGCAACGGAGGGTGGCGCTCCACGTATGCGTGGGTGGGCGCTGAAGCCGGGACGGTCAGGACCCTTCGCCGCTGCCTGGTGGCTGCCGGCGTGGATCCGAAATCCTCGGAATTCCGGGGCTATTGGAGTTTGGGGAAAGCAGGTTCCGGGGCCAACGGCGTGCCGGTCACAGCTCCGAACTCCTAGCAGTCACACGTCGAAGTGGGTGGAAATCTGTTTCTCCCCGGAGATGGACGCGATCACGGATGCCGCCACGTCCCGGAGCTTGGTGTTCCGCGTGCTGGACGCTTTGGTCAAGATGGCAAACGCTGTGTCCCGGGTGCACCTGTTCTCGGCCATGATGGCGCCCACGGCCATATCAATCACGGTGCGTGACTGCATCGCCGCGGCCAGATCATTCCTGGCCTCGCTGAGCTGGGTGATGCGCAGGACCAGCCGCAGCGAGCTTGCCGCCTGATGAGCGAAGGCCTCCACGGTGCCGATATCGTCACCGGAGAAACCGTTACTGCAGCCTGAATAGAGGTTAAGTACTGCCTCGGCTTCACCGGCAAGGTCCAGGGGCACGGCAAGGATGGATGACACCCCTTTTCCCGCAGCCGCCCGGACGTACGGCACCCACCGCCGCTCTGCGGTGAGGTCAGGCACCAGTACGGTGGCTTTGCTCCGGAGGGCGGTAAGGCACGGGCCGTCTCCGAATCCGTTTTGCATCTCGTCAAGCGCGTGCGCCACGGCGTCGCTGGACGCAACCGCTTCCGGCCGCTTGTGCCGAAGCACCGTGACGCCGCCGTGGATGCGGTTGCCGGGAACGGACAGCCGGGACGCGGCCAGGACGGCCAGTTCAACCAGGAAATCCCGGATGTCAGGGCTTTGCACGACCATTTCCTGCAGCGTCAACTCCGTGTCCGCCAAAGACTCTGCGGCCCGTGACCCCTCAGGTGAGATGTGGCGGTCCTTCACTCCGTATCACCTTCCGTCATTTCGGCCATCGCCGTGGTGATGAGCCCAACCTGCGCGGCCGGGAGGTCCAGCGCCTCATTGAGGTACGCGTCCAGGGACACCTCATCGATGTCCCCGCCGATCCCGTAGTAGTACGTCCATAGCTTGACCAGCGGGAGCTCCGTGTCCCGGAAACGTTGCGCTGCTCCCCGCCGCTGTTCCGCGGCGTCATTCAGTTCTTCAGGTCCTCCGGTCCCCTCAGAATACATACCTACCCTCCATCCAGCCGGGCCGCGGAGAAGCTGCCTCCGTCAACAATGTCGGTCGCAATTTGCTGGATCCTGCGGTTGCTTGACACAGCGGCGAGCTGGAGCAGCTCCAGCGCACCGTCCCGTCCGCCGCGGTGCTGGAGCATGATGAGGGCAATGGCTGCGTCAACTACGGCGCGGGACTTCAGCGCGCTGCGGAGGTGTTCCGGATAGGCCTGCGGCGCGTGCAGCCGGAGGGCCAGGCGGAGGATGCGGGACATCGATGCCGCGTGCGTTTCCAGGAGGCTGACGGTCTCTTCGTCGAATGCGTGGGCCTTCCGGGCGTAGCAGTTCAACGCCGCGCGTGAGGAGCCGTCAGTGCGGATGGGCACGGCAAGCATGGCTTGCACGCCCTCGCTGAGGGCGGCCTGCGCATACTTCCCCCACCGCTGGTCGGTGGCCATGTCCTCAACCAGCACGGCACTCTGCTGCCGGACGGCTGTGAGGCATGGTCCGGCGTCGGCCGCGTACTGCCTCTCGTCCAGCCGCCGGCCCAGATCACTGCTGCTGGACACCGTGGAGGGGGCGCCGTTGCGCTCTACCGTGATAGTGCAGAACACCGTACGGGTGTCCGCGCCCAGCAATGTTGCGGACATGGTGGCGAGGCCCAGGAGGAAGTCGGAAAATTCGGCGCTTTCGAGCAGCAGGTCCTGATATTCATCGGAGGTAGTCAGTGCATCGCTGCCGGCCATGAGGCCTCGATCCCTAGTTGCGCCTTGCTGTCACTTTGGCTGTCGGCCACTGCGCTCATTGCATTCCGGCCCGTGTATTCAACCTCCGGATCCTGTTGCTATCCCGAAATTTCCTACTTCCGACACTACGCCCCTGCAGGGGTTTCGGATACGGCAGGAGGAACCCCTCACGGGCAGCGCGGCTTTATTCGTCTGGCCCGGCGGTACGTCCGTCGGCGCTCCCGCCACTGCGCTCGTCCCGGCTTTCGGAAACCTCGGGTTCAGAGGCGAAATCGTCCGAGTAGGGGGCCCGCGGCCGGGGGAGTTCATCGATCAGTTCGTTGGCGGAGAGGGCCAGCAGGTCACGCTGGACCGGCGGCAGCGAGAGAAGCCCCTGAAGGTAGGCTTCCACTTCATACTCGCCGGCATCTCCGGCCATGCTGAAGTACTTCAGCCAGAGCTCGGACACGGTGATGTCTGCTGCCCGTATTGCTGCGCGGAGCCGGCGCCGTTGTTCCGGTTCGTTTGGATCGAAGCCCATGGGCGCCGCCTAGTCCCCGGATGCCGGCGTCCCGGCCAGAACCGATTCGCTGACGTTCTGCAAGGTGGTGCGCTCTTCCCTGGCCTGCTTCATCAGCTGCTGCAGCGCGGCTGTGTGCGGAACACCCAGCCGTTCCATCAGGACGCCGCAGGCGCGGTTCACCACGTCCCTGCTGTGCAGCGATGACTGCAGGCCTTCCGTCATCTTCTTCGGAGCCTCGCTCGCCTGGACGTGCGAGAGCAGCGTTGCAGCCGGGGCAGCGAAGAGCTGGAGCAAGTTCAGGCTGGAGGCATCGTAGGTATGAGGGGTTGCCGCATACAGTTTCAGGGCGCCGATGGCTTCCTTGCCGGCCAGCAGCGGAGCACTCACCACAGAATGGATAGGCAGCAGCCTGACCGCATTCCGCCACTCGGGCCACCGCTGGTCGGACTGGACGTCTTCCACCAGCACCGGCTCCTCCGCGGCCCACGCGGTGAGGCACGGGCCCTCGCCGTGTTCGTACTGGGCGGCGTCGGCCTGCTCCACGATTTTGTCCGTGTAGCCGCTGCTGGTGCGGCGGCCACGCGAATCCAGGAGTGAAACACCGGCACCGATGGTTCCGGGCACAGACTCCTTCGCCGCCTGGGCCAGGAGGCGGACCGCCGTCGTCACCTTTTCCTCGGTGAGCAGCATCCCCTGGATGCGAGCGATCACGGTGCTGAGCTCGTCGAGGGGTAGTTGCTGGGCCATATTCCCAGCATATGCCACCATGTTTTCCCTTACCCGCTGCGGCTGCAGAAGCGCAACAGTAAGATGGCCCCATGTCGAGTTCTGCGGATAACGAGTCTGTGCACCAGCTACAGGAGATCCTGGTGGGCGCGGAGAGCATCGTGGGCTTCCTGGCCGGGCTGTCGGGAATGGCTGCTGCGGCTGTTTCGGAAGCGGCCGATGACCGGATCGAATGTGCCGTCACCCTCAAGCTGAAACGTCGGCCAGCCACAGCTGCAGGCAGCAGTGAGAGGGCGGTGGAGCTTGACCATATCGAGCAAAGCATGGGTGATGGCCCCTGCGTAAAGGCGTTGCGCGAGATGTCAGCGGTGATGATCGACGACGTCGCCCAGGATCCACGCTGGCCTGACTATAACCGGGAACTCGCCGAGCGGAACGTGCACAGCACCTTGGGGGTGCCGCTGGAGATCAGCGGCGACGCCAGTGCAGCGCTCAACTTTTTTGCCACCAAGCCCCGGGCTTTCACCGCTGACGTCTATGACAAAGCTGTGGGATTTGCCGCGGCCGCCCACAACACCCTGCACCTCTCCGTCCGGATCAATAATGCCCAGAACCGCGCTGACGACCTTGAGGCGGCACTCGAAAGCAGGACGGCGATCAACCTGGCCTGCGGCGTGATCATGGCCCAGAACCGCTGCTCGCAGGCGGAAGCCATGGAAATCCTCACCAAGGTCTCCAGCAACCGCAACCGGAAGCTGCGTGACGTTGCCCGGGAGCTGATCGAACAGTTGACGGGCGGCGGCGTCCAGACGCACTTCGACGCGTAGCAGCAACGGGGGCATGCCGCCGGCCGTCAGGTGGCGCGCAGGACAGCGACGGTGACGGATGCTACCGCGCCGGGTGCCGCGCTGCGGACATCCCAGCAGTTCCCGGTTCCCATCACCTCAAAATCTTCGGCCCCTGCACCGGGCAGGACGAGGGCGGTGTTTTCGTCGATGGCGACGGCCCTGTCCACCAGCCCCGCCGCAACGGCAGCGACGGCCCGGCCCAGCGTTCCTGCCTGGGCGGCATGGACATCCACCGTGAACGGGACGAGCCGCAGGCCGGTCCGGATGTCGAGGTGGTCCAACCCCTCCGAGCACTCCTCGCCGCATACTTCGGTTCCGTCCACGCGGTACCCGCCAATGAGTGCCCTTCCGGGAGTGACCATGGCCCCGGCGGAAAAACCGAGGTACGGGGCACCGCTTGCCACCCGACGCGAGATAGAGGCCGCCGCGGCGTTCAGGCCCTGCATGTAGGCGGGCGTCAGTCCGCCGCCCACCACCACCGCGTCCACGCCGTCGAAGAGTGCCGGCTCGGCCGGCCCGTCCTGGCCGAGCAGGACCGGCACCACGTTGCAGGCCAGCCGGGTGCGCAGTGGTTCCGCGTATTCGGCCAGGCGGCTTTCCGGGTTGCCGCCCCGGTCATGGACCACCACGGCGATCCGGGCAGGTTCCGTCCGCGCAGCGTGGGACACCTCCTGAGCGAACCGTTCAAACACGTCGGGAAAGGCCAGATGGTCCGGCCCGGCGCCGGCAAGGAAAATGCTCATGGGCTTCAACGTACCCATTGACTCCCGCTTCCGCGAGGACTATTGTACAACCAAATGGTTGTAGATCAGCTCCGCGAAACCGAACTTGACCGCCTCTTCCAGGCGTTCGCCGATTCCACCCGCAGGGACATTGTGCGGCGCGTAACGGTCGGCGAATACTCGGTCTCCGGCCTCGCGGCCCTCTACGCCATGAGTTTCGCCGCAGTTCAAAAGCACGTGGCGGTGTTGGAGCGCGCATCCCTGGTCACCAAGGAGAAGCGCGGTAGGGAGCAGATTGTGCGGGGCAACCATGAAGGCCTGCAGAAAGCCCGCCGGCTGCTCGATGAGTACGAGGCGATCTGGCGGCAGCGTGTTGACCGGATCGCGGACATTCTGGCTGAAGGATAAGGAAGGGTTCTGCAATGTCGGTTATCAGTTCCACCAAGAATCTTGAGGCACTCAGCTTCACACTCATTGCCGAGTTCGACGCAGACATCCAGCGTGTCTGGCGCCTTTGGGAAGACCCGCGGCAGCTGGAGCGCTGGTGGGGCCCGCCCACCTGGCCGGCCACCTTCGAGGAATTCGACTTCCGGCCGGGCGGGAAGGCCAGCTACTACATGACCGGTCCGGAGGGCGAAAAAGCCCGTGGCTGGTGGCGCTTCAGCACTGTCGAAGGCCCCAAGAGGCTGGCGTTTGACGATGGATTTGCCGATGACAACGGCCAGCCCGTGGATTCCCTGGGAACCACGCACGCCTCCGTCAACCTCGAAGGCGCCGGCGACCGCACCAGGATGACCATCCTCTCCACCTTCGAATCCGAGGAGCAGATGGAACAGATGGTCCAGATGGGCATGGAAGAAGGCATGAAAGAGGCCGTCGGCCAGATCGACGCCATCCTCGCCGAGCACGCCAACGCCTGAGGCTGCCGGCCACACCAAGAGGACAGCGAACGACGGCGGGACCTCCCGCCGTCGTTCGCTGTCCTCTTGGTGTGCTGTCCTTGGGTGCCTATGCCTCTGCTGCCGCTATTCCTTCGGCGCCGCCACGGCAAAAACCAGCAGTGAGCTTGTGGCGGTGGCCAGAAGTTCGCCCGTTGGCCCCATGACGCGCCCTTCCGCGAAGATCACCCGCGATCCCGTCTTCACCACCGATCCCTCCGCCCGCAGGATGGCGTGCTTGAGGGTGATGGGGCGGAGGTAGCTGACCGAGAGGTCAATGGAGGTGTAGCCGAACCCCGGGGCCAGCGTGCTGTGGGCGGCGCAGCCCACCACGGTATCCAGGAGCGTGCAGGCCAGGCCGCCGTGGACCACGCCCAGCGGGTTGTAGTGCGCCTCGGCGGGCCGGCACTCGAACTCCACCCGGCCGGACGCTACGTCCACCAAATCCAGGTTCATAAGGGCAGCCATGGGCGGGCGCGGGATGCTGCCGTCCCGCATCCCGGTCAGGAACTCCAGGCCGGACATCCGCGGCAGGTGTTCCAGCGATACCCGCGGATCGGTCCAGGTGAAGGTCTCCGTGCGCTCCCCTGACCCGCTCGCATCCATGGACTTCTCCTCTTCGACGGCCCGTACGTGCCCGGGAAACTGCCAACCCTGTCCGGGACAGTGCCAGCTTAGGCGACGCTGTACCCCGCCTTCTCCTGCCACCCGGTCCACGTGGTCAGCCGGACCGCGTCCAAGGCCAGCAGGTCACCGGGTATGGTTTCCCTCCGCTGTTGTGCTTCGGCCGGCAGTCCCACCTTGGCCTGTGGGGATAGCGGGAGGATCTGCAAAACCACGTCGGTGCCGGGGATGATGCCGCAGTCTGCAACGTTGAGGAGCCAGGGCGAGCCGTCCCAGAACCGGTCCGCCACGGCCACGCCGTCCACCAGGACCCGGGCAACGTCGCCGGCCCAGTGGATCTCAAGCTCTGCGTGGGCCTGGGCGAATGCCCCTGCCGGCAGGTCCAGGCTGTACGTCTGCGCCAGCCCGTCGATCACATCGGGTTCAGGAGCGGCGGCCCGGTTTGCCGCCTCTCCATAGGACACAGGAACAGGGCGGGCAGGGCGCACCAGCCGGGCCTCGATACTGTGTCCACGCTGGGGAGTGCCCGCGGTCCGGATGTCCACGGGTACGAACGACCGTGTCCTTGGGTTGTAGCGGTCCACCGCCGGTTCTCCCTGTGACCTTCCAGCCAACAGGCCGTCGCGGTCCAGCCACAGCGGGTCCGTGGAGAACACCAGGTCGCGGCCGCGGCGGCCGCTCAGGACCCAGGCCTGGTCCGCGAGCCCGGCAGGGAGGAGCAGGACGTCGAGGACGGCGTCCCCTGACTGGGCAGCCAGCACTACGGGTTCGTCGGCTGCGAGGTGCTGTGTGCGGCCCGGTGCGGAGAGTGCCGGCCCGCTGACCTCGGTGCCCGGTGCGAAACGGAGCTCCACCGGGATGCCGGCCTCGGCGGCCAGGACCAAGGTTGGTACAGCGGCCGGCGCAGCTTCCAGCACTGTCAAGGGGGACGCTGTGGCCCATTCAAGGGTCACACCTCCCACCTCCAGGTTCACCGGCCAGTGGGCGATGGTTCCCGCCGGCACGTCGACAGGGACCTCGGGAAAGGTGACCGGGCCGCCGTCGAGCATCACCTCAAACTGCGCTCCACGGTAAGTATCGAGAGGGATGTGCGGCTGGTGCCACGTGATGAAGAGGAAGCCCGCGGATCCGTCGCTGCGGAGGGCCCACCGAAGGGTGTCGGTGTCGTCGATCCCGGTCGGCAGCACCTCGGGCAGGGTGGAGGGCATTTCTGCGAGGCGGTCGCCGAAGGCCGCCAGGAATGCGTGCTGTTTCCGCAGGGCGGCGAAGCTGGGCGCGAGCCGGCCTGATGCTCCGATCGGTGCGTGGAAGTCGTAATCGAACCGGGGCAGGTCATTCGGGTACCCCGTGGCCTGCGACTCCTGCAGCCCGTCGGCCGGGTTCATGCCGCCGGCAAACATGTAGTAGCCCTGCCACGCCGAGCCGTTGCCGATCTTGTTGTGCGCCACCGCTGCCACGTCAAGCCCCTGCGGCCACGGCCGGCGCTGGTAGGCAGTGGCCATGCCGCCGGCGAGCTCGCAGGTTGCAGGCGGGAACAGGCCCGACGGCGTGCGCGGCGCACGCGTCCCGCTGCCGGTCCCGAACTGCTCCCGAAGGTCCGCGCCGATGCCGGGGTCGTCCCAGACGTGGCTGAAGAAGAAATGTTCGCGGAACGTCGGATCCCATGGGGCGTCGGCGTCCACCCAGAAGCCGTCACCGTAACCGCCGAAAAGCGGCAGGACCTCGCCGTCGGGAAGCTCGGCACCACCCCACGCCGTTGCGGTCCAGACGGGGGCGGACAGGCCGGCGTTCCGTGCAAGCTTCTTGAGCTCGGTGATGTGCGCGGGCTGGTCGTACAGTTCGTTCTCCAGCTGGATGCCGATCACGTTGCTGCCGGGGCCCATCAGCCCGTCCAGCTCCTGCCCCAGGTAGCCGAACCAGCGCTTCACCAGCTCCAGGTAGCCGGCATCGTTGGTGCGGTGCTTCACCGGGGCCGCCTGCACCCAGTCCGGGAAGCCGCCGTTGCGGACCTCGCCATGGCACCACGGGCCCACCCGCAGCACCACGTCCAGCCCTGCCTCCGCGCACAGCCGGACGAACGCGGCGACGTCCAGGCCGCCGTCGAAACTGACCTTTCCCTCCGTGCGCTCGTGGTGGATCCAGAAGATGTAGGAGGCCACCACGGTGATTCCGCCGGCCTTCATCAGCCGCAGCCGTTCCTCCCACCGCTCCCGGGGCACCCTGCTGAAATGGAGTTCACCGGACACAGGGATCCCCGGTTTTCCACCGATCTCCACGTAGCGGTTGGTGACACGGAACCTTTCGTGGCGGTCCAGCGTGTTGCTCATGGCCGGCGAGGTGAGCGGAGAGTCCCATGCTTGATGGATGGCGCGGAGGGTGTTGGACGCGGGTGCTGGGTTGGGCATAGGACAGAGTATTGCATAGTTCGGGAAGCGCTTTCCCACATCATGTGCGGGCAGGCGTTGAACCCTGCGGAAGGCTTCGAAATACTTGAAGGAAGGCACTAACCGAGGTAAGGCGGTGGCACGGATGGGCAGCGGGACGGGGGATATCCGGAAGCGGCTGGAGCGCGCCGCCGAGGTCCGGTCCTACCGCGGAGCGGGAATCAGCGCTGAGGAGGAAGCCGCCCTCGACGCCCTGGATGAGCAGGAGCGGGAGAAGCGCCGCAAGGTGAGCGACGCCGCCAGGGCCGAATACCTGGTCCGCGACGCCATGGCGCAGGGGAAGTTCGACAACCTGAAATACGCGGGCAAGCCGATTCCGGGGCTGGGGGAGTCGTACGATCCCGACTGGTGGGTGAAAGGCCTTCTCCAGAGGGAGAACATCAGCGGCCTGGGCCCGCCCGCAATCCTCCTGCGCACCGAGGACGCGGAGCTGGATGTAAAGCTCGATGCCCAGTACACGGAGCAGCAGGTCCGGGACCTCCTGGTGGACTTCAACAGACGCGTCATCGACGCACGGCGACAGCTCCAGGGCGGCCCGCCAGTCATTACCAAAACCCGGGATGTCGAGGATGAGGTGGAGCGCTGGCGCCAGCGCCGGGCGTCACGGGCCGTTAAGGCTGCGCCGGAGTCTCCGGAAGCGCCGCGCTCATGGTGGCAACGGCTGTGGAAAGGGACCGGGTAGGACCGTACGACGCCGGTGCTACCCGCCGTCGTCGGTGCGCCTTTCAGAGACGTTCAGTAGCTTTCAGGGGCTTCCAGTCAGTTCAAAAAGCTCGCAGAGTGCGTTGTAATAGCGACCGGTCTGTCCTTGGTGGACCAGCCCGATACGGGAGCACACCTTCTGCGAGGCCGTGTTGGCCGGCGCGGTTACCGCCACAACCTTGGGAAGGCCGCTGTCCATGGCGTAGGCGAGGACGGCTGCGGCGGCCTCCGTTGCATAACCCTGTCCCCAGAAGTCCGGGTGGAAGTGCCAGCCGATTTCCGTGTCCCCGGACGGCTGCAGCGGTAATCGGCCCGACGCCGGGATGGACTTCAGGAGCAGGGTTCCGGCGAGTTGTCCGCCCGCTTTGAGCTGGACCGCCCACACCGCGTGGACCGGGTGACCCATGTCCCGCCACGCGCGGATGCGTTCCTCGGCCTGCGCCCGGTTCGTCATGACCTGCGGCGGGTTGCCAATGAAGCGCTGCACCTCCCAGCGCGAGTAAAGATCCAGCACGAAGTCCGCGTCCTCCGGCTCCCATTGGCGGAGGATCAGCCGCTCGGTTTCGAGGGTCTTCACGCCGCTTATTGTGGCAGAGGGACAGGGTCTTGCCCCGGTTTTCCACATAGGAACTTTGGCTCCCGGCAATTGTCACACCCTGCTGGAAGACTTTGTTTATGGAAGCGGTTGGTGCATTGGCAGGGGTGAGCGGGGCGGGCATTCCCTGTGTGCCGGCTGCTTCTGCTGAGCCGGTGGTTGCTGATGTCCGGTCCGTCGACACCGTCCTGGAAGCTATGGCTGGCGTCCCGCTGGGCGTCGCTGTTCCGGACGCCCAGGCTGCCGTGCCGCCGGTTGCTGATGTCCGGAACGCCCAGGCCGCTGTGCCGCCGGTCGCCGACGTCCGAAAGGCCCTGGCGGCTGTCCCGTCGGTTGCCGCTGTCCGGGAGGCCCTGGTGGCTGTCCCGTCGGTTGCCGCCGTCCGGGAGGCCCTGGTGGCTGTGCCGTCGGTTGCTGATGTCCGGGAGGCCCTGGTGGCTGTGCCGTCGGTCGCTGATGTCAGGGTTGCCTTGGATGCGGTGCGGGTCTGCGCTGATGGTGCCGGCATGATTGATCAGCTGCGGGAGCTTGAGGATTTGAAGTCTGCCGCGGCTGCTAAGCAGGCCGATATCGCTGTTGCTTTTGACCTGTTCCAGCGCCGGGTCCAAGTCGCCGCCGGGGTCCCTGCCGATGAACTCGGTGCCGGCGTGGGTGCCCAAATTGCGCTGGCGCGGCGGGAATCACCGTCCCGGGGCGGGCGGTTGTTGGGCCTGGCCAAGGCCGGAAAGGAAATGCCGCACACCTTTGCGGCGTTCCGGGCGGGTCAGCTGAATGAATGGCGCGCCACGCTGGTCGTGCGGGAAACAGCCTGCCGGTCGGTCGAGGACCGGCAGGCGGTGGACGAAGAGCTCGCCGCAGACACCGGCACGTTCACCGGCGCCGGAGACAGAGCCATTGTTGCCGCTGTCCGGGCCGCCGCCTACCGGCGGGATCCGAAGTCCGTGGCGCGGCGGGCCAGCCGTGCCGTGACCGAACGCAATGTGAGCCTTCGTCCGGCGCCGGACACCATGACCTACCTGACCGCGCTGCTGCCCGTCGCCGAGGGTGTGGCCGCGTACGCTTCCCTGACCCGGCACGCCGATACCTTGCGGTCCTCCGGTGATGAACGCTCCAGGGGCAAGATCATGGCCGATTCCCTGGTCGAGCGCGTCACCGGCACCCCGGGCGGGATCACCGGGATCGACATCCAGCTCGTCATGACCGACCGCACCCTCTTTCAAGGTGACAGCGAACCCGCCCGACTCACCGGCTACGGCACCGTCCCCGCACAATGGGCGCGCGAAAACATCCTGAACAGGACAACCGGCACCGGTTCAGCGGGGATGGCCGCCCCGGACGCTGGTTCTGGCACTGCTGTTGGTGTTGGTTCTGGTTCTAGCACTGATGCTGGCGTTAGTTCTGGCAGTGATGCTGGCAGTGATGTTGGTTCTCCCGATCAGCATGAATTGTCGGTCTGGCTCCGCAGGCTCTACACAGCCCCCGGCACCGGTGAGCTGGTCGCGATGGACTCAAAAGCCAGGTTCTTCCCACCCGGGCTCCGCCGGTTCCTCCAGGTCCGCGACGACACCTGCCGGACCCCGTACTGCGACGCGCCCATCCGGCATGACGACCACATCATCCCCTGGCACAACGACGGCCCAACCACCGCCGGCAACGGCCAAGGGCTCTGCGAAGCCTGCAACCACACCAAGGAAAACCCCGGCTGGACCGCCAAACCCATCCCCGGAACCCGCCACACCGTCGAAACCCGGACACCAACAGGCCACACCTACCGCTCCACCGCGCCGCCACTGCCAGGGACTTCACGGGAGTTGGCCCCTCTGCCCGAGGCTCCTCACCATCAGGCGCCGCTGCCCCCAGCGTCGCCCGATCGAAAAGCGGTGCCCGGCACGCGGGCGGGAGCTGGAACTAAGCCGGCCATCCGCCGTCGTACCGTCCGTAACCCAGACCGGGAACCGGTACGGCGCCAGGAAGCAATGAAGCACACCATTCAGGTGCTGGGAAGGGCGGGGCCTTCAGGGTAGTGCCGCCACGCCAAGCCGTCGCTCGGCGGCTGCAGCCGTCAGGGCTTCGGACTTGGGCTCGGTGACGGGTTGGGGCCCATCATCGATGGGGGAGGCGGCGGGAACGGACCGGCCGGGTAGAGCGGTGCCACCTTCAGCATGTAATTAGCCCACTGTGGTCCTGCGATCATGTAGCCGTCGAGCCGGGGGTAGAACGTCCCGTTGATGGTGACGTTCTGGCCGGGGCGCTTTTGGCTCTCAAGTGGGTCCCCGAAGAAGGAGGCAGTGGCAAGTCCACTGGTATAGCCGACGATCCAGGTTGCACCGTTGTTGTTGGACGTGCCGGTTTTGGCAGCCGTCGGCACCTTGTCATGGACTTTCGGGTTGATCCAGAAGCCGGAGCCCCTCACCAGCACGTCCTGCAGCACGTTGTTCACACCGCGGGCAACGTCCGGCTTTACGGCATCCCTGCACTCGACAGGCTGAGCCGGAAGCTTCCCGCCGGAGGCTTCAGTGACCTCAAGGAGGGCAACCGGGGTGCAGTAGCGGCCGTCATTGGCGAAAGTGGCAAAAGCGTTCGCCATATGCAGCGGAGCGACGTTGGTGGCACCCAGCAGGTTGCCCAATTGGTGCATGTTGATGGGGGAGCCGTCCAGTCCGTTGTGCAGTCCTACCGCGTCCACCATCTTCTGGATGCCGCAGAAGTCCAGTTGAGTGGCCGAAGCGAAGGTGGCCGTGTTGATGGAGTTGTACAGGCCGTAGTTGATGGCCATCTTCCGGTAGAAGCCCTCTTCGGCGTTCTGCAGGTCATCGGCGGCACCCAGTTCAGGATTGTTCTGCGCGGTGCTGTAGGCGCCCAACACCTTGCCGCAGCTCGACCTCCACGGGAACCCCAGCGGGTAGACCCGGCGTGATGCGTCCACTTCCGCGGTAAGGGGCTTGCCCTCGTTCAGCCACTGAGCGAACGTGAAGGGCTTCATGGTCGAGCCCGTCTGGAACCCGCCGGCTCCGTTCAGATTATTGCCCTGCGGGTCCTTGGCATCAACATTGAAGTTCAAATGGGTATCGAACTTGCCCGGTTCGGCAAGGAACACGGTGTTCTGTGCCATCGCCAGGATCTTCCCGGTTCCTGGCTGCACCGTTACCAGTGCTGCACCCCACCGGTCCGGGTTGGGCCCCGCCGTGCCATCCACCTGCGCCTGCGCCGCCGCCTGGAGCCGGCTGTCCAGCGTGGTCACGATGGTCAGCCCGCCGCGGTACAGCTTGCGCTGGCGTTCAGTCTCATTCGGCCCGTACGCCGGGTTGTTCAGGATGAGATGCGAGATGTAGTCGCAGAAGTACGGGGCCATCGTGGCATTGGCGCAGCCCTGCCGCTCCGGGCTGATCTTGAGCTCGATCGGGGTGGCCACTGCTTCATCGTGTTCGGCTTGCGTGATCTTGCCGAGGCGGAGCATCTCGCCAAGCACCTGGTTCCGCCGCACCATTGAGTTGTCCGGGTTGAGCGCCGGGTTGTAGAACGTGGGGCTGTTCACGAGCCCCGCCAGCAGGGCGGCCTGGGGCAGGTTAAGGTCCCTGGCCGTGGTGCTGAAGAAGTAGCGCGCAGCAGCCTCAACACCGTAGGCGTCGCTGTTGAAGAACACGATGTTCAGGTAGCCCTCGAGGATCTGCTCCTTGCTGAACTCCTTTTCCAGGGCGAGGGCGAGTTTCATCTCCCGCAACTTGTCGCCAAGGTCCTTTTGCCCGCTGAGGATCACCTCGTCCGGCCGGTCCTGCGAAAGCCGCGCCTCGTTGATGACATTCGTGACGTATTGCTGGGTGATGGTGGAGGCGCCCTGCCTGTCACCCTTGGTCACATTCGAGACCAAGGCCCGCACAATCCCCTGAGGGTCCACGCCGGCGTGGTCATAAAACCGGCTGTCCTCGATTGCGATGACCGCGTCCTTGATGTACGGGGACATCTGATCCAGCGGTACCCTGACGCGGTTCTCGGCAAAGAACGTGGCGATGGTTTGGCCGTCGGAGGTCAGGACTTTGGTGGATTGCGACGGCGGCTCCACGGTCAGCTCCGCGGGCAGGCCTTCAAAAAACCCGACGGAGTTGCTAACCCCAAACTTGGCCGCTGCCAGTGCAGGCGCCACCAGGCTGGCAACCAGGATCCCGCACATGATGCTCGCGGCAAGGAACCCCAGGAGTTGCCCCAAGGCGCGTCCGGGACCGCGCTTGCGCTTCCGCTTCTTCGCCATTCATCAGCCCTCGAACTCGGAGGTGTGAATCGAGGATACGCCCCTATATCAAGGCGGGCCAGAGCCCGGAAGGTCAGGATATGGTCACGAAAATCGCTTGACTCAGCGATAGTTAACGACATATCGTTAACTATCGCTGAAGAAGTCAGCGTAAAGATGAAAGGACGATGCCACCATGAAAGGCATTACTGACGAAAAATTTCCCGGGCCGGAATTTGCAAGGGGCCGGTTTGAGCGGGGCCGGGGCCGGAGGGGCCCGCACGGACACCGCGGCGGCGGGTTCGGTCCCGGCTTTGGGCCTGGTTTTGGTCCGGGATTCGGGCCCGGCTTTGGTCCCGGTTTCGGACGTGGCTCCCGGCGGGCCAGCCGCGGGGATGTGCGCGCCGCCATCCTGTCGCTCCTGGCCGAAGCACCCTCGAACGGTTACGGGTTGATCAAGACCATTGCCGAAAAGACGGACGGCGCGTGGCGGCCCAGTCCCGGATCCATCTACCCCACGCTGCAGCAGCTCGTGGACGAGGACCTGATTACCGCGCTGAGCGAAGGCCGCGGCACGGAGTTTGCACTTTCCGACGCCGGCAGGGCCTACGTGGCGGAGCATGCCGAGGAGATGGAAAATGCGTGGAACGCCGGTCCGGACAGCTCCGACCGGGAGTTCCACCAGAGCATCGGCAAGCTGATGGGCGTCATCCACCAGTTTCGCAGCGGCGTCACGGAGGAACAGCGGGCGGCTGCCATCGAAAAGCTGGATGAGACCCGCCGTGCACTGTACAAGATCCTGGCGGACTAGGTTCGGGGAACCCTTAGGCGCAGCCCGCTATGCGAAGGAGTCTTCCTTGGCATGGAGTTCAGCGGAATCCTTGGCAGCGGAATCCCTGGCGGTGGAATCCTTGGCGGCGGCCGGAACGGCAGCGGTCGGGAGATGGGAAGCGGGGGACCGCAGGGGGTTGAAGCCGGAGCCCAGCTCGCCGAACGCGTAGGCGCTCTCGGCGTGCTCGGAGAGGTCCACGCCGGCAGTTTCCGCCTCATGGCTGACCCTGAACCCGATGGCCTTGTTGATGATCCGGCCGATGACCAGGGTTCCCAGGCCGGACAGCAGCAGGGTGATGACAACGGCCGCGGTTTGGGCGATGAGCTGCTGGACCCCGCCGCCGTAGAAGAGCCCGCCGCCCTGGCCGTCCACGGGGAGGGCGATGAATCCCAGTGCCAGGGTGCCGATGAGTCCGGCGCCCAGGTGGACTCCCACCACATCCAGGGAGTCATCCAGCCCAAAACGGTACTTGAGGTCAACGAACACGGCGCAGGCGGCACCCGCCACCAGGCCCAGGCCGATTGCGGCCACCGGGCTGATGTTGGCGCAGGACGGGGTGATGGCCACGAGTCCGGCCACCACGCCGGATGCCGCGCCGAGGGAAGTGGGGTGGCCGTGCCGGAGCTTCTCGGTGACCAGCCAGCTCAGCATGGCTGCCGCCGGAGTGACCAGGGTGTTGACCCAGATCAGGCCGGCCTGCTCGGCCGTAGTTGCAGCACCGCCGTTGAAGCCGAACCAGCCGAACCAGAGGATGGCGGCGCCCAGCATGATGAAGGGCACATTGTGGGGGCGGTGGTTGGGATCCTTGGCGAAGCCGTGCCGCTGGCCAACGATCAGGGCAAGAACCAGTGCGGCTGTTCCGGAACTGATCTCCACAACAGCGCCGCCGGCGAAGTCGATGACCTGGCCGAAGATGGCGGTGACTGCTCCACCGGCGCTCATCAGCCCGCCGCCCCAGATCATGTAGGCGAGCGGGCAGTAAACAAGGGTGATCCACACCGGCACGAACAGGGCCCATGCGCTGAACTTCGCGCGGTCGGCGATGGCGCCGCTGATCAGTGCCACCGTGATGATGGCGAAGGTGGCGCTGTAGCCGGCCTTGATGAGGTCCGGGGAGCCCATGAGGTTCTGCAGCCCGAAGTTGGCGAAGGGGTTGCCAAAGATGCCCAGCACTCCGTCGCCGGTGGTCATGGAGTAGCCCCACAGGACCCACACCACGCCGACGATGCCGGCGGAGATGAAGCTCATCATGATCATGTTCAGCGCGGCCTTGGCACGGGTCATGCCGCCGTAGAAGAGTCCGAGCCCGGGCGTCATCAGCAGTACCATCGCGGCTGAAATCATCAGCCAGACGTGTTGGGCAGAGATTTCCACCGGCAGGTCCCTTCGGATGTGAGCTTGACGGGGCGCTGCAGCCCCGTGCCTTTCCCCCGCCGTCCATCTTTCGTTGGTTGTGTTTCGGAAAAGACCGCTCAAAGTTGCCGTGACGTTACACAAATCGGCTTTGCGTGAAGTTCGCGTGTCAGGTTTGTTTCGGCGATGTTAACGAGCGCCATCCCGTACCTCTCATCGAAAGCCCGCTGTCCCCCTTGCAGGCGAACCCACAGGCGACTGCCTGTTGGGAAGGTGAGAAGCGGCCGTCGTGCGTCGTTCCCGGTTACGTTTCCTGTCTGTGAACGAGGACTCACCGGTCCCTCCCGGAAAAGCTGCCGTAGCGTGGCATCATGCCTACACCATCGGCCCAGGAACCACGGCTGCGGGAATTCACCGTTGTGACCGCGCCGGGAGCCCACCTGCAGTGCTATGACTCAGGGGGTCCGGGACCTGTTGTGGTCATTCTTCATGGGCTGGCAGGCAGCGCCAGGGAATTCTTTCCGACGGCGGCCGCCCTTCCCGAGTTTCGCACTGTCCTCCTGGACCTCCGGGGCCACGGAGGCAGTACCCGCTGCCCGCCCGATCTTTCACTAGAGGCTTTTGTCACCGACGTCGTCCGTGTCATCGAAGAGGAGGCAGCCGGGCCGGTGGTGCTGGTGGGCCAGTCGATGGGTGGCCACACGGCGATGCTGACGGCGGCGGCGCGCCCCGACCTAGTGAACCGGCTCGTCCTGCTGGAGGTCGACGCCGGCGGCGGGGACCCGGCGGACCTCGCGGCCTTGGGGGACTACTTTGCGTCCTGGCCCGCTTCGTTTACCAGCAGGAAAGCGGCGCTGGATGTCTTCGGTGACGGAGCACTTGCTTACGCATGGGCGGCCGACCTTGAACCCTATGGGGATGGTTTCCGGCCCCGGCTCGACGCCGCCGTCATGGCTGCTGCGGCGGCCGGGCTTGGGAAGACCCGGTGGACTGAGTGGGAGTCCCTTCGGATTCCTGTGCTGGCAGTGTACGGCGGCAAGGGGATGTTCCGGCCGCACGCGAAGGATGAGTTCGTGCAGCGCGGTCGCCAAGTCAGCAGGGTTGACCTGCCCAGCGCGTCACACGATGCGCACCTGGACGCGTTTGAAGAATGGGTGCACGCCCTCCGCAGCTTCCTGGACCCTGCCGGGTAAAGCGGCGGGGGCGTGCAGCCGGCAGGTTCAGAACTGGCGGGCGTTGGCCAGAACGGGAAGCTTGGTGCGGACTTCGTCCACAAGTGAGGGGTCGATGTCCACGACGGCGAGCCCGGGCTTTCCGTCCAGCGCCGCCAGTGCGGACCCCAGCGGGGAGATGACGGCACTGTGCCCGATTCCGGTGGGAGCCGCTCCGGCCGGCCCTGCCCCGGTGGTTTCGGGGTCGCCCTGGCCGCAGGCCACAACGAACGTGGTGCTGTCCAGCGCGCGGGCCCGGACCAGCAGGTCCCACTGCTCGGCCTTGCCCTCGCCCGCACCCCAGGACGCGCACACGATGTTGACCTGCGCGCCGGCCTTGGCATTGGCGGTAAACAAGGCAGGAAAACGGACGTCGTAGCAGGTGGCAAGTCCGAAGACGGTGCCGTTGAGTTCGAACGTCACCGGGCTTTCTCCCGCATCAACTGTCTTGGACTCCATAAAGCCGAAGGCGTCGAAGAGGTGCACCTTGTCGTATGAGGTGTCCAGGCCGGGGCCGGTGACCAGCAGCGTGTTGCGGACGCGGCCGTCCTTTCCAGGAGTGAACATCCCCGCTACGATCGCAATGTCCAGTTCCCGGGCAATGCCGCGGACCTTTTCCGCCCACGGTCCATCAAGCGGTTCGGCGATGTCCTTCAGGGAATGGCCGAAAGCGCGCATAGATGCCTCGGGGAAGACCACCAGTTCCGCGCCGGCGGCTTTGGCCTCCGTTGCGTACTCCCGGATCAGCTCCAGGTTGGCAGCAAGGTCTGCGCTGCTGATGATTTGGGCGACTGCAAGACGCATGGAAGAACTCCAATCTGTTGTATACATAATGTATGGGAAAAATGCCGGGAACGGCTGCGTCCGGTCGCGAGAAGGCGTACATCCACCTGCGCGAGAACGTCCTGACTGATCCGGAGCTTCAGGGCCGGTTCCTTAACGAGACAGAGCTGGCGGCAGACATCGGTGTTTCCCGTACCCCGGTCCGTGAAGCCCTGCTCCTCCTGGTATCCGACGGGCTGGTGGAGCTGATTCCGCAGCGCGGTGCGTACGTCCCGGCCATCACCGGCAGGGAGATTTCCGAGCTCATGGAGCTGCGCGGCGTGCTGGAAAATTACGCTGCCCGGCTGGTCATCGCCGAGCAGCGCGTCCCCGCGGGTCTGATGCAGGAAACGCTGGACCTCCAGGCCAGGATTCCGGATACCGAAAGTCCGGGGGATGCCCGCGAATTCATCCGGCTGGACACCCTTTTCCATCAGCAGCTCATCGACGCCGCCGGAAATGAACTTATCTCCCGGACCTACAGCAAGCTTCACGTCCGCCAGATCCTGGTGGGCGTTGCCGCCCTGTTCCGGACAGGCGGCCGGCGCCAGGACGTGTGCGCCGAACACCAGGGCATCCTTGACGCCCTGGTGGCCGGCGACGCCGTCCAGGCGCAGAAGGCGATCGACGAGCACTTGGCAGTCACCCGCGATATCCTGCTGCGCACCTGACGGTTCAGCGGGAGTCGCCCACTCCCGACGCCCGCTTGGCTTCCGCCGCGCCTTCCAGGAGGAGGCGGTAGTCCTGGTCCTCAACGGTGTCGTTGTCGCGGCCCATGGCGAGACCCACCAGGGTCACGACGGCGGCGACGGCAACGTAGATGGCCACCGGAATCCAGGTGCCGAACTGGGAGAGCAGCACCGTGAACATCAGCGGGGCGATGGCGCCGCCGATCACACCGGCAAAGGTGTAGGCCAGGGAGCTTCCGGTGGAACGCAGCCGGGGGGAGAACTGTTCCACGATGAAGGCGGCCTGCGGGCCGTACATGAACGAGTGTGCCGCGAGCCCCAGGACGATGCCAACGATCAGCATGGGCTGGTTGTCGCCGCCCAGGATGCCGAAGAAGATGAAGGTCCAGACGGCGCCGACCACCGCACCCACGCCGTAGACCAGGCGGCGGTTGAACCGGTCCGAAACGGCGCCGGCCAGCGGGATCATAAAGAGCTGGAAAGCGGAGCCGATCAGGACGGCGGTGAGGACCTGGTTGCGCTCGTAGCCCAGGGTCTGGATGCCGTAGGTCAGGGTGAAGACGGTAAACAGGGCGTACAGCACGTCCGGTCCCACACGGCAGAGGATGGCGGCGATCAGCGGGCGCAGTTCATGGCTGAAGACTTCGCGGATGGGAGCATGCGGCTGCTCGCCGTGGGCCGCGATCGCCTTGAAGACGGGGGTGTCCTCCAGCCGCAGCCGGATCCACAGGCCGAACGCGACCAGCAGCGCGGAAACCAGGAACGCGATCCGCCAGCCGAAGCCGAGGAACTGTTCCTCGGTCAGCATGAGGGTCAGGACTGCGAGGGCGCCGTTGGCGAGCAGGTTGCCGGCGGGCGGTCCCACCTGTGCGGCCGAGGCCCAGAAGCCGCGGCGGTGCGGGTCGCCGTACTCACTGGAGAGCAGGACGGCGCCGCCCCATTCGCCGCCGACACCCACGCCCTGGGCAAAGCGCAGGAGCACCAGGATGATGGGCGCCGTGATGCCGATGGCGTCATACCCCGGCAGGACGCCGATCAGGACGGTGGCCACACCGATGATCATCAGCGTGGTGACCAGGACCCTCTTGCGGCCGATGCGGTCGCCCAGGCGGCCGAAAATAATGCCGCCAACAGGGCGGGACACGTAGCCCACGGCGTACGTGGAGAAGGCCAGGATGGTGCCCGTCAGGGGATCGGAGGCGGGGAAGAAAACGATGGGAAAGACGACGGCGGCGGCCGCTGAGTAGACGGCGAAGTCGTACCACTCGAGGGCCGTCCCGGTGAGGCTGGCAGCAAAGGCCTTGTAGAGGCCTTTGGGATGGATGGGCGGGTGCGGCGCCGCACCGTGTGCCGGAGCTGGGGAGTTGCTCATTCTGTCCTCCACGGGAGTGTTTCAAGGGTGACGCCTGTCACGCTGGCGTTAAATGTATACATTACGCATACTGGTTGTACATTGGCGACCCTTTCCGGTTTCCGCTTTGTTAATTTTTCCGGCAGCACAAGAAAAAAGGACGGATCCACCATGACGGTTCTCAGCTTCGAACTTCCCGATGGCAGCACCAGGGAAGTGGAGGTCAAGCACCTCCTGAACGCCGGATACGCAGGCCGCGAGCAGGATGAAGTCCAGGCGCACATCGCTGAACTGGCGGAGTTGGGGGTCCCGGGTCCCGCCACCACGCCCGCCCTCTACCCGGTGTCGCCCTACCTCGCGCAGCAGGTGTCCGAGGTCCGCGTGCAGCACGCGCGGACGTCGGGCGAAGCCGAATGGGCGCTGGTGATTACCGATGACGGCGTGCTGCTGACCGTTGCCTGCGACCACACGGACCGGGAACTGGAAGTGCACGGCGTGGCATGGAGCAAGAACGCCAGCCCGGACGTGCTGGGGCGGAAGGCGTGGCGGCTGGATGACGTTCGCGACCACTTGGACAGGATCACGCTGAAGGGCTGGGTGGGGGAGAGGGACACCCCGGACACGCTCATCCAGGACAGCTCACTGGAGGCGCTGCTCACCCCGGACTACTGGCTCGGCGTGCTTGAAGAACGCGGCCTCAACCAGCCCGGAACGGTGTTGATTTCAGGCACAGTTGCCATGACGGGCGGAGTGAACCAGTTCGCCCGCAGCTGGAAAGTGGAAATGAGCGATCCCGTCACCGGGCTCTCCGTGGACGTCCAGTACGTAGTGGAGCAGATGCCCGAGGCCATCGGCTAACGCGCATCAAAAGGTGTCCTGCCCGGTCCCGCCGGAGTAAAAGCGGCGGGACCGGGCAGGCGTTGGGCGGTTACTGCTTGTAGTTCTCAACCTCACTGACGGGCCGCGGCTCGGCCTCGTTCGGGTTCTCGCCGGACTCCGATTTGGCCCTGCGCTGGCGCAGCAGGTCCCAGCACTGGTCCAGGCTTTCCTCTACCTGCTTGAGCCGGGCCTGGTCCGGCGCCTGGCCGTCGCCGGAGCCCTCGCGGAGTGAATGTTCCTCCTCCACCAGGGCCTGGATACGCGCCAAAAGATCCTGATCGTCCATAACTTTCCCCTTACTCCGGACCGGTCACTTTGGTTCCCTCAGCGTACGTAGTCGGTGCAGAAGCCACCACCCCTGCGCGGTACCATCAAGTTCATGCCCACTGTGCTTGAAATGGCAGGTCCAATCCTGGAAATGCTGACCTGGTTGTGCCTGCCCGCCGGGTTGGGCCTGCTGTTCTACACGGGGTTCCTCCGCCGCTTCGTGCACCCCTGGGACGTGGCCGAGGCGGTGGTGTACTCCGACACCACGGGCGTGGGCTTCCGCTGGTTCGACCGGAAATACCAGGTGCACCATGCCCCCATGTCCCCCCACGACATCAAGGACCTGGCGGTGGGCGACACACTTCCTATCTACTACCATCCCAAGCGTCCCACCCAGTGGCAGATGGCCGCACCGGAGGAAGCCGGCAAAACGGCCTCCTTGCTGGGCCGCGCCCTGACCGCCATCGGGGCAGTGGCGCTGCTGGCAGGCTTCGTCCTGCCCATGTTTTAGCGCCGCAACCTTTAAAGCTGGTGGTTACCCCAGCTCCTAACCGGCCAGGACGACGCCGATGCCCAGGCCTCCCAGCGCCACCCCCGCAAAGGCCGTCCAGAGCACCGCGGTGATGTCGGCGTCGACACTTTCCTGATGGATGCCCCGGGAGCTGGCACTGTAGCGCCGGCGCTGGGTGAGGTAGATGGCCAGCGCAGCGCCGGCGGAAACGGCGAACAGCAGCAGGATGGGGAACCCGTGGGCAGGGAGCCAGCGCAGGAAAATGGCGCTGACCGTTACCAGTGCCATCATGGTCCGGCCCCAGGCCAGCGTGGTCCGCTCCGGCTGGAGGCCCGGATCCCCGTGCAGGCCGGCAGGGCGGGGGGAATTTCCCATGCGTCAGCGCCAGAGGATAAAGACCAGGACGACGGCGGCCGCCAGGGCCCCTGCCCCGGCGAGGAGGGGCACAATGAGCGGCAGCGGCAGGGGGGCTTTATTGCGCATGCTGCGTTCCACCCGGAGCCACCGCACCGCCGAACCGGCACTGAGCAGCATGCCGAGCAGCAGCAGGACCACGGCCAGTCCCTTGCGGACCGGCTCCAGGAACAGGTCGGCGGTGAACGCCTCAATGGCGATGCCGCCCGCCAGCAGTGCAAGGGACGTTCGGATCCACGCGAGGAAGGTGCGCTCGTTGGCGAGGGTGAACCGCGGGTCCGGTTCCTCCCCGCCCGGCAGCAGGCGCTCGGCGATTTTTCCGCGCGACGGCGGCACGGGTTCCCCGGGTCCCTGCTGCCTGTTCGTCACGGTGCCAGTTTAGTTGGGGACGGCGTCAGCTTCCGCCGCGCGGGGCAAACATGATGACCGCCACGCCCAGCAGGCAAATCAGGGACCCGGCCACGTCCCACCGGTCGGGGCGGAAGCCGTCAAAGATCATGCCCCAGGCCAGCGAGCCGGCGACGAACACCCCGCCGTAGGCTGCCAGGATCCGGCCAAAATGGGCGTCGGGCTGGAGTGTGGCCACGAAGCCGTAGGCACCCAGGGCTATGACGCCCAGCCCGGCCCACCACCAGTCCTTGCCTTCCCGCACGGATTGCCACACAAGCCAGGCGCCACCGATCTCCGCCGCTGCCGCCAGCACGAACAGCAGGACAGTCTTGCCGATGGTCAACGTTTCATCAGGAGTAGCCACGCAGCCATCATGCCAGCCGGGAATGCCGGCAGGGCGACACGGGTTGGGGCAGGTATGGAACGCATAGGATTCCTCTCATTTGGCCATTGGGGCCCCGGCCAGGGCTCCCGCACCAGGACTGCCGGCGAGGCACTGCTCCAGGGCATCGAGCTGGCGGTAGCCGCCGAGGAGCTCGGCGTGGACGGAGCATTTTTCCGCGTCCACCACTTCGCCCGCCAGCAGGCCTCCCCGTTCCCGCTGCTTTCCGCTATTGCAGCACGCACCCGCAGGATCGAAATCGGCACCGGCGTTATCGACATGCGGTACGAAAACCCGTTGTACATGGCGGAGGAAGCGGCGGCAACGGACCTGATCAGCGGAGGCCGGCTGCAGCTGGGCATCAGCCGCGGTTCACCCGAGCCTGCGCGCAACGGAGCCGCGGCTTTCGGCCACGTGCCGGACGCCGGGGAAACAGATGCCGACATGGCCCGCCGGCACACGGAGCTCTTCCGTAAGGCGATCAGCGGGGCAGGGGTGGCTGAAGCTGATCCCCGCTATGCCGGCGGTGCCGTTGGGCTTCTGCCCGTCCAGCCCCAGTCACCCGGCCTTGCCGAACGCATCTGGTGGGGAGCCGGGAGCCGCAAAACTGCGGTCTGGGCCGCGGAACTGGGCATGAACCTGATGAGTTCCACGCTGCTGACCGAGGACACGGGTGTGCCGTTCCACGAATTGCAGGCGGAGCAGATCCAGCTGTTCCGGGACGCCTGGTCCGCTGCAGGCCACAGCCACGTACCCCGGGTTTCGGTCAGCCGCAGCGTGCTTCCCATCGTGGACGCCGAGGACAGCCGGTATTTCGCGGGCAGCGCCCTGCGCGACAGCCGGGACCAGGTGGGCATCATCGACGGGCTCACCGCCAGGTTCGGCAAGACCTATGTGGGCGAGCCGGACCAGCTGGCGGAACAGCTCGCCGCGGACACCGCCGTCCAGGCCGCGGACACCCTGCTGCTGACCGTTCCCAACCAGCTCGGGGTGGAATTCAACGCCAAGCTCCTGGGCAACGTGGCCCGCCACATCGCCCCGGCGCTGGGCTGGAGTCCGTCCCGCTCCTGACCAGCCGTAACATTCCGGATGCGGAGCCAAAATTGCCTGCACCGTGCGCTTCGGAGATACACTAAGCACGCTTACTGATTTGTGGAGGAACCATCTGCGTACCGCAGCCGTTACTCTTAGAGTGCGGCTTTGGGGGCTTAGCGCCACCATTACAGCGTGACTGCGGAACGGTCATATGACGGAGAGAGAGAATTATGGCTCGCGCCGCTCTAGGCTTAATCGCATGATCCGGTTACGACAGCTGGCCCAGGCGGCCTCTGTGCTCACTACGCCTTTGGCGCCGGAGGATATCCTCGCGCTTTTCAACCCCGTCTACTCGGCACGGCAGCTCCGGGGTGTGGTGACGCGCGTGGTTCAGGAAACCGCGCAGTCGGCCACCATCTTCTTCCGCCCCGGCCGCGGCTGGCACTCCCACCTGGCAGGGCAGTGGGCGCGCATCGGCGTCGAACTCGACGGCGTCCGCCACTGGCGGTCCTACTCCCTCAGCGCCCCCGCGGGCAAGGACCCGGCCATCACCGTGACCGACGTCGGAGCCGTCTCCGGGACCCTGGTGCGCACCACCAAACCCGGCGACGTCCTCTTCCTCGCACCCCCGCAGGGCGACTTCGTGCTTCCCGAGCACCCGCGGCCCCTGCTGATGGTGACCGCGGGCAGCGGCATCACTCCGGTGATGTCCATGATCCGCACCCTTGTTCCCCGGCGTCCGGATGCCGACGTCGTGCTGGTCCACTCAGCCCGCACTCCGGGTGACAGCCTCTTCCGCGAGGAACTCGCCGAACTTGCCGACCAGTTCCCCAACTTCCGGCTTGCCCACTGGTTTACCGGCGAGCAGGGCCGCATGGACCTCACCAACACCTCCCAGCTGGACGAGATCTGCCCGGACTGGAAGGAACGCGCGGCCTACGCCTGTGGCCCCGACAGCTTCCTGGACGACGCCGAAGCGCTGTGGAAGCGCGCCGCGCTCACAACGGCAGCGCCCGGAACGGACGTCGCGGTGGCCGGCAGTGCCGGAAACCTCATGATCGAGCGCTTCAACACCACCTTCGACGCCGGCGTGGGGCACGACGGCGGGCTGGTCACCTTCGAAGCGTCCGACCGTGAGGTGGAAGCTGACGGCGACACCCCCATCCTGGACGTCGGCGAGGACGCCGGGGTGCTGATGCCCAGCGGCTGCCGGATGGGAATCTGCCACAGCTGCCTCACCCCGCTCCTGTCCGGACAGGTCCGCGACCTCCGTACCGGGGAAATCCATGGCGAACCCGGCCAACTGATCCAAACGTGTGTCTCGGCAGCCGCCGGACCCGTCAACCTCGAAATCTGAGGAGCATCAAGGTATGTCTGTAATAACACCCAGCAAGGTCACTCCTGCCGGCGGCAGTTCACCCAAGAGCTCAAGGACGCGCCCCGGAAAGCTTGCCGAATCCGGCAGCCCCACCGTCCGCCCGCCAGCCGCGGCCCACCTCAGCGACGAACAGGTGGCGGAGCTCGGCCGTGAACTCGACGCGATCCGCGACGAAATCCTGGCAAAGCGCGGCGCGGAAGATGCCGCGTACATCCGCCGCATGATCAAGATCCAGCGCGGGCTGGAGATTTCCGGCCGCGCCGCACTGCTGGTCAGCAAGAACAAGGCTGCTTGGGTCACCGGAACCACCCTGCTCAGCCTTGCCAAGATCCTGGAAAACATGGAGCTGGGCCACAACATCCTGCACGGCCAGTGGGACTGGATGCGGGACCCGGACATCCACTCCACGACGTGGGAATGGGACTTCGTTACCCCCTCGCGCTCCTGGCAGCACACCCACAATGACCTGCACCACCGCTGGACCAACGTTGTGGGCAAGGACAACGACGTCGGATACAACCTCCTGCGCATGGACGAGGAGCAGCCGTGGAAGCCCATCAACCTGGCCAACCCGCTGTTCAACGCCATCCTGGCGCCGGTCTTCGAGTGGGGCATTGCCATCTATGACCTCGAGCTGACCGAGTACAAGGAAGGCACCAAGTCCAAGGAGGCCCTGCTCAAGGACCTCAAGGCCCTGGGCAAGAAGGTTGTCACGCAGTTCACCAAGGACTACGCGGCAACCCCGGCCGTTGCCATGCTCACCGGTTCCGGCAAGCAGGCCCTGTACGGCACGCTCGCTGCCAACGCCGTCCGCAACGTCTGGGCCCACGCCGTGATCTTCTGCGGCCACTTCCCGGAGGGCACTGACACCTTCACAGAGGACATGGTCGAAGGGGAGACCCGCGGTGACTGGTACGTCCGCCAGATGATCGGCTCGGCCAACATCTCCGGCTCCAAGTTCATGCACACCATGACTGGAAACCTGTCGCACCAGATCGAGCACCACCTGTTCCCGGACCTGCCCTCCAACCGGTACGCCGAGGTGGCACCCCGGGTTCGGGAGATCTGCCAGCGCTACGGCCTGAAGTACACCACCGGGCCGCTGCTGAAGCAGGTGGGCTCGTCCTGGGCCAAGGTCTTCAAGCTGGCCCTTCCGGGCAAGGCCGCCAAGGCCTGATTCCCGCTACCGCCGCAAGCTGGGCGACAGGACCATGTCGTCCAGCTTCGGCAGGGCATGCCTCAGCCGGTGGTCCGCCTGGTGCAGGATGTCCTCGGCGGCCGACAGGCTGCCGTCCCCAACCACAACTATGGCCGTGCCCTGCAGCCGGTGGCCGTTCCAGCGCAGCTGCAGCCGCTTGACGGCCAGTACACCCGGGGTTCCTTCCAGGGCCTCGAGGGCGCGTGACACCAGGTTCGGCTCAATGCCGTCCATCAGCCGGCGGCCAATGCTGCGGACCGTGCCCCACAAGAGCACCACGATGGCTGCCGAAATCAGCAGCCCAACAATCGGGTCCGCCAGCGGGAATCCGAGCATAACGCCCGCCGCGCCGAGCACGACGGCCAGCGATGTGAAACCGTCGGTGCGCGCGTGGACGCCGTCGGCCACCAGGGCCGCCGATCCGATCTTGCGGCCCACCCGGATCCGGTAGATGGCAACCGCCTCGTTTCCGGCGAAGCCGATGATTCCGGCCGCCATCACCCACCCAAGGTTTTGAAGAGGCTGGGGGTGGATGAGCCGGTTCACTGACTGCCAGCCCGCCACGATTGCCGAGAGGGCCACCACCGCCACGATGAACAGGCCGGCCAGGTCCTCGGCCCTGCCGAACCCGAACGTGTACCGGCGGGTGGCTGCCTTCCTGCCCAGGATGAACGCAATCCACAGCGGCACCGCCGTGAGGGCGTCCGAAAAGTTGTGGATGGTGTCCGCCAGCAGGGCCACGGAGCCGCTGAACAGGACCACGGCGAACTGCAGCACCGTGGTGGCCAACAGGACGAAGAGGCTGATCTTCAGGGCGCGGATGCCCTCGGTGCTGGCTTCCATCGCGTCGTCGATGGAGTCCGCTGAATCGTGCGTGTGCGGGACAAACAGCTCCAGCAGCCAGCCCTTGAAGCCGCGGTGATGATGATGTCCGTGGTCGTGCCCGTGGTCGTCGTCATGCCCATTGTCGTGTCTCAAGTGCGCGTGGGTGTGCTGGTGATGCCCGTCGTCGTGGGTGTGTTCGTGGGACGCCTTCTGGCCGGCCTCCCGCGGCTGCCCGCTCACTGCTTGGCCCCGTCAAGCCGGTGATGGGCCGGCTGGCCGCCGAGTGCGTGCTCGGCCTGGAAGATGGCGTCGGCCACCAGCTGCCGGGCGTGTTCATTCTCCAGCCGGTAGAGGACCCGGGTCCCGGCATTCATGCGCAGATAGTGTCACAAGCAGGGGTCGTGCCGCACTATGGTGACGGCGGCCGCCGTCGCATAATTGAACCCACAGCCGCCGCGGCCTTTGGAGGAATCATGCGGATCCTTGGAGCACTTGTTGTCATATGGCTGATCATCGGCGGTGTGGCTGCCTGGCAGCGCGGCTACTTTGGCGGAGCGCCGGGTTCCTGCGCGCAGGCAGGCACGGTGGTCCTCACCATCGCTGCCGGACCCTTGAACTACATGGGAGCAAACCCGCAGATATCCTGCGAGCTCCCGCAGCCGTCCCAATAGCAGCGGTGGCCCTGGCGGCACCTTTCACGGCGACAGCCCTAGAGTAGGGAGTGCGCGGGCCGGGCACGAACGTCCGCCCGCTCCGATCAGTCTCGAAAGGAATTGCCGCGTGGCTTTCATTACCGTTGGAACTGAAAACAGCACTGACATCGAGCTTTACTACGAGGACCATGGCTCAGGCCAGCCGGTGGTCCTGATCCACGGCTACCCGCTGGACGGGTCCTCCTGGGAAAAGCAGACCGCGGCCCTCCTGGACGCCGGCTACCGGGTCATCACGTACGACCGCCGGGGCTTCGGCAAGTCCAGCAAGACCACCGAAGGCTACGACTACGACACCTTCGCTGCCGACCTTAACGAGCTGCTGACCACCCTGAACCTGAATGAGGTGGTGCTGGTGGGCTTCTCCATGGGTACGGGCGAGGTTGCCCGCTACCTGTCCAACTACGGTTCGACCCGCGTGGCCCGGGCCGCCTTCCTCGGTTCCCTGGAGCCCTTCCTGCTCAAGACCGACGACAACCCTGACGGCGTCCCGCAGGAGGTCTTCGACGGGCTGACGGAAGCAGTCACAGCAGACCGGTACGCCTTCTTCACCGAATTCTTCAAGAACTTCTACAACTCGGACACCTTCCTGGGCACTCCCCGCCTGAGCCAGGAGCTGGTCAACGCAAGCTGGAACCTGGCAGCCGGCTCCGGGGCAACCGCGTCCGTGGCCGCCCAGCCCACCTGGTTGACGGACTTCCGCCAGGACATCCCCAAGATCGACGTTCCCGCACTGATCCTCCACGGGACCGCGGACAACATCCTTCCGATCGATTCCACCGGACGCCTGTTCGCCAAGGCCCTGCCCACCGCAGAGTATGTGGAGATCGAGGGTGCCCCGCACGGCCTGCTGTGGACCCACGCGGCTGAGGTCAACGAAGCACTGCTGCGCTTCCTCGCAAAGTAAGGGTTAGCGAAATACGACGGCGACGGCGGCTATCCGCCGCCGTCGCCGGACGCGCTTTCCTACCAGCGGGGACCGCCGCCACCGCCGCCGGGGCCCTGCTCGGCGGTGTACTCGCCGGCGGTGAGGGTGCCCTGTTCGGTGGCGCCGTCCAGCGAGCCTTCGCCGATGCCTGCGCTCACGGTTGCGGTACCGCCGGTGTAGACCGTGTACTCCTTACCTTGGGTGATGGCCGCGGAGGAGAACACCAGGGACGCTGTTGCCTTGGTGGTGACGAAGGCTGCCGCCACGGTGCCGGCGGAGTCGGCAACCTGGATCACTGCTCCCGCCGGAACAGTCGAGCCCAGCGTCACCTGCACACCCGACTGGGTTGAGGACTCACCCGGAGTAACCACCATGCCGGCGCTTCCGGCGGCGGCAACGGTTCCACCGGTGACGGCCAGTTCGCCGTTGACGTCGAGGGCACCGTTTCCGCTGTTGGTGGGGCCGTTGACCACCACGGTGCCGCCGGAGATGCTTGCGTTGCCGTTGGAGTCAAGGCCGTCGCCCTGGGAGTTGATGGTCAACAGGCCGCCGGTCACTTCCACGGTGTAGTCGCCGACCGCCATGCTGCCGCCGCCCATTCCTCCGCCGCTGGAAGCAGAGGTGGCGGACCCGCCCGAGGCGTTCACGCCGTCGTCGTTGGCCGTGACGGTGGCTGTGCCGCCCTGCATCACGATGTGCTGGGCCTCCAGGCCTTCCTCCGATTCCTCCACCGTGGTGCTGCCGGCGGCGATGGTGAGGGTGTTGTAGGCCTTGATGCCGTCGTCCCCGGCGGCCACGTTGAGGGTTCCGCCGTTGATCAGGACCCAGCCGCGGCCCTCGTCCTCCTCGTTGTCGGATTTGAAGCCGTCGCCCGCGGCGCTGACCTGGTAGGCGCCGTCCAGCAGCACCGCGTAGTCCTTGCCCACGATGCCGTCGTCCGCCGCCTCCACGGTGACGGTGCCGGCGGCCAGGACCAGGCCGTCCTTGGCGGAGATGCCGTCGTTGTAGTTGCCGTCCACGGTCAGGGCGCCGGTGCCGGCGATGGTCAGGTCCGCCATGGAGTAGAGGGCGGCGTTGGGGGCATCAGTTCCCTGGTCCGCGTAGGTGGCGGCATCACTGAGGGAGCTGGTGGTTCCGTCCGCCAGGTAGACGGTGGCTTCATTGGCGCTCTGCACCACAAACGGTGAACCGGTGGAGCTGGTGATGCCGGCGCCGTCCAGGATGATGCGCACCACATCCTCCTCGCCGGCGGCCACCACCACCTGCCCGTCGGACAGGGAGCCGCTGAGCCGGTAGGTCCCGGCGGCGCTGATGGTGACGGTGTCGCCGTCGACCGTTACGGCGTCGGATGAACCCGAGGTAACGGAGCTGGCGCCGTCCGCCAAGGTCACGGCTACTTCGGAGGCCGCATCCCAGGTGAGGTCATCGGCGTCGTAGTGGGTGTCGGCGGCGAGGGTGTCCAGGGAGACGGCCTGCGCCGTGCCGGAGGTCGCGGTGGACGATGTGCCGCTGCCGCTGATGGCGGAGACGCCGGTGCCCGCCACGGAGCACCCGGTTAGGGCAATAGTGGCGGCCAGGGCGGCGACGGAGAGGTGGGTACGGAGACTTTTCATGGTGTGTTCCTTCGGGAAGTTGGAGGGGGCTCGATCCGGATGGGGAGCTGGAGCTAGGCCGCGGGCCGCAGTGCCAGGCTGCGGCGAAGCGTCCGGTTCCAGCGGTTGGCGGGGAGGTCGGGACGGAGGGCTGCCATGCCGGTGGCGAACTTGGAAATCCGGGAAGGCCGGACGCCATGTGCCCAGAGGTGGCGGTCCAGGGGGCCGGCGGTGGAGCCGGACTTGGTTTCCAGGATGACGGCGTCCGCCAGCACCCAGGACCCGTGCGACGGGCGCTGCCAGGTCACGTCGGTATCGATGGTGGCCCGGCTGCCGGATTCCGGCAGGTAGAGGGTGGTGCGGTGGTACCGGGTTTCCAGCACGGGCTCCAACGTGCCCGTGGGCACCGAGCCCACGGCGGCAGTAAGCGTTTCGCGGACGTAGTCGAGGCCTTCGGCGGTGAGCCGGGCGCGGTCTTCAAGGTGGTAGGGGATGCGTTCCTTGACGGTTGCTTCACGGGCGCCCTCGGTCTTGACCTCCAGGAAGCTCACCGCGCTGTCCACGTAGGTCCGGGTGCGGATCTTGTAGCGGCGGCGCCGACCATGGGCTGCAAGCAGGTAGCTGTCCAGATTGGCGGTGTCGAAGTAGACGGAGTCGTAGGCGAAGCTGCGGGCGCCATCCATCTCCAGTACCCGCATGCCCGTGCTGAACGTGTCCAGCAGCTGGCGGGCAAGCCTGGTGGGAACCACGTACTTCCGGTCAACCCGGGTCTGGAGCGCGGCCTCGGCGTTGAGCTCGTCGAGCCCCACCGGTGGCAGGAGGTGCAGGTTCCCGACGGCGGCTGCTGGCGCGGCGCTCATGCCGCACCTGCGTGGGCGTGGGCGGGGGAGTGTGCCGGCGCGGCGGGGGCCGCGTGGGCAGGCCGGGAGGCAGGAGCCGCGGGCGCCGCCGTCGTGATTCCCGAAACGGTGGCCGGCGCGGCGGGGAAGGCCGCGGGGGAGTAGGCGTACCGCACGTCCACGATGGTTTTGTCGTTGACCAGGTCCAGCTCCGAGATGGTGGCGGAGTGGACCTTGCCGTGCAGCACTTCCTCGAGCCGGGCGTAGAGCTCGCCGTCTTCGGCAATGGCCCGGTCCAGGACCACCGTCTGGTGGCGGTGGGCGGGCAGGACGCGGGGGTGGTCTCCCACGAACATCACCAGCAGGATCAGGGCCATCAGTGATCCGGTCAGCCACAGGGGCTCGATGCCCAGCCCGGCGATCAGGCCGAGCGCCAGGGCCGAGAAGTAGTAAGCCACCTCGTGCTGGGCCAGTTCGGTGGACCGGAGCCGGATGATGGACAGGACGCCGAAGAGGCCAAGCCCCAGGCCCAGGCCGGCCGCCGAGCCGGACAAAGCGGTGGCGACGGCCAGGACTCCCACGTTCATGCCCAGATAGGAGACCACAAGGTCTCGCCGGCGATGACGGCGCAGGTACAGGGCGAAGGTGAGGATGCTGATGGCCGCGAGGTCCGCGACGATGAAAATAAGTGAGTTCATGGGATTCTCCGGGGTGATTTCGGTGGGCTGGTCTTTACTTTCCGGGCCCAAGCTGTGCGGGTGCTGTGACGGAGCCCAGCCGCGAATATGAGTGTTTGGCGGGTTTCGATCGATAGGATCAAACGCGTGACTGTCTCCCGTGACGCCGTGCTGCGCCTGAGGCGTCTCCTGGTCTTCACCGTGTTTTCGATCTGCGTCATCACGCCCCTGTCGTTCTGGGCACTGCAGCAGTCCGGCGCGAACGCCCGCGTGGTCCTTGATCCGCCGCCGCGGTCGGAGGCGAAACTTGAAATGCTGTCCACCGGGATCACCCCGGCCGTGAACATCACCCGGAACGCGGACGCGGAGTGGGTCGCTGAGGCTGCCGCGCAGACCGGCATTCCCGCGCGGGCGCTCCGGGCCTACGTGGCTGCGGCCGGCGCGGCCAACCAGGCCTCCCCGGGCTGCGGCATCGGCTGGAATACGGTGGCGGCCGTCGGTTTCGTCGAATCCCGCCACGGAGCTTATGGCGGTGGAA
Source organism: Arthrobacter sp. RT-1 (assembly GCF_003367205.1). Classification (NCBI taxonomy): domain Bacteria; kingdom Bacillati; phylum Actinomycetota; class Actinomycetes; order Micrococcales; family Micrococcaceae; genus Arthrobacter; species Arthrobacter sp. RT-1. The sequence goes on from NZ_QRGQ01000002.1 coordinate 524,643, forward strand.
GCCTGGACTCCGCAGGACAAGCCAGCGGACCCATTGTTGGCCCAAGCCTGGACGGAAACGGGTTCGCCGCCATCGCTGATACGGATGCCGGAGCCTTGGACGGCGACGCACGCTGGGACCGTGCCGTGGGGCCCATGCAGTTCATTCCCTCCACATGGGAGCTTGCGGGGCGGGACGGAAACGGTGACGGGATAGCGGATCCCTTCAACATCGACGACGCTGCGCTCAGTGCAGCCGGCTACCTGTGCGGCCACGGCCGTGACCTCACCACCGCGAACGGATGGACCGGGGCCATCTACTCCTACAACCAGTCGGATACCTACCTGGTGCAGGTACGTGACCAGGCCACCGCCTACGCCGAGGCGACGGCCGGCATCGGGTAGATCCGCGGCGCTACCCGCCGCGTCGTCGCGCAGCCCCTACAGCGACGGGTCCCGCGCGGCGGAGGCTAGGCCTACGGGGTGGATTCTGCTGCTGAGGGGCCATACCCCATTCCCGGCAGCCAGGCTAGCAGAGGGATTTGCCGGATATGTGAGGGGCCTGTGAAACGGGTGCGGGGCATAACTGCAGTGCGAGCTCCCGGAGCTCCTTCGGGCGAAAGGGCTTGGTGAGGTAGGCGGCAGCCCCTGAGGCCATGCCGGCCAGCACATCGTCCTCCTCCGACCTCGCCGTGAGGAAGAGCTGGGGAGCCTTGCTCAGCGCGCGGATGGCGCGCGCCACCACATGCCCGTCCATGTCCGGCAGGCCAAGGTCCAGGGTGACGAGTGCGATGGCAGGGTCGGCCGCCGCGGCGATTCCCTCGGCACCGGTGGAAACAGCCCTCACGTCAAAACCGGCGCGCTGCAGGACCACGCTGATCAGTCCACGGATATCGTTGTCGTCTTCCACCACGAGGCAGACGCGTTTGTTTTCCATCAAAGCCCCCCGGCAGAAAGTTGGCCCCAGTCTACCGCCCGCAGGCTTGTTCGCGCGTGCACCGCTAGCAACTGCGCAGCTGAGGGACCGGCTAGCCGTCGTAGTGGGTGCGGGCCGGGCCCTGGCCCAGGGCGTTCACCACGGCGGCGGCCACATCGTGCAGCTTTGAATTGCGGGTGCTGGACGCGGTCTTCAGGATCTCGAAGGCGTCATGCTGGCTGCACCGGTTCTGCGCCATGATGATGCCCACTGCCATGTCGATGACAGTCCGCGATTCCAGGGTGGCACGCAGGTTGGCCGCCGTCTCACTGTAGTGGGCAAAGCGCACCGCCAGCCGCAGGGCGAGGGACGTCTGGCTGACGTAATCCTCGGCGAACTCGAGGTCGCGGGCTTCGAAGCGCTGGGGGCGGCGCGAGTACAGGACCAGGGCAGCCTTGGTCTCGCCTTCGAGCTCGAACGGCAGTGCCAGGACGGAGCGGACACCCTGGGCGAAGGCGGCGGAGGAGTATTCGGGCCAGCGGCCGTCGTCCTGCACGTCGGGAACGTTTACGGTCTTCTGCGACGTGTAGGCCGTCATGCTGGGTGTTTCGCTGAATTCGTTCTCGAGCTGGCCGATTGCTTTGGCTTCCGGACTGCTGCTGGCCACAGTGGCAGCCTTCCGCTTCCGGAGCAGGGTGATGGCGCACAGGATCTCGTCTCCGGGCTCGGAGAGGTTGCGCGCCGACACCTGTGCCAGTTCGTTAAGGAAGTCCTCAACGTCAGAGCTGTTGAGGACCAGTTCATTCAGGTGTTCGGCTATGGATGTATCGGATTTTGCTGTTGACTCGCTGGCCACGGGTTTTGGTGCCATTCGTTCAGGTCAAAACGAGCCGGCAACACCCAACCGTCCCACCCAAGAGGCGGGGAGCCGGTGAAGGTCGCTGGATCGACGAACTTTCCAACGGCCTGCTGCTAAACCGATACCCAGAAGTATATACATCCCCGGGCGCGGAAAAGAGTCATATATGGCTTCCCGGCGGGCGGGCCGCTGGCGCCGGCCCGGGCTAACCGGCAGAATGAAGCAGGCGCCGGGGCTGCCGGCGGCGCACCCGGAAACCAGCGGCCGTTGCGCCATGGAGGGACAGGAATATGACCAGACTGCTCATCATCGGTCCGCCAGGCTCGGGCAAGGGGACGCAGGCCGAGCACCTTGCCCGGCACTTCGGCGTGCCGGCCGTTTCCACCGGCGACATCTTCCGCAGCAACGTCAGCCAGCAGACAGAACTGGGCAGCCAGGCCGCGGAGTACCTCGACGGCGGCGACTTCGTCCCGGACCACCTCACCAATGCCCTGGTAAAGGACCGCCTCCTGGACAGCGACGTCCAGTCGGGTTTCCTGCTGGACGGCTACCCCCGTACCGCTCCCCAGGTCATGGAACTGGACAACATGCTCGCCTCCCAGGGAGTCGCCCTGGACGCCGTCATTGAACTGCGTGCCCCAGACGCGGAACTGGAGCAGCGGATGCGCCAACGGGCGGAGGAACAGGGGCGGTCGGATGACACGGTGGACGTGTTCCGGCGCCGGCTTGACCTCTACCACCGCGAAACCCATGAAGTTGTCTCGGTCTATGCCGGCCGGGGAATCCTCGTCTCCGTGAACGGCAGCGGCGATCCGGGCGAGATCACTGCATTGGCGATCGCCGCCGTCGAAAAGTTCCTGGCCACCCGTACCGGAGCCTGAGCCGGTGCGCCCCTCCAACAGAAGGACCTCCTGATGAGAATTGCCGTCACCGGCGGAAGCGGAAAACTGGGCCGGCACGTTGTCCGGCGTCTTATCGACGACGGCCACGAGGTCCTCAACCTGGACCGGGAAGGCACCCGGAGCCCGGGACTCCTGGTGGTGGACCTGCGCAATTACGGCCAGGTGCTCGATGCCCTGCTGGGCGTGGATGACAGGCACAGCGGTTTCGACGCCGTGGTGCACCTGGGTGCCATCCCGGCGCCGGGCATCCTTCCGGACGCCGCGACGTTCGAGAACAACATGCTGTCCACCTACAACGTCTTCCAGGCTGCCCGCCGGGCAGGCATCAAGAAGGTGGTGTACGCCTCCAGCGAGACGGTGCTGGGACTGCCGTTCGACGTCGACCCGCCCTACATTCCCGTGGACGAGGAATACCCTGCCCGGCCGGAAAGCACTTACTCCCTGGTCAAGCACCTGGAGGAGCAGATGGCAGCGGAACTCACACGCTGGGACCTGGAACTAAGCATTGTCGGCCTGCGGTTCTCGAACGTCATGGACGTGGAGGACTACACCAGGTTCCCGTCCTTCGATGCTGACCCGAGTCTTCGGAAATGGAACCTGTGGGGCTACATCGACGGCAGGGACGGCGCCCAGGCAGTGGTGCGGGCTTTGGAGAACGGCAGGCCGGGCTTTGAAGCCTTCATCATTGCCAATGCGGACACTGTGATGAGCCGGTCGAGCGCAAGCCTCGCGGCCGAGGTGTTTCCCGAGGTGAAGGTCACCCGGGAACTGGGCGAGCACGAGACCATGCTCTCCATCGACAAGGCCCGGCGCCTGCTGGGCTTCGAGCCGGAACACAGCTGGCGGAACCACCGGGAATAGTCCCGGCCGCAGGAATCCCCAAGGCTTCCCACAGGATCCTGCAAGGACCCGCCGGCGGCGCATCCCGGGCTCCTATCCTGTTGGTAGAGCGGTGGATTTCCCCGCCCCCCGCAGCTCCAACGCCACACCAAGGACCCCAAAATTCGCACTTCATCCTTTGTGCTGCCCGCCGCCGCAGCGCTGGCCTCCGCCGTAGCCCTTTCCGTTTCCGCCGTGCCTGCCGCTGCCGCGCCAAAAGCCGATGCCGGAGCAACCGGCCGCTACATCGTGCAGTACGCCGCCAATGCCGATGTGGATGCTGAGGCTGCCCACCTGCGCGGGCAGGGCCTCGCCGTCGGCCGTACGTTCAAACACGCGCTGCGCGGCGCCGTGGTCACCGCCAATCCTGCCCAGGCAGAGGCTCTTGCCCGCTCCGGCCGTGTGCTGTCAGTGGAAGCGGACGCCCCCGTCAGCATTTCCGCAACGCAGCAGCCCGCGCCCTGGGGCCTGGACCGGGTGGACCAGCGGCCCCTGCCGCTCTCCGGCTCCTACTCCTGGACAGCGGCCGGGGCCGGAGTGACGGCCTACGTCGTGGACACCGGAGTCCTCGCATCGCACGCCGATTTCGGCGGCAGGGTGACGGCCGGCTGGACCGCCGTGGCCGATGGCAGGGGCTCCGGCGACTGCAACGGCCACGGCACCCACGTTGCCGGGACGGTGGCGGGTGCCACCTACGGGGTAGCCAAGGCAGCCACCGTGGTCCCGGTCCGGGTCCTCGACTGCAACGGCTCCGGCTACAACTCCGATGTGGTGGCAGGACTTGACTGGGTTGCCGCCAACCACCCCGCCGGCGTGCCGGCCGTGGCCAACCTCAGCCTGGGCGGCGGCGCGAGCACCGCGGTGGACGCAGCCATCCAGGCAGTGATGAACGACGGCGTCACGGCAGTGGTTGCCGCCGGCAACTCCGCGGTGGATGCCTGCGGCGGTTCCCCCGCCCGGGTTACCGGCGCTGTCACCGTCGCCGCCAGCGACTCCGCCGACCGCCAGGCCTCCTTCTCCAACTTCGGCACGTGCGTGGACCTCTACGCCCCGGGCGTAGCCATCACCTCCGCGCTCCACACCACCTCCACCGCAACGGCCTCCATGTCCGGGACCTCGATGGCCGCGCCCCACGCAGCCGGGGCCGCCGCCGTGCTGCTGTCGCAGAATCCGGCCCTCACGCCAGCCCAGGTTGCGGGAACCCTGGTGTCCGGTGCAACGTCCGGGGCCGTCACCGGCGCCACCGGCGGAACGCCCAACCGACTGCTCTACGCCGGCGCCGTGAATGCTGCTCCCGCGCCTGCCCCTGCTCCCGCGCCGACCCCCGCTCCCGCGCCTGCCCCCACCGTCAGTGCCGTGAGTCCCGGGGCCAATGCCACGTCCGTGCCGTCCGGCGCCAACGTGACCGCCACCTTCAGCGAGGCAGTACAAGGACTGACGTCAGGAACGTTCGTGCTCAAGAACGCTGCCGGCACCACCGTCCCCGCCAGCGTCACCTACAACGCCACCACCCGGACGGCCACCCTGGACCCCTCCGCCAACCTGGCCGCGGATGCAACCTATACCGCAACGCTGGTGGGCGGAAGCTCGGCCATCCGCGGCACTACGGGAACCCCGCTGGCCTCGGTCAGCTGGACCTTCCTGACGGGCCCGGCCCCGGTGGTCACCGGCACCACCCCCGGCAGCAACGCGCTGCTGGTGCGCCGCGGCAACAACATCAGCGTGACCTTCAACGAGGCAGTCCAGGGCGTCAACGGCACCACGTTCACCGTGAGGAACGCAGCCACCGGCGCGGTGGTGCCGGCCGCCGTCTTCCGGAACGGCACCACGAACCAGTGGATCCTCGACCCGCAGCAGTCACTGGCCGCCAAGACCAAATACACCGTGACGGTGACAGGCGGCGGAACAGCCGTCCGCGACCTTGCGGGGAACCAGCTGGCCACCCGTACCTGGCAGTTCACCACCGGCTCGTTCTAGCCCGCCTCCAGCCGGAACTCCGTGCGGCCGTGCAGGGCACCGTTGACCTGCAGTTCCAAAGCATGCAGGCCGGGATGATGCACCCGGGTGGTCATCTGCCGGAACGCGTGGCGCTTGGAGAGGCTCCTGCTCTCGCCCGGCGCCAGAGTCAGGGTTGAGATTTTGAAGACCTTGGCGGACTGGGTGCCGTTGGCCTTTTGGTAGTGGACCACATAGTCAAGCGCAAGCCGCGCATCCCGGGCACCGGTATTGGAGATTTCGAAGGCGAACGTCAGTTCCCCGGGAATCGTGAGGACGTCCCGGTCCAGGTGCGGCCCGGTAACCGCCACGGACGCCGGCGTAAAGCCCAGCACCTCCAGGGCGCCGGCATGCCCCTTCTTCACGAGCGTGCGGAGGCCGTGCCGGACCACCCAGCCGGTGTTGTTGTCTGCTGCCCCGAGCCATTTCCGGGCGGTTGCCACCACCAGGTCCGGGGCGTGCCGGGCAACATCGTTGAGGTGGTTGGCCACCGAACGCCGGACATACTCGGAGGGGTCGCGGTAGAGCGCATCGAGGATGGGGACGGTGGCCTCTGGCCGCTGGACGAGGGCAGGCACACGCACCGCCCACGGCAGGTATGGCCGGATGCCCTCGCTGGCCAGGCGCCGGACATGCTCATCCGGATGGGACGTCCAGTCCAGTACCGCTGCCAGAGCCCGGTCCGGATCCCGGGCGATCAGCCGGCGGATGGCAAACTCGCCGGTGAGCCGGGGCGTCAGCTCGGTCAGCAGCGCGAGGGCATCATCAAAGTCCTGCCTGGAACCGGACTCGAGGCACAGGGTGGCAGCTGCCTCGGAAACCGGCCACAGGGTCCAGCCGGTGAACTCCGGAACTGGCAGGGCCGCGCGGAAGCTGGCCGCCGCCGTCGGATACCCACGTCCGGGGCTGTTTCTGATGTCATCCACCAGGGCGCCGGCAACAAGATCAGTACGGGCGCGAAGGTTGAGATCGCCCAGCAGCGAAGCGGCAGCGGCGGTGCGTTCCCATGTCACGTCGGGCGCAACCGCCGTGAGGATGCCGGACAGCGTTTTCACCGCCTGCGCATCGATGAGTTCATTCATCACGCCCATGGAGTCAGGCTACCGCCCGTGCAGGCGCCAACCGGGATAATCTTCACCCTAAGCAAACTTCACGGCGCAGGGATGGTCACAGTGGGACAGCAGGAATCGTCAGGCTCTGGAAGAGCTTCCGGGACAACCGCCAAGAAGAACGGCCGGTGGCGCGCTTTCCACGACAAGTTCGTGGTGGAGGAGCGCTACCTGGAGCCGGGGGACCGGCGCGCGCTCTACCGTGCTTCGGTCATCCTGGTGGCTGCGGGGGTGGCGCTCTTCATCGCCACCCTCATCAGCGTGGTGCAGGCCGATGGGCTGTCCGCGGCCGATGGGCCTGTCCGTGACTGGCTCCTGGGCCTGCGGTCCGACACCATCACGGCGATCATGATCTTCCTTGCCGTGGTGTTTGGCCCCATTGCCCTGCCCATCATTGTGCTGGTGGTCATCCTGGTCTGGGGATTCGCCGCCAAGCACGCCTGGCGGCCCATCCTGCTGGCGTCGGCGATGCTCACCGGTGTCATCATTTCGCAGATCATCCTCCAGATTGTCCGGCGGTCACGCCCGCCGGTGGACCAGATGCTCTTCGGGATCGACCACACTTTCTCGTTCCCCTCCGGGCATGTCCTGGGGGCCTGTGACTTCCTCCTGGTGGGAGCCTTCCTGATCTTCTCGCGGCGCAGGAACCCGCGGGCCGCCGTGCTCGGCTTCGTCGGAGCGGGCGTGGGAATCGTGCTGGCGGCCCTGAGCCGGCTGTACCTGGGCTACCACTGGCTCAGCGACGCCCTCGCTTCGGTCTCGTTGTCCCTGATCATCCTGGGCGGCGTGATCGCCGTGGATACGTGGCGGACCGCCAGGGTGCCGGGGGAGAGGATCACTGGGGAACTGTCCAAGGCTGACTCGCCGGGGGATTAGGGCCCGGAACGCGTGTATCAGGCGGGCGGCCTGGATCTGGCGCGCTTCAGGGCACGGTGCAGCCTCATGTTGGCTGCCTCCAATTCCAGCACCTTGGCAACGCCCGCCAGGTTGAGTCCTTGGTCCAGGAGTTCCCCGATACGCAGCAGCACTGCGACGTCGTCATCGCTGTATTGACGCGTGCCGCCGGCCGTCCGTGACGGTGTTAACAGTCCTTTGCTCTCGTAGAGCCGGATGTTCTGCTGGCCTGTTCCTGCCAGTTTGGCTGCAACGGAGATGGCGTAGAGCGCATGTCCGCTGGCGGGCCGGCCGGCCCGTCCTGCTCCGGGGTCTGCCATAACGTCTCTCCAAAATCGTCGTTGCGCGGTCTTGCCTAAGTTTCCCACGGGTGCTATAAAAAATCTATATCCACCACCATAGATCGGTGGGCGGATATGGTACTGATCCAACATCCTAAAAGCTGAAGGAGTGGGACATGATGTTGATGCGCACGGACCCGTTCCGTGAGCTGGACCGGCTCACGCAGCAGGTTTTTGGCACTGCCGCCCGGCCGGCCGCCATGCCGATGGACGCCTGGCAGGAAGACGGCGAGTTCGTAGTGGCCTTTGACCTTCCGGGCGTCAAGACCGACTCGCTGGATCTGAATGTCGAACGTAACGTCCTCACCGTACGGGCGGAACGCTCCGACCCCACGCAGCCCAATGTTGAGCTGGTGGCTGCCGAGCGTCCCCGCGGTGTTTTCAGCCGGCAACTGATCCTGGGCGACACCCTGGACACGGACAACATCAAAGCAAGCTACGACCATGGCGTCCTGACCCTGCGGATTCCCGTGGCCGAACGCGCCAAGCCGCGCAAGATCGAGATCGAGACGCAGCAGGCCCAGAGGCAGCAGATCGGAACGTAGCGAGGCGGCATGGTGCGGGCGGTGCCCCGGCACGGCCCGCACCCGGCATTCTTCTGCGCCGGCGGAGTGGAAAGGGCTGAGATGACAGACACCCCTGATTACTACGCAATCCTGCGCGTCCGGGCGGACGCCGGCCAGCAGGAGATATCCCGGGCCTACCGCGCACTGATGCGCAGCCACCACCCGGATGTGGACGGCGGCACGGCACCCGAAGGCGAGCTGCTGCGCATTATGCAGGCGTTCAACATACTGCGGGATCCGGAGCGGCGGGCGGCCTACGACAAGCAGCGGGCGGCGTCGGCGCCGCAGGCGATTCCCGTCCGGAAGGTCCACACCCGCGGCGGGACTTCCGGGCACACCATCAGGATTACCCCCGTGCGCTGGGAAAGCGGGCCCTGGTCCTAGTTTTTTGCGCGGCGTGGCAACAATAACCGCGAGGAGGCGGAGAACTGCATGAGCGACTGGCGACGCTACGATTCACACCTGATTCCGGCATTCCACGAACGCTTTGAGGAGCGGTGGGGCGCCGGAACCGCACCATTCCTTGACCCGGAAGCGCATGAGGAGCCGCTGCCGCGTGCCCAGTGGATCAACCCGGCCACCGGTGCCGCCCTGGCCGTGGTGCCGGTATGGACAACCGAGGATAAGCAGCAGCGGTCCTTCGGCGTGTTCTACCTCCCGCCGGCCGGAGACATCTGGGTCCTGCGCCCTGGCTACACCGGCTACCTGGAACCGGCGGACGGCGAAACCGAGCACCTGGCGACCCTCCGCAACGATGCCTTCCGCAAGGCCGTGGCGCACGCCAAGGAGTTCCTGTTCGGCTCGCAGTAGCGCTAGCTGCCGCTGCCCAGGAGGCTGCGCGTCAGCGACTCTGCATCCGCCATCAGCTCCTCCACCGCCTTCGCGAGGTGTGCATCGCCAACGGGGCTGTTGGCCAGGGCAGCCGCCACCACGGCCCGCCGGACCAGTTCCCGGGCAAAGGAAGCGGTGGTGCCCTCAGTGCGTTCGGCTGCCGCCTCCAATGCCCCGGTGCTGAACGCCGCCTGGCGGGCGTAAAGCCGGAGAAGCGCAACGCGCTCGTGAAGTGCGGGGAGGGGAATTTCCACCGCCAGGTCCACCCGCCCCGGGCGCTGGGCGAGGGCGCGTTCCAGCAGGTCCGGCCGGTTCGTCGTCAAAACGAAGGCGACGTCGGCATCGTTGTCCAGGCCATCCATGGCATCCAGGACCTCGAACAGGAGCGGCTGCGGCCCGTGGTCAAAGCTCCTGTCCTCGGCGATCAGGTCGCAGTCCTCCAGGACCACGATGGAAGGCTGCAGCGCCCTGGCCATCCGTGCCGCCTCGGAAATCCTGGCGAGCGAACCGCCCGAGAGGAGGACCGCCGTCGCGCCCGTACTCTGGCCCAGCAGGTACCGCACCGTGTGCGTCTTTCCCGTGCCCGGCGGGCCGTACAGCAGGACACCCCGCTTCAGGTGCTGCCCGTGGGCCCGCAACGATTCCCGGTGCCTGGCAATGCCCACTGTATGGTCCGCAACCTTCTGCAGAAGCCCCGCCGGCAGAATGACTTCAGCGGCTTCCAGGCGCGGCCGGTGGTGGAAGGTCACGCCGCCGCTGCTGGGACCATACTCGCCCATCGCCAGCGAGATCACCTGGCCCTTCAGGACGCTTTGGCTGTCCATCCGCCGACGGTATTCGGCAAGGAACGCGGTCCCTGTTTCCGGGACGGCGGCCACAACCTCCAGGGATGCCGTCTGCCGCCCGGAGCGCGGTTCCGCGGCGCGCTGCAGGACCGCTAACCTGCCGCCGTCGAACGTCAAGAGCCGGAGCCCGAAGCCCACCGCCTGGCGCTGCGTGTCCGGACCGACCGCCAGATTGACGTAGTCCGGCTGGGACAACGGAAACTGCGGGAAAAGCTGGGACTGCTGCACCATGTCACTGAGGGAGGCGTGATGGCGCTGGCCGCCGCCGCCAATCCCCACCAGCCTGTTGTCCGGATCAAGGGCCGCGAGCTCTGCCAGGACAATGTCCGCGTCCACGAACCGGTGGAACGGAATCTGCTCCTCCACCATTGCCAGGTCCACCGCGGCCACTCCCAAGTGCTCCGTGAGCGTGTCGAGCAGCTGTGTTCCCGCCTGTCGCTGATGGCGTCCTTCCTGTGCGAGCTGCACCAAGTCGGCAAAATCGTCGATGAACTTCCCCAGTTTTTCATCCATGCCCAGACCCTAGCAGTGGCGACTCGTCAGCAACCTTACGGTGTGCCATCCTGAGACGTACTTATCCATACGTGAACAAAAGGCCCGCCCCATGCACATCACCGCCAAGGACCTCGCAGCACTGATCCCGCCGGGATTCACGCTTGGAGTTGCCACCGCAGCCTTCCAGATTGAGGGGGCCCTGGATGAGGACGGCCGCGGGCCCGCCGGCTGGGATGTGTTCGCCGCAAAGCCCGGCGCCATCGTGGAGGACCACAGCCCCGTGGTTGCCTGCGACCACTACCACCGCATGCCCCAGGACGTTGCCCTCATGAAGCAGCTGGGCGTGGATTCCTACCGGTTCTCGTTTGCCTGGCCGCGGATCCAGCCAACGGGCAAGGGACCGGCCAACCGCGCAGGCCTGGCCTTCTACGACCGCCTCCTGGACGAGCTGCTGGCCAACGGAATCTCACCGATGGCCACCATCTACCACTGGGACACACCCCTGGCGCTGGATGAGGCAGACGGCTGGATGAACCGGGACACCGCCTACCGGCTGGGGGAGTATGCGTCCATCGTGGCTGAAGCCTTTGGCGACCGCGTCGCCCGCTGGGTCACCATCAACGAACCCGCAACCGTCAGCACCAACGGCTACTCCCTTGGCCTGCACTCACCGGGCAAGGAACTGGTCCTGGGCGCCTTCCCCACGGTCCACCACCAGCTCCTGGGACACGGCCTGGCCGTGCAGGCGCTGCGTGCGGCCGGCGTGCCGGGCGAGATCGGGATGACCAACGTGTACTCGCCCATGGTCCCGAACTCGATCAACCCCCTGGACCGGATCAGCGCCGGGCTGATGGACCTCGCCCAAAACCGGCTCTACGCCGATCCCGTGCTGACCGGCAAGTACCCGGACCTGATCCGGGCGGCCAAGTTCTTCAGCTCCTTCGACCACCCCGAGGAGGATATGGCGCTGATCTCCCAGCCCTTGGATTTCTACGGGCTCAACTACTACATGCCCACCAAGGTGGCGGTAGGTCCCGGCGGCGGCGCCGTCCCGGCCAGCATGGCGGAAGCCATGGGCAGCGACCTCAGCGCCGCCGGCAGCGGCGGAACCCCGTTCCACGTGGAGACGTGGCCGGAAGCGGACATCACGTCCTACGGCTGGCCCGTGAAACCGGAGTACATGGCCGTGGCACTGAAGGAAATGGCGGAGCGGTACCCCAACCTGCCTCCCGTGATCCTCACCGAGGGCGGTGCCAGCTTCGAGGACATCATTGTCCGGGACAAGTCCACCAATACCAAGTTCATTCCGGACGAGCGCCGGCTGAAGTACCTTTCGGACCACCTGGAAACGGCTCTTCGGGCTACGGCGCCCGGTGGCGTGGCGGAGTCGGTGGACCTGCGCGGCTACTACGTGTGGTCCCTGCTGGACAACTTCGAGTGGTCCGCCGGCTACAACCAGCCGTTCGGGCTCCTGCATGTGGACTTCGAGACCCAGGAGCGGACGCCGAAGGCCTCCTACTTCTGGCTGCAGGAACTCATCGAGGAACGCGATCTCGCCGCGGCGGCCGGGGCCACCATAGCCCAGGCGGTTGCCTCGGAGGACTTTGGCGAGGAGGCGCCCGACGACGGCGTGGCCTCGCTGGGTGCCACCGCGTAGGAAGGCTAGAGCAGGTCGAGTGTGGCCAGCTGCTTGGCCATGCCGGCGCCGTCCGGGGAGTAGATCCACGGCACCCTGGAGGCAGTGTGGTCCCCGTCCTCGGAATGGCCGCCGGCAAACACCGACTCGCTGACGGACAGCTGGCGGATAGCGATGGCCGCAACCTTGTCCGGGTTTTCTGACGCGAAGCCCGAGTAGATGGCCTCATCATGCTGGCCGTTGTCCCCGATCAGAAGCCACTGCATGTCCGGGAACTCCTTGCTGAGCCGTTCCAGGTTGCGGTGCTTGTGGTCCTGGCCGCTGCGGAACCAGCGGTCCTGTGTCAGGCCCCAGTCCGTCAGCAGCAGGGCACCGGAAGGGTACATGTTGCGGTTCAGGAACCGGGCCAGGGTGGGCGCCGCATTCCAGGGGCCGGTGGACAGGTAGATGACCGGAGCGTCGGGATGCTCGATGGCCAGCCGGTCCAGCAGCACGGCCATCCCGGGGGTGGCCATGCGAGCGCGCTCGCTCAGGACGAAGGTGTTCCACAGTGCCAGGAACGGCCGGGGCAACGCAGTCACCATCACGGTGTCATCGATGTCGGACACAATGCCGAATTTCACGTCCGGTGCGATCACGCGGATCCGTGCTTCGACAGGTTCGGTCCCTTCCGCCTTGAGGACGGCCGTGTGCCAGCCCGGCGTGAGCTGGACGTCCACCTCTGTGTCGATCAGGCCGCCGCGGTCCGCCTGGACGTGGGTGACCACATCGCCAATGGTGATTTCGACGTCGGTGAACTGCAGCGGCACACCGGTGAAGGCACGCCAGCCGCGCACGTTCTGGTTGCCGTTCCGGGCTTCGTTTTCGGCTTTGCTGCCGGGCAGCGGCTTCTGGGTCATCAGCACCCGGCCCAGCACCCTGACCTGGCTGGTGGATCCGTAGCCCTGGTAAGCGATGGTCTGCGGAACGAACTTCCAGCGCTTGGCCAGTTGGATCCGGACACTGTTGAAAGTGTCGGAGACCCGGTGCGCGAGCCGGAAGACCTGGTTGCCGGACACTCCGTTCCCGCTGTCCAGGTCCTGCCGGGGAGGGTGCGCTGCGTTTTGGGGCGAATTCTGCGGAGCCTTGTCCATGGGTCCACTCTGCCACAGGGCGGCAGCCGGCGAGGAGACTCCTTAGCGTGGACGGTGCTCTATGACGTCAGCCCTGCCCAAGGATCCCGCGCAGGGTCTGGGCGTTGCGCACTGCGTTGCCGCCGCCGTCGTTATTGAAATAGGCGTACACGTCCAGGCCGTCACCCTCCCACCCGCGGATGCGGTCCGCCCACCAGTGCATGTCCGCGTCTGAATAGGAGCCGGCGTAAAGGTGCTGGTGGTCGGGTCCATGCAGCCGGACATACGTGAACGGCGCCGTGGTGCGCAGGATGCAGGGAAGGTTTGCCCCGCTCATGATGCAGTAGGCCGCCTGGTGCCGCTCCAAAAGGGCGAACACCTCCGGGCAGTCCCACGTGGGGTGCCGGAATTCCACTGCCACCCGGATCCAGGAAGGGACCGCCGCCAGGAAGTAGTCCAGCCGGGCGTCGTCGCGCTCCATCTGCGGGGGCAGTTGGACCAGGAGGACGGCCCTCTTGTCGCCCAGTTCATGCCAGCACCGCTCAATGCGCTCCAGCCATACCTCCGGCGAGTACAGCTTCCTGGCATGCGTGAGCCCGCGCGGGGCCTTGACGGACATGGTGAAACCGGCGGGCAGGCGCTGGTTCCAGCCGGCGAAGGTGCTGTCGCGGGGCCAGCGGTAGAAGCTGGCGTTCAGTTCAACGGTGCTGAACCGGGAAACGTAATGCTGCAGGCGGTCCCTCGCAGGCAGCCTGGGCGGGTAGAGGACATTCTCCCAGTGGTCGTAGCTCCAGCCTGAGGTGCCGATGTGGACTGCCATTCCTGCAGGCTACATCGAATTGTGCCCGTGACCGGAGCCGTCTGTGGCAATGTAAGGTCATGGCGCTCATTGAAGATTATGCGGTAGTTGGTGACCTTCAAACCGGTGCACTCGTGAGCAAGGAAGGCTCCATCGACTGGCTCTGCCTGCCACGCTTCGACTCCCCGGCATGCTTTAACGCGCTGCTGGACACGCCCGAGGCCGGCCGCTGGCTGCTGGCGCCGGAAAACGGCGGGCCGTGCACCCGGCGGAGCTACCGGGACGGGAGCCTGATCCTGGAGACGGAGTGGGAAACACCGGACGGGACGGTGCGCGTCATCGACTTTATGCCGCCCCGGGACGCCGTGGCGGACATCGTCCGCATTGTGGAGGGCGTCAGCGGCTCAGTGAAGATGCACGGCGAACTGACGCTGCGGTTCGATTACGGCCACATCATTCCCTGGGTCCGCAGGGACAAGCACGGGCTGCACGCCATCGCCGGTCCGGACGCCGTCTACTTTGTCACCCCCGCGCCCCTGCACGGCGAGAACATGCACACCGTCAGCGACTTCACCGTCAGCGCCGGCGAGCGGGTCCCGTTCGTGCTGACGTGGGCACCCAGCCACGTGGGCCGGCCCCACACGGTGGACGCCGAGAAAGTCCTGGACACCACGTACGCCTTCTGGCGCGGCTGGGCCTCGCAGTGCACAGTGAAGGGGAAATACCAGGACGCCGTGGTGCGTTCCCTCGTGACCCTGAAGGCCCTCACCTACGCGCCCACCGGGGGTATCGTGGCCGCCGTCACCACATCGCTGCCGGAACAGCTGGGCGGGCCGCGCAACTGGGACTACCGGTACTGCTGGCTGCGCGACGCCACCATGACGCTTCAGGCACTCCTGGCCGCCGGGTATACCGCCGAAGCGGCGGCCTGGCGGGACTGGCTGCTGCGCGCCGTGGCCGGTGATCCGGCGGACCTGCAGATCATGTACGGGATCCACGGTGAACGGCGCCTGCCGGAGATGGAGCTGGCCTGGCTGAAGGGTTACGAGAACTCCTCGCCGGTGCGCATCGGCAACGGGGCGGCGGAACAGCTCCAGCTGGACGTTTGGGGCGAAGTGCTGGACTGCCTGGCGTTGACCCGCAACTCGCTGCTGAAGCACACCGATGAGGCCTGGGACCTCCAGTGCACCCTGATGTCGCACCTCGAAACCATTTGGGACCAGCCGGACAACGGGCTGTGGGAAATGCGCGGCCCGCGCCGGCACTTCACGCACTCCAAGGTGATGGCCTGGGTTGCCGCGGACCGGATGGTGAAGGGTGTCCGTGAATCCGGGCTTCCCGGGCCTGTTGAGCGCTGGGAAACGCTGCGGGACACCATTCACCGGGACGTTATGGCCAACGGGTTCGACGCCGCGCGCAATACCTTCGTGCAGTCCTACGGCAGGCCGGAGCTGGACGCCAGCCTCCTCCTGATTCCGCGGGTGGGCTTCCTCCCGCCCGATGACCCGCGGGTCATCGGGACCATCGAGGCCATCCAGCGCGAGCTCACGGAGGACGGGTTTGTGCTGCGCTACCGTCCGGCCGAGAGCGACGACGGGCTGCCGGGTGATGAGGGCGTCTTCCTGGCGTGTTCCTTCTGGCTGGTGGAAGCCCTGCTTGGCGCGGGCCGGCACGAAGAGTCCACTCAACTGTTCGAACGCCTGCTGGAGCTGCGCAACGATGTGGGGCTGCTGAGCGAGGAATGGGCGGTCAAAGCCGGCCGCCAGCTGGGCAACACACCTCAAGCCTTCAGCCACTTCGCGCTTGTGACTAGCGCTTTAGAGCTTCATCAGGATACGGTTCGCCGGAGTGATACCCCCATTCCGCAGGAGTCTGCGGAAACGCGCTGAGGCGGCGCGTGCCGGGGTGTGGCTTCTCCTTCGCGAAATAGATAAGTATACTTACTAACACCTCATGGGAGTGCTCCCAGAAGCACAGCGCCGTGAAACGACGGAGGAGTGATTTATATGGCCGGGTACTTTGAGCTCGTGGATGCGCCTGACGGCGGCTATCGGGTCAAGATGATGGACGGGGCCGGGAACCTGATGGCCATCTCGGTGACCTTTCCCACCAAAAGGGCGGCTGCTGCCGGCGTGGCGATGGCCCGCGAGATTGCCGGTACGGGCCTCATCCGGGACAAGAGCCACGACGGCGCCGGGACGGTGATCCGGGAGCGTGTCCGTCCCGTCGCCACGCCGAAGGAAGAAGCGGCCCGGCGCAAGAAGGCTCCGGAAGCCCGGCGGGCTGCGGTCAGCTGATGGCCCCCACCCGCATGTCACCCCCTGGCGGACTGCGCCGGGGGGTTCTCTTTGACGTTGACGGGACGCTCATCGACTCGTCCTACATCCACACCATTTCCTGGTGGGGCGCCTTCCGCCAGCACGGCTACGACATCCCGATGGCGTCGATCCACCACTATGTGGGCATGGGCGGCGACCGGTTGGTGGACAGCCTGCTGCCATCCGACCGGGACCGCGACGCGGACCGGGACATCATGTCCAGCCACGGCGCCCTGTACGCCTCCCACTGGCCCGCCCTGCGCGCCTTCGACGGCGCCAAGGACCTGCTGGCCCAGTGCCATGCCTGCGGGCTTGCTGTTGCGCTCGCCTCCTCCGCACGGAAGAAGGACCTGCAGGTCATGAAGGCCACGCTCGACGCCGACGCTTATATCGACGGCGCCACCAGCGCCAATGACGCCAAGGAAAGCAAGCCCGCCCCGGACATCCTGGTGGCAGCACTGGAGGCCATCGGCGTGGAGGCCGGTAACGCTGTCTTCGTTGGGGATGCCGTGTGGGACATGAAGGCCGCTGCAGCCCTTGGCATCCCGTCGGTAGGAGTCACCTGCGGCGGGATCAGTGCCACAAAGCTGCGTGACGCCGGGGCTGTCGAAGTCTATGAGGGCCCGCGTGACCTCCTGGACAACCTGACCTCAAGCGCCATCGGCCGGCTGCTCGCGGACCAGCCCTAGCTTCCCCGGGCAGGCTCAGACGGTCTGCCCGCCGGTGACGGCGTCCTCGTCTCCTGCATTCGCCGGTTTGTCCCAGGACACCGCAACCCGCACCGATCCGTCGTCGTTCCGTTCGATGTCCGTCACAACGTCGGACGCGCTGGCACCCATCTCAACAATCCTGGTGCGGTAGGTGTTGACGAGTTCTTCGAGGCTGGCTTCCGTCCATTCGCCGGGCCGCATACGGGTGGAGATTTCGACCGGTTCGGGCTGGTAGAGCGACATAACGTTCCTCTTTCACTCAAGCGTGTGCGGATCTGGCCCTTCCTACGCTAGGAGCCGCGGGCCGTGACGACAAGTATTTGATCAGCCTGCTTACTTTTTCTGGCCGAAGCCGATAGCGTCGAAGGACGGGCCTTCCGCCCTCCTGCATGAGCACCAGAGAAAGGGAAACTGTGAAAGCACTGACCTGGCAAGGAAAACGCTCGGTAAGCGTGGAAGAAGTACCGGATCCCGTCATCCAGGAGCCCACCGATGCCATCGTCCGGATCACGTCCACGGCGATCTGCGGCTCGGACCTGCACCTGTACGAGGTCCTCGGCCCCTACATGC
Organism: Arthrobacter sp. RT-1; assembly: GCF_003367205.1. Taxonomy (NCBI): domain Bacteria; kingdom Bacillati; phylum Actinomycetota; class Actinomycetes; order Micrococcales; family Micrococcaceae; genus Arthrobacter; species Arthrobacter sp. RT-1. The sequence goes on from NZ_QRGQ01000002.1 coordinate 542,398, forward strand.
ACAAGGGCGACGTGATCGGCCACGAGCCCATGGGCATTGTGGAGGAAGTGGGAAGCGCGGTCACCAACCTTCGCCCGGGGGACCGGGTTGTCATTCCCTTCAACATCTCCTGCGGCCACTGCTACTTCTGCTCGCAAGGGCTGCAGTCCCAGTGCGAAACCACCCAGGTGAAGGACAAAGGCTCCGGAGCCGCCCTCTTTGGCTACTCGGAGTTATACGGCTCCGTCCCGGGCGGGCAGGCGGAGTACCTGCGCGTACCGCATGCCGACTACGGCCCCATAAAAGTGGGAACAGAGCTTCCCGACGAGCGCTACCTGTTCCTCTCCGACATCCTTCCCACAGCGTGGCAGGCCGTGGAGTACGCCAATGTCCCGCCCGGCGGAACCCTTGCCGTCTTCGGGCTGGGACCCGTGGGCCAGTTCGCCGGCCGGATCGGCGTGCAGCGCGGCTACCGCGTGGTGGGCGTGGACCCCGTTCCGGAACGCCGGGACATGGCCGCCCGGCACGGGGTGGAAACGTTCGACTACACGAAGACCATTGCGGACGAACTGCGGGACATGACGTCCGGAAGGGGCCCCGACGCCGTCGTTGACGCCGTCGGCATGGAAGCGCATGGTTCCCCTGTCGCCGGCTTCGCGCACCAGGCACTGGGGCTGCTGCCGGACAAGCTGGCGCAGAAGGCGATGGAAACCGCGGGCGTGGATCGGCTGGCAGCACTGCACACCTCCATTAATGCTGTGCGGCGCGGCGGGACCGTGTCACTGAGCGGGGTGTACGGCGGCCAGGCGAGCCCTATGCCGATGCTCACCATGTTCGACAAGCAGATCCAGCTGCGGATGGGCCAGTGCAACGTGCGGAACTGGACCGATCACCTGCTGCCGCTCGTGGAGGACGACGCCGATCCGCTGGGTGTGATGGACCTGGTCACCCACCGTTCGGGCCTGGAGGGCGCGCCGGCGCTGTATGAGAAGTTCCAGAAGAAGGAGGACGGCTGCATCAAGGTGGTCCTCAAACCCGGTACCTGAGTCTCAAGGGACGGGCGGCTGCTCCCTCAGCACAGGCTGTTCAACGCCGTCTGGGCGACGTCCTGCAGTTCAAGGATCAGCGGGTTGAGGTCCAGCGTGGGCGGTGCCGGCGGGTAGGCAACTGACACCGTCAGTTGCTTCCTGCCGTCCTCGCTGGTCATGGAGATGGTGCCGTAGCCGTCCACGTCCCCGGGAAGGCCATAGTAGAAACGGTTGTTGCAGGTGTCATTCCAGCGGCGCAGGGCAAAACCGTAATACTGCGTGTAGCTGCCCTTCATGGCCTCTACTGATTCCGGTGCCAGCAGCCTGCCCTCCAGCAGCGCGCCATAGAACCCGTTTACTTCCTCCACCGTGGAGACGGCGCCGGCGGAGGGGAGTTCCCCGAGCCACTCCGGCCGGGCCATGTCCACGCGCTTCCCTTCGACCGTGATGTAGCCGTGGATCATTGCGGGCGGTGGGTGCCCGTTCCCCAGCCGGGTGGTCTCCAGGCCCAGCGGCCCGGCGACGTCGGCGGCCAGGACGCGCCCAATCGTTTGTCCGCGGAGGCGCTGGACGATGAGGGCGAGGGCCGCGTAGTTGGACCGCGAGTAGTCGAAAACGTTCGCCAGCCTGCCCTGCCAGGGCACGGTGGCGGCCAAAGCCAGCTGCTGTTCGAGGGTGAGCGGCCGGTGCATCGTCTCCTCCCACCTCCCTGACGCCAGCAAGGGAATGGAGAAATCGGGGATTCCTGATTCATGGGTCAGGAGCTGCCGCACGGTGACGGGCCCGGGGGGACGCAGCACCGTTCGGAATTCAGGAAGGTAGGCGCTGACCTGGGCATCGAGGTCAAGCCTGCCCTCCTCGGCCAGCTTTACAACTGAGACAGCCACCATCGACTCGGTGATGCCGCCGACGTGGACGGGATCGCTGACCGTCGCCCGTTCCCGGGTCTCAAGGTTCCGGACGCCGGCCGCGTGGGTCCAGGCGCTGTCGCCGTTCCTGACGGCAATAAGTACCGCCGGGGCACCCTCCTCAATCATCCGGGCGCTGAAGGCCTCGAGGTGCGTGAAGGCAGCGGGTTTGTCCTGGTCCGGTGGCGGCGGGGGATCTCCGGTGCAGCCCGCAGTGGATACCGCCAGCAGGGTTGCGCACAGGGCGGCAGTGATCCGCGTCCACCTGCAGGCCGGGTGTGTACCCATGGACCTATTCTTCCCCCAACCAGGTAGCAGTAACTGCCGTTTTGAGCCGCCAAAACGACAGTTACTGCTACCCAGTTGGGCCGGGACCACTGGGTGACGGCGGAGCGGCTAGGTGAGGCGGACCTGCCGGTTCATGTCCTTGTAGAGCAGGTAGCGGAACTCGCCCGGGCCGCCGGCGTAGCAGGCCTGCGGGCAGAAGGCGCGCAGCCACATGAAGTCGCCGGCCTCCACCTCAACCCAGTCGTTGTTCAGCAGGTACATGGCCTTGCCCTCCAGGACGTACAGGCCGTGCTCCATCACGTGGGTTTCCGGGAACGGGATGACGCCGCCGGGCTGGAACGTCACGATGTTCACCTGCATGTCGTGGGCCAGGTCGCTGGAGTCCGTGAAGCGGGTGGTCTTCCAGGCGCCGTTGGTGTCCGGCATCGCCGTCGGCTCCACGTCCTTTTCGTTGGTGACGAAGGACTTGGCTTCGTACCCCTCCAGGCGTTCGTAGGCCTTGCGGATCCAGTGGAAGGAAACAACGTCGTCGGAAACGTTCTCCAGGCCCCACTCCGAACCGGCAGCCAAGTAAGCGTAGCCGCCTTCCTCCAGCTGGTGCAGTTCGCCGTCGAGGGTGAGGTTGACCCTGCCGCGGGTCACGAAGACGACGCCTTCCACGCCGGCCTCGAATTCGGCCTTGGGGGCGCCGCCGCCAGGGCCGATCTCCACGATCAGCTGCGAGAACGTGGTGGCGAAGCCAGAGATGGGGCGGGCGATGATCCAGGAGCGGGTGTTCGAAAAGCCCGGCAGGTTGGACGTGACGATGTCCGTCATAACGCCCTTCGGGATCACCGTGTACGCCTCGGTGACGATGGCCCGTTCCGTGGTCAGGTGGGTCTGCGGCGGCAGTCCGCCGGTGGGGGAGTAGTACTTGCCCATGGAAGAGATCCTTACTTAGGAGTTGGAAGTGGTGGCGAGCCGCGGGTGCGCCAGTCCGGTGAGCTGGGGGAGTCCGACGCCGGCCAGCGCCTGCACTTCGTCCGCACCGACGGCCCCGCACTGGACGCCGCGCAGCACGAACGCGGCCAGCGCCCTGGCCGTGGCGGGTTCGTCCATCACGCCGCCTGCCGTCTGCTCCACGTAGTTGCGCAGGCGTGCAGCGGCGGCCGGAAGGCCCTGCCGGTAAAAGGCGTAGGTGGCCGCGAACCTGCTGGGCAGCTGGGCGGGGTGCAGGTCCCAGCCCTGGTAGTAACCGCGTTCCAGCGACCGCCGGACCAAGCGGCCGTGCAGCTGCCAGGCGTTCTCGACGTTGTCGCCCACCGGGATGATGTTGGTGGAACCGTCCGACAGCCGGATGCCCGTGCCGGCAACTGCCAGCTGCATGACCTCCTTGGCAAAGTCGGCCACCGGGTGCTCCATGGACTGGTACTCGGCGGAAATCTGGAGCGACGCCGAGTAGTCGTAGGTGCCGTAGTGCAGGCCGCTGATCCGGCCCGGGACGGCATGCGGCAGCTGGGCCACGGGGGAGGTGCCCTCCGGTCCGAGGATCAGCTGCGGCGTTTCCACCTGGACCTCGAAGCGCAGCCGGCCCGCGGGCAGCCCGTGCACTTCCTCCAGCCGGGAGACCGCGTAGTCCATGGCCTGGACCTGCGCCACGGTGGTGACCTTGGGCAGGGTCAGGACCAGCCCTTCCGGCAGTTCGCCGGCGGCGGCCAGGCCGGAGACGAAGAGGTCCAGGGTGCGCAGTCCGCGGGCCCGGGTGGGGGCCTCGAAGCATTTGAAGCGGATGCCGATGAATGGAGGCGCAGAGCCGGCCGCGGCTGCGGCGGCCACCGCGGAGGCCGCGGCAACCGCGGCGGCGTCCTCGGCGTCGTCGCCCCTGTCCCCGAAGCCGTCCTCGAAGTCCAGCCGAAGGTCCTCGATGGGTTCGCTGGCCAGCTTGGCTTCCACCCGGGACGCCACAGCTTCTGCGAGGCCTGGCTCCTGGCCCAGCAGGGCGCCGAGCTTTCCGTAACCGCCGTGCGCGGCGACGGCGGCCTGTGCCTCCGCTCCCCAGTCGGACGCGAGCGACGGCGTGAAGCGGTCCGCGGGGACGTAGACGGTGTGGACGGGCTGGCGGGAGCCGTCGTCGCCCGGGTAGTTCCGTTCCAGCAGCCGGTCCGTCGCGGCCAGCTGACCGTCGATGTGTGCCAGGTCCCCGGGAGACAGTGAGGGCTTGGATGTTGCCGCCATGCCTCAGCCCACCAGTTCGTAGGCCGGGGTGGTGAGGAAGTCGGTGTAGTCGTCCGAGAGGCAGATGTCCGCGATCAGTCCGCTGGCCGGCTGGTAGTAGCGCTGGAATGCTTCGTCGCCCACCTCGGTGCGGAGCCGTTCGGTTTCCTCACCCAGGATCCGTTCCACGAGCTCCTTGGTCACGGTGTTGCCGCTGTCCGCCAGGACCGACTTGTTCCGGATCTGCTGCCATACCTGCGAGCGGGAGATCTCGGCGGTTGCCGCGTCCTCCATGAGGTTGTGGATGGCAACGGCACCGTTCCCGGACAGCCACACGGCCGTGTAGGCAACGGCGACGTAGAGGTTCAGCCGCAGTCCGGCCTCGGTGACTTGGCCCTCGGCGGAGGTGACGTCCAGCAGTTGCTCAGCCGTGACGTTGACCTCCGGGCGCTGCCTGTCCAGCTGGTTGGGCTTGTCGCCGAGGACGGCGTCGAACACCTCGCGGCAGGTGGGGACCAGGTCCGGGTGGGCCACCCAGGATCCGTCGAACCCGTCGTTGGCTTCGCGGGTCTTGTCTGCGCGGACCTTGGCGAAGGCGGCCTCGGTGACCTCGGGGTGGCGGCGGTTGGGGATCACGGCCGCCATGCCGCCCATGGCGAAGGCGCCGCGCTTGTGGCAGGTCTTGACCAGCAGTTCGGTGTAGGCACGCATGAACGGTGCCGTCATGGCCACCGACGCGCGGTCCGGCAGGACGAACTCCTCGCCGGCGTCCCGGAAGTACTTGATGATGCTGAAGAGGTAGTCCCAGCGGCCGGCGTTAAGGCCTGAGGCGTGGTCCCGGAGTTCGTAGAGGATCTCGTCCATTTCGAACGCGGCCGGGATGGTCTCGATCAGTACGGTGGCGCGGATGGTGCCCTGGTTCAGGCCAAGGTAGTCCTGCGCGAACACAAAGACGTCGTTCCACAGCCGTGCCTCAAGGTGGCTTTCCATCTTGGGCAGGTAGTAGTACGGTCCCTGCCCGTTGAGGACCAGCTGCTTGGCCACATGGAAGAAGTGCAGGCCGAAGTCCACCAGGGCACCCACGGCAGGTGCGCCGTCGATGATCATGTGCTTTTCCTGCATGTGCCAGCCGCGGGGGCGGGCCACCACGACGGCGAGCGGCGCGTCCGTGCGGAGCCGGTACTCCTTGCCTTCCTCCGACGTGTAGCTCAGCGTGCCCTGGGCTGCATCACGGAGGTTCAGGATGGCGTCGATGACGTTGCCCCAGGTGGGCGTGCTGGCGTCCTCGAGGTCCGCAAGCCACACCTTGGCACCCGAGTTGAGGGCGTTGATGGCCATCTTTGCCGGTGAAGCGGGACCGGTCATTTCAACGCGGCGGTCCTGCAGGGCCGCCGGCGCCGGCGCGACCTTCCAGTCGCCGTCGCGCACGTCCTGCGTTTCCGGCAGGAAGTCCAGCTTCCCGGTCTCCGCCACGCGCTGGCGCTTGACGGCGCGGGCGGCCAGGAGCTCGTTGCGGGTACCGGCAAAGCGCGTGTGAAGCTCCTCCACGAACGCCAGCGCCTTGGGGGTGAGGATCTCCTCTGCGCGGTCGATCGGCCGGGGATCTGTGACTGTGATGGCCATTTCTGGTCCTTTCCTTTGGCTGGAAGCGGGGCGGTGAATCAGGCGCCGGCCAGGGCGGCAACGGGAACCGCGGCGGCATCCCCGGCCGGTTCGGCCGTGGCTGCCACGTTGGCGGAACGTGCGGCCGCGGCCACAGCTGCAGCAACGTCGGCCGCCACGTGGGGATCGAAGACGCTGGGGATAATGTAACTGGCATTGAGCTCGTCGTCAGCCACCCGGTTGGCAATCGCCTCGGCGGCCGCCACCAGCATGTCCGGCGTGATGTCCGAGGCTCCTGCGTCCAGCAGGCCGCGGAAGAAGCCGGGGAACGCCAGCACGTTGTTGATCTGGTTGGGGAAGTCGCTGCGGCCGGTGGCCACCACGGCGGCGTGCCGGGATGCGATGACAGGATCGATCTCCGGAGTGGGGTTGGCCATGGCAAACACGATGGCGTCCTTTGCCATCGAGGCCACCTGCTCCTCGCCGATGACGTGCGGGGCGCTGACGCCGATGAACACGTCCGCGCCCTTGAGTGCATCGTGCAGGGTGCCGGAGAAGCCTTCTTCGTTGGTGTTCGCGGCAATCCAGCTGCGGTGCTCGTCGTCGTACTTCTCGCCGGCGTGGATGGCTCCGGAGCGGCCGGCGGCGATGATGTGCTGCGCGCCCTGGGCCTTCAGGAGCTGGATGATGGCGGAGCCGGCGGCGCCCACGCCGGAGACAACGATCCTGACCTCGGAGAGCTTCTTGCCCACAACGCGCAGGGCGTTGACCAGGGCGGCCTGGGTGACGATCGCGGTGCCGTGCTGGTCGTCGTGGAACACCGGGATGTCCAGTTCCTCGCGGAGCCGGTTCTCGATCTCGAAGCAGCGGGGTGCGGCGATGTCTTCGAGGTTGATGCCGCCGTAGACGGGGGCCATGGCCTTGGCGATCATGATGATCTCCTCGGTGTCCTGCGTGTCGAGGCACACCGGCCAGGCATCAACGTTGGCGAACTGCTTGAACAGTGCAGCCTTGCCCTCCATGACCGGCAGGGCGGCAGCCGGGCCGATGTTGCCCAGGCCCAGGACGGCGGAGCCGTCGGTGAGGACGGCGATGGTGTTGCGCTTGACGGTCAGGTTGCGGGCGGCTGCCGGGTCCTCGGCGATGGCGAGGCACACGCGGGCGACGCCGGGAGTGTAGGCACGGGACAGGTCGTCGCGGTTGCGCAGGGCTACCTTGGGGACGACTTCAAGCTTGCCGCCCAGGTGCATCAGGAAGGTGCGGTCCGAAACGTGCTGGACGGTGACGCCGTCGAGCGCGTTCAGCGCGTCTTTGACCCTTTCGGCGTGGGCATCGTCCGTGGTGTTGCAGGTGACGTCGACCACGAGCGTCTCGTGGTGGGACTCGCTGACATCCAGGGCAGTGATCGCGGCGCCGGCAGCACCGACCGCCGCGGCCAGTTCGCTGGTGGCGCTGAAGCTCGAGGGTGCTTCCACGCGCAGGGTGATCGAATTTCCGGGGCTGGGGTTCGCCATGAATGTCCTCCTGTTGGGCCTTGTCCGGGCGGCTTGCGCGTCCGGATGTTTTCGTATTATGGATATTATTATCTACTTTGTGGAATTACAAGCCCTCCAGCGGTTTCATCGCGCGCGGCGGGGCGGTGCTGTATCTTGGGACCACTAGGGCATTTCTTTTCACCATGCGGATAAGACTTGTCGGAATCCGAGTCACAGGAGACTGGTACATGGCTGAAAAAGCCGCTGGAGGCGTGCAGTCCGTTGAGCGCGTCTTCGAACTTCTGGAACTGATCACTGATGCGGGCGGCGACGTCACCCTCAGTGAGCTGTCCTCGTCCACAGACCTGCCACTGCCCACCATCCACCGGCTCCTGCGCACCCTGGTGGCACTTGGCTATATCCGCCAGCTGCCCAACCGCCGCTACGCCCTGGGCCCACGGCTGATCCGGCTGGGCGAAGGGGCCAACAAGCAGTTGGGCGCGCTGGCCCGTCCGCAGCTGAAAACCCTGGTGGACCGGCTGGGCGAAACCTCCAACATGGCGGTGCTGGACTCGGACATGGTGATCTACGTGGCCCAGGTGCCTTCCCTGCACTCCATGCGGATGTTCACCGAGGTGGGCCGCCGCGCCCACACCCACGCCACCGGCGTCGGGAAGGCCATCCTCGCCCAGCTGGATGACGATGTGGTCCGCGGCATCGTTACCCGGGCCGGGATGCCGACTCCCACGATCAAGAGCATCGGCGAGATCGACGAGCTGCTGGCCGACCTCAAGCTCATCCGCGAACGCGGGTACTCCATCGACGAGGAGGAGCAGGAGCTCGGCGTCCGGTGCTTCGCCATGGCGGTGCCCAACGCTCCCACGCCCACCGCAATCTCTGTCTCCGGCCCGGTCTCCCGGGTTGACGAACACTTTGCGGACAAAGCCGTCCCGGTCCTGCGCGAGGCCGCCCAGGCAATCTCGGACGAACTGAACCGCACCTGACCTCCCTGGCCGTAACGGCCCTGCCAACACGCTGACGACGGCGGCCCCTCCTTCCCGGAGCGGGCCGCCGTCGTCATTTGGCTGCCTGGCTAGTGCTCTGCCGCCTTTTCCGCGGCCTCGACCCGGACTTCCTTGCCGTCGCAGTCGATGAGCTTGCCGCCTTCAAAGCGGTCGCCGTCGGCCAGGCACTTCAGGTCCTCTTCCCGGACCACGCGCTCGGTGCCGGCCACAAAGACGGACTGGTTGTCCGAGTTGCCGGCCTTGAGGTGGTTGAACAGCAGGTTCAGGAGGATGGCCATCACGGCGGCGGAGCTGATGCCGGAGTGGAAAATGGTGCCGAACCATGACGGGAACTGGTCGTAGAAGGCCGGTGCGGCGATGGGGATCATGCCGAATCCGATGGACGCCGCCACGATGATCAGGTTCATGTTGTTCTTGTACTCAACCTTGGACAGCGTGCGGATGCCGCTGGCGGCCACGGTTCCGAAGAGGACGACGCCGGCGCCGCCCAGGACGGGGGTGGGCACCGCTGCGACCACCCGGCCAAGCACGGGCAGCAGGCCGAGGATCACCAGGATCAGGCCGCCGGCGCTGACCACGAAGCGGCTTTTCACGCCGGTGATGGCCACGAGGCCAACGTTCTGGGCGAAGGCGCTTTGCGTGAAGGAGTTGAACAGCGGGGAGATGGCGCTGGAGAGCATGTCCGCACGCAGGCCGTCGCCGATCCGCTTGGAGTCCACCTTGGTGCCAACGATCTCGCCCACGGCGATGATGTCCGCGGAGGTTTCCGTCAGCGTCACCAGGATGACGATCAGCATGGAGATGATGGCCGCGATCTCGAACACCGGCGGTCCGAACGCGAACGGCGTGGGGAAGGCGACGATCTCGCCCTGGCCAACCTTGGAGAAGTCCGCCATGCCGAAGGCGAAGGCGATCGCGGTGCCCAGGACCATCGCGAGCAGGATGGACAGCCGGGAGATCGCTGCGCTTCCCACCTTGCTCAGGAGCAGGACGATGGCCATGGTGGCCGCGGCGAGGCCGATGTTGGCCATGCTGCCGTAGTTTTCGGCCTTGTTGTTGCCGCCCATGGCCCAGTTGGCGGCCACCGGCATCAGCGTCAGGCCAATGGTGGTGATGACCGTTCCGGTGACCACCGGCGGGAAGAACCGGATGATCTTCGAGAAGAGCGGGGTGATCAGCAGACCGATCAGGGACGCCGCAATGACCGATCCGAACACTGCCTGGATTCCCCCGCCGCCGTGCACGATGGCGACCATGGTGGAGACGCCGGCGAAGGAGACACCCTGGACCAGGGGGAGTTGGGAACCGAAGAAGCGGACGCCGACGGTCTGGAGGATGGTGGCGAGGCCGCCGACGAACAGGCAGGCGGCAATCAGCAAACCGATGTCCTGTGAGCTCATGCCCGCGGCGGCGCCGATGATCAGCGGCGGGGCGATGATGCCGCCGTACATGGTGAGGACGTGCTGGAAGCCGTAGGCGAAGGTGCTGGCGATGGGGAGCCGCTGGTCCTCCGGGCGTGCCTGCTGGTGCTTTTTGCCGGCGGCCGCAGCGGCCAGCTTCTTCTTGGTGTTCATGGCAGACTTTCTTGGTTCATGGCAGACGTCATCGTCTGGCTAACGTTGTCTGGCTAACAGGTGTGGCAAAAACTTTGGGGAAGGCCCGGTGGTTGAGCCGTCGAGGGTTTCGACGGCTCAACCACCGGTTGCGGTGCGGTTTAGCAGAAGCCGGCGATGCCGGACCAGGCTGCGGGAGCCGGGGCGGCGTCGTCGCGCTGGACGGTGGCCTCGATCAGGCCGTAGGGGCGGTCGGCGGCGAAGAAGACCTCGTTCGGGTTGTCCAGGCCGAAGGGTGAGAGGTCCACCAGGAAGTGGTGCTTGTTGGGCATGGAGAACTTGATCTCGTCGATCTCGCTGTGGGCCTCAAGGACCTTGGTGCCCATGTCGAACAGGGTCTGCTGCAGGGCGTGGGAGTACTTCTCCGTGAAGCCTTCCAGCAGGAGTGCCTTGACGTCCTCGTAGCTCTTGTTGAAGTCCAGGGTGCTGAAGTCGGTTCCGGTCTTGAAGCGCCAGCGGGCGGAGACGTCCGTGGCAAGGATGCGGTCCGTGGTTTCCGGCAGGGTGGTGTAGCGGTCCTTCGGGTAACCGACGAAGCCGGACTGGGTGGACTTCAGGACCGTCAGGTCCTTGAGCCCGGAGACCAGGTGGCTGGTGGCGCCGTCGCGGACCAGGACGGCGGTGCGGACTTCCTGGCCGTTGCGGACGAAGGAGTGGTCGTGTTCGCTGCCGTGCGCCTGGATCCGGTCCCAGCTGTAGGACTCGGCTTCCCAGCGGCCGCCGGTGACCCAGTCGAAGCTGGACGTGAAGTGCTCGCCGAGGCGCAGCAGGAACGCTTCGGGGGAGCCGACGCCGTCGCGGGCGAAGGCGTAGATGGTGTTCTTCTGGGTGTCCGTCGCCACCACATGGGCGTTGTCGCCCTCCAGGTGGGCCGCGGCGAAGTCGCCCCGCAGCTGCGAGGTCACGTTGAGGTCCTCGATCTCGTGGCGGTTCGTGTCCCGGGTGATCTTGACGACCCGGACCTCCGCCTTGCCGTACTGGTTTTCGCCGAGGATGATCTTGCTGCTCATGGTCTGTTCCCAACTTCCGGTATGTGGAACATAGGTTCCATCACTGAAATTAAGCGCGTGTTACAAGCGCGTTTCCGGTGGAGCCGACCCAACAAAAAAGAGCCGGCATCCATTGATGCCAGCTCATTACGACCCTGCCTGCTGCTCCCAGGTTACGTGACGTGCGCCACGAGTTGCCTATCAGCGTACCCCCGCAAACCGGTGGTGTACATCACAAGTCCAAAAATCAATTTGTGACCGGACCCGTTGACGGTAAGCGGGACGTCCCCCTAAGCTTTTCGTATAGCAAAACTTATTTTCCACTTCATGGAATCTACGAAATCAAGCAGCGACCTCTGGAGGAGGATCAGATGTACCAGCAGGACACGAAGCCGGTTGCACCGGCGAACGCGGCGGCACCCTCGGTCCCGGAGTTCTACCTTCCCCTCGGGGGCGGCACGGACCCGGACTTCTACCTGCCGGCAGACCGGGTGCATGAGCCCAGCCGCTTCTCGCGCTGGATCCATGCCCTCCCGGGCTTCGGCCGGCGGCCATAACAGGGCGGGCGGCAGCTACCCCGGCCATTCCTTCCCGGCCCAGGGATCGTAGTCGGCAATAAGCTCCTCCTGTGGAGGACGCTCAGCCTCGGGAACGTGCTGCAGGTTCACCCGCACCCGGTACCAGAGCGAGCTCGAGCCCCGCATCCCGTCAATGAGTACGTCCGCCGGGTGCAGGGCGGGAACCACGTCCGCATGCCGGGCCTTCCACTCCTCGAGCGCCGCCTGGGCTTCCGGCTTGGTCCTGGTACGCGCCACTTCGATCAGCGGCATCGTGGACTGCCGGCGGCCCGAGCCGTCACCCGGGCGCGGAGCTTTCTCTGCAGGACCAAGCTCGGCTGCCAGGGCGAGGAGTCCTTCGAGGGACCCCACCGCCGCGTCGATGCCGGCGTGGGGATCACCGACGTCGGCGAACCGCTCCAGCACGGTAGTCACCGTGAATTGTTCCGGCCGAATGGAGCGGACCTCGTCCCAGGCAAGCGGCGTGGACACCCGGGCGTCCGGCAGGGACCGGACCGAGTACGCTGACGCCACGGTCCGGTCCTTCGCGTTCTGGTTGAAGTCGACGAACACGCTCTCGCCGCGCTCCTCCTTCCACCACCGTGCCGTGGCGAGGCCGGGAGCCCGGTTCTCAACCTCCCGCGCAAGGGTTTCCGCCGCCAGCCGGACCTCACGGTACGACCACTCCGGGGCGATGCGCACCAGGATATGCAGTCCCCGCGACCCGCTGGTTTTCGGCCAGCCCACCAGTCCCACGTCCTCGAGCACTTCCTGTGCCACATACGCGACATCCACGATCTGTGACCAGTCCACCCCCGGCATGGGATCGAGGTCCACCCGCAGTTCGTCGGGATGCTCAAGGTCCTCCGCGCGCACCGGGTGCGGGTTGAGGTCGAGGCAGCCGAGGTTAATGACCCACGCCAGGCCCGCCGCGTCACGGATGACCGCCTCCTCGGCCGACGTCCCGGAGGCGTAGTGCAGCGTGGTGGTGTCGATGAACGGGGGATGGTTCTCGGGCACGCGCTTCTGGAAGAACGGTTCCTCGCCGATGCCCTTCGGGAAGCGCTTGAGCACCATCGGCCGGCCGCCCGCGCCGCGCAGTGCCCCCTCCGCGACGGCCAGGTAGTAGCGCACCAGGTCCAGCTTGGTCAGCCCGGGCCCGGGAAACACCAGCTTGTCCGGGCTGGAGATGCGAACCTCAACACCCTCGATGTCCAGGATCTCGGCCGGCGTCTTTGACGGAGTCATGCCGCCACGCTAGCAGCGGCTGACCAGCCATAACAGTGGCTGACGTCAGCCGTTCACCAACCTGCGCGCCGCGGACGAGTGCTCGGCGATGAGACCCGGGATATCCAGGCCCGGAATCTGCCCGTCCACCACGCGCCACTGCCCGCCGACCATCACCCGGTCCGCCCGGTCCGCTGCGCAGAGCAGCAGCGCCGCGATGGGATCATGGCTGCCGGAGAAACGCAGGTCATCCAGCCGGAACAGAGCCAGGTCAGCCTGCATCGCCGGCGCCAGCTGGCCCAGTTCCGGACGGCCCAGCACGGCGGCCGAGCCCCGGGTGGCCCAGCCCAGCGCGCGCTCCACCGGAACGTCCGCCCCATAGCGCAGCCGCTGGAGATACAGTGCCTGCCTGGCCTCGAGGATCATGTTGGAGGCATCGTTCGACGCCGAGCCGTCCACTCCCAGCCCCACCGGAACTCCCGCGTCCTCCAGTTCCAGGACGCGGGCCGTCCCGGACGCCAGCCGCATGTTGGAGGTAGGGCAATGCGCGACGGCGGTTCCCGCCGCCCCGAGGCGGGTGATCTCCGCGTCGCTGAAGTGGATGCCGTGGCCCAGCCAGGTGCGGTCCGTCAGCCAGCCGACGCTGTCCAGGTAGTCAACGGTCCGCAGTCCGAACATCTCACGGCAGAAGTCCTCCTCATCCAGGGTTTCGGCGAGGTGGGTGTGGAGGCGGACATCCAGCCGCTCCGCCAGGGCAGCGCTTTCGGCCATGATTTCCTTCGTCACCGAAAACGGCGAGCAGGGGGCCAGGGCAATCTGGATCACCGCATCCCCGCCGCGCTCGTGATACCGGCCCACCAGCCGTTCGCTGTCGGCCAGCACCACCTCAGGAGCCTGCACCGTCGACTGCGGCGGCAGGCCGCCGTCGTCCGTTCCCAAGGTCATGGACCCACGGGTGAGCGTGGCGCGCATACCCAGCCGCCGCACGGCCTCCACCTCAATGTCGATGGCGTCTTCGAGGCCGTTCGGAAAGAGGTAGTGATGGTCGGCGGCGGTGGTGCAGCCGGAGAGCAGCAGTTCGGCCAGGGCGACCGTGGCTGCCAGCTCCAGGTCGCGTGGCTTGAGCCGGGCCCACACGGGATACAGGTTCTGCAGCCATGGGAACAGCGGGGCGTTTGCCACCGGACCCCAGGCGCGGGTGAGGGTCTGGTAAAAGTGGTGGTGGGTGTTGATCAGGCCCGGCAGCAGCACGTGGTTGCCGGCCTCGAACGTCTGCTGGCAGGGGGCCGAGGGCTGTTGCCCCGCGGCAAGCACCTCGACGATGACGCCGCCGCTGACCACCAGTCCGCCCGACGCGTCCAAGGAGTTTGCGGTGAAGGCCGCCTGTGGATTCCGGATCCAGAGGCGGAGAGCGGCGGCAGGAGCGGGAAGGTTGGTCATGAAGTGTCCTTGTCTGAGCGCAGGTGCGGTAATTCCAGCTCAGTGAGGCCCTGTCTGCTGATCCAGGTACCGGCGGCTGCGGGCAGCGGCGGGTGCCATCAGAGTAGGGAACAAGCCTGACCTGCGTCAACGCCCGCGCAATGTGACCGCCTCCGGCCTGCCCAGTGAAGAACGCGAAACATGAATTTCACATCGCGAAATTAAGTTTTCAAAAAACTATGGCGCGGACCACAATCCGGTGCTAATCTCGATTCTGCCAAAGGCGGGCACCCGGACCCCGGGAAGCTATCTACCAGGCGCAACTTAACCTTCACAGCACATGCTGAAGCCTGGTAACCGTCGCACCTGGTTCTACTGGTCCTGCAAGCGGCAACAGGCTTCCCGGCAATAAGGAAGTCGCATCATGAGTACCACCGTCACGGCCGAGGAATTTTTGGCCAGATCCATCCGGCTGGCAACGGCCAACGTCCTGAACAGCGGCGGCCCCTTCGGCGCCATGATTGTTACCGCGGACGGCAAAACGTTCGACGGCGTCAACCGCGTCACTGCGGACAACGATCCCACGGCCCACGCCGAAGTTACCGCGATCCGCACCGCCTGCCGCGAACTCGGCACCTTCGACCTCAGCGGCGCCGTCCTCTACACCAGCTGCGAGCCATGCCCCATGTGCCTGGCCTCCGCGCTCTGGGCCCGCGTTGAACGGGTGGTCTTCGCGGCCGACCGCCACGACGCCGCCTCCGTCGGTTTCGATGACGCCGTCTTCTATGAATACTTCAACAACCAGGACAGGGACTCCCTGATGCCGGTATCCAAGCTGGAGCTGGGCGATCCCCAGGCACCGGCCCCGCTGGAGCCGTTCAACACCTGGAACACGCTCGAATCCAGGATCGACTACTAGGCCCGGCGGCTCACCATGACCATCCTGGATTCCTCCCACGACGAGCATTCGGCTCCATCCCCCCGCACCCCCCAGCCGGCATCAGGCACCCCCAGGCCGCCGGCGTCGAACTCCATCCTTGACCGCTTCTTCCACATCACCCAGCGCGGTTCCACGCTGGCCCGTGAATTCCGCGGCGGCCTGGTCACCTTCTTCACCATGGCGTACATCGTCATCCTCAACCCCCTGATCCTCGGCGGATTCAGCGCGGACAACGCTCCCACCGACGTTGCCGGGGGCTGGCTCTCCGCCGCACAGGTAGGCGCCGTCACAGGCCTCACCGCCGGCGTCATGACCATCCTCTTCGGCCTCGTGGCCAACCTGCCGTTCGGCCTCGCAGCCGGCCTCGGCATCAACTCCTTCCTGGCCGTCTCGGTGATCCAGGAAGTCACCTGGGCCGAGGCCATGGGCCTGGTGGTGATCAACGGCATCCTGATCGTGCTGTTCGGCGTCACCGGCGCCCGGACTGCCATCTTCAGGGCCGTGCCCAAGGAACTGAAGGCCGCCATCACCGTGGGCATCGGCCTGTTCATCGCCTTCATCGGCTTCGTGGACTCCGGCTTCGTCCGGGCCACGGCGGGCGGGCCCCCCGTCCAGCTGGGCGACGGCGGCTCCATCACCTCCGTGCCCACCTTGGTTTTCGTCGTCGGCCTCCTGGCCATGGGCATCCTGGTGGCACGCAAGGTCCAGGGCGGCCTGCTGATCGGCATCGTGGGCACCACCGTGCTCGCCGCCGTCGTGGAAGCCATCTTCAAGATCGGCCCGGCCAGCGCCACCAACCCCGGCGGCTGGCACCTGAACACCCCGGTCCTTTCCGGGCAGCTGGTGTCGGCGCCGGACCTGGCACTCGTTGGCCAGTTCGACCTCTTCGGTTCGTTCGCCAGGATCGGCGGACTGGCCGCCACAATGCTGGTCTTCACCCTGGTGTTCACCAACTTCTTCGACGCCATGGGCACCATGACCGGCCTCGCCAAGAGCGCCGGCGTGGCCCACAAGGACGGCACGTTCCCCCGACTCAAGTCGGCCTTCATCGTGGAAGGCATCGGCGCCGTGGCCGGCGGAGCCACCTCCGGTTCCTCCAACACCGTGTACATCGACTCCGCGGCCGGGATCGGCGAGGGTGCCCGCACCGGCTTGGCCTCCGTGGTCACCGGCGTGCTGTTCCTGGGGTCGATGTTCCTCACCCCGCTCACCAGCGTGGTGCCGCTCGAGGTCGCCGCCGCCGCCCTGGTGGTGGTGGGCGCCATGATGATGGCGCAGATCCGCGAGATCAAATTCAGCAAGTTCAGCGTGGCCCTGCCGGCGTTCCTCACAATCGTGACCATGCCGCTGAGCTACTCGATTGCCAACGGCATCGGTGTGGGCTTCGTCAGCTGGGCCATCATCGGGGCCGCGTCCGGCAAGGCCAAAAAGATTCATCCGCTGATGTGGGTGGTCAGCGCCGGGTTCCTGGTGTACTTCGCCCGCGGACCCATCAACCTGTTGCTCGGGGCCTGACACCCCATCCCCAAGCTGTTCGCGCCCGGACATCCGCCCCCACCCGGGGCGGGTGTCCGGAGCGGCAGTGCTTCCCGGGCAACACGCGTATTCACGCCCTGCTTTCCGAACCTCCCGATAGGAACGACAATGGACACCACCGCCGCGCGGAAGAAGGAGTGCCGCCATGCTTGACCTGATCCCTTCGCTCCACTCCTGGGCGCAGCGAGGTGCGGCCGGACAGTTCGCGGTTGCCACCATCGTGGGCGCCACCGGTTCGGTGCCGCGGCCGGTGGGAACGTCCATGATCATCACCGCATCAGGCTCCGTACTCGGCAGCCTCTCCGGCGGCTGCGTGGAAGGCGCCGTGGTGGCGCTCGCGCTGGAGGCAATGGACGACGGCGGGACCCGCCGGAAGACCTTCGGTTTCAGTTCCGCCGACGCTTTCGCCGCCGGGCTCACCTGCGGGGGAGAGCTGGACATCCATGTCGAGCCGGTGCCCGCGGCTGTGGCCGGTGAAACCGCGCCGCACCCGCTCCGGACCGCGCTGCGGCAACTCGCGGACGCGGGCTCTGGCCAGCCCGTGGCGCTGGTACGCCGCGTGGGCAACAGGGGAGCCGCCGCCGTCGTACTCCATGACCCGGCAAACTTCCGTGCGGCAGCGTCGCCGGAACTGGCCGGACTTCTTGAGGGAGAGTCCCTCCTTCAGGTCGAAGCCCTGGTCTGCAGCGGCGGCGCCGGGGTGGTCCGGCGGGCCGGAGCCGGCGGCTGCCTGCCGGACCGCCTGCAAGGGGACCGGCCCCAGGGGGATCAGGGTGCAGACGCCATCCTGGTGGAATCCCGGCTCGCCCCGCCGCGGATGCTGGTGTTCGGCGCCAACGATTTCGGCGCCGCGCTGATTCCGGCCGCCAAACTGCTGGGCTACCACGTGACCCTGGTGGACGCGCGGCCAGCGTTCGCGTCGCAGCCGCGCTTCGCCGCCGCTGACCAGGTGGTGACGGACTGGCCGCACCGCTACCTGGCAGCCGAATCAGGCGCCGGACGCCTGGACAGCCGCACCGTGGCGGCCGTCCTCACCCACGACCCCAAATTCGACCTTCCGCTGCTGGAAACCGCACTCGCCCTGGACCTCGCCTACGTCGGCGCGATGGGGTCCCGCCGGAGCCACCTCCAGCGGGTGGACGACCTCCTGGCAGCCGGCGTCGCGCCCGGGCGGATCGCCCAGCTGCATTCACCCATCGGCCTGGACCTGGGCGCCGTCACTCCCGCAGAAGTGGCTGTCTCCATCACGGCGGAACTCATCGCATCCCGCAGCCGCGCCGCGAGCTGCACTCCGCTCCGCGAGACCTCCGGCCCCATCCATCAACACCCCGCGCAGCAGCCGCCGCATCAGGCACCCCTGCAGCCCGCGCCAACCAAACTTCCCCAGGAGATCGCATGGACATGAACACCATCGAGGCGGTGGTCCCCACCACCGACCCCGCACAATGGCGCGACGGCGACGCCTGGCTGGCCGGCGGAACGGTCCTCTTCTCTTACGGCAGCTACGCCTTTGGCCCGCAACCGCTCAAACGCCTCCTGGACCTCGGCGCCGCAGGCTGGGAGCCGGTCACCGTCACCGATGACGGCATCGAGCTCGCGGCCACCTGCACCATCGCCCAGCTGTACAGCCTCCCCGCTTCCCCGGATGTGTCCGGCCGGGGCTGGCCGGGCCTGGACCTGGTCCGCCCGTGCTGCGATTCCTTTGTGGCGTCCTTCAAGGTGTGGAACATGTCCACCGTCGGCGGCAACCTCTGCACCTCGCTGCCCGCCGGGCCGGTCATCTCACTCTGCGCTGGCCTCGACGGCGTCGCGACCATCCTGGGCCCGGGCGGCACCAGCCGCACCATGCCGGTCGCCGACTTCATCACCGGTGACGCCGCCAACTCCCTGGCACCCGGCGAGCTGCTCCGCAGCGTCCACCTCCCGGCGTCGGCCCTTGCCTCCCGGGCGGCGTTCCGCCGCCTCTCGCTGAGCAACCTCGGCAGGTCCGGGGTGCTGCTGATCGGAAGGCTCGACGGCGGCACTTCGTTGGTCCTCACCGTCACCGCCGCCACCAAACGGCCCGTCCAGCTGCGGTTCAGCGTGCTTCCGGACGCCGACGAACTTGTGGCGGCGCTTGACGACAGCATCCCGGACGACCTGTACCACGACGACATCCACGGCCTGCCCGTATGGCGGCGGGACATGACCTACCGGCTCGCGGAGGAGATCCGCGCGGAGCTTGCCGCCCCGGAGGGGGCGCCCGGACTCCCGGTATCCGGTGACTTCTGGCTGCCCCCGGCCGCGGCACTAAGCCAGCCGGCGGGGCACACCACACGTTCGAAAGGGGCCTGAGCATGGCCATCGAGATCAACGGAAATCCTGCTGACGCCGCGCCCCGGCCAGGCCAGTGCCTGCGGACCTTCCTCCGCGAGCAAGGGAACCTTGGCGTGAAAAAGGGCTGCGACGGCGGCGACTGCGGCGCCTGCACGGTCCACGTGGACGGCACGCCCGTGCACAGCTGCATCTACCCCGCCGTACGGGCCGAAGGACATGCGGTCACCACCATCGAGGGCCTGGCGGCCACGTCCGGCAGCGGCGACCAGCTTCACCCCGTGCAGCAGCAGTTCATGGAACGGCAGGGCTTCCAGTGCGGCTTCTGCACCGCGGGCATGCTCATGACGGCCGCCACGTTCGACGACGAACAAAAAGACAACCTGCCGCGGAACCTCAAGGGCAACCTCTGCCGCTGCACCGGATACCGTGCCATCGCCGATGCCGTCTGCGGGCACGCCGGCCACCCGGACCCGCAGGGACCGGGCTCGGGCATCGCCGGGGAAAGCCAGCCGGATCCCGAACCCGGGCAGCTGGGCGACGACGTCCCGGCCCCTGCCAGCCGGGCCATGGTCGCCGGCACCGCCCGCTACACCCTCGACATTCCGCGGGACCAGCAGCAGGGCCTGCTGCACCTGAAGATCCTGCGCTCGCCGCACGCTTCCGCCCGCATCCTCTCCATCAGCACCGAGGCCGCTCTGAAGGTGCCCGGCGTGGTGGCCGTCTTCACCCACGAGGACGCCCCTGCGCAGCTGTTCTCCACCGCCCAGCACGAGCTCTTCACCGATGATCCGGACGATACCCGCGTACTGGATGACGTGGTGAGGTTCATCGGGCAGCGGGTTGCCGCCGTGGTAGCCGAATCGGTGGGCGCCGCCGAAGCCGGCGTCCGTGCACTGGAGGTGGAGTACCAGGAGCTGCCCGCCGTTTTCACGCCGCAGGACGCCCTGCTGCCCGGCGCGCCGCTGGTTCACGCCGGCAAGGACGGCACCGCCTCGCGCATCTCGCGGCCGGACCGGAACGTGGTGGCCGAGCTCCACTCGGAACTGGGCAGCGTGGCCGAAGGCTTCGCTGCCGCCGACTTCATCCACGAACAGACGTACCGCACCCAGCGCGTCCAGCATGTCGCCCTGGAAACGCACGCTGCCATCGCATCGGTGGACGGCGATGGCCGGCTCCAAATCCGCACGTCCAGCCAGGTCCCGTTCCTGGTCCGCCGCACGCTGTGCAGGGTGTTCGGGCTGGAGGAAGACCAGGTGCATGTGGTTGCCGGCCGGGTAGGCGGGGGATTCGGCGGCAAGCAGGAGGTCCTCACCGAGGACCTGGTGGCGCTCGCGGCCCTGAAGCTGCAGCGTCCGGTCCAGCTGGAGCTCACCCGGACCGAACAGTTCACCGCCACCACCACCCGCCATCCCTTCACCATCAAGCTTCGCGCCGGCGCCAGCGCCGACGGGCGCCTCACCGCGCTGGAGCTGGACGTCCTGACCAACACGGGTGCGTACGGCAACCACGGCCCGGGTGTGATGTTCCACGGCTGCGGCGAATCGCTGGCCGTGTACAAGTGCGCGAACAAGAAGGTGGACGCCCATGCGATGTACACCAACACCGTTCCGGCGGGGGCGTTCCGAGGGTACGGGCTGAGCCAGATGATCTTCGCCATCGAATCGGCCATGGACGAGCTCGCCGTGGGGATCGGCATGGACCCGCTGGAGTTCCGCCGCCGGAACATGGTCCGCGAAGGGGACAGCATGCTGTCCACGCAGCCGCAGCCCGAGGAGGACGTCCACTACGGCAGCTATGGGCTGGACCAGTGCCTGGACCTGGTCCGGGATGCGCTGGACCGGGGACGGGAACGCTACCGGGATGCCGGGCTGGACGAACTGGGGCCGGACTGGCTGACCGGCGAGGGTGCGGCGCTGTCCATGATCGACACCGTGCCGCCGCGCGGCCACTTCGCCCATTCGAAGCTCCGGCTCCTGCCGGACGGAACGTACCAGGCCGACGTCGGGACCGCCGAATTCGGCAACGGCACCACCACGGTCCATGCCCAGCTCGCGGCCACTGCCTTGTCCACGGACGCCTCGCGGGTTGTGGTGCGGCAGTCGGACACGGACCTGATCGAGCACGATACCGGTGCGTTCGGTTCGGCCGGCACCGTGGTGGCTGGAAAGGCCACCCTGGCGGCGGCCGAGGAGCTGGCCGTCCGCATCCGGGCCTTCGCAGCAGGTATCCGGCAGACCCAGGCTGCGGCCTGCGTCCTCGACGGCGACAACTTGGTTGTGGACGGAACGCCCGTGCCGCTTGCGGAACTGGCGCAGGCGGCCGCGGATGCCGGCGTCGAACTCGCTGCCGAAGGACGCTGGGGCGGCACGCCCCGCTCCGTCGCGTTCAACGTCCATGGATTCCGGGTGGCCGTGAACCGCGGCACGGGGGAGCTGAAAATCCTGCAGAGCGTGCAGGCAGCCGACGCCGGCGTGGTGGTCAACCCGCGCCAGTGCCGGGGCCAGATCGAAGGCGGCATCGCCCAGGCGATCGGTGCCGCGCTGTACGAGGAAGTGGTGGTGAACGACGCCGGGAAGGTCACCACGGACATCCTGCGGCAGTACCACATCCCCACCTTCGCGGACGTCCCCCGCAGCGAGGTGTACTTTGCGGACACCAACGACGCGATGGGTCCGCTGGGCGCCAAATCGATGAGTGAAAGCCCCTTCAATCCCGTGGCGCCGGCCCTGGCGAACGCTATCCGAAATGCCACCGGGGTGCGTTTTTCTTCGCTGCCGATCGCCCGCGACAAGATCTACCTGGGACTCAAGGAGGCCGGGCTGGCGCCGAAGCTGGAGCATCTCCTGTCCTAGCCCAACGCGGGGTCACAAAATGCCCCATTAGGCGCGTTCAGCGGGCCTAAGCTGACCCCGCGTTGCATCGTTGCATATAGTCGGGGGATGGAACAGCGGATTTTAGGCAAGACCGGACGGAATGTGTCCGTCGTTGGACTGGGAACCTGGCAGCTCGGCGCTGACTGGGGTCACGTCGACCCTGTCCAGGCGCAGGCAATCCTGGCGGCCTCCGTGGAAGCGGGCGTCAACTTCTTTGATACGGCCGACGTCTACGGGGACGGCAAGAGCGAGCAGGCCATCGGGAAGTTCCTGGCGGACAACCCGGGGCTGGACATCACCGTGGCTACCAAGATGGGCCGCCGGATGGACCAGCTGCCGGAAAACTACACGCTGGCCAACTTCCGCCAGTGGGTGGACCGCTCGCGGAAGAACCTTGGAACGGACACCCTGGACCTGGTCCAGCTGCACTGCCCGCCCACCCCCGTGTACAGCAACGCAGAGGTTTACGACGCCCTGGACACCCTGGTGGCCGAGGGTGCCATCCGCAACTACGGCGTCAGCGTGGAACGCACCGACGAAGCCTTCGAAGCGATCAGGCATGAAGGCACCGCCTCGGTCCAGATCATCCTGAACGCCTTCCGGCTCAAGCCGCTCGACGAAGTCCTTCCTGCCGCCAAGGCAGCCGGCGTGGGCATCATCGCGCGGGTACCGCTCGCCTCCGGCCTGCTGACCGGGAAGTACTCCAAGGAAACGTCCTTCGCCGAGAACGACCACCGGAACTACAACCGCAACGGCGAATCCTTCGACGTCGGCGAGACGTTCTCGGGCGTGGACTACGAGCTGGGCCTGAAGGCCGTAGCGGAGTTCGAGCAACTGGTCCCCTCCGGCGCAACCACCGCGCAGGCCGCCATCGCATGGATTGCCGCGCAGGACGGCGTCACCACCGTGATTCCGGGCGCCCGCAACGTGGAGCAGGCTGCGGCGAACGCTGCCGCCGCGGCCGTCACCGTTAATGAGGAATTCGACGGCGGCGTCCGCTGGATCTACGACCACTACTTCCGCGAAGTTATCCACCCCCGCTGGTAGCGTTCGCCGCCTGCCCCATGCCTCGCTCCGCTCGCCACGGGGACCCCGGGCGGCTCTCTTACGCACTCAGCTTTAAGAGGACGTCGGTGACTGCCTCCGTCCACGACTTTGTTGACCGGCTCGCGGCGGCGGAAACCGGGCCTGCCTGCACCAACTTCTTCGACTACAGCGTCCCCGCAAATGCCCGGCGCCGGGACAACCTGGGGATCTACCTGACGGAGATGCTGGACCGCTCGCCGGCGGTGCTGCTGGTGGGGGAGGCGCCGGGTTTCCGGGGAATGCGCATCACCGGGGTGCCATTCACCAACCGCAGCATCCTTGCGGGGCCCGCCAACAGCTTTGGTCTGTTCGGGCCAGGGAAGGGCTACGTCCTGCCCCCGGACGCCGCTGGTGTGCCTGCCGAACCGACGGCAACGGTGATGTGGCAGGTCCTGGCCGAGCTGGAGTTCCTGCCCCTCCTGTGGAGTGCCTTCCCCTGGCATCCGCATCTGCCCGGGCGGCCCCTGTCCAATCGGACTCCGACCCCGGCGGAAACAGCCCTTGGGACGCCTTTCCGGCAGGAACTGGTGGACTTGTTCGAGATCCAAAGCGTGGTGGCGGTGGGCAACGTGGCCCACCGCAGCCTGCAGCGGAGCGGACTCGAGGTGCCCAAGGTGAGGCATCCTTCCCATGGCGGACGCTCGGGTTTCAAGCGAGGTCTGGAACAGCTTCTGAGCGCCGGGATGCCGGCCTGAAGCGAGTGATCCTGTCGTAGTGGGCCACCATGGTGACTGTGGATGCAGAACAGCTTTTTCCCGGCGCCCTTAGGGAGATCTATGATGCTCTTTCCGCCCGCGTGCTCGGGCTGGGTGACGAAATCGTAGAAGAGTTCTCGAGAACCCAGGTGAGTTACGGTGCGGCCCGGAAGTTCGTGTGGCTCACCCCGGTCACGAAGACCAAAGCGCTTCTGACCATGGACATGTGGGATGAGCACCACGGTTCCTTCCTCCGCAGTGTTATCCGATTTCGTCACGACAAGTACACACACCAGATCGACGTGCGCACTGCAGCCGACATCGAGACTGTGGCCGCACTCGGCTGGTTCGAGGAATCAGCCGCTTGGGGCCGGAAGCACCGGTGATCGAACAACTGGCAGTGGACTCCCACGGCTGGTGACGACGAACCCTGGCGCAGAGGGAATTTGAACTAAAGTCAGCTCGCATTGTCAGACCCCCCTGTCATAGTTTTCCTATGGCAAGCAGGGCGGCATTGGAAGCGTTGGAGGTCCTTGAGGCGTCCCTTGCTGCGCTGGGTACTGTGCTGCGTGGGACCGGTGAGGGTTTTGATCCGTTGCGGGAGCAGGCGGATCGGAGCCTGGACGGGCTCGCCGGGGTCGCCCGGCTTGAGGCCGGGACAGCTGCGTTGAAGGTGCATCTGGCCGCGGGGTATGCAGAAGCTGCCAAGGCTGTGGCGTCACGGGCCATGGTGCCGTCCGGGGCGATGGCGCAGGAAGCGTCGATGGTCGCCGAGGTCGCGGGTGTGTTGACCATTGGTGCGAGGGCTGCCGGGGTGCTGCTGGACCAGTCGCAGGTGCTGGCCAATGTTTTGCCGTTGACCTTGGCGGGGTTGCAGGACGGGAGCTTGTCGTGGGCGCACGCGAAGGCCATGGTGGAGGAAACCGCCACCCTGGATCGGGCCGGGGCGGCGGCGTTGGAGGCGCACTTCCTGGGCCCGGACGCCCCGAACCCGGCCCGCGGGTGTGCGGGGCCGGGTGAGTTGGTGCCGCACCGGTTCCGGCACAAGGCCCGGACCTGGCGGGAACGCCACCACCCCGAATCCCTCGAAAAACGTCACGCCAGGAGTGTCGCGGAGCGGCGGGTGGAGCACCGTCCGGACATGGACGGGATGGCTTGGTTCCACGCCTACCTGTCTACGGACACCGCGTCGGCGATGTGGAACCGCACCACCGCCCTGGCCCGGGGGTTGCAGGGCCCGGACGAGTCCCGGACCCTGCCTCAGCTCTGCGCCGACATCTTCGCCGCCGCCGTGCTGGGCAACGGGCAGAACCCCGGCCGTACGGTTGCGGAGGTCCGCGCCCCGCACGCGGAGGTCCTGGTTACGGTGCCGGTGTTCTCGCTTATGGGTCTGACGGATGAACGGCGATGCTTGACGGCTACGGCCCCATCCCGGCGTCGATGGCGCGGAAGTTGGTGGCGGACGGGGCTGGCTCGTTTTACCGGGTGCTGGTGGATCCGCGGGACGGGGCGCCGCTGGAAATCGGGCGCACCAGCTACCGGGTCACCAAAGCTATCCGGCGGTGGCTGCGCTTGAGGGACGGGAAGTGCCCGTTCCCGGGTTGCAGCAACAACTCGTTGGACAACGAGGCGGACCATTTGTTGGCGTGGCATCACGGCGGGACCACCGGGATCAGCAACCTGGGCCAGCCCTGCCGCAAACACCACCGCCTCAGGCACACCAGCGGTTGGACACCCACGCCGGCCACGAAAAATGAACCACCCGGCTGGATCTCACCATCCGGCAGAAGATACAAAAGCGAACACCAGGACTGGGAACCACCCCAATGGCCGGAAACCCTTCAGGATGCCGTTGGCGGCCACGTTGACGTGTTCCACCTTGGGCCGTCCCCGGGAGAAGTCGTCCTGGACCGGTTCCTGCATTCCCGCGGCTGACCACCCCTTCAAATGCCGTGGGGATCCTGGCCCTTATCAAGCGGTCTCCTAGCCGAGAAGCCCCAACTGGTCCGGAGTGTCGATGTCCTCGCCGGTGGACTGGTCGCTGCAATCCACCTCATCCACCAGGTCCGGGTGCGCCCGCAGAAAGCCGCGTGCCCCGGCGTCGCCCGTCACGGTCGCGATGACCGATTGCCGCAGGGAAGCGTCGATGAGCAGCGGATGGCCGCGGAGTAGCCTGTTCTGTTGCTCGCTTTCCGGCCCCGCCCGATGTCCAGCCGGCATGCCGCCGTCGGACATATCACCGCGGCGGTAAGCGGCAGCGGTGATCCGGCCGGGACGGTGGTGTGCCAGCAGGCGCCCGACTGTTGCCCGGGTCAGCCCTGGCTGGTCCACAAGGGCTATCAGCAAGTGGTCTCCCGGGTCCGCCGTTTGCTCGCCCAGCAGGAAAGAGCTGCCCATTCCCGAACGCCAAGCAGGGTTGATGGCCACCCGGTAACGGTCCAGGTCGGCGATCGTGGCGACCTCGGGCGCCCCCGCACCGAGCACCACCACTACCTCGCGGCAGCCGCCGTCGAGCAGGCTCCCGGCGATCACTTCCACCAGCGGCCGCCCGCGGTATGGCAGCAACGCTTTGGGGCCCATTCCCAAGCGGGTACCGGCCCCGGCCGCCAGGACTATGCCCGTCGCCCTGCGGCCAGCCGTGCTGTCCGCGCCCTGATTGCCCATAGCTGCACCCTAAATGAAAATGGCAGCCGGGGCGGTCTCCCCCCGGAAACCGTCCCGACTGCCTGTCTGTCGGGCAGGGAATCAGGCGTCCCCGCCCGCCCCGCCTGTGATTCCGGCGTTGACGTCCAGGAGCTTGTAGCGGTCCATGGCGTACTGCGGTGCGCCCTCCTCCACATCGCCCCTCGCGGCGAGCAGCTGCAGGGTCTTCACCACGATGGAGTGGGTGTCGTTCTTGAAGAAGCGTCGGGCTGCTGCGCGGGTGTCGGAGAAGCCGAAGCCGTCTGCGCCGAGCGAGGCGAACTGGTGCGGGAGGAACTGGCGGATCTGGTCCGGGACTGCCTTCATGTAGTCCGAGACCGCCACTACCGGGCCCTGTGCGTGTGCCAACTGCTGGGTCACGAAGGGTACGCGTGCGGGGTCGCCGGGGTTCAGGAACGCTTCCTCTTCGGTGGCGAGGCCGTCGCGGCGCAGTTCGTTCCAGGAGGTGACGGACCAGACGTCGGCGGAGACGGACCAGTCTTCGGCCAGGATCCGCTGGGCTTCCAGCGCCCACGGTACCGACACGCCGGACGCCAGGATCTGGCTTTTTGGTCCTGCAACGTCCGACGCCGACACCCGGTGAATGCCCTTGATGACGCCCTCGACGTCCAGTTCCTCCGGTTCGGCGGGCTGGGTGATGGGCTCGTTGTACACCGTGAGGTAGTACATGAGGTTCCGGTCTTCCGAGTCCGGCCCGTACATCCGTTCCAGGCCGTTGCGGATGATGTGGCCCATTTCGTAGCCGTAGGCGGGGTCGTAGGTGACCACTGCCGGGTTGGTTGAGGCCAGCAGCGGGGAGTGGCCGTCGGCGTGCTGGAGGCCTTCGCCGGTGAGGGTGGTCCGCCCTGCGGTGGCGCCGATGATGAAGCCGCGGGTCATCTGGTCTGCGGCTGCCCAGAAGGCGTCACCGGTGCGCTGGAAGCCGAACATGGAGTAGAACACGTAGACCGGGACAAGGGGCACGCCGTGGGTGGCGTAGGCGGTGCCGGCGGCGGTGAAGGCTGCCACGGCGCCGGCTTCGTTGATGCCGGGGTGGATCAGCTGGCCCTGGGCGGATTCCTTGTAGGCCAGGACCAGGTCCCGGTCCACGGACAGGTAGTTCTGGCCGCCGGGGTTGTAGATCTTTGCGGTGGGGAAGAAGGCGTCCATGCCGAAGGTGCGGGATTCATCGGGCACGATGGGCACAATCCGGTGCCCGAACTTCTTGTCCCGGAGCAAATCCTTGAGCAGGCGGACGAACGCCATGGTGGTGGCTGCCTGCTGCTTTCCGGAGCCGCGCTTGACGACCTCAAAAGTCTTGGCCTCAGGCAACTCGACCGCCTGATGGTTTGGCCGGCGTTCCGGGACCGCGCCACCCAGCGCCCTTCTCCGCTCCAGGAGATAGGCGATCTCGGGGGCGTCCTCGCCGGGGTGGTAGTACGGCGGGCTGTAGGGATCCTCTTCCAGTTGGGCATCGGAAATGGGGATCCGCAAATAATCCCGGAATTCCTTCAAATCCTGAAGGGTCAGCTTCTTCATCTGGTGGGTGGCGTTGCGGCCTTCGAAGTGGGGTCCGAGTCCGTAGCCCTTGACGGTTTTGGCGAGGATGACGGTGGGTTTGCCCTTGAATTCGGTGGCTGCCTTGTAGGCGGCGTAGACCTTGCGGTAGTCGTGGCCGCCGCGTTTGAGGTTCCAGATCTGGTCATCGGTGAGGTCCGCGACGAGGTCTTTGGTGCGGGGGTCCTTGCCGAAGAAGTGTTCGCGGACGAACCCGCCGGATTCGGC